>NZ_JBIUBB010000002.1:0-778205 GCF_044547795.1 Nocardia sp. NPDC052316
ACGCGAGATCGAAGACCAACTCTCGGAGAAAATCCTCTTCGGCGAGATCGGCCCCGGCCAAACCGTCTACGTCGACGTCGAAGGCTGGGACGGCGTCGAGGATCCGGACGGTTCGGATGCGGCGACGTTCGTATTCCGCGTCAAGAGCCAGGAGATTTCACTGACCTGATTCCGCCGGAAACCGCCGCGCGACACCGGAGGTGTTGCGCGGCTCAGGCGTGTCATGTGCCGGTGCGAATTCCGCGGGGCCGGAAATTAATCTTGATTCTTCGCACTTTTGGTAGGGCTCGTATCATTGCCCAGATCAGTTCAAAAACATATAGTTAAAGGCATCGTTCCAACTAGTTCCACAGACGCTGGAGGTGTCTGGATTGAGCGCCATCAAAGAGACGTACGAATCACTGAACTTAGAACCGAAGCCGATCCGTCCGCATATCCTCGCCGCCGCGACCGTGGCATTCGGTGAGGATTACTACGCGGCACGGAAGGAGACGATCAACCTCTCCGGCTTCGTCCAACTGAACAAGTGGCCGATGCCCGGGTTCGAGCACCGTGTCGACGAAAGGGGTTACGCGGAGTTCGAGACCGAGTTGATCTCGGCACCCGAGGTCGGTATCAAGGGCTTCAGCTACGAGTTGGACGACCGCATCCAGGTGCTGTCCAACCCGTTCCTGCCCAACACCGGTCACGTACGGCAGATCACGCCCGGCAAGAACTTCCCCGCGGAGTTCAACATTCGCCGGTTCGGCATCCTGGAGTCCAGCACGCTGCGGCTGGCACACCGCAACGTGATCGACATCTACGGTGTGGTCGACCATATTCCGCCGTTCAAGAAGCCGCTGACCGGCCCGTACCTCGGCAAGCCGCGCGGTGACGGTCCGTTCGACGTGATCGTGGGGCCCAACGTGGTCCGTGGCACCACCCTGCCCGAGGCGTGGTACCCCGCCAACGACGAGAACGAGCCGGTGGGCATCACGCCGAGCATGTTCTTCATGCCGAGCGCCGGGCCGTGCATCTCCATGCTTGTCGACCCGTCGATGATCATGCAGGTGTCGTTGGAGGGCCAAGCCAAACTGGAGGTGGGCGGCAAGGAAGTCACCGTCGACCTGGCCGGCGACTACAAGAACGCGGCGGGCACGGAGATCCTGCTGTTCGGACCGGAGAAGCACGACGAGGGCTCCGGTGTGCTGGCACAGATCTCGCGCGTCGCGATCTCCGGCCACTGTGCCGAGCTCGGCGGACGCGTGATGCTCAGAGTGAGCTTCCCGCGTGTGTCCGGTGGCACCCTCGGCGAAGGCAGCGAAGACAGCCTGAGCCGCATCCGCTACCCGAGCGAGCTGCACATCGACACCGAGTTCGAGCTGGTCACCCCCGAGGCGACGCTGTACGCGACGAACCCGGTGCACGTGTTCGGCAAGCTGTCGAGCATGGAGGCCACGGGGACCGAGCTGCAGATGAACGGCACGGACACCGCGCTGGTCACCACGGCGGACGAGGTCAAGGCCAGGCTGACGGGTATCAATCTGGTCATGCGTGATTCGTTTGTCGGCGAGCACGCCGCCGTCAACGTGTAGGTGGGCTCTTCCGAGCGGTCGTCGCTTGACGTCGGCCGCTCGGGCGAGTTCCCTAGAGTTATCAATAGCGAAAGCTCGGCCCTGCTGGTCCCTTACCGCGTCGCACGGGAGGGACCAGCACCCACGACCGGAGGCAGGCATTGTGGATCCACTGATCCTTCTCATGCATCAGGTGATGCTCGCCGACCGGCCGAGGATGAACGCTTACGACCAGGCGCTCGAGCGGGCCGTCGAGCCCGGCTCGATCGTGATCGACGTGGGCGCAGGCACTTTGGCGCTGTCGCTACTGGCGCTGAAACACGGTGCCGAGCATGTGTACGCGATCGAGGCGGACCCGGACATGGCGGCGGTGGCCGAACGCATCATCGTGACCAACGACCTGAAGGACCAGCTCACCCTGATCCAGGGTGACGCGCGCGCGGTCCGGCTACCGCGCAAGGCCGACGTCATCGTCTCGGAGATGATGGGCAATCTCGGCCCGGAAGAGAACATGATGCGCGTGCTGGACAGTGTCGCTCGCAAAAACCTGAAGCCGGGCGGCCGCATCATCCCGCGCGAGCTGACCACCACGCTCGCAGCCATCGAATTCGACAACGAAGGCTGGGGACTGTGGGGGCAGGATTTCCACGGCTTCCGACTGGACGCGGTGCAGGAATTCGCCGAGCCACACGCGCAATTGCACTTCTTCCAGCGGGAACCGCGGCTGCTCAGCGCTGCCGTGCCCCTCGCGGAGCGCGTGACCATGCCCATCACCCAGTCGGGAAACTTGCACGCCGTCATGGGTTTCTTCACCGCCGACCTCATCGATGGCATCTCGCTGTCGAACTTTCCGTCCTATCTCGGATGTAACTGGGCGGTGTGGATCTGGCCGCTGCGGCACACCCCGGTGAGCGACGGCGATGCAGTCCGGGCGACGGTGCACCGACCATCCGGCTCCGCCCGATCCCGGGTGGCCACCGAATGGCGGCTGGACTGCGCTATTGCCCGGGGAGGGGAGGGGTGATGCCGATTTCTGTCGGCACAGTGCGCGACATCCCCGTGCGGGCGCTGAAGCTGTGCGGCTTGACCTGGTCGGGGGATCTGCTCTGGTTCTCCGAAGGTGTGCTCAACCAGATCATCGCGATCGACCCGGCGACGGGCGCTGTGCAACACCGAATCCCCTGTGCGGCAGTCCGTTCCGATCTCACCACGATGGGCGGCCATCTGATCCAGGTCGTCGGTGAAGACCGCGTCTTGCGCGTGATCGACCCAGCGACCGGGGATACGGTCACCGAGTTGCCGAATCCCCGTCCAGGCGAAGGATTGTCCGGACTCGAGGCCGCCCAGCACGGCGTGTGGCTGGGCTACGAGAATCGAAAGTCGATCGATCTGCGCACGGCCGACGGGCTCCGGCTGGTCGACACCATTCCCGTGCACGCGGCACCCGCCGGCGTCACCGTCTCCGACGACTATCTCGCCTACGCCGACTACCACGGCGCCATGATCAACCTCGTCGACCTGGAGACGCGTCGCGAGGTCGCTTCGTACAACGTCGCCGGAAACCCGACCGGACTGACCTGGGACGGCAGCCGGATCTGGTACTGCGACCACACCACCTTGCAGCTGCGCGCGATCATGGTGCCCGGCATCAGTGCCCAATAGTCGGTGACACCCTCGTCGCGTCCAGCTCGTGCTGCAGGTCGGCGGGCAGCAACTGTTGCCGGAGCAGGCGCAGATAGCGTTCGGCGACAGGCTGATTCGCCGGTTTCGCGTCCAGCCACGCGCCGACCAGTCGTGCTCCCTCGATGTAGGTGACCGTGTACGCCCGCCACAGCGGGTCGGTCAGGAAGCTCACCATGTGCTCGGCTCGGTCACGGGGAAGCAGCAGCCAACGTTCGAGATAGTCGGTGACGTCGTCGGCATCGGCACCCCGGTCGTGCAGCATGATCGCCGCGTCCTGGCGAGCGGGCAACAGCCGCTGGACCAGGGCCCGCACCCGCTCGACGAGCGCACCGTCGCTGGGTATGCCTTCTGCGGCAAGGATTCTCGCGGTCCATTCGCCCCACCCCTGGCCGAGGACGGCCACGTGCGCGAGTTCGGCCGTACCTTCGGAGATCAGGCATTGCGGAGTATTCACCAGCGAGATGAGCTGTTCGGCGTGTCCGTGCTCGCGCACGAGCCCGGCCTCCTTGAGGCAATGATCGGTGTGGTGGCCGGGATACGCTTCGTGGGTCACCAGGATCGGCAGGGCCGCGATCGCGCGCCCGGCCTCGTCGTTGAGCGCGACCTCGGAACGGAAGCCGCCCAGATACCGGTTGAAGGCGTTCCAGGGCTTGCCGTGCACCACCTCGTACTCGACGCGCTCGCCGACCGGCAAGCCGAACAGCGGTTGTGCGAGCACACGCAGTTCGTCGGAGACGGCCTGGACGGCTTGTTGCAAGCGGGCCGGTGGAATGCGATTGCGCTCGTAGTACGCGTCGAGCCGCTCCCGCAGGCCGCCGCTGCCCGGTAACAGCTCGGCGATCGACGCGTGGGCGTTCGCATAGCACTCGGGATCGCCGATGGCGATGTCGACGTCGAAGTACTGCCGAATCTCGTCCAGGAACGGTATGTCCTTGCCGGACAGCCGGTTTGCCACACACTCCAGCGCCGTGAGCTGCGCCGACAGATACCGCTGCCGCGGGTCGGGCAGCCCCGAGTCGGCGAGTTCGGCCCGCAGCCGGGCGGCGTGCCGGGCCAGCTCGGTGGGGGCAGCGGGCGGTTCCTCGTTCACGCGCGCCGCGAGCCGGGGATCGCCGAACCAGCAGTCGACGAAACCGTCGATCAGTCTGCCCAGGCGCAAACCCAACAGCAGATACTCGCGGACTACCGGCTCGTAGGCCGGTCTGTCGGGATCGGGGACGCTCATTCGCCGGTTTCGAGCCAGAGGTTGGACAGGTCGAACCAGCGATCGATGGTCGGCATGGCGATCGCGTTGCGCACGCGCGCGCCCCGGATATGCGGGATGGTCGGTGCGTGCACCAGGATCGGCACGATGGCCGCGTCCCGCATCACCTGCAGATCCACCGCGTGCCACGCCGCGTGCGCGTCGGCCGGGTCGGTCGCCGAGAGCGCCTGCTCGATCATGCGGTCGACCTCCGGGTTGCTGTAGCACCCATAGTTGCCGGTGCCGCGAACTTCGTTGGTCTGCAACATCGGTTGCAGGAAGGCGCGCCCGTTGTTGCCGAACCAATCCGGGGTCCACGCCGGGGTCGACAGGTCCCAGGCGCCTGCCCGCGCGTTGGCCGGGTCCCGGAGGAACGGGTAGAAGTCGGCGTGCCCCAGCGCGACCAGACGCAGCGTGATACCGATCTTGGCGAGGTCGGTGGCCAGTGCGTCGGCGACTTCGGGGTTCGCGTCCACATCGCGATGCACGACCGTCAGCGTCAGGCCCTCCGGATAACCCGCGGCGGCGAGCAGCGCACGCGCCTTCACCGGGTCACCTCGATCGCCCGGTGTCGCATAGAGATCGAAGTCCTCGTAGCCGTAGTTGCCCGGTGGAATGGCGGAGTGGGCGGGCCACATCACCGTACCGACGCTCAACTTGTCGAAGATGTCGACCATCGTCGTTTTGTCGATCGCATAGGAGATCGCCTGGCGCACTTCGACTTTGCCCATGGCGCCGTCGGCGTTCGGGCTGACCGTGTTGAACACGACGTAGGGATTCAGCGCGTAGCCGAGGTTGTTGCCGGGATCGGTGGGGTTCTCGTCGTAGGTTTCGGTGACGGGGGAGGCCCAGGACAGGTCCGCGTGCCCGGCTCTGATCCGCTGGCCGACCTGCTCCGGTGTCGCCTTCTCCATGACGACCTCGACGCCGTCGAGATACTGATGCCGCACCGGGTCGGTGTCCTGGCGCCACACCGGATTTCGTGCCATGCGTAGTTCCGCGCCGTGGCGGTAGTGGGTCAGCCGGTAAGGCCCCAGCGACCGGACGTTTCGACGGAATTCGGGGCTGTCGGGGACGAACTCGTCGTACTCCGCCGGGGCGGGTGAGGCGAACATCATCGAGATGATGTGCACGAAGTCCAGTGCGGGCCGGATCAACTCGAACACCAGGGTCCGATCGTCGACCGCGGTGATCCCCGGGATGTCGCGGGAGTTCTGGAACCGTGCCAGCTCGGCCGGCGTCGGATTCCGTTGCGGCACAGCGGCGGCGTAGTCGTCGCAGTATTCCGCTACTCCCTTGATGGTGCTGGTGTAGTAGTGGATCGCGCCGGCCCGGAGCACGGGGTTGCACATTCGCTTGAACCCACGGACGAAGTCCGCTGCGGTCACCTCGCGCGGCGGTGTGGTGTCCCAAAGGACCCCTGGGCGCAGGCGAACGGTATAGGTCAGGTGGTCGCGACTGAGGCCGCCGTTGTCGATCGTGGGTACCTCGAGCGCGACATCGGGGACCGGCGTCACTTGGCTCCAGTCGCGCAGGTGCGCCACCGGGCGATAGGTGAACAGCTGGCGGGTGAACAGTCTGATGATCTGCCCGGACAGCATGTAGTAGGAGCTCGCCGGGTCGACATGGTCCATGCTTCCCGGTCCGTACAGGCGCAAGGTGCCGCCGTACCTTGGCTGATCACCGCTCATTGCCGACCTCCTGGTTCGGACCGTGCCGAAAGATCCTCTAGATCACTATATGTAATGGAAGTATACTTTGGGGCGGATGCGGAAAGGCGGTGTGGCAGTGCGGGAAACAACTACTCGAACTGCTAGCCCTACCGAGCAGCAGTCGCCCCGGCGCGGCGGCACGCTCACCATGGTCGGGGCCGGCGACGTCGACTATCTCGACCCCGCGCTGGCGTACCACACGGCCACCCGCGGCATCGTCCGTGGCTACACCCGGCAGCTGGTCGGCTACGTCGCGAGCCGCGACCGCGCGGAGGCGGGGAGGATCGTCGCGGACCTGGCGACCGAGGTGCCGACCGTGGCGAACGGCCGGATCAGCGCGGACGGCACCCGATACCGGTTCACCCTCGCCGAAAATCTGCGGTGGAGCACGCCCTGGGGCATCCGCCCGCTGGTCGCCGGCGATGTCGTGCGCGGGATCAAGCGACTGGCCCACCCGCTCGCAAGCAGTCCCGGCCTGGCCTACTACCTGAGCACCATCGACGGGATGACCGAGTTCCGGGACGCGATGGCGGCCGCGCCACGCGACGCCCTCGCGGAAACCATGGAGCACACCGAGATTCGCGGTGTGCGCGCCGAAGGGGACCGGGAGATCCGGTTCACCACTCGGTATCCCACCTCCGACTTCTTGAACATGCTCGCAGTGCCGTTCGCCACGCCCGCACCGGTCGAGTACCTGGATTTCGTGCCCGGCAGTCGGGAGTTCAACCGCGTCCTTGCCTCGAACGGCCCCTACCGGGTGGCGAATTACGTTCCGGGAGAACGGATCGTGCTCGAGCGCAACCCCGCGTGGGACCCGAATTCCGATCGTCTGCGGGCCGCCTATGTGGACAGCATCGTCGTTCGCGAGGGGATGTCCGAGCGTGCGGCCCATGAATTGGTGGCCAGCGGTACGGCCGAGATGCTGTGGGACATCCAGCCGCTCACCGAGGAACTCCCGCCGCTGCTGCGTAACCATGACCCGCGACTGGAGGTGTACCCCGCCGGATTGTTCAGTCCCTATCTGGTGATCAACTTCGACAGGCCCGTCATGGCCAGGCGGAAGGTTCGAG
The DNA here is from genome assembly GCF_044547795.1 of Nocardia sp. NPDC052316. Lineage (NCBI taxonomy): Bacteria > Bacillati > Actinomycetota > Actinomycetes > Mycobacteriales > Nocardiaceae > Nocardia > Nocardia sp. NPDC052316. The sequence goes on from NZ_JBIUBB010000002.1 coordinate 7,262, forward strand.
TCGCGTTGCAGTATGCGGTCGACAAGGCCGAGGTGTCGCGAGTATGGGGCGGTCCGCGGCTGAACGACATTGCCGACCAGATCCTTCCACCGCTGTGCACCGCGCACCGCGAATTCCGCCCGTACGCAACCGAGGGCGGCCGCGGCGATCCGGAGCTGGCCGCAAAGCTGCTCGCCGAGGCCGGTTATCCGGACGGGCTCGCGCTGAGGTTGGTCTACCGCGACCGCGACATCCACCCCGAGACGGCCGAGGTGGTCAAGGCGGCGATGGCTCGGGCCGGTATCCGCGTCGAGCTGGTCGGCGTCTCGATCAACGAACTGTTCGCGGACTACTTCTGCGCGTCGGGCACGCCCAGGAGCTGGGACATCGCCCTCACCGGCTGGGAACCGGACTGGTACGGCAACAACGCCAGAACGTATCTGCAGCCGCTGTTCGACAGCAGGGGCGTGGTCGACAGCAGGGGCGTGGTCGAGCACGGCGACTGGGGCTCGAACTTCGGCCGCTATCGCAGTGCGAAGGTCAACGAGTTGCTCGGCGCCGCACTCACTTCGGCCGACGAGGCGCGGTCCGGCGAACTGTTCCGCCGGATGGAGGCCGAGGTGCTGCACGACGCCGCCGTGGTGCCCATCCTCTTCGCGCACCAGTACTGGTTCCATGCGACGACCGTGCGGAACTGGCTGCCCTATCCGGTTCTCAACGGAGATCTGACCAACCTGTGGCTCGACGGAAAGTGACCCTCACATGCTCGAATGCCCCACAACGACACCCATCCACCGTTACGGTGAATCCGAACCACTACCGAAAGAGTTACCGAATCCCCCTTAGCGAACAGGAGACACCATGGTTGCGCCGCAGCCGATCCAACCACCGTCCGTTGACCTCGGCATGCTCATCCGCCGCCCACCGCACGACGTCTTCGAAGCCCTGGCCGACCCCTCGATAACGTCCAAATTCTGGTACACGAAGAGCAGTGGCCGGATGGCGGAGGGTGCCGAACTCACCTGGGAATGGGAAATGTACGGCGTGGCGCGCACGATTCGGGTTCAGAAGTTCGACCCCGACAGCAGTATTCAATTCACTTGGGACAATTACAATCCCGACGAGCCGACCACCGTCGAGTTCTCGTTCACACCATATGAGAACGACGCCACGTATCTGCATATCACCGAGAGCGGGTACGGCGGCGATCTCCAAAACCAGATCGACGGCGTCCGGGATTCGACGGCCGGATTCGCCTACCTGATCGCCGCTTTGAAGGCGGCGCTCGAACACGACGTCACGCTTCGGCTGGTGCTGGACGAGAATCCACCGAACCTGCGGCGGTAACGCGCAGGTGAGGTAGTACGGGTAACGGGTGACGTCGTGATGCGGTCGCGGCCGTGGTGCCGGGGCCGATCGATTCGAGGCCGGGCAGCCGACCACGATCAGCTATGCAGCAGCATCGAAGTCAAAAGGATGAGCACCATGGAATTCACCTACACGACACGCATTGCGACGACACCCGAGCAGCTGTGGGCAGGATTGACCGAACCGGAATTCACCCGCCGATATTGGTTCGGCGTCGCGATGCAATCCGACTGGCGCGTGGGTTCGCCGGTGAAATGGCAGAACATGGCGGAGGAGGAATTCCAGGATCTGGGTCAGGTCGTGCTGGCAGCGGACCCGCCTCGGCTGCTTTCCTACAGTTGGCACCTTCTGCAACCCGCGCACGCCCAACTCTTCGGCTGGACGGACGAGGAATTCGCCGAGTACGCCAAGGAACCGCGCACCAAGGTGACCTTCGAGATCGAACCCGAGAGCGACGGCACGGTGCGGCTGACGGTGACCCACGACGGCTTCGAACCGGGCAGCGTCATGTATAGGGCGATCAGCGGCCAACTCGAAGGCAGCGGTGGCTGGCCGGGGCTGATGAACAATCTCAAAGCCCTGTTGGAAACCGGAACGGTTCTCGCCACCGTGCCGTCGGCCGCCCACACCGCACGCGGCGACGAATAGCCCGCGCGGTCCGATTCAGAAGGTGGCGAACCGATGACCACTATTGCTCGACAGCCGGCTCTTACTCCCGGCGGTATGCCGCTACTCGGCCACGGGCTCGAGATGAAGCGGCGTCCAGGCGAACTGCTGCTCTCCTTGCAGTCCGGCGACCCGGTGACCGTGATCCGGCTCGGCCGCAGGCCGATGTATGTGATCAACGACGCCGACCTGATGCGGCAGGTCATGCGCGCGCCGGAGATATTCGCCAGGGGCGGCCCGATCGCCGAACGGTTCCGCGTGATGTTCGGTAACGGCCTCGGGATCTCGGACGGCGATTTCCATCGGCGCCAGCGCCGACTGCTCCAGCCGGCCTTCCATCGCAAGCGGATCGTGCATTACTCCTCGCTGATCAGCGGATTGACCGTGGCGACGATGGAGTCCTGGTCCGAGGGGGAGACCCTTCGGGTCGAGCGGGAGATGGACGAACTCGCCCTGGCCAATGTGACCCAGGTGATCTTCGCGCCGGGTACCGCGCTGGACCAGCGTCGATTCATGGACGCCACCGGAGCCGTACTCGGCGGACTCTTCCGGAAGATGACCGACACCACCGGTCTGCTGACGAAGCTGCCGACCGCGGCGAATCGTCGATACCGGGAGTCGGAGGAGTATCTGCGGCGGACCATTCACGAGACGATCCGGGCGGGGCGGTCTGACGGCGTCGACCGCGGCGATTTGTTGTCGATGATGCTGCTCGCCAGAGACGACGACGGCTCGCCGAGCATGAGCGATCAGCAGATCCACGACGAGGTGCTGACCTTCTTCATCGCGGGCAGCAACACCATCAGCAATACCTTGGCGTGGGCCTTTCACGAGATCGCCACCCATCCGGAGGTCGAGCGGCGGCTGCACGAGGAAGTGGACCGCGTGCTCGCCGGTCGGGCCGCCGAGTACGACGACGTCGCTGCGCTGGAATACACCCGCCGGGTGCTCACCGAAACGCTGCGTCTGCGCACCCAAGGCTTCTTCCAGACCAGGACGACGACGCGGGATACCGAGCTCGGCGGCTACCGCATACCGGCCGACGAGGTGGTGCTCTACAGCTTCTACGCGCTCAACCACAATCCCGAAATCTTTGCCGACCCAAAGGTATTCGATCCCGATCGTTGGTTGCCCGAGCGGGTGACCGGTGTCCAGCGCAATGCGTTCATGCCATTCGGGGCAGGTGTCCACGGCTGCATCGGTGAGTCGTTCTCCTGGGCGGAGTTGATTATCGTGCTCGCGACGATCGCCGCGCGCTGGCGGTTGGTCTCCGTGCCGGGACACCAGCCCAAGCCGAAACCGGCTGTCACGATGCCGGTGGACGCGCTGCCGATGACGGTGCACCGCAGGGGCGTCGCGACGGCCTAGATTTTATGCCGAAAGTCCGGCCGGATGCGCATCCGGCCGGACTTTCGGCATAAAATCTAGCGGCTACAGTTCACCGGCGATATGATTTCCCCGCGCGGCCGGGTCGTCGCTCAAATAGAATTCCCTGGAAGCCTGGATGTATTCGTCCGTGGTGACGTAACCGTCGCCGTCGGCGTCCAAGAGCGAGAATGCTTTGTTGGTCTCCTGCTCGGACATGCCGCCTTTGAGTTGGGCCGCCATCATTTCCGGCGCGGAAATGCGCCCGTCCTTGTCTTTGTCCGCAGCCGCGAACACCGCCATGCTGAACGGTATCGCCGACGATTCGACGAATTGCCGGAATTCCGGATGGTCGCCCCATGTCAGCCATTCGTCGATGGTTATCTTCTTTATTCCGTCGGCGTCCACCGAGCCGGGCATATCCCGGAACATGCGGAGGGCCTGCCGATGAATTTTGTCCCACTCCGCCGAGCGCGGCGGCAGATCGTATGTGTCGCACCACATCTGGGCCAGCGCCGTGACATCCAGTTCGTCCATGACACCGTCCTGGTCGACATCGTATGCGCCGAACAACTTGCGGAGTTTACTTATTCTGAGTGCGCTGGTCATCGCGTTATCTCCGTGTATTCGAACCGGATGCGGGAGTGCTGCCGATACTCGATCAGCTACCAAATGCTATCATCTTATATATCTATCTGACTACAGGAGGCCGGAGTGACGATCCCAGAGTCCGGAAATCACTGTGATGTAGTGATCGTCGGCGGTGGCGCGGCGGGTTTGAGCGCCGCTCTGATGCTCGCCCGTGCGCGGTACACGGTCGTTGTCGTGGACAGCGGCGAGCCGCGCAATGCCACCGCCACACACATGCACGGGTTCCTGACTCGGGACGGCATGCCGCCGGGGGACTTACTGGTAGCGGGTCGCGCGGAGGTGCGGCAGTACGGCGTCGAGTTCGTCACCGGCGTGGCGACGGCGGTGTCGGCGTCGGACGGCCGTGTCCGCGTGGACGTCGTCGATGCCGGCACCATTCACGGACGCCGCCTGCTCGTCGCGACCGGCCTCACCGATAATCTGCCCGAGATCCCCGGACTGGCTGACCGGTGGGGACAGGATGTGCTGAATTGTCCCTTCTGCCATGGCTGGGAGGTACGCGATCAGGTCATCGGCGTGCTGTCCACCACCCCGATGTCCATGCACCAGGCCATGCTGTTCCGGCAGTGGTCGGCGCAGCTTCGTTTCCTGTCGCACACCGGGCCGACGCTGACCGACAGCGAGGTCGAGGAGCTCGCCGCTCGCGATATCGCGATCATCCCCGGCGAGGTCGAGGCTTTGCAGATCACCAATGATCGTTTGAGCGGTGTTCGGTTGGCCACCGGTCAGGTCGTCGAGCTGCAGGCGCTCGTGTGCGGGCCACGATTCTCCGCGCGCGGTGACCTGCTCGCCCCGCTCGGGCTGACCCCGACCCCGCACCCGAGCGGGATCGGCGACTACATCGCCACCGACGCCACCGGCCGCACCGCGGTGCCGGGTGTCTGGGCTGCGGGAAACGTGGCCGATCCGGCCAAACAGCTGATCGGCGCCGCGGCGATGGGTGCCGAGGTCGCGGCCGCGATGATCGACGACCTGATCTCGGACGAGGTGCGCGGCGCCGTCGACGCCCGGCGGGCAGCCGAAGGCTCGCGGTAACAGCGGACTCCGTGTCGGCAGGCCCGGCACCGGCGGCTGCAGCAGCCACCGGCGCCAGCTGTGCTCACGAAGCCGGCGCGTATGTCCGTCGACGCTCGATGACGACGGAAACGAATGCGGTGGCCAGCGCGAGTAGCGCGATGATCACGCCGACCCAGATGACATCGGCGATCGCCGCGTGCGAAATAACGACGCCACCGATCGCCGGACCGATCGCATTGCCGATATTGAAGGCGGACATGACAATTGCGACGGCAAGGGTCGGCGCCGCCACCGCGAAACCGATCACGCGCGAGCTGAGCGCGGCGGTCATCGAGAACGCGCACACGCCGAGGATGGTGATCGCGGCGGCCGCCGCGATCCCATGGTGCACGACGGCCCGCAGCACCAGCAGCATGACGATCATCGCCACCAGACTGCCGATGACGTTCTTCATGGCGTTCAACTGCGCCAGCCGGCCGCCGAGGGTGTTGCCGACGAACAACCCGATACCGAACAGGAACAGCACGATCGGCACCTGATGCACGCTGATACCGCTGGCGTCGATGAGCAGCGGCTGAACGTAGGCGTACACGCTGAACAGGGCCGTCTCGAACAGCACGATGGTGGTGAGTGCGACGAAGACCCGAACCTGGACCAGCGACCGCAGTTCGCGGGCGACCAGCGTGCCCAGCCCGACCGCGGGACCGTGGTCGCGCGGCAACCTCGGCACGAACAATGCGACGAGGATGGCACCGATAGCGCTCATCACGCCGATCAGCACGAAGATGACCTGCCAGCTGAACAGGGCGCCGACCAGGCTGCCGAGCGGTACGCCCGCCACATTCGCCAGCGTCATGCCGCCGAGGATCACCGCGATCGCCTGTGGCATCCGCCCTGGACCGGCCAGGGCGACGGCCATCACCTGGGCAACGGTCAGTGCGGTCGCGCAGGCCATGGCCGCGATCAACCGCATGGTGAACATGAGACCGAAGACCGGGATCACCGTCAGTAGATCCGCGACGCAGAAGACGGTCACGGCTACCAGGAGCACGGTCTTGCGGTCCCGGCCGAGGGTCAGCACGGCCATCAAGGGCGCGCCGATCAGCATGCCGATCGCGAACGCCGTGATGAGCTGGCCGACCTGGGGCACGGAGACCCCGAGCGACCCTGCGATCTGATCGACCAGCCCGGATACGATGAATTCCGAAGTGCCCAGGGCGAATACGCTGGCCCCGAGGACGTACACGCCGATCGGTAGGCGTTTGGAGGTGCGGGGTTCCCCGGTGGTGTGATCTTCCTGCGTAGTCGCTTTGTGCAGCCGCCGTCGGATCTCGGACACGCCCGATCACACTCCTTTTCATATAGTTGTGCCCGACCTTACGGCTTCCGGCACACGATGAGGTAGTAACCGATCTTTTCGCGACAGAGTTCGAACATCGTCGTTATGCCGGATTCGAAGTTGTGAATCCGGTCCTTTCCGTAGGCCGCGATCAAGTCGGCCCGTTGTTCGGCGAATCGGTGCAAGAAGGCGTCGTAGAACGGGCGCGCGTTGGCGCTGCAATCGAGTTCCTCGAGCACCTCGAATCCGGTCGCGACGGCCGGTGCCACGGCGGCGCTCATGCTGGTCGGCGGGTTCGGCACGGTGTTCGCCCTGAGTACTTCCCGTTGGGCCGGCGTCACCTCCGCGATCAGGGGGTATTCCGAGTAGATGAATCGGCTGCCCGGCCGGAGCACTCGATATATCTCGCCGAGCCATTTGTCCTTGTCCGGCGAGTTGGGCACCGAATCGAAGGCGATGGCGGCGTCGAACTCGTCGTTCGAAAAGGGGAGAGCGGCGGCATCGGCCCAGGTGATGGCGATTTTGTCGGACAGGCCCGCGCGCGCGACACTGGCGGTCGCCTCCTGGACTTCCCAGCCGCTCACCGTGATGCCGGTGACCGAGATGCCGAGTCGCCCGGCCAGTTGAATGGCCGGTTCGGCCACACCGCAACCCACATCGAGGAGGTGCTGGCCGGGGTGCAGCGGTAGTCGTTCGGCGATCATCCGGGTGAGCCTGGTCATGGCTTCGAGGAATGGCGTGTCGTCCTGGTCGTCGTCCCAGTATCCGAGGTGCAGGTTGCCCCCGACGACCTGCACCAGTTCACCGACACCGTCGTAGTACTCGCCGACCTCGTCGGTGGTGTCGGTTGCTTTCTCGGCCATGATGACCTCCGCGTTCTCGGACCGCTGTTCGATTGAGGCCGCAGCGTTCGGTCGACGTCCGCGAAGGATGCTCAGCCCGCCCTGTGATGCCTACGGATTAAATACTACTATAATCTATAGTTAGTCGTGATCCATCGCAGCGGATTGTGGCTGCGTGTGGGCGAATTGATTTGGGGCCCGGCCTGATTCGGTAGCGCAATTCGCGCCTCGTGCCGAGCCCCCGTATTCTCCAGGGCGGTCCGCCGTCGGCCGCATCCTGCTGGGAAATGGGCAGGCGGCCCGCGAATCTCGTGGCGCTGGTCGGCCCGCGGCTACTCCGCGTTGGCTTTGAGGACGTCCAGCTGCATTTTCCAGCCGCCCTTGTTTTCCTCGGCCCGCTTCGCCCGCTCATCGTCGGGCAGGGCCAGTGCGGCGAAGCCGCTCTCGATCACCCGCAGGCGGGTACCGCCGTCGCGCTCGGCGAGCCGGAACTCCACCAGGGTGGAATTGCCGTCACCGGGCAGCGCGCCGGGGAAGGCGGACGCCCACCGATAGGAGGCGTAGTCCGGCGGCCGCACCGTCTCGACCCGGACGGGAAAATCACCGTACTTCGGGTCCTCGATCACTTCGAAATCGCCTTCGCGCCTGCGACTCTGACCGGATCTGTCACCGTCGCCGACCCACCAGCCCGGCTCGGTCACCAGCTCCCACACCCGTGCGGCGGAAGCGTTGATGTCCACCTCGTGCTCGATCTTGTCGGCTGTGATCATCGGGAATCTCCTCTCCGGGCGGCAATACTGTGTGCGGCAGGATGTTCGCTGTGGCGATGGAGTGCAGTCCTAAGGTAGCGCGTTCGGTGCTCTGCCGAGCGGGAATCGGCCGCTGCGGCAGGTAGTGCTCAATGTCTTAGCGTCGGAGGGCTTTTGCGACGCCGACCGACTTCGCACGGCGAGAACCGAGAAGGTTGTTCGTATCCTCGTGATGTCGACGGAGACAGCGTGCTGCACAGGGGCCGACGTCATGACGGGACGACAACCCCCGTGCAGGTCGCGGATCTCGTGGCCGGTGCGACCTCTTACAGATGGCCTGCCAGTTGAGTTCCCGCGGCTTCGAGGTTGTCGCTGCCGAAGAATTCACGAAGGGCCGCGTCGTGCTCATCGGTAGTGATGTACCCGTCGCCGTCGCCGTCGAGCGCTTGAAACATCTTCAACGCGTCGACCTGGCTGACGCCGGAGATCGACTGGAGGGTCATCCACTCGCTCAATGACACATTGCCGTCACCGTCTACATCGCCGAGTTCGAAGGTGAGCTGAGCAAGGGGAATGGCGACCTCGTCCACGAAACGGGGATCTTCGTGCGCGGCGATCCATTCCTCGGTATTGATTACCTTGTCGCCGTTGGCATCCGCGTGCCCCTGCAGGTCCTGCCACAGTCGGTTGGCTCGCTTGATGGTGCTCCGCCATTTGTCGGAGCCGGGTGGAATATGGAAAGCGTCGCACCATCTGTTGATCAATGCGTCGATGTCGGACTGATCGATCTTGCCGTCTCTATCGGCATCGTAGCGCTCGAAGTGCTTCGCGAATTTCTGCTGCTGGGCTTTCGTGACCATGGGATTCCCTATCTCATCCAGTCTGCCAGTGTGCGGACCTCTACTATCCCTACTTTACTGCCGGGTCGGCGGCTCTTCAAGAGGTAATTATAGTTTAGTGAAGTTACTTTGGCGGCCGTCGGCAGCGAAAGTGAAGCGGGCGCATGTCTGAGTGGCGCGAGGGGAATGCGCGCGAACTTCGGGCGGTCGGCAGGGCGAACGGAGGCGTTGGTGCTCGGCACCGGGCCGGCACCGAGCTGCGCTTCCTACCATCGAGCGAGCATGAAAACGACAGACAGCACCGCCGTCACCACGCCGATGGTCAGTTTCACGAAGACTTCGACGAAGAAAGCTTTCGTCGCTTCGCCGATGAGCAGTCTCGCTGGTAGACCGACGTCCGCGGAACGCTCGATGGCCAAGGATCTGATGGTTTCGATGCGCCAGCCCAACGTCGACAACGCCACCGCCGACACGAATGCCGCGAGCGAGCACAGCAGCAGCGATTTCTGATTCGGCGGAGCGGGGACTGCTCCGTAGGCCTCGGTGAACGCGTTCGCCGCCAACGACAGCACCACCGCGCTGGCCAGGTAGAAGGCGCCGGGATGGACCTGACCGAGACTGGCGCTGATCCTACGAATCATCGAGTACCCTCGCCGATTCCGCCTCGAACAACTCCACTTCACGCGCAAGTTCGCCCAGGGCAACCACGTCGCACCTGGCCTTCGCCGCCGCCTCCAGTTCGATCAGTTTCTCGGCTCGCCGGGTCAATGCGGTGCGGCTGTTCACCGTCGGGTCGCGGCGCTTGGTGCCGCTACCGCTACGCAGTTGCTCCGAGAGTTGCTGTAATCCATTGATGCGACGGCGTAATTCGGTCTGTGCGGCGAGGGAAATGGAGGCGACTTCGTTTCTGGCCATTTCCCGACGTTGCCGATCCGACCCGGCGAGTAGGTCACTCACCGTGTCGATCAGATCTGTGGTGCCGTAGCCCTCTCGGTCGACGTCGCCTTTTATGACGATGTCGCCGACGCCGTACCGGAGCAGGATGTTCTTGGCGATCGCACCTTTCAATCGAGAGCCCGTGACCACCGCGCGCGGCAGATCGGGTCTGTTCCGAAGGATGTAGGACAAGACTTCGTAACCGGAGTAGTCGTCCTCATCGGTGAGGTTGAGGTCGATGAGTGCGCAGTCCACCTCGGGATGTTGGAGTTCATCGATCGCCGCATCGACTCTGGTCACGTGTCGTACCTCATGGCCGCGAAGTACGCGCTGCACCGCCCGAGCGAATTTGAGATTGTCCTCGAGCAACAATACGATCGCCATCTACGCCCTCCTGCAGATAGGCAGAACAACCAGCAGAGTCGCGCCAGGCGCGCGGTCGATGTCAACCGTGATCTGGCCGCCCAGGTCTGTACATATTTCGCGGGCTCGGGCCAAGCCGAGGCCACGTCCTTCGCCCTTCTTCGAGAACCCCAGTTGGAAAACACCTGCGACGTCCTCGGGCTTGATCCCAGGGCCTTCATCCGACACGGCGATGGAGACAGACCTGCCGGACACCGTCGCGCTCACCCGCACACGCCCCTTGCAGTCCATCGCCTCGATGGCGTTGTAGAGCAGGTTCTCAAACAGTGCGGTGATATCGCCTTTGACGCCACGGACGAGAACGCCGGCGATGTCATCGATATCGAGCTCGATGATGCTGTCCGGAAATTCGAGGCCGAGCCGATTTCGCAGGGCGGTGAGCACGCCGCGCACGCTGATTCGGGCAACCTTCTGGGCACGATGAAGTTCTGCCGGAGCGCGGGCCAGCTCGGTGCAGCCTTCGGTGATGTCGTCGATCCACTGCTCGAGTTCGCCATCCAGTTTCACGCCACGCAGCTCTAATTCCTCGCGTATCGCATGAACGTCACGCAGAATCGGATCCACCGCTTTGCGTATTCGATGAGCGAAGTCACCGTTGAGGCGTAACCTGGTCGCCTCCGCCCTCGACTCGGCCGCCTCCTCCCGCCGCCTGCGAACTTCGGCTGCGAGTCGCGCGCTCGCCAGCACGGCCGAGGACAGAACGGGTAGCGCGTCTCGCTCGAGTTGGGTGAAAGTATGCGGGGCAGGCACCCGGATCAAATGCAGTCCCAGGAACACGCCTTCGGCGTGCAGTGGAATCATGCCCACCGTGTCGAGCGGACCTTGGTGGGTGTCGAAGAGCTGCTTGAGCAGTCGATGTGGACGGGACCTGGAATCGTGCAGGATCGGCTTGGTGTTCGATCTGAACCACTCCAGCGCGCGACCGATGTCCAAGCCGGGCGGAACTCGCCAGCCGGTGCTCCGGAATACCTCGCTGAACTGCTCGCCCCGGCCTGCGAGCCACACACTCGACTCGGCCTGCACATTGATTGCCTGACGAACGAGCTCCACACCCAAGGCCAGCGCGGCGCGCTCGTCCTCGCCGGTGCCCGACAACGTCAGTGCGCCGACCAGGCGGCGCAGTTGCTCCGAGAGATCCTCTCTCGCAGCGCTTTCGCTGATGTGGATCGCTTCTTCGCGGGTTTTGGTGAGCCACACCGCGTCCTCGAGGGAAACATCTGTTACCTCGATGCCGGTCTCGGCGAGCAGATGTGAATTCGTGGACTTGTCGAAGAGTGGAAAACGAATCGTGAGTAGCAGTCGCTGGGAGCCGGAGAGTACGACGTCGTCTACCAGGTTCCGAATCACCGTGCCGGTTCGCACGATATTGTCGTGATCCGCTATTGCCTGGTCGCGTTCGAGCTTGTTCGTCAACAGATTGACGTAGCTCTCGCCGATGGCTTCGTCACCTGAATAGCCGTACAGACGCTCGGCGCCACGGGTCCAGAGCCTGATGGCGTAGTTGGCCTCCGGACCCGCTGCCGCCCACATGGATACCGAGGGGTTGGCCGCCATCACGGTGAGGAGACGCGCGTCGTGCTCATCCACTTCTTCTGTCCTTCACATCCACTTTTCGACGGCGTCCGCTCTCCCGGCCGGTAGGACGGTCAGCTCCGTCGAGGGTGGGTCGAGCCGCACGGTGGTCAGGTCGACCGTCAGACCGTGCGTGGGCAGCATGGCGGCGGCGCGAACGCGGCGGCCGACCGATTCCCGGGTGGTGGGAACCTGGAACAGCAGCGGCACGATCGGGGCGTCGGCCAGTGCGACGCGTTCGGCCTTGCGCCACAAGGCATCGGCCGATTCGCGGTCGGCCGCGGCGAGTGCCCGTTCGATCAGCGCGTCCACCTCGGGATTGCGGTAGCGGCCGAGGTTGGCGGGGGAGCCGGATTGCAGCAGCGGTTGCAGGAAGACGCGACCGTTGTTGTACAGCCAGGCGGGCGACCACGAGGCGAGCGCGATATCCCATTCGCCGGACTCCGCCCGTGCCGGGTCGGCCAGGAGATCGAGGTACGTCGACGCGGCGAATTCGACTGACTCGACGGCGATTCCGGCCGCGGCGAGGTCGGCGGTGTATCGGTGGGCGACCAGGCGGGCGCGATCGGTTGCCGGATGGATCGCGGTGACCCGCAGCCCGCCCGGGTGGCCCGCGGCGGCCAGCATTGCCGCACAGGTGGCGGGGTCGCCGCGATAGTCCGGCGTCGAGTAGGTGTGCAGGTCCTGGTGGCCGTCGTTGTTCGGCGGGACGACCGAGCCAGCGATGCGGATGACCGGATCGTCGCCCAGTGCGGCGATCTCCACCGCAATGGCGGCCTTGTCGATCGCGTGGGCGATCGCCTGGCGCACCCGTACCTTCCGCAATGCGCCCGCGGCGTTGGGGCTGCGAGTGTTGAACACCAGGTAGGGGTCCAGCGCGAAACCGAGATGGTGCTCGACCGGCGTTGCGGGATCGGCGATTCGGGTGCCCCACGCCAGATCCGCACGGTCCGTACGGATTCGGTGCGCCACCGCGTCTGCGGTGACCTGTTCGGAGATGACTTCGACGGCTTCCACGTGCTGACGCCGCACGGGGTCGGTCTCCGCGCGCCACGCCGGGTTTCGGGCCAGACGTAGTTCCCGCCCGGGGATGAAAACGACGGGCCGGTACGGGCCGTTCGACCTTATGTTGCGGCACAGCTCGGCGCTGCCCGGCACGAACAGGTCGTACTCGGCCGGCGCGGGCGAGGCGCAGGGCAACGCCAGCATGTTGATGAAATCCAGTGCAGGCCGGATCAATTCGAAGACTATTGTCTCCTCGTCGAGCACCAGCAGGCCCGGAATGTCATGGGAGTTCTGGTATTCGGCCAATTCGGGCCCGGTCGGCACGGCACCGGCGAACGCGGCGGCATAGTCGTCACAGAACTGCGCCATTCCCCTGATGGTGTCGGTGAAACAGGACAGCAAAGCGCTGCGGCGCAGTGGATTACCCATCCGCTTGAAGCCGCGCACCACGTCATGGGTGGTGACCGGACGCTCGGGGTCGCTGTCCCAGTACACGCCGGGACACAAATGGACCACGTAGCTCGTATGGCTCGTGCCCGTTCCGGCGTTGTACATGGAGGGCACCGCGGTCGCCAGATCGGGTGTCGGTGCCACGGTCTGCCAATTGCGCAGGTCGGTCTGCGTGCGGTAGGTGAACAGCTGCCGGGCGAACAACCGCACGACCCGGTCGATCGGAAACCTCGGGCAGCACACCGGATCCAACTGGTCGAGCACGCCGGGACCGTACAGGCGCAGGATCGTCGAGTCGGTCATGACATCTCTGCGGCGAGCCGGGCCATGATGTCGACGGCCCTCGCTATCTCGTCGTGGTCGTTGAAGATGTGGGTGGTGATGCGTGACGCGTAGTGCTGGTGTGGCGATCCGGCGACGTCGAACTCCGTCCACCTGGTGAAGAGCCGGTACTCGCGCTGTAGCCGCATGGTGTACTCGTGCACCTTCTTCACATTCCACGCGTCTTCCGGCCTGCGGAACGGGTGAAAGGCGATCAACGGTGACTGCAGCGTGGGATCCGCGCCGGGGGAGTACATCGCCTGGCGCCCGAAACGCTCGGTGATGAGGGCGCGCGCGTAGTCGGCCAGCAGCATGATCCGTCGCTCGATCCGATCCCGGCCGATCTCGTCCCACATTTCGCAGGCCGTGGCGAGCGCGGCCCCGCGGGCGATGCTGGCACTGCCCGCGCTCTGCACGTAGTCGGCGATGTTGTCGCTCTCGATCGAGGTCCGCGTCCGCGGCGGCGGGCTGCCCTTCATCGGGTACCAGGTGGAGATGATCGGCCAGAAGGTGGGCAGTGGCAGTGGATTGTGCTCCGGGTGAATCTTGTTGCGCATGTAGAGCAATCCGGTACCCAGCGGGCCGCACTGGAACTTGGACCCGGAGCAGGAGATGAAATCCGCGCCGATGGCCCGCATGTCGAGATCGAGCATGCCGGGCAGCAGCGCGCCGTCGATCACCGTGATCAGGCCGTGCCGGTGCGCGAGTTCGCACAGTGCGCGCATCGGGAGCTTGGTGCCGGTGAACAGCGTGATCCCCGCGAAGGCAAGCACTTTCGTGCGCGGGGTGATCGCCGCCTCGAACAGTTCGATGATCTGCTCGGCCCGCACGTCGTACCCGGTGGGGAGGGTGATCGTGGTGAGCTCGATGCCGAAACGGTTGCGCAACAGGTTGAAATTGGACAGCACGGAGTAGCACTCGTGCGTGGTGGTGAGAACCTCGTCGCCGGCGTGCAGATCCAGACCGTGGATGACCCGTGCGACGCCCTCGGTCGCATTGTGGGTGATCACCAGCTCGTCCTGATCGACCCCATAGGCCTTGGCGATGGTGGCTCGGTGGTCCTGGTACATCCCCGGCGGATAGACGTCGCCGAGACCGCCGGCCCACTGCCTGGTCACCCGGTCCACGGTGTCGAGCACGGCGTGCGGCATCGCGCCGACGGTGCCGGTGTTGAGATGGATGGCGCCGGGATCCAGCGCGAACAGGCCGCGGATCTCGGACCACTCCGCGGTGCGCAGGTTCGACGATCGCTCGGCGATCATCGTCGCCGCTCGGTGCGCTGGGATGGGATCGACGGCGCCGTTCATGGGAACCTCTTCCACGATGGGCTCGGCAGGTTGAGCCGTTCACCTCCGTCGCCGGGCCGCCCGATCTTCGGCTGTCCATCGCCTCCGCGCCTGCCCGACGTTCAACTAGCTATATGTTACATAAGTTTTCTCCATAATTTGCGGCTCTTGGCTTTTGTGGACCATGGCCCCTCGACGCCGCCTACGCCCCTGTGGGCTCTGTTTGCGGTCGGGCGGACGAGACCGTTCACTCGCCCTCGCCTAGTTTGCTTCAAAAAGCTATGGTTGATCTCGTGGAGGGCTTCCGGAGCCGAAGTCGGCCTCGTGGCGCACCGTCAGCTCGCGACCTGACGGAGCCGAGCGCCGCCGCGATGAGCGGCGACGAGAGTGTGGCGGCATTCCTCGCGACGCTGCCGAAGGTGGAGTTGCATGTGCACCTGTTGGGCTCGGCGGCGGTCGACACGGTAGCCGAATTGGCCGGAGCTCGACCGGATGTCGGGGTGCCCGCCGACCCGGCCGAGCTACGCCGGTACTACCGATTCACCGATTTCGCGCATTTCATCGAGGTGTACACCGCGGTCAACAGGTTGGTCACCAGCGGTCCCGCGATGGTGCGGCTGGTGACCGGCCTCGGCGACCAGCTCGCGCTGGACAACGTGCGATATGCCGAGGTGACCGTTACTCCGCTGTCGCATCTGCGCAGGGGTATCGCCGCCGCCGAACTAGCCGAGGCGCTGTCGATCGGTCGTCGTCTGGTTGCCGAACGCCATCGCATCCACCTGAATTGGATCTTCGATGTGTCGGCGGACGACGGTATCGCAGGCGCCTTCGCCACCCTGGACTGGATTCTTCGCTACCAGCCGGACGGGGCAGTCGGGTTCGGACTGGGCGGCCCGGAACTCGGTGCGCCGCGCCGGCTGTTCCGCGCCGCGTTCGACAAGGCAAGGGCCCATGGGCTGCACGCTGTTCCGCATGCGGGGGAGACCTCCGATGCCGGGGAAATCCTGTCTGCCGCCCGCGATCTGGGTGCGGTGCGGATCGGGCACGGCATCCGTGCGGTGACCGAACGTGGGGTGCTCGCTTACCTGGCGGATCGGAATATCACCCTGGAGGTCTGTCCGTCATCGAATGTCCGCACCGGTGCGGTGCGCGCGCTCGACGAGCATCCGCTGCCCGCGCTACTCGCCGCCGGTGTCCCGGTCACGCTCGGCTCCGATGATCCCGCGATGTTCGGCACCACACTGACCCGCGAATACCAGCTGTGCCACGACCTGCTCGGCATTTCGGTTGCCACGCTTGTCGATTCGGTGTCGGCGGGGATCGACGCGGCCTTCTGTCCGGCACCGCTGGCCAGGGAGCTGCGCCGCGACCTCGCGCAGGCGCGTCAGCGGTTCGATCGACGGCAGAGAACAGGGAGATGAGGCCATGCGAGCACGATTCGCGCTCACGCTGCGGGCGGTGCGCGTCACCGGCACCGTCGTCGCGGTAGCCGTCCCGGCGCTGGTCGGAGGCTCGATACGCCGGTTGCGGTACGACCGCGCAGCCGGTCGGCGGCATATCTATCAGCGGCTGGTCGTGCTGTTGATGGTGCTCGGGCCGACCTTCGTCAAGGCGGGGCAGGTGCTCGGTACCCGCCGCGACCTGCTGCCGCCCGCGCTGTGTGACGAACTGTCGCTGCTGCAGGATTCCGTCGCGCCGCTGGATGCGGCGCAGACCGCGGTCGCGCTGGCCGAGGCCTACGGCGCCGAGGTGGACGAGGTGTTCGCGTCGGTCGATCCCCGACCGGTCGCCTCCGGGAGTGTGGCGTCGGTGTATCGGGCGCGGTTGCGCTCGGGGCAGGATGTCGCGGTCAAACTGCGCAGGCCCGGTATCGAACGGACCATGTCCGAGGATCTCGCGCTGATCCGGGGCGGGGCGGCATTCGTCGCGCGGCTGCCGCTTTTTCGCGGCGTTCCGGTCGAGGAGGTCGTGGCGAATATGGCGGGCGCCATCCTCGGGCAGCTCGACTTCGAACGGGAGGCCGACAATCTGCGGCGGTTGCGCAAGAACCTCTCCGAGGTGCCGCGGGTCTGGGTGCCGAAGGTCTATCCGGAGGCCTGTCGGCCCCGGTGCATCGTGATGGAGTTCATCCCGGACCTGGCGGTGGGCACGGCCGATCAGTGTTCGCCGGTCACCCGTCGGCGCTTCGCGGCGTCCGGGATGGCGGCGATGTATCAGATGCTGTTCGTGGATGGCTTCGTGCACTGCGACATGCATCCCGGCAATCTCTACTTCACCCGCGGCGCCCAGGTCGTGGTGCTCGACGCGGGCTTCAGCGTCCAGCTCTCCGACCGGCTGCGTCGCCTGTTCGCCGAATTCTTCATGAACATGGCGATCGGACGCGGGCGCCATGCCGCCGAGATCGTGCTCCGGAGTGCGGCCAAAGTCGCCGAGGACGCGGATCTCGAGGGGTTCACCGTGCGGATGGCTGATCTCGTCGAGCGCAGCCATGGCCAGCCAGCCAGCGAGTTCAGCCTGATCGCCTTCGCCATGGAGATGTTCGACCTGCAGCGCCGCTTCGGCATCAACGCCGCGCCCGAGCTGATCTTCCCGCTGCTGTCGTTGCTGGTGATCGAGGGGACCATCCGGGAACTCGATCCGAACCTGGATTTCCAGGAGGCGGCCAAGCCGCAGCTCATGCGCGGCCTGTTCGGTACCGACGGCGGCCGTCCTACGCTCGGTTGACCAGCACCGAGTCGAGTTCGACGGCGCGAAGAGCGCGCGCGGGGAAGTCGCAGTACCAGAGGTGACGGCCGTCCCAGGTCATGCCGGTCGGGTGGCCGGGGACGCGGAACGCGCCGACTTCCGCACCGGTCTGCGCGTCCAGCGCGCGCACCATCGCCTCGCCGAAGTCGCCGTGCAGCACCATGCCGTCGACGTAGGTCAGGCCCGACGGGGACTCGCCGCCGACCGGGTATTCGCGTTCGATCTCCATGGTGGCGTAGTTCCGCAGCTGCACCACGGTCGGGCCGCGCAGGCACATCCACAGCCCCTCCGGGCCGAATTCGATCCCGGTCAGCCTGCCGCTGGAGGGAAGCACCGCCTTCTCGCCTGCGGACTCCCCGGTTTCCGGGTCGATGAGCAGGAGTCGTTTGGGGCGCCCGCCGACCTGGACCAGCCGGGTGCCGTCGTAGGCGAGGTCGGCACGGACGCGGGCACAGCGCCACGAGCGAGTGACCGTCCCGTCGGACGGGTCGATAGCGAAGATAGTCCCCGCGTCCTGGTCCGAATGCCACAGCATCGAGCCGTCCCAGGTGAGCCCGCACAGGTAGGCGGTGGGCGCGGGCAGCGTCTTGGCGACGGGTGCGGATTCGCAATAGGTCATCTCGGCCTCTCCTGACCTGGCGGCAATCTCACTTCAAGAATATATTGTGAACTAGGGGTGATGCTGATGGAAGCCGATCTGGCCGATCTTGCGCAGGCGTACGTCGATCGCCATCGGCCCTCGCACGGACACCGGATCGCCGCATCGCCGACATACGCGCTCGACTGGGACGAGGACTACTGCCGCCGGGTGGCCGCGTATTTCGAGCGGGCTCCTCGGCTGGCCTACGACGCGTCCCTCGCTCAGCGCTACGACCGGTTCAAGTGGGAGAACCTGCAGCAGTACCAGGTGGTCGTCGACGCGGGCATCGCGGTGCGGCCGTGGCTGGCGGCGGGGCAGCCCTACCGGAGCTCGGCCGAGTTGCGTGCGTCCGTCCGCAACGCCGGTGAGCTGTACGTCTACCTGACCAGTTCCGGCCACGGTCCGGTGCGGGACAAGGAGTTCCACCCCATGCTGGAACCGTCCGGCATCGTGGTCGACGGCACGGAGTTCAGCCACAACGACGTGTTCCGGGTGGTGCACGACGTCTTCGGGCATGTGCTGTCCGGGCGCGGGTTCTCCGCGCGCGGCGAGTTCGAAGCCGCCTTCTGTCACATGGGGATGTACTCCGCGGCGGTTCACCCGGTGCTGTTCACCGAGCAGATCGCCCAGATCTGCTGGTTCTTCTTCGGGCCGTGCGCGCACGAGCGCCGGTACCCGCCGCAGAAGGTGTTCGAGTTCCCCGCTCGCTACCTCGCCGAGTTCCGGAAACTGTTCGCGCTCTAGGCAAAGTAACTTCATTTAGATATGGTGATCTAATGACTGATCTGGTGAGTAACGGGGAGATCAGCACTTCGACCCTGGGGGAGTCGGTACGGCGGGACTTTCCCATCCTGGAGCGGCGCTTCGGCCCGAATCCGTTGGTCTACCTGGACAATGCGGCCACCTCGCAGAAGCCGCGCGCCGTGCTCGACGCCCTCGTGAATTACTACTGCGACGTCAACAGCAATATCGGCAGGGGCTACTACCAGCTCAGCATGGCGGCCACCGATGCCTATGAAGCGGCCCGCGCGACCATCCGACGTGCGATCAACGCGGAGCACGCCGACGAAGTGGTTTTCACCCCCGGCACGACCGCGGCGGTCAACCTCCTTGCCGATACCTTCGGCCGGTCCGTCGTGACGGCAGGCGACCAGATCGTCGTCACCGGCATGGAGCACAACTCCAACATGCTGCCGTGGCGAAGGCTGTGCGAGACCTCCGGCGCCGAGCTCGTCGTCGTCCCGGTCAGCGTCGGCGGACGCGTGGCGATCGACCGGTTCACCGAGGCGCTCGGACCTCGGGTCCGGCTCGCCGCCGTCGCGCACGTGTCCAACGTGCTCGGCACGGTCAACCCGGTCCGGGAGATGATCGGCGCGGCGCATCGGCACGGAGTTCCGGTGCTGGTCGACGGTGCCCAGGCGGTGCCGCACCGGCCGGTGGATGTGCGCGATCTCGACGCCGACTTCTACTGCTTCTCCGGGCACAAGGTCTACGGTCCGATGGGCATCGGCGTGCTGTACGGCAAGCGGGAGCTGCTGTCGCGGCTCGCGCCGTATCAAGTGGGCGGCGGCACCGTGAAAGGCGTGACCCTCGAAGAACCCGTCGCGTACGTTCCGGTGCCCGCTCGGCTGGAAGCGGGCACGCCGCACATCGCCGGAGCGATCGGACTCGCCGCGGCGTTCGAGTATGTCGAGGATCTCGGATGGGACTCGATCCGGCGCCACGACGACATGCTGGTGTACGCCGCCGTCGCAGCGCTGGAAAGCATTCCGCGAGTTCGTATTATCGGTGACCCGGCGGCTCAGCCGAGCGGGATCGTCTCCTTCGTCGTCGACGGCATCCACCCCTACGACGTCGGCGGCCATCTGGATCGGCACGGTGTGGCAGTGCGCAGCGGGGTGCATTGTGCCAACGTCTTCCTCGACTCCTTCGGCGAAGTCGGCACCGTTCGCCTGTCGTTCGCGGTGTACAACACCGAAGCCGAGGTCGATCTGGTGCGGCGCGCACTCACGACCGTGCAGCCCGGCTTCTGGACCGAGAAGCATCCCACCGAACGGTTCCTGGCGACCGATCCGGTTGCCCACAACCAGCATTGACGGGACAGGTGTCATGACGACTGCCGAGTTCGATCGGGTGAGCTTCAAGCGGACGCAACGCGGCAACTGGAACGCGATCAGCGCCGGTTGGATGTCCTGCTCAAACGACTTCGAAACGGGTGGCGCACCGGTGACCGCACGGTTGCTCGAACTCGCCGGCGTGCGGCCGGGTCACCGGGTGCTCGACGTCGGGACCGGCACCGGGGAACCGGCGCTGTCCGCCGCCGCGGTCGTCGGCGCGACCGGAGCGGTCACCGGGATCGACCTCGCTCCGGACATGATCGCCCGGGCCCGGGAGCGGGCACGCGGGGTCGGCAATATCGAATTCGTGGTCGGTGACGTCGAATCGCTGGACTTCCCCGCCGCGTCGTTCGATGTCGTGCTCAGCCGATGGGGCTTGATGTTCGCGGTCGATCACGTCGAGACGTTCCGGACCTTGGCGCGGGTGCTGGTGCCCGGCGGCACGCTGGCCGCCGCCGTATGGGCCGCGCCGGGGTCGGCAGCGCCCATGATGTCCCTCGGCTTCCAGGTGATCGCGGGTCGGCTCGAACTACCACCTCCGCAGCCGGGGGCACCGGGGCCGTTCAGCATGGGCGACCCGGCGCAGGTCGGTGCCGAGTTGACGGAGGCCGGTTTCCGCGAGGTCGCGGTTACCTCGTTCCGGGTGCCGTTCGTGCTCGACTCCCCGGAGCGCTTCGTCGAATTCAACAAGGTGGTCATTCCGCCCGGCCTGAAGACCATGCTGCGGGAGAAGTTCGGCAGTGCCGACGATCCGGAGACCTGGACCGCGGTGGGCGAGGCCGTCGAGCCCTACCGCACGCCCGACGGCACCGTCGCCCTGCCGAGCGAGGCCTTGCTGCTGCGCGCCGTCGCGCCGATCGGCTGATCGCCATGCGCTTCGATACCAGGCTCGTGCACAGCGGGCAGCGGCCGTCGCCCGGCACCGGTGACATCGTGCCGCCGATCCACGTCGCCACCACCTACGATCGCTTCGCGCAGGAACCACTGCGGCTCTTCTACTCCCGTGGCGAGAATCCGACCAGAGAAGCGTTGGAAGAATGCCTGGCTTCGCTGGAGGACGCGCGGTTCTGCGCGGTCTTCTCCTCGGGGCAGGCGGCCGCAACCACGATGCTGTCGGTCCTGACGGCCGGGCAGCGGGTGGTGTCCTCCGATGACGTCTACGGCGGCACCTACGCGTTGTTCGCGACGTTGGGCCGATTCGGGATCCGGGTCGACTACGCGGATCTGACCGATCCGGCCGAGGTACGGCGGGCGCTGGCGACGGACACCGCGATGGTGTGGGTGGAAACGCCGAGCAACCCGTTGCTGAAGATCACCGATGTGGCCGAGGTCAGCCGGTTGGCCCATGCGCAAGGTGCGGTGGTGGTCGTCGACAACACGTTCGCGAGCCCGGCCCTGCAACGCCCCCTGGAGCTGGGCGCGGATGTAAGCCTTTACAGCACAACCAAATTCATCGCCGGCCACGCCGACGTGCTCGGCGGTGCGCTGGTATGCGACGACGAGGCGCTGTATGCCGGATTCGTCGAACATCGGACGGTGACCGGCGGCGTCCCCGGCGGCCTGGACTGTTACCTGGTACATCGCGGCCTGAAGACACTGTCGCTGCGCGTGACTCGCCAGACCGCCACCGCGCGTGCGATCGCCGAGGAGCTGTGCGATCACCGCGCCGTCGCCGAAGTCTGCTATCCAGGTCTGCCGTCGCATCCCCAGCATCGCCTGGCCGGCCGGCAGATGTCGGGGCCAGGCTCGATCATCAGTTTCCGCTACCGCGACGATCCCGAGAAGCTGATGGCGCGAACACAGCTGTTCGCCTGCGCGGTGAGCCTCGGTGGCGTGCGATCGCTCATCGAGTGCCCGGCTCTGATGACGCATCGGCCGATACCGCGCGCCGTCAGGCACGCGGCCGGCATCACCGACGACCTGATCCGGCTTTCGATCGGGATCGAGGATCCGGCCGATCTGGTCGAGGATCTGACGACTGCGCTGGAAGGTGACTCATGACGAATTCCGCTGCTGCTCAAGGAGTCCAGCTGCTCGACGGTGGTAACGCGAGTGCGCTACAACGCGCGGGGTTGCCGGTGCGCGCGCCGTGGTGGACCTCCGCGGCTCTGCTCACCGACGCCAATCGGCGGGTGCTGCAGTCGGTGCACGAGGCGTATCTCGCCGCGGGCGCCCAGATCATCACGGCGAACACCTTCCGGGCTAACCTGCGTGCCCTGAGCCGGACCAAGCTCGATGACGCGGGCCGGGCGTGGATGGTGCACGCGGCCGTGGGGGTGGCCGAGGCAGCCCGGAAACAGGCAGGCGTGCCCGATGCGCGGATCGCCGGCTCGATCGGTCCCGTCGAAGACTGTTATCGACCGGATCTGGTGCCGTCGGACGAGGACCTGCGCGCCGAGCACGGCTGGCTGGTGCGCGAGCTGTCGCGGGCCGGTGTCGACCTGTTCCTGATCGAGACGATGAATACGATTCGAGAAGCCAGGATCGCGCTGGGCCAGGTGCTTTCCGCGGGCGGGCGGGCCTGGGTGTCGTTCGTCTGCGCCGACGATGCGACGCTGCTGTCCGGGGAGCCGCTCACCGGTGCGGTGCACGCGGTGTCCCGCGACGGTGCCGAGGCTGTGCTCGTCAACTGCACCTCGCCGCACGGAACCGAGGTTGCGCTGAAGGCGCTGTGCCGCGGCCGGTCGGGGCTGATCGGCGCTTATCCGAACATCGAGGACCGGACCGGCCTGCCTGCCTATGAGCACGTCGACCGCGCCCTGCCGTCGGCGTTCACCCCCGACGAGTTCGCGGACCTGCTCGCGCGGTGGTGTACCGACTACGGCCTGGACATCATCGGCGGGTGCTGCGGCACCTCTCCGGAGCACTTGGCGGCAGCGAAACGGTTGTTGGGTACGGCAGTCACGACGTGAGGATTCGCCGTCGAGATCTCGGCCGGATGCGTAGGTGTCTGCCGCGCGGCGTAGCGGAGATTACTATATTTTAAGATATTCTTACCGAATAGATGTGCTGCAGACTGTCGGTCGACGGTCGACGGGCAGGTCTGCGGCCGGGGCCGAGCGGCTCGGGCGGGTTCCGGCGCTGTCGGCTGCTCGCCCGCTGCTCCCAACGTCGAAGTGTTGTTTCCGGATGGCATCAGGTCCCACGAAGAGCGCTGCGACCGGTGCTGTGTCACCGGTGCCACATCGTTAGCTCGGCAGGTACTGACTCGCCGGTAGGCCAGGCGCAGCTACCCGAGAGAAACATTTACCGTAGTATCAATGTCACTAGTAAGTTGTAGTGACCCGAGATCCGAGGTGCTCACATGGGAACGAAGCGCTACGCGCAGATGTGTGCAGTCGCGGCTGCGCTCGACCTCGTCGGTGAGCGCTGGACCCTGCTGATAATCCGCGATCTCATGACCGGTCCGAAGCGGTACAACCAGCTACTCGAAGAGACGCTGGTCGGCATCGGACCGAACCTGCTCGCGGCGCGGCTGCAGATGCTCACCGAACACGGAGTAATCCAGCGTGAGTCCGTATCCGGTGACGGCCGTGGCGTCCAATATCGACTCACGGCCAGCGGTGAAGCGCTGCGGCCGGTGATCATCGGGTTGGCGTCGTGGGGTTTGTCGCATATCTCCTCCTACGAGCAGGACGGCCTCGTCCGCTCCGAGTGGGGACGATTGGCGCTGGAGGCGATGATCACCGTCGGGCCACCGCCCGAGGTCGACGAGTCGTACGAGTTCCGGATCGGCGACGAAGTGTTCCATGTGCGGTGCGAGAACCGCACCGCTCGGGTCGTCGACGGATCGCCGGAGGAGCCGGCCCTCGTCGTCACCGCCGACCCGGAGACGTTCATCCGGATCGGCACCGAGCAGCTCGGCATCCTCGACGCGATGCTGTCGGGAAACCTGACGGTCAGCGGTGATTCGACCTCGTTGTCGCGCTGCCTCCGACTGCTGGACCTCGAGCTCACCTCGACGACGCAGACGGCTCCCGAGGCCCACGCCGACGTCAGCTGATCGTCCATGATTCAGTCGGCGCGGCGACCGGCCAGCGTGCGCACGTCGCTGTCCAGGTAATACGGCTCCAGCGCGCGCCGCAGACTCTCCGGTACTCGGGTCGGCTCGACCCGAGTTCCGTTGCCGCGCATACACGCAACGCGTTGCCGACCCCGGGCCACCAGATGCTCGGTTCCGGCCCGGTCGTCGACGTCGAGGTAGGCGAAGGCGAATTCGATCTGCGTCTGGGTGAGGTCGACCAGTGTCATCCGGATGGTGAGCCGTTGGAACGCGGTCAGTTCGGCGAAGTATTCGCACTCGCATTTGATCGTGAAAAGCTTGAGATCCCGCTGGATCTCGTCGAGCACGTCGGGCGCGTGCTCCATCAGGAACATCTCCCGGCAGCGACCCTGCCAGCGAAAGTAGTTCACGAAGTAGACGTTGCCGACCAGATTGGTCTCCTCGAAGCCGACGATGTGGGAGATCTCGTAAGAGCGCACGTATCAACCTTTCTCGGTCACCGAGAACACCACCGGCTGCTGGGGTGCCGGCACCGCCAGGGTGGTGCTGAAGGACCAGACGATGTCGCTACCGTGCCGTAGGGCCAGCCAGCCGTCGGCCGCCGCACGGGTGTCCAGGGTCAGTCGTGGCCTGGTGACCGTGCCGCCGAATTTCGTGACGGCTTCGCGTGCGCTCCAGACCCGCGTCGCGGCGGTGGCGAACGACTCGCCGGTGGCTCGGCAACACAGCTGCGCGAGCGCGACACCCGAATTGCCGAGCAGGCCGGTCCATTGCGCCTGCGTGCGCTCCTGCACCGGTTCGATGTCGCAGCCGACCGGGCACGCGGCGACGACGGCGACGGTGAGACCGGCACCATGGGAGAAGCTCGCGTGCCCGTCCGGGATCTCCGGCCGCCCGTCGGGGCGATGCCGGATGACCACCGCGCGCCCGAGTGCGGCGGCCAGCGCGCGCCGGGTCGCTTCGCGGCGGCCCGACATCCGTGGGTTGCTGTCGCCGTCGGCCACGGCGGTGGGCGGTGGCTGCGGCCGTTCGCGCACGATCGCCAACTGCACCGGCGAAGCCAGCAGGGAATCGAGCCGCCGCTGCAGGTGCGGACCGAGCAGCTCGGGTACCCATCCGGACGGCGACGAGATCGGCGCGACCGCAATGAGTTCGAGGGCCTCCCAGATCGCGACGACTGTGCCGTTCTCGTCGCGCACTAGGAGGTCGTAGCTGTACGTCGATTGTTCGTGGGACCGTTCGCGCGCGGCCAGCACGACTGTCTGGACTCCAGGCGACATCGGGGTGGACAGCACGCGGGCGACTTTCGACGGCAGCAGCGTCGAGTCGGGCACGCAGACCTGAATGGCGTGCATGAACGCGTCGCGCGCCGCCGGATCGTCCAGCACCAGCGATTGCGGCAACATCGGGGAGAACCAGCGCCTGTCACCGACCCGAACTCGGGCGACGCACTGCCGGGCGGCCAGCTGATGATAGTCCTCGACCGACCGAAACATCGGTCCGTGGAACATGATTCGGTCGTAGAAGTCGGTGTCGACCGCCATGCCGAGGCCGGAAGTCGTCGTGGCGGCTGTGTGCGCGAATTCGGCCAGTCGTTGCAGCGGTTCGGTCGCCGACGTCGAGAGGGCGGCCGCGCTGCCGTCGTGTTGCGGTGCGGGCAGGCAGACGCCGCGGAAATGGTCGATCTGAAACGCGGTGGTGGCCGACCGAATCGCCACCCGGACAGTGTCGCCCGATCTCAGCGCGGCGATCCGGATCGTCGTCACGCCCTCCGGTGCCGCGACGATCGGCCGGAGAAATTCCAGATCATGCAACTGCACCGAGCACTGCGCACCGAACAAAGCGGTGGCGGCCTGCGCCATGGCCTCCATGCCCATCACCGCGGGGAACAACGCGTCGCGGGAGAACTGATGATCGGCGAGGTAGGGGTCGGTCGCCGTCGAAAGGTCGGCGTCGGCGAGCAACTCGATCCAGGGGACATGCAGGCGCGGACGCTCCAGAAACCGCAGCAGCGGAAGTTCGACCTCGTCGAATCGGATCGTGGGTAGGCCGCCGGTTCGACCGATCACCACCGCGCTGGTCGGGCAGGCCGGGGTGCGCAGCAGATCCAGCATGAGCTCGACGCCCACGTCGGTGGGGATCGGCTCGATCCCCTCGCGGACCAGCGAATCCAGCACACCGAGCCGTTCGCCCATCCCGGTACCCGCCCACACCGACCATTCGATGGTGAGGCATCGGCAGGTCGGCAGCTCGGCGGCGAGGGTATCGATGGCCGAGCGCAACCAGTCGTTGGCGATCGCGTAATGCGCCTCGCCGCGCAGGCCGGCCCGGCCGATGATGCTGCCGAAACCGACGACCAGGCGGAGCTCGGCAGGCCGGAGCGATGCGAGGAGGTTGCGTAGTCCGTCGACCTTGGGCGCGATAGTTCGCGCCACGTGGTCACCGGTCAATGATCCGATGGCCGCGGGGGTGTTGATGCCGGCGCCGTGCAGGATGCCGGTGATCGCACCGAGTTCGCGACGAATCGTGGCTGTCGTGTCGGCGACCTGGTTTCGGTCGGTCACGTCGGCGGTGAAATAGTGTGCGGCGATACCGGATTCGCGTAGCCGAGCCATATTCGTGGCGATATCGGGGTCGTCGGCGGGGCTTCGAGCGATGAGCGCGAGCACGCATCCGGTCTGCTTGGCAAGCGCGACAGCACATTCGATGGTGATGCCACGAACCCCGCCGGTTACCGCGACCACATCACCGGCGCCGAGCGGCAACTCGGCATCGGCCATCGGCAGCTCGCGAAGTACCGGCTCGGTCCGGTTGCCTGCGTTGTCGTAGTGGACTTCCCGGAAGGTGGTGGTCGCGGCGATATCGGCGCACGCCAGCAGTGCGACGTGCTCGGGAGCCAAATCGGTGGCTGGATGGACGACCGTCGTCCGGACGGCGGGCACCTCCAGATGCACCGTCTTGGCCAGCGCGGCCGCATCTCGGCCGTCATCGACAACGACCAAGCGCGAGCCGGTGTCGATCGCCGATCGGGCCGCGGAAAGCATACGGTCGATGGCGATTTCGGCGGGTTCGTCGGCACCGAGCTTCAGCAGCACACCGTCGCCGAGCCGGGCGGTGTCGAGCCGGTGCCCGATGGCCGCGGCGAACCGATCGTCCTGCGGCGCGAACACCCGCCACCGTCCCGGCTCGTCGCCGCGGTCGGTGACCGGCGGCACGGATGCGGCGACGAGGTCGACGGTGAACGGTCGTACCCAGAGATCGACGCCGGTCAGCTCGTCGGCCGACTGCGCCGGTGCGTCGTCGCGCGCCGTGTGCGCGAGGTCGTCGATCGCCTCGGCGAGCTGCGCGATCGTCGCGGTAGCGACGTTGGTGGTTGGTTCCGGTAGCTCGGCACCCAGCAGCGCGAGCGCATCCGCGACCAGTTGGGTGATGGTGATGCTGCTCAGATGTAGGTCGTCGAGCGGGTGGATCTCGGGGGTGATCTCCTCGATGGGGAGCTCGACCCGCTCGGCGATCAGCCGCTGCAACGTCGGCAAGGACGACGTGTCGTCAGCCCAGACCGGGTCGGCTTGCTCGGCGACGGTCGGCGGGGCCACCTCGTGTTCGATGGACCGCGCCCGGGGGAGGAACGAGTCGTTCGGTGCTTGCTCGCAAGGACTTTCGACGAAAACGAACTGCTTGTCGAGCGAGATCGCCCGGTTGAAGCGTTCCGCGGCGAGCCCGTCCAGGTCGGGGCGGGCGCCGAGGACATAGCAGGCGGCGAGGGTGCGCAGGATCCCGGCGACCGAGTCGCCGTCGGTTTCCATGGCGACGGTGGGAATTCCAGGGCAGACATCGGCGGCGAGGGCCGACAGCGTCGAACCGGGGCCGACCTCGACGAGCAGATCGCAGGTCTGCGCGAGCTGCGAGAGCGCGGCGGCGAACTGGACCGGTGCGTGCACCTGGCGCTCGAGCAGCTCGGCGACGGCGCAGCCCGGCTCCAGCGGGCCCGCGGTGACGGTCGAGAACAAACCGGCCCGCTTGACCTTGCCGAGGTCGATCTCGTCGAGGTAGCGGCGGAACGCGTGGGCGGCCGGTGCGACCAGCGGTGAGTGGAACGCGTGCGACACCGGCAGTGTGCGGCAGTGTATTCCGGCTGCGCGCGCGCTCACCAGCACCGCGTCGACGGCGTCGGTCGGTCCCGCGACCACGGTGTGTTTCGGACTGTTGTATCCGGCGATCACCACCGGGCTGCCGTTCAGCAGGGTGGTGACCTGTTCGGCGGCCGCGAAGATCGTCGCCATGGTGCCCGGCTCGGCCACGGCAGCGGTCTGTATCGCCTTGCCGCGGAACGCCGCTGTGCGCACGAGCTCGGTTTCGTCGAACACGCCCGCCCAGTAGAGCGCGGTCAATTCCCCCATGCTGTGCCCGACGCAGCCGACGACGTGCATGCCGACGGAGTCGAGCAGTCGCAAGCCGGCCAGCGAGGCCGTCACGATGCGCGGCTGGGCCTCCTCGGTGGCCGTACCTTCGGCGTGGACGCCCACCTGCTGGTACAGGTCGGCGATCACGGCGAAGCGGCGAGCGGGTGCGCCGCCGTCGCCGTGCCCGGGGGCGCCCTGCCCGGGAAACATCAGTCCGATGCGCGGAGCGGATCCGATACCCGCGCTGAGGAATTGGCCGGAGCCCGGAGCGAAGCGGTGCCGTTCACCGGCGGCGAGGGCGTCGGCCAGCTCGGTCAACCGGTCGGCGGACTGTCGTTGGCCCGCCGCGACCACCGCCGCTTTGCTCGGTAGTCGCGGGTCGATCCTGGTCAACTCGGTGGCGAGATCGCCGAGTTCGGCGAACGAGCAGCGCGCGGCGAGTGCGGCGACCCTGCGCAGCTCGGCTGCCAGCTCGAGTGGTGTCGCCGCCGACAGGACGAACAGTTCCGCATCCTGGGCGCTGCGTGCCAGGCGGGTACTGGCCGCGCGCGACAGCGTGCGCGGTGGCCGTCGGCTCTCCAGCACGACGTGGGCGTTGCTGCCGCCGAAACCCAGCGACGAGACGCCGGCCCGCCTGGGCGGCACGGTGTTCGGGTGGTGCGCGGCGGGTGTCGCGGACCGCTGCTCTGCGCCGAGGTCCGGCCATTCGAGTGCTCGGTCGGGGAGCCGGAGCCGATTCTTGACGTCGCTGAGCACCGGATGGGCCCGGTCGGTCCCGGTGATCGGCGGAATGATGCCGTGGTGCACGGCGAGCGCGGTTTTGATCAGCGCCGCGACGCCTGCCGCCGCCTTCGTATGACCGATGTTGCCCTTGATCGATCCGATCGCCACCGGTGGTCTGCCCGCACTTCGCGCGGCGACGGCCGTATTGAACACCTCGAGCTCGGTCCAGTCGCCGACCGCGGTTCCCGTGCCGTGGCCTTCGAGATAGTCGACGGTGTCCACCCCGAACCCCGCCATCCGGTACGCGCGTTCGATGGCCCGTAAGTGGCCGTTGTGTTCGGGCCGGGTGATGCCGCCGCGACCGTCCGAAGAGATGCCCCAGCCCGCGATCGTCGCGTATATCCGTGCGCCCCTGGCGATCGCGTCCTCCTCGCGCAGCAGCACGAGGACCCCGCAGCCCTCACCCGGCCAGAAGCCGTTCGAACGCCGGTCGTACACGCGCATTTCCGAGGTCGACAGTGCGCCGGTCTTCGCGAACCCGACCAATTCGAACGGGTCGATGGAGATGTCGACGCCGCCGACGACCGCGGCGTCGAGGTGACCGGCGAGCATGGCGTCACCGGCCTGTGCGATCGAGAGCAGCGACGACGAGCAGGCACCGTCGACGGTGAAACCGCCACCGCCGAAATCGAAGTGGTTGCAGATGCGCCCGGCGATGGTGTTCGCCAGGCCGCCGGCCAGGCTGTCCTCGGTGATCGGTGGGAACGGTGCCTTGTAGTCCGCCTCGTACTCGTCGAGAAAGGCGGCGATCCGCGCCGCGGGCCAGCCGTTGCGGTGCAGCGCGCCGGCCAGGGTGCGACGCACATACGGCCACCGCAGCCGCATGACCGACGCGCGGGTCATGTCGCCGGTCAGCGTGTTTCCGAGGATGACGCCGGTGCGCTTGCGGTCCAAGCCCTCGCCCGCGGGAAACCCCGCGTCGTCGAGCGCCGCCGCCGCGGTGTCCAAGGCGAGCCAGTGGACGATGTCGGTGGACCGAAAGGTGTTGGCGGCGACGCGATGTCTGGCCCGATTGAATGTCCAGCCTTCGATGACCGCCACGTGTGTCGCGTAATGGCGGTCCGCCGCCGCCGGATCACTCGCGTAGTAGTCGGCCGCGTTCAGCCTGGCGGCGGGGATCGGCCGGAATGCGCGCCTGCGGGCCAGGACGTTGTCCCACAGCTGAGCCGGGGTCGCGGCGTCGGGAAATCGGCACGCCATACCGACGATCGCTAGTCGAACCATCGGTCATGCTCGCTGGATGGTGGGGCCGGGGGACAGCACGGGCACGTGTTCGGTGCTTCGGCGTTCAGCGGCACGGGCTTTGGCAGCCTTCGTCCAGGAGGCAACCCAGGCATAGCTGCCCCGGATCGCGCAGACGATCGTGACGGCGAAGAACAAGGTGTAGACGACGTCGAAGACCATCAGCAGTCCGTACACGGTGGCGGCCGACGCGCCGAACATGAATTGGGCTCGGGCCGGGAACGGTGTCGTGCCGGGGTCGGTGATCATGTAGTTGGTGAACAGGATGAACGCGGTGCCGGTCATCGTGCCGAGCGCGGCGACCAGGGCGACGTCGAACAGTTCGTGCCGGACCAGGGCCTGGATCACGAACCCACCGAGCCAGCCGATGATCAGCGGCACGCGGCGCACCAGGGTTGCGTTGATCACCGTGCCCGCGACGAGCAAGACGAGCGGGACCGCTATCCGGAACATCGTGTTGATGTTCTCGCCGAATTCGTAGGGCGGCGCGATGCTGATCCAGGTGCTGAAGCACAGCAGCGCCACGGTTATCCCGAAGTTGGACGGGTTCATGAAATGGCGCATCCGTCCGGCGAACGGGGCCTGGAATACGTACTTGCTGGTGATCGCGACCGCTACGGCGAACAGGACCGGCCAGAATTGGTTATTGGCGTAGAGCAGCATGTTCACCGCCAGGGCGGTGATGTGGGCCGGTAGGAGGAACTCGTACACACCGCGGGCGCCGCGACCCAGGAATCGTGGTGACGTGTTGCGCGCCCACGCGGCGATCATCTCGAAAGCCAGGTCGATCGCGTACGCCGACAAGACCGCCAGAATCGGCCATAGCGGTGGCTGTTCGAAGCCGAGGATGGTGTAGCCGACGATATTGAGCACGGTGAGCGAGAGGGCAAAATTCCGCAGTGCCAGATAGCGCACATCTCTTTTGGCCGGTTCGGTGGGCGGCGGGGCACCGTTGGTGGTGGGCGGTGCGGTGGCGGTCGCGCCGTTGCCGCCGGGCGGTGCGCCCACGGTCGCGGACGGCTGATCGCGAAGGCTGTGTTTGCGGTTGAGCAGAGTCATGGTTTCGTGATCCCCTCGGCGATCTCGGTGGCCGTATCGGTCAGCATCAGCGCGTGCGTGCCAGGCGCCAGCTGGAGTGTCTGGATATGACGGGCACCGGCGGTGTCGAGCCACTCGATCTCGGCCGCGACCGGGGTGCTGGCGGCGCCGAGTCCGAAGTGCACGTCGAAGCTGCGTTTGCCGCTGTGGCCGCTGCCGCCGTCGAGCTGGCTGCGCGTGGTCCTGCCGTCGGCGGTGCGCACCGTGACGACCGCGTTGTAGGCAGGTTGTCCGGCGACGGTCGCGGTGGTATCGGCGGCGGGGTGGGCCGGTCGGTACAGCCGCAACGTCAACGAGTTGCCCAGGTGCGGTGATTGATTCGCGAAGAACGCGGGCGGCCCCCATTGGCGGGCGACGGCGAAATCGAGGGTGCCGGTGCCGGTGGTGTCGCCGATGGCCACCCCGCGCGTCGGTATCGGCGCGTTGGTGCCGACCTGATCGGTGATGTCGACGTACTTGCCATTGCCGCCCTTGGCGAACAGCGCCATCGGGTGCCCGCCGGCGATGTCGTCGCCGGGGGTGACCCTCGGCCACATCCCGGGGTCGTGCAGCACGACGTCGTTGGTGGTCGCGAGCTCCTGCAGCCACGCCCACCGGTTGCCGCCGTCGCCTTGCACGAACCCGGAGGTCTGCAGCACGTCGAGGGTTCCGGAGTTGCGCAGATCGGCGGCCTTCATGTCCCATCCCCAGCCCGTCCAGGCCAGTCCGAGCTGTTGGGCTTGCTGCGAGAACGGAGCGTGTCCGGCAGCGAGTTCGCGACGCATGTCCTCGGGCGTGCTCGTGTTGTTGCGCCAGACGAAGTTGCTTTCCTGAATACCCCACGGGGTGGTGATATTGCTGACCACCATGTCGAATTGCCCGCGATCGTACATATCGACGAAATCGACGCCCATGCCTTTGAACGAGTCGTGGCCGAGCACGAAAGATTTGGGGTCGGTCCAGGTTCGGTTGCCCGTTGCCTTGGTGAATCGGATAGTGCCCGGCGTCGACCGGTTGTACAGCAGATGATCGCGGCCGAAGTCGTTGCCGACATAGAGTTCGGGCAGCAGATCACCGGTCAGGTCACCTGCGCCGAGCGACAAGGTCCAGCCGGTACTGTCGCCGAACGGGATCGCGCCCTTCTGCTCGACGTATTCCGGGCGTCCGGCGGCATCGTTGCCGTGCCACCGGAATACTCGCTCGCCCGCGGCGTTCTTCGCATTCGACAGCGAGTCGTTCATGACGACATCGGGACGCCCGTTCGGATCGAGGACACCGGAGTTCGGGAAATAGTTCCCGAAGACGATGTCCGGATGGCCGTCGCCGTCGAAGTCGGCGATCGACACGGAATTGGTGTTCCACTGTTCGCCGTGGTACCGATCGCGCGTGTTCCCCGCCGGGATCACCTCGGTCGGTACATATTTCGGCGCCGGATCGGTGGCATCGGCCCGGTGCAGGAACATGATCGGTGTTCGTCCCCAGTAGTAGACGAGCAGATCCATTCCGCCGTCACCGTTGAAATCCCCTGGGGCGCAACCCATCGGTGCCATCGTCGAATCCATCGCGAGCGGGTCCGGCCGGAGCGCGAATGGCGTGAAGCGGTCGGCCTGCGGTGCGGTCGGGGTATAGGTGACGATCACCGAGTCGGTTCGGGTGTCGACGATGCACATGCCATCGGAGCGCCCGTTTCCGACCAGATCGTTGACGGCGATCGAAGCACCGACCGACGAGATCCAGGAGCGAATGTTCTGATAGGCCGGGTTCACCTCGCGCACGGATTTCATCGGCAATTGGTCGTATCCGGGCGGCATTGCGATCGCCATGGACTCGAGCTTGTAGTCCTGCGCCACTGTCTCCGGATCGTCGGTGGCGACCTGTGCCTGCGCGACCAGGAAGGCGGACACCAGCAGCACCACCGCGGCGATCGCGGGCGTCAGGGCTCTTATACGAGCGTTCATGATTCGGCCTTCGTGGTTGTTTCCGTGGCTGCGGAAGCGGTCGGGTCGGGCGGCTCGGCGGTCAGGCACCGTTGTCGAATCCGCTGTCGCCAGACCTCATAACCGGCGAGACCGTCGATCGTCGGCTCCGTCGGCCGAGTTTCGATCGCGATCTTGGCTGCGTCATCGACGGTCCTGCCGGTGAAAACATCTACGGCGGTAGCGGTATTCGGCTGCACGATCCGGGCGCGAGAGCGTGCTTCGGCGGCAAATATCGCGCCCTGACCGATGTCTTCGCGATAGGCCGAGGCATGCTCGCCCAACATGGCGAGTTCGCCCGCGGTGGCACCGCCCGCGTAGGTCGCCGCCAGGCCGAGGCCGGCGAACAGGTCCGCACGCCGGTCTGCGCGGAACTTGCCGATCATCGTGCACGCGGCTATCGGATCGGCGCCCGCGACGAACCACAGCGCGCGCCCGATCCCCTGATCGATCGCGTGCGGCACATAATCCGGGTGCCGAACCGACACGACGGGCGGGTTCGGATCCACATACTGCTGTTTCACGTAGCGATCGGTGTGGAAATAGGCCTGGTGAAACCCGTAGCCGTCCAAGGCGAGCCAGCTCAGCACCGGATCGGTCGCTCCGGTCAGCGCCGCTCGGTGCAGCGCTCGCGGGAGCCTGGCCAGTGCCCAGCCGACGCCGACATAGATCATGTAGAGGTGTTCGCCTGCCGCGGTGATGAAATCCGCTACGTGATGGCGGTGACCGATCGGCAGCCCGTCGCGAATCGCCATCGCCATTGCGGCGCCTTCAAACGCGAAACCTCTTCGCTTGCTTTCTATTTGAGATAAAATCGCCGCAGTCTCGGCGGCCGTGCCACGTTCAGCTCCTACCCCGAATCCTTCGATGAACGTCGCACCGGGCAGCTCCAGACACGCTGTGGCGTGTGGATTACGGGCAGGGAAGCCGCGAACCTGCAACGAAGCCTGCCGCGCGTCCGGCGTCAAGATCTTTCGGCGGAGCCCACCCAGAGCGGAGACCATCTGCAGCCCTCCTTCGCGAAACCTGTACTCAAGGTTCCCATCCGGCCGCGTCTGGGGCTTCTTCCTCGTTGCTCAATCTATAAAACGGAAGTATTCTACCGACCAGTTGCATAACATGAATCATGGTGGCGAACTGAGCCACCGTCGGGCACTCCGTTCGCCTGCCTCGCTGCATCGGGGCCATGGGGCTTGCGTCGGGGCTATGGATTAAGGGGGTACTCGGTAGTAATGCAACCGCCACTGCGGATTCGACGGCTGCACTCGCCGAGCGTTCATTCCGCAGTTGAGGGGCCACCGGCATTTCGTAATGACGCGCGGCCTTTGCGGCGACACCTGAATGGTTCGACCTCGGTGCCAGAGGCGGCCGGTCAGTTCCACATCAGCGGCAGCGGCCACGTTTCGTCGCACTAGCAAAGGCGCTATTTTGTAGCTATACCCGCAGCAGAACAGCTGCGGTTGGCTCATTTCTGCTGTCACCGGCTCAGGCATCGTGGATTGTTATGAGTTTGGGAGAGTTCGTGTCCGACCATATTGCTGACAGCATCAAGTACATGTGGGAAAACTGCGGGCAACAGGTTACCTTGGATGACCTCGCCGACGTCGCAAAATGCAGCAAGTTCTACTTCGTCAGACGGTTTCGCGCGGAAACCGGCTGGTCACCTGCCCGTTTCCTCGCCGCAATCCGTCTGGCGCGAAGCAAGAAGTTATTGGCGTCCACGTCGATGAGAGTTTCCGACATCTCCTATGCTGTCGGGTATCTCAGCTACGGTACGTTCACATCTCGGTTCACCGAAGCGGTCGGGCTGAGTCCTTCTCAGTATCGGCGCTACGTCCGCGGCGAGCAGGTCCCGTTGCGATGGTCCGAGCAGCATGAATGCGGCAGGGAACCTAGTATGCCGTTATTGTGTGGCAAACTGTCTGACCCGGCTGGATCAACAGGGAGCCGCAGGTACATGAGTATCTTCCCCGCAGCGAACCCGCTGACCTCGGCCGCTGCGTTATTGATTGTCGCAAACCAAGGAGCTTTCAGTTTGAGCTGCGTGCCACCCGGTAGATGGATTGCCCGTGCGATCGCGGTCTCGACCATCCGCGACGACAGAAATCGCCAGGTAACCCGAGACGTCCGCACAGGAATATGCGAGTTCCGGCTCCGGAAAAACGATCGACTCGAAATCGGTATCACCTTGACCGAGCGAACGATTCGGACCGCACCCTTCTTGCTTGCACTGCCGCAGCTTTGAATATCGGATTTTCACCGAGGTGAATTCAGCAACATCGTGCGTGCACGACCGTACGGCCCGGTCGTCACGGCCTCGATCAGCTCAACCATGCCGATACGCTATGACCACCGGCGTTTCGCGCCGTTTCGACTCCTCGACCGTGCGGGTCTCACTCCACCCCGCGGTTGTTACTCGTCGTGCCACCGCCGTTTTGGTACGCGGGTTCCGCTTTCATTTCATCCGCTGCCTGTGCGGTAAAGAACGGAGATATCCGTGTGTAGCCAAAGACATTTCGACTCATCGATCGAGCAATCCGGCGGCGGGCCTCGGAGGGCGCCTATTCGGCGGCGCACCCGCGCCTTCTGGTTCGGGCTCGCCGCAACAACTTTCGGCACCGCGCTGCACTTTCCGATGTACTGGGAGTCCAGGCACATGGGTTATCACATGGCCGACATGCCCATGGATACCTCGATGATCGTAGGCATGGTGCTGATCGTCGTCGGCCTCGCGGTCACCGCATACGGTCTCGTTCCTGTTGGGGCACAGCGTGATCAGGTGGCAAACCTGCGGGTGCGCGCGCTCGACGACGCCCCGATTAATCGCGTGCACGTGATTCTGCTGCTGGTGATGGCCGCGGCGATCACCATCGACGTCATGAAGCCGACCACGCTGGCGTTCGTCGTGCCCGGGGTCGCCAAGGAGTACGGCTTGCGGACCGCGACCAATCCCGACGGCGGTCTGCCCGCCGCGCTGCTGCCCCTCGCGGGCATCACCGGCACGGTGATCGGCTCGTTCATCTGGGGCTGGCTCAGCGACAAAATCGGCCGCAAGGCGGCGATTCTGCTGGCCGGGGTGTTCTTCGTGGCCACCTCGGTGTGCGGCGCGATGCCGAGTTTCGAGCTGAATCTGCTGATGTGCCTGATCATGGGCATGAGCGCGGGCGGCATGCTGCCGATCGCGTTCACCCTGCTCGCCGAGACGATTCCGGCCCGGCATCGCGGCTGGCTGATGGTGCTGATCGGTGGCGACATCGCCGGCGCCTACATCATCACCAGTTGGCTGTCGGCCACCGTCGGCGACAGCTACGGCTGGCGGGTGATGTGGTTGATCGGGTTCCCGACCGGTCTGCTGACCATTCTGCTCACCCGATGGATTCCGGAGTCGCCGCGCTTCCTGCTCGCGCTCGGCCGCCGCCGGGAGGCCGAGCAGGTGCTGCGGGTCTACAACGCGTCCATCACCGAGGTCGAAAATTCCGAGCTGACAATCGAATCCGGTGTCAAGGGGGGATACCGCCGCCTCGTGCAGGCGCCGTTCGGCGGGATCACCACCGTGCTGGTGTTGGTCGGTCTCGGCGTCGGCCTGGTTGTTTACGGCTTCCAGCTCTGGCTGCCGACCAACCTGCGCCAACTCGGGTACAGCGGCGTCTCGGCCGATCAGATCCTGCGCGACTCCGCGCTGATCGGCTTCCCGCTCAATTTTCTGGTCGCCTACTGCTATCACCGTTCGTCGAAATGGACGATGGTGATACTCAGTGCGCTGCTTGCGGTTTCACTGTTCGGGTTCGTCGCGCTCGGCGACGGCATCGCAGACAACAAGCTGCTGCTGTACGCGCTGCTCATCCCACCGATCTGGGGCGCGAGCTCGGTGGTCGCGGTACTCGTCGCCTACGGCGCCGAGGTGTATCCGACGCGAATACGTTCCCGCGGCACCGGTTTGGCGGCGGGCATGAGCAAGGCGGGCGGCATCATCGTGCTCGCGCTGGTGGTCCTCGCCGTTGCGGCGCCGTCGATTTCGATGACCGCGCTCGTCAGCGCCGTCCCGATGACCATCGCGGCCGCGGCGGGCATCGCCTTCCTGGTCGAGACGCGCCGCCGCTCGCTGGAGGAGATCACCGCCGAGGAACTACGTGTTATCGCCTGACGCGGTTACGGGTAGACGTGCAGCCAACCGACCCGCAACAGCCATGTTGCGACGCCGCAGAGCGCGACGTAGACGAGCAGCCAGGCGAGCATGGAGAGGTACCTTCTCATTCTGTCTCCCGTCCCGACGGCGAGTCAGCTCCGAATCGATGAAATCTGTCAGCTCATGCACCCAGCGCAGTGGACGCGACCGCGATTTTGTCGTGTGGCCAGATATGTTGTGGCACCGATGTATTGGACCTCTGCCGAGCGCAGAACATCGCGATGCCGATCAGGATAGCAACGGAGAACCGAGCTCACGACGGATTCGACTTCCCAGGTCCAACCGCCTGAACGGGGTGCAGACCGAGATCGCCTAGCTGAGCTGGTTCGCGGACCTCCGCGGCCATACCCAGATCCGCTGAGCCGACCACGCACGTTGCGCGGGAGAGGTTCGCATCGGAGAGTGGTGGTTGGCGCGCAAGAGTGACCGGGGTCGCCAAAGGTGCCGCCGCAC
Source organism: Nocardia sp. NPDC052316 (assembly GCF_044547795.1). Lineage (NCBI taxonomy): Bacteria > Bacillati > Actinomycetota > Actinomycetes > Mycobacteriales > Nocardiaceae > Nocardia > Nocardia sp. NPDC052316. The sequence goes on from NZ_JBIUBB010000002.1 coordinate 45,695, forward strand.
TGTGTCTTCGAATCCAGGAGGAAGCGTGTGACAGCCTCGGCTCGGCTACACATCAGCGAAGAGTTCCCTGCGCTGCTGGAACGGATCGACGCGCTCGGTGCGTCCGTCGAAGCGAACGCCGAAGCGGCCGACGAACTCGGCAGACTCACCGCGGACACCGCGAAGTCGTTGCTGGGCGCGGGAATCGTCCGGGCGGGTCTGCCGGAGAATCTCGGCGGTTACGAATTCGCCCCGCGTCAGTTGATTCGCACGATCGAGCGGCTCAGCTACCACGACGCCTCGGCAGGCTGGACGATGATGGCGCTGCAGATGATGACCGGCACCACCGCGGCCTATCTCGGTGCCGTTGCGGCCGCTGATCTGTTCCCCGATGTCGCGAGCGGTGATCATGCCTTGCTGTCCGGCCACGGCACCCGACCCGGCCGGGCCGTCCCGGTGGACGGCGGCTACCTGGTCAGCGGGGAATGGCAGTTCGCCTCCGGCATGGCGCTGGCCACCCACATCCACAGTGCGATTCAGGTCGAGGGCACCGGCGAGGCCCGAATACTGACGATGCCCAAGTCGCAGGTGCATCTCGTCGACAATTGGGACGTGCTCGGCCTCCGCGCGACGAGCAGCATCGACTATCACTGCACCGATGTCTTCGTGCCGGAGCCGTACACCTATCGCGCGACCACGATGGACCCCGCCAACGGCGGCGCGATCTATCGCATCGGCATCGTGAACATGTCCGCGATCGTGCACACCGGCTGGGCGCTCGGTGTCGGCCGACGGCTGCTCGACGAATTGAAGCGCTACGCTTCGACGAGGTCGGGCACGTTCAATGCCGCCGTCGACACCGCGCAGTTCCACGCCGAGTACGCGGTCGCCGAAGCCAAGCTGCGCGCGGCCCGCGCGTGGGTGCTGCAGGCCTGGCAGGGCATCGAAGAAACGCTTGCCGCGGGTGAGTGGCTGAGCACCGAACAGGAGACCGTGATCCGGCTGGTGCTCAACCACACGACGTGGACCGTGCACGACATCGGCCGGACGGTGCACCGCTGGGCGGCGACGACCGCGATCCGGCGCGGTCCGATCGAACGGTTTCTGCGGGATCTCGGCACCGGCACCCAGCACATCACCTCGGGCCCGGTGGTCCTGCAGAATTGCGGGAAGTGGCTCAGTGGCGCACATCCCGAAGCGCACTGGGAGTTCCTCGACCTGGTGGAGTGAGCACCGGATCATGAGATCAAGGAGCGACACGTGGCCATCATGCTGGTGGGAACCTTCGACACCAAGGGGGAGGAGTATGCGTACGTCCGTGACCTGATTGCCGAGTGCGGCAAGGACGTGGTGCTGGTCGACACCGGCGTCCTGGGGGCCTCATCCCTCGTCGCCGACGTGGACGCGTCAGCGGTCGCCGCCGCGGCGGGCGCCGAGCTGGCGGAGCTCAGACGCCGGCGCGACCGTGGTGCCGCCCTTGAGGTGATGGCGGCCGGCGCCGCTACCATCGCAGAGCGCTTGTTCGCGCAGGGTCGGCTCAGCGGTGTGCTCGCCCTCGGTGGCAGCGGAGGTTCCGCGATCGCCGCGACGGTCATGCAAGCGTTGCCGGTCGGCCTGCCGAAGCTGCTGGTCTCGACCATGGCCGGTGGGGACGTCGCGCCCTATGTCGGGACGACCGACGTGACGCTGATGTACAGCGTCGTCGACGTGGCGGGGATCAACTCGATCTCCCGCCAGGTGCTGGGTAACGCCGCGGCTGCGATAGCGGGAATGGCCGGCGCTTACGCGAGCAGGCGGTCGAATCATGCTGGGGCACAGGACAAGCCGCTCATCGCCGCCACAATGTTCGGCGTCACCACCCCCGCCGTGGATGCCGCTCGACGCCGGTTGGCGGAGCTGGGGTACGAGGTGCTGGTATTTCATGCCACCGGCTCCGGCGGTCGCACCATGGAGAATCTGGTCGCCGACGGTCACTTCGTCGGTGTGCTCGACCTCACCACCACGGAGCTCGCCGACGAGCTCGTCGGCGGGGTGTTGTCCGCCGGGCCCGATCGGCTCACCGCGGCGGCGAAGGCGGGCATTCCGCAGGTCGTCAGCCTCGGTGCCTTGGACATGGTCAACTTCGGGCCGAAGGACACCGTGCCGGAGCGGTTCCGCGAGCGGAACTTGCTCGTGCACAACGAGACAGTCACGTTGCTGCGGACGAGCGCCGTCGAAGCGGCCCGGATAGGTGACGTGCTCGGCCGGAAGCTGGCGGCGGCAACCGGACCCACCGCGTTGTACGTCCCCCGCGGCGGACTGTCCGCGGTCGACGTGGACGGTGGGCCATTCTGGGATCCCGCGGCGGACGCGGCGTGCATCGACTCGATACTCGAAGCGGTGGCCGGAACCCAGGTCGAGGTGATCGACAGCGACCAGGACATCAACAGCCCGGCGTTCGCGACGGCGGCCGCCGAGCATCTGCACCGACTGATCAGGAGCGCACATCGTGAATCGTGAACAAGCTCTCGCCGGATTTCGCAGCCGACTCGAGGCCGGTCAGCCACTGATCGGCGCGGGCGCGGGCACCGGCCTGTCGGCCAAGTCCGCGGAGATGGGCGGGGCCGACCTCATCATCATCTACAACTCGGGACGGTTCAGGATGGCCGGTCGTGGCTCCCTGGCCGGCCTGATGCCCTATGGCGACGCCAACGCGATAGTGGTGGAGATGGCCGCCGAGGTGCTGCCCGTCGTGAAGCAGACCGCTGTCCTTGCCGGCGTCTGCGGCACCGATCCGTTCCGGCAGATGCCGCGGTTCCTCGATGAGATCCGCGCCATCGGATTCACCGGTGTACAGAACTTTCCCACCGTCGGTCTGATCGATGGTGTCTTCCGGGCGAATCTCGAGGAGACCGGTATGGGTTTCGATCTCGAAATCGAGATGATCCAGTTGGCAGCCGAGCGCGAGTTGCTCACCGCGCCGTACGTATTCGATGCGGAGCAAGCTACCGCGATGGCGCAGGCGGGCGCGGACCTCATCGTGCCGCACATGGGCCTGACGACCAAGGGCAGTATCGGCGCGACCACGGCGATCACGCTCGACGAGGCGGTGGTGCGGGTGCAGGAGATGCGTGATGCGGCCGCGGCCGTCGATCCCGGCATTCATGTGTTGTGTCACGGCGGTCCGATCGCGGAGCCCGACGACGTGCGCTACATCCTCGAGCGCACCAATGGCGTAGCGGGATTCTTCGGTGCGTCATCGATGGAGCGGCTGCCCACCGAGCGCGCCATCTCCGATCAGCTGCGCGCTTTCAAGGAAATCCCCACCAGCCACCAATGAATCGCGAAGTATCCCGTGCGGCCCGACCAAGGAGAGTCTTATGTACCGCGATCCGAACACTGTCGCGACAATGGTTTTCGGCTGGGGCTCGATCAAATGGCATGTCACGCCCGACACCGTCGACGGTGCGTCGTCGACGCTCGGCGAGGTGGTGATCAACCCGAACAAAGGCCATGATCGGCACGACCATCCCGACTCCGACGAAATTCTTTATGTCATCGACGGCGAGGGACGCCAAACTGTCGGTGACAGCGACGAATTCGCCATCAAGGCCGGCGACGCGGTATGGATTCCGCGCGGCACCTTGCACTCCACGTACAACACCGGGTGGCGCCCGCTACGGCTGGTGGCGACATACACTCCCGGCGGCGCCGAGGCCGCCCTGCGTGGTCTGCCGGATTTCGTCGAGCTCGCCCCGGGGGAGTTCCCGGTGTGGGCACAAGACTCGTGACCGCACGGCGGTAGGTTCGGGTCCGCCGATGGCCTGCGCCTAGCGTTCTGATCACCCACCGCTGCGTATCTGATTCGCGCCCATGGTTGCATGTGGGTGCGCAGGACGAGGTGGAGGATCATGGGATACGACTGCACATTGCATCTGGTTGACGAGGACGCGATCCGGGAGCAGTTCGTGCCCCGGCTGCTCGGGAGTGCCGCCGGGCCGACGGCGCTGGATCGGGTGCATTCGGGCGCGGAGGACCTCTGGCGGCAGGTACGGGAGCTGCTGCTGGGCACCGACGCGCGGGCGGCGGCGGAGGCCGTGTCCGTTGCGGCGGTGATGTTCAGCGCTTCGATGCTGCCGTATCGGTACGAGCGCGGGTTGGCGCTGAGCCTGGCGTTCGAAGCGGGGCGGGTGTTCCCCGACGCGGTGTTCGTACCGAAGGCCGAGTACGAGCCTGCCGGACTGTTCACCGAAGTTGTTGCGGCGCATCCGCAACTCGGCGGGCAGTTCTCGTCGGGATGGTTCAGCGGTAATTATTCGACGGGTCTGTATGTGCCCGCCAATCATGTCGCGGACGTGCTGGCGTGGGTGCAAGAGCAGCTCGGGCCGTTGACGAAAGGCGAGCAGCGTAAGTACCGGGGGATCGTGGCGACGCTGCGGGCGGCGGTCGACCGCAAGCTGGGGTATTGGGAGGCAACCGATCTCGCGGTGCCCGCGGCAGGTGAGTTCCCGGGAGATCCGGAGTTGATGTGGGCGCAGTACCTGGGCAACGATGGGACGCCGGCCGCCGCGGTAGAGACCGCGCCGCCCTCGCCGATCGCGAGCGTGCTCGATGACATCGTGGACGGATTCCTGCTGTCGCACAGCGATGGCCGGAATCCGCGGGTGGAGCTGTGGGATCTCGGGGTTTGGCCGCCGCGTTTGTCGTTGCAGCGCAACGAATTCTGGGTAGCGGCGGCCCGGTCGCCAGCCGGTGGATGGCTCGCGATGTCGACCGCCGACACGCAGGCGCGCCCGCGCGCGTTCGGGCCGATCCTGGTGGACGGCGCGGCGGATGCGCCGCGAGTGCTGCCGGCCAAGGGGCCGGGCGAGGCCGACCTCTACGCGCACGAGTGCCACTTCCTCGGCGCACGCCCCGTGGTGTTGCACGAGGTGAAGACGCATCTGCTGAGATTCGGCGGCTTGAATGTCGGTGACCCGCTGCCCGGTCCGCTGTGGCTCGCGGAATCGGGTGCGTGGGAGCAGATTCCCGGCATTCCGGATGCGGCGGTGGTGAAAAGTGTGCTCGGCGACGCCGCGCTTCCGATGACCGGGGCCGCTCGGCTGGCAGACGGCAGCACCGTATTGATCTGGAACGGAAACGGTTACGAGCTCGACGCGGGGGCCGCCGGCTGCGTCCGCACCTTCGAGATGGCCGCCGAGCGCTCGCACGTCGAGTTCACCTCGGTGCCCGCGGGGGACGACGGATTCTTTTATCTGTCCAATCGCGACCTGTACGAGATCCATCGCGGTGGTACGCCGATCCGGCACGTCGAAGCATGGACGAATGTGATGGCCGTGCGTCCGGGACCGGACGGCGGTCTGCTGCTGAAATTCGGTGAAAACGACGAGGGCGACGTCGGGGTTCTCTACTTTCCGGAGAACGGCACCTACATTTCGCTGCCGCCGGAGATGTTCGACGACAGGTCCAGCTACTCGGCGCTGTACTGGAGTCAGGCGGCGGACCGAATCGTGGTGGTCGGGGGCGGTTTTGTCGCCGTTTCGGTGGAAAGTGTGCTGGCGCGGCGGCGGTCGGCGGTGCCGGAGTAGTTTCGATCCTCGGATCCACCTAACGTGCGGCCGCCAATTGTTGCGATGGTCCGGCCGCGCTGATTCCGTGTGGTTTCAGGCTGGCCTTGACTCGGATTAACGAGACCTTACGCAGGTCGACCGTTTCGTTACCGGTCCCTACCCTTCGGTACTGATCGGTGGGTGGATCGATGCGGCTTCAACGCTGATCGGAAACGTGTACGGAGAATGGTGTACCTCCGTCGATTGTGCCAAATCCTCAGTGGGAGAAGCGGTGTCGATGAATTCAGGGTCGAATATGTGGCATAGGGTGCGGGCGTCTGCTGGTCGGCGGTCACGGGCGGTGTTGGGTGCGGTGTGTGTGGGCGCCGTCCTCGCGGGGAGTGCGCTGGCGGGTCCGGCGACCGCCGAACCGGACGAGCAGGCGACGGGGACCGTCGAGTCGCCGAATTGGCGTTTTCCGGTGAACTTGCGGTCAGGACCGAGCTTGCGGAGTTCGAAGGTCGGCCGGGTGCGCCACGGTGCGCGCGTGCGGATCGTGTGCACGACGCGTGGTGACCGGGTGACCGGCAGTTGGGGTGCTACCGACGTGTGGGATCGGCTCGACAGTGGTCGGTGGATCAGCGACGCTTTCGTCGACACCGGGACCGACGAGCCCGCGGCACCCGACTGTGCGGGCGGCGATCCCGAGCCCTCGAAGCCGGACGTGCCAACGAAACCGGAACCGGAGGAGCCGACAAAACCGGTCCCGGGCGAGGGCGCGACGGCCTGGGAGCAGCAGGTTCTCGACCTCACCAATGCCGAGCGAAGCAAGAAGGGGTGTCAGCCGCTACGACTGGATGAACGGCTGACCAAAGCCGCGCGCCTGCACAACCAGGAGATGCGAGACCGCAGGTATTTCAACCACATCAGTCCCGACCCCGGTCACCGCTACCCCGAGCACCGGGCCAAGGCACAGGGGTACCAGGCCGAGGTCACGGAAATCATTGCGCTGGGCGCGAGTTCGCCAAGGGAAGCCATGCAGGGCTGGATGAGCAGCTCGGGCCACCGCGAGGAACTGCTCAACTGCTCCTGGAAGTCGGTCGGCGTCGGTGCGCTACCAGGCACCGGTCGCGGCAATTCCTTGCTCGACACCGGGCCGTGGTGGACCCAGATGTTCGGGGCACGCTGAGCACCGCGGGTGCCCAGGTGCGAAGTACGCCAAGCCCGCGAACCGGCAGCCATCCTCGACAAGCTCACCTGAACCGCGGAGACCGCCGCCAGACCAGCACATCGGGTGGTGGCGGCTCGCCGGCGCCGCTTTGTCGCCCCCCGCCACGAGCACTCGCAGGATGCGAGTTTCCGCCCCGCCCTGAAAGACGAGGCGTCACGTCAGGTCCTCCGATAAAAACCGCCTGACTCAAGCAGGTCTCATGGTCGCCATCGTGCGCTCGATCTCCCAGAAGGCGCGCACGGCGAGGATCTTGCCCGCCTCATCGACCTTATAGATGAACACCCCCTCGGCGTCGATCACCTGACCGCCGGCATGGCTGCGGACCTTGCCGGTGTAGGCGACTTCGTTTCCGCAGGCGAAGGAGTCCTCGAACAGGAACTCGATCGACTCGTTGTGCGCGATGGCCTTGTCCCAGAACGCCGAGATGGCTTCGCGGCCCTGATGTCCGGCACCCGCCGGATCGAAATCCGAAGGGCCGACCGGGTCTTCGACGACGGCGTTCGCAGCGAACATATGCAGCCAGGCGTTCTTGTCCCGTGCCCGGACTGCGGCATGCAAGGCTTGGCTGGCGGTGCGCGCCGGGTGGGTTGCGGTGGTCATGGTGTCCTCCTGCTGTCGGGCGTCTCATGGGTGGTTGACCATGAGCGGCATAGTGGTTCGGGTGGTGTCACCACTGTGCAGGCTGTGCGAATAGCCCGCGTCGGTAGTTTTCGCCTATTCCCGCTGCCGAAGATGGCGTAGCAGGCAAAGATCGATACCACGACAGCGCCGCGCAAGAGCGACGCCAGAACAGTCGCCGATTATCGGTGCATGCCTGAAATCGCCTACGGCACTGCCCTATGTGGCTGTTGGTCGACGGCAGCATCATTGGTAACCACCGTGGCGGGTCCGTGCGACTCCCGCGTCGGTACTTCAGTTGAGGACCCGCGATGACTCGACAGCCGGAACGACTGCGCCGCAACGTAAATCGACTCAATAGACTTGTCACCCTGCTCCAGAAACGGGGTGTTGTTCTCTCGGACATGCACATCCTGAAGGTCGTCGGTCGACGCACCGGTGAGTTGCGTGAGGTGCCGGTCTCGGTGCTCCGGCTCGCCGGTGCACGGTATGTCTTCCAGGCGTATCCGAAGTCAGCCTGGGTGGCCAACGTCCGCGCCGCGTCGACGGTCACACTGGCCCGCGGCCGACGCTCTTCGATGGTGCGAATGGCGGAACTTCCTGTCGAAGAACGCCGTGCGCTACTGCGCGACCATGTCGCGAACAGCCCAACGAAACTCGACGAATGGTTCGTCAAGACCGGCCTGGTCGAGGAAGCCACACCAGCGGGCCTGGCCGCCGCAGCCGAGCGCATCGCCATCTTCCGCGTCGAACCCGCCTGACCGGGCGCCAAGACTGCGACGCCTCGGTAGGCCGATAATGCGTGCTTGTGAAGATCATCCTGTCTGTGCCGCAGGCCGGGGGTACGGCGGCGTTGCGGCTACGCCCATGGCGGTGCGACGACCTGCCGTCTTTGGTTGCCGCGCATCGTGATCCGGGTTTGCGCCGCTGGCTTGCCGGCCACCTGGTCGACGAAACCGCTGCCCGGAACTGGTTGGGCGCCCAAGCCGACGGGTGGATGGAGCGCACACGGTTCAGTTTTGCTGTAGTCATCGCCGATGACGATCACTCGCCTGTCGGCCATGTGGTGGTGAAAACGATTACCGCTGGGGTCGCCGAAGTCGGGTATTGGACCGCGGCCCACGCCCGCGGTCTGGGTATTGCTGCGCGTGCTGTCGAGACCGTGTCCCGGTGGGCCCTGGCCGAACAGAAAATGGTCCACCTGAACCAGTTGGAGCTGCTCCACGCACAGGGCAACCATGCCTCCTGCCGGGTAGCGAACAAGTGCGGCTTCACCTTGCAGGACGTGCTCCCCGCCGCACCACCCACCTTCCCCGGCGATGGGCATCGACACGTTCGTAAAGCAGATGAGCGCCCGAACTGTTAGCTGCCCAGCGCAGTCTCGCGCTGCTTCGGGGATACTGGTCCGCCTCGCCGGTCGTACCAGGCCTGAAATCCAGCGCCCAGCACCGCGACCACCCCGACCGGCAGGTAGTACGTGAAAGCGGCGAACACGGTATCGGTCGCGGGCAACGCGACGAGGGCACCGATCACCAGAACGCCGGCGACCACCCACGACAGACTGTGGGTGGCGCGCACCGCGGGCAGGACACAGAGCACAACCGGCACTGCCAGCAGCAAAGCCAGCCCGACTCCGTAGCGGGCGAATATCGACTCGCCGCATACGGTATCCATCTGCACGACCTCGCACGAAGAGATCTGGTGCAGCGGTTCGGACGCGACGAAGACCCCCCACGCAGCGGTCACTCCAGCCAGCAGCAACCAGACCACGCGCGACAGTCCCATGCGGCGATCATCGCATCAATTGACGGAATCCGAACGCCGACTCAGGCATCGGAGCTGTCGGTGGTCGCTGCACAAGCATGCGGGACAGAAAGGTGGTTGGCGCGTGGCTCGTCATCACCGTGCTGGACAGTCGTTTGTCGCCAGCCCTCCGCCGGGCTGATGTTCTTCGGGAGTCGGCGGAGGAATGCGCGAACTCGCGCTGCGGTGAAAGCGACTGCGGCGCGCGACTGGTGGGATGGATCGGTTGGACCATGGCGTTGGGGTGGATGTGTGGCCGGAACATTTGAGTGTGGGGGCGGTGCGCTTCGCCCGCCCTACGGCGCGGTTCGACGACGTGGCGACGTTCTATCGGGATGATCTCGGGCTGGCCGTGCTCGCGCAGTGGCGTGATCACGACGGATACGACGGGATCGTGTTCGGGCTGCCCGATGCTGAAGTGCAATTGGAGATCACACAGCACGGATCGCCACCGGTGATTCCGCCGCCGCATCCGGAGAATCAGTTGGTGCTGTATTTGCGGGGCGAACAGGCGCTGCGGGATGCGGTGGAACGGCTGAGTGGGCGCGGGCATCGGCCGGTCGTGCCCGCTAATCCGTATTGGGCGCGGGGCGGCGCGATACTGTTCGAGGATCCGGACGGGTGGCTTGTCGTGCTGACGCCGTGGGTATTCGGCGAAGGTCCGACGGCCGGGTGAGGCGTCGGCGAGTTCGTCGGTCTGCGCTGCGGACCGCAGTTCAGGCGTTGTTCCGTTGATCGACTTCTTGAAACGAGATGCACACCAACCCAATTCGGTAAACTGAATGTACCGTGTTCCACTCCTTTCGTACGACGGCTTGCCGCAGACGATCGAACTGCGGCGCCGATTGATGGGGTGACCGCACTACCGGCCGCACTGGCGCTCTGCCGGGCCGGATCAATCCGTGTTGGAGGTGCTCGTGGACCGTCGAAATTTCTTGCGGGTCAGCGTGATCGGCGGAGGGGGAGTGGCGCTCGGTGGGGCGGCGTGGCTCGAGGCCTTCAGTGCGGGCGCCGTCTCCGGCGAGTCGCCGTATGGTCCGCTGTCGAAGACGCCGGACGCCAACGGCGTATTCCTGCCCTCAGGCTTCACCAGCCGGATCGTCGCCCGCTCGGGACAGCGGGTGGCGGGATCGAGCTACACCTGGCATCCGGCCCCGGACGGCGGCGCCTGTTTCGCCGATGGCGCGGGGTGGATCTATGTGTCCAATAGCGAGGTCGACCGTACCGGCGGTGTCGGCGCGATCGTCTTCGGTGCGGACGGGGCGATCGTCGGCGCGCATCGCACGCTGTCGAATACCAACCGCAACTGCGCCGGCGGTGCCACGCCGTGGAATACGTGGCTGTCCTGCGAGGAGGTGGACAAGGGTGCGGTGTTCGAAACCGACCCGTGGGGTCGCAACACGGCTACCCGCAGACCGGCGATGGGACTGTTCACACACGAGGCGTGCGCGGCGGACCCGGATCGCAAGGTCATATATCTGACCGAGGACCGACGCGACGGCTGCTTCTACCGGTTCGTGCCGACCTCGTGGGGCGATCTGTCGAGCGGCAAACTCGAGGTGCTCGTCGAGACCTCGGGACAACTCAGCTGGAAACCGATCCCGGATCCGTCGGCACGATCCAGGCCGACTCGGCAGCAGGTGCGCGGGGCGAAGGTCTTCAACGGAGGCGAGGGGTGCTATTACGCCGCAGGTACGTGCTGGTTCACCACCAAAGGCGACAACAAGGTCTGGGCGTATGACGCGGCAGGCAACCAACTTTCGATCACCTACCAGCCTGGCAGCGGTGCACCACTGTCCGGGGTGGACAACGTGACCGGGGCGTCGAACAATGACCTGTTCATCGCCGAGGACGGTGGCGACATGCAGATCTGCCTCATCACCGCCGACGTCGTCGCCCCGTTCCTGCAAATCGCCGACTCGAGCGGATCGGAGATCGCAGGCCCCGCCTTCAACCCGGCAGGCGACCGACTCTATTTCTCCTCGCAGCGCGGCACCACGGGTTCGAGTAGCGGCGGCATCACCTACGAGGTGACCGGCCCCTTCCGCCGCTGAGCCCTGCTCGATCATGCGCGAAACCGGATCGGCTCGCGTCGATCCGGCGACGGGCTGTGATTTGTAGATCGCGGAGGCGACCAAACTCCTGCCAGCGTCGCGGTTCGCGAGTGGCCTCGGTTGAAGCCAAGGGCGGGGAGTCGCCCACCGTTCTCCGGGCGGACAGTGAAATTGGGCCGGTAGTGCGAAACAGATAGTGCGCCAAGCCTTATCGATTCAGACTACTTAGTGAACGTGCCTCCAGCGTAGGTGTTGCCGATCGGCAGAAGTGCACATGGCGATGCGGATTGCGTTGGTGGCCAATCAGTTCTGGAATCGCACTGGCACGGGAGGGATCTGGGCATGGACGAACTATCGGGAATGCGATTGCTACGAAGCGTGATTGGGCGAGTATCGAGCGGCTGGCCTGGCGCTACTGAAGGAGCTCGGTACGCCGCCGGGCAGGGCGATCCCGTGATCGCGGAGGCACCGCGTCGGTTACCTGTGCTGGGGCATCTGATTCCGCTGCTGCGCGATCCGCTGGGATTCATGGCGTCGCTGCCGGCCCACGGTGACCTGGTACGTATCGGACTCGGGCGGGCGACCGCGGTCGTGGTCTGCGATCCGGAACTGACGCGGCGAGTGCTGCTCAAGGACCGCATATTCGACAAGGGTGGGCCGCAATTCGACAGCGGGAGAGACCTGGTCGGCGAGGGTTTGGCGACGTGTCCGCATGCGAAACATCGCAGGCAGCGGCGTCTGCTGCAGCCGGCGTTTCACCCGAAGGGCATCACCGCGTACGCGCCGGTGATGGCGCACAAGATCTCCGAGATGGTCGACTCCTGGCAGGACGGTCAGGTCGTCGATGTCAAAGCACAACTACACACCATGGCGGCCCGCGTGATCGCGGCGACGCTGTTCGATCAGGCGCTCTCGGATTCGGACCAGGCGCGGCTGCTCCACGATGTCGAGACGGTCTTCGCCGGGGTTATCCGGCAGACCATGATGCCGGGGTGGATGCGCCGGCTGCCGATTCTGGGCAACAGCGCCTGCGCGCGAGCTGCCGCAGAGGCTCGCGCGATCCTCGCAGAGCTGGTGACAGCGCGCCGAGCCGAGGGAGTCGATCGTGGTGATCTGTTCTCGGCGTTGGTCTTTGCCCGCGACAGTGCGGGCGGCGGGCAGTTGACCGACGACGAGATCATCGATCAGGTCCTCACGTTCTTCTTCGCGGGCACCGACACGAGTGCCGCGACGTTGGCGTGGGCTTTGATCCTGCTCGACCAGCATCCCGAGATCGCCGCTCGGTTGTACGCCGAGGTGGACACCGTGCTGGCTGGACGGCCCGCCCATCATGCGGATCTGCCGTGCCTGCAGTTCACCGGCCAGGTGATCACCGAAACCTTGCGTCTGCGCCCACCCGGCTGGCTGCAGACTCGGACGGTGACCGAGGACACCGAACTCGGCGAGCACACCCTTGTTGCCGGTACCACCGTGGTCTACAGCTCGTATCTGATCCAACACCGGCCGGACCTGTATCCCGAACCCGAACGGTTCGACCCCGACCGATTCGATCCTGCCCGCAGCACGCCGCCGCCACGGAATGCGCTGCTGCCGTTCGCCGCCGGTGCCCGCAAATGCATCGGTGACAACTTCGCGATGACCGAGGCCACCCTGGCTCTGGCAACCATCGCTGCTCGCTGGCGGCTACAGACCGTTCCCGGCACCGACACCAGGCCTACCCCGGCCGTTGTTCCGCAACCTCGCCAGCTGCGGATGCACGCCACCGCCCGTGCACCACAGCCCGCCCAATCCACTCAGCTGACCTGAAACGCCGACCGAGCTGCCGTCGTACTCGCAATGAGCAGCCTATTGTCCGAGACCGCCGCGATCAGCACGGGCGCCGTGCCGGGTACCTCCCCGGCACGGCGACCACTGCCTCGGTTGCGACGATCACCGAGTCGTGACAGGCGAATCGCAGTGTGCCACCGACGATTCAGTTTCAGCCGGAGCCGACCAGTCGCCCGAATCAGCCGCCGGCCGAGCGGACCCACAGCTGCCAACCACTACCTTGCTGCCCGTAGACGCAGTCGGGCCAGGTGTCGGAGCTGCGGTATTTTTCCCCGGCGGCCACGCACTCCGCGTTGGTCTCGAATTGGTCGATGAACACGCCTTCGGCAGTCGCATTGCCTGCCGCCGCACCGAGAACGAGCATCGTTGCGGCACCGATTGCCAATGATCCCCATACTGTTCGCATGGCCGAGATCATGCCAGGGAGTACGACTCCACCGTTCCCGAACCGACGGGTCGGCACTCAAACCGGCTCGAGCAATGCGGATAGTCTGGCGATACGTCCGGCGGCGTCGAACTCGAAATGCAGGTAGTGGTCGTTCACCTCGTACCTGTCGAAGTTCGGTCCGGTGCGCTCCGGTTGCCCGAGCACAGCTGTGACTTCGGTCCGAGTTGCGTTGGGGGAGAGTCCTTCTAGCAAGTTGTCCGGCCGCGGGTACAGCCCGTAGGTCTCGTCCTCGCTGTCCGGTTGGGTCCGCACCATCGCCGATACCAGCAGCTCGTCTTCGAAGAGCAGCTCCGTCCCAGCACGGCGGAAGAGGTAGTACGTCGACTGCACCTCGCCCCAGTCGGCGTGTTCCACCTCCATTTCAGGACCGAGGAGGACGATCACGTCGAGGATCCGCTTGTCTCCTTGGCGAAGTCCGAGGACGTTCAGCATGGCGGCCATCTCACCCGTGACGATCGGCACTTCACTTCCTTCGATTCAGTTCGCGCGACTGGCCCACGGTCCACACCTCACAGTTCTCGCTCCCGCACCGACCCGCCTCGAGAATTCGCCCGGGCTGATCGTCACGCTCTGCCTTGGGCGGCCCGGTTTCGGGCATGACCTGGCATAGCTCGGGTCGTTCCGGCAACCGGCCGGTCGATATGTCGTATGGACAGTGCTTCTCGGAGCGACGGATGGTTCGCATGTTAGATCCTGGAGAAGAGTAAACCGATCTTTCCGCTACCTCGGAATCGACGCCACCACTCCGCCTGCCCAGCAACGGGTTCCGGTTCGCTGCCGCGAACACGAGGTTGGTCGGCGCGTAACCTGCACCAACCACCTCGATCACCGCGCCGATGAGTGTTGCCAGCCGGTGGCTCACCGGACCCACCGGTCAATTAGGGTAGGCAAACCGTATTGATCGAAATCGAAGGTGACCGACACAGATGGACCGCGCCCCCACCAGGACGCTCCCGCTCGCAATGGGGCTGGTGCTGCTACTGGCAGTACTCGCGTTCGCGGTGGTGCTGAGCATCAGCGTCGGTTCGCGCGCATTGACCTTCCCGACCGTGCTGGACGCGTTGCTCCACTACAACCCGGTCGATGTCGATCACGCCGTCGTGCGCGATCTGCGGCTGCCGCGCACCGCGGTCGGCGTGCTGGTCGGCATCGCGCTGGGGCTGGCCGGATCGATCATCCAGGGAGCGACCCGGAATCCGCTCGCCGATCCGGGCCTGCTCGGCGTCAACGCGGGCGCGGCCCTGTCCGTCGTGCTCGGGATCAGTGTGCTCGGTGTGACCTCGGTGACCGGTTACGTGTGGTTCGGCTTCGCTGGCGCCGCGGCCGCGGGCGCGGTCGTGTACCTCGTCAGTTCGCTCGGCCGCGACGGTGCCACGCCGATGAAGCTCGCGCTCGCCGGCGCCGCCGTCACCGCCGCATTGCAGTCGGTGACCAGCGGGTTGCTGCTCACCGACACCACCACCTTCGATCAATACCGCTTCTGGCAGGTGGGGTCGCTCGCCGAGCGCGACCTGCCGACCGTTGGGCAGGCAGCGCCGTTCCTCACGGTCGGCATCCTGCTCGCTATGATGTCGGCGCGAATGTTGAACGCGCTGGCGCTCGGCACGGACGTGGCTCGCGCGCTCGGCCAGAATGTGCCGGTCGCCCGCGGAGTCGCCGCGCTCGCGGTGGTCGTGCTGTGCGGCGCGGCGACGGCCATCGCCGGACCCATCGCCTTCGTCGGCCTGATGGTCCCGCACGCCGCCAGGTTGATCACCGGCCCCGATCACCGTTGGCTGCTGCCGTATGCCGCGGTGATCGCCGCGATCCTGCTGCTGGTCGCGGATGTGGTCGGCCGCGTCATCGCGCGACCGGCCGAGGTGCAGGTCGGTGTGGTGACCGCCGTCCTCGGCGGGCCGCTGCTCGTCATCTTGGTGCGCCGCCGGAAGCTGGTGAAGGCGTGACCATCGATACGGCCTCGCTGGCCGCCGTCGTCCACGCGCGGCGCAGCGGCACCACTCGCGCTCGGCTGGTAGTGCTCGCATTGTTGTTGGTGCTGGTGGTGGTTTTCGCGCTGTCGCTCACCGTCGGCTCGTATTCGGTTCCGCTGAGCGATATTCCGGGCATCGTGCTCGGTGCTGGCGGCGGGCAGGACGCGTTCGTGGTCAGGCAGTTGCGGTTGCCGCGCGCGGTTGCCGCCACATTGGTCGGTATCGCATTCGGTATCGGCGGCACGCTGTTTCAGCGCTTGCTACGGAATCCGCTGGCCAGTCCGGATGTGATCGGAATTTCCCAGGGGGCGAGCGCGGCGGCCGTCGCCGGTCTGATCGTGTTCGGGCTGTCCGGCCCGGCGTTGTCGCTGGTCGCTTTCGTCGGTGCTGTCGTCACCGGCGCGGTGATCTACGGGCTCGCCCGGCGCGGCGGGGTGAACGGTTTTCGCCTCGTGTTGATCGGCGTCGGTGTCGGCGCGGTGCTGACCAGCATCGTGTCGTACCTCATGACCTGGGCCGATGTCGCGCTGGCCCAGCAGGCGCTGGTCTGGATGATCGGCAACCTCAATGGCCGCAGCTGGCCCGCGGTCATGCCGCTGGCCGTCGCTCTCGCGGTGCTGGCGCCGGCCGCCGCATTGCTCGCCCCCGCGCTCAACGGTTTGCAGCTCGGTGACGACGTCGCGGCCGGCCTCGGCCTGCGGGTGGAGCGCTCGCGGCTGCTATTGCTGCTGATCGCCACCGCCAGTGTGGCTTTCGCGACCGCAGTAGCCGGTCCGATCGCGTTCGTCGCGTTCGTCGCGAACCCGATCGCCACCCGGCTGACCGGTGGCGGTCGCACCGCCTTGGTGCCGGCCGCGCTCACCGGCGCGCTGGTCACGTTGCTCGCCGATTTCGTGGCACAGCATCTGCTCGGCAACCCACTGCCGGTCGGGGTGGTCACCGGCGCTGTCGGCGCGCCGTATCTGCTGTGGCTGCTCGCCGCGGCCAACCGGGCCGGACGAATCTGAAGGGCCGGGCGTGTCTGAAAGGGATGCCGTGACACCAACTCTGCACACCGAGAACCTGCGGCTGGGCTATGGACCGGTGACGATCGTGCCCGACCTCACCGTGCGGATTCCCGAGGGCCTGGTGACGATGATCGTCGGCACCAACGCGTGCGGCAAATCGACATTGCTGCGCGGCCTGGCGCGGTTGCTCGCACCCAGCCACGGCGCGGTCTACTTGGGCGGCGCGCCGATCTCCTCGCTGCGCAGCAAGGACGTCGCGCGGGAGTTGGGGCTGCTGCCCCAATCCCCGGTCGCGCCCGAGGGGATCACGGTGGCGGATCTGGTCGGGCGCGGTCGCTATCCGCATCAGGGCATGTTCCGTCGCTGGTCACCCGAGGACGACGCGGCGGTCGCGCGGGCACTGCAAGTCACCGACACCGTCGAGCTGGCGTCGCGCTCGGTCGACGAACTGTCCGGCGGCCAACGACAGCGAGTGTGGATCGCCATGGCACTGGCCCAGCGCACGCCGATCATGCTGCTGGACGAGCCGACCACCTTCCTCGATATCTCCCATCAGGTGGAGGTGCTCGACCTGCTCGCGGATCTCAATACCAACGACGGCACCACCGTGGTGATCGTGATGCACGACCTCAACCTGGCCGCTCGCTACGGCGATCACCTCATCGCCATGAAAGGCGGCGAGATCGCCTGTGCGGGAGCGCCGTCGGACATACTCACCGCGGAGTTGGTCGAGGACGTCTTCGGCATTCCGGCACAGATCATCCCGGACCCCGTGTCCGGCACCCCGATGGTCGTTCCCATCGGACGACATCGCTCCGGCCGGGCCGCCGTGCCCGTCACCCAGTCCTAGGAAAGGAATCACACAATGGTCCGATGGACACAAGCGGTGGTCGCCGTTGCCGCCGCCGCACTGCTCGCCGCCTGCGGCACCGATCCCGCCACCACCCCGGCAACCGCGGGCGACACCGGTCACGGTGACAAGAACGTCGCCACCGGCGGGGCACTGTTCGCCACCGCCGATACCGAGACCGCCAAACTCAAAGCCGACGTCGGCCCCGGCGTGTTTCCGCGCACGGTAACCCAGGCCATGGGGCAGACTCGCATCGAGAAAAAGCCGACGCGGGTAATCGTTCTCGACTCCGGCGAGTTGGACGACGTCCTCGCACTCGGTGTGACGCCGGTCGGCATGGCCACCACCGCCGGACAACAAGGGGTGCCCTCGTACCTGGCCGACCGGGTGCAGAACATCCCGACGGTCGGCCCGACCAACACCCTCGACCTCGAGAAGATCGCGGCATTGAAACCGGATCTGATCCTGGGCAGCAAGTTACGCGTCAACGACCTGTATCCCCAGTTGTCGGCCATCGCCCCGACCGTGTTCTCCATCCGGCCGGGCTTCCCGTGGAAAGAGAACTTCCTGTTGGTCGGCGCCGCACTCGGGGCGGAGGAACAGGCCACCGCACTGCTCAACGAATATCAAACCAAGGCCAATCAGGTGAAGGCCAAATTGACAGGCGCACCGTCGATTTCGCTCGTGCGTTTCATGAGCGGCAACATCCGGCTGTACGGCAAGAAGTCCTTCATCGGCGTCATCCTGGCCGATGTCGGCCTGCCGCGACCGGCGAATCAGAACGTCGACGAGCTGGCGGTGGAGATCTCGAAGGAGAACATCGACCAGGCCGCGGGCGACTGGATCTTCTACTCGAGTTACGGCTCGGCTGTCTCGCCGGACCAGAAGACCGTGACCGAGGGGCCGATCTGGCGGAACATGAGCGCGGTCAAGGCGGGGCACGCCATCGCGGTCGATGACGAAGTGTGGTTCCTCGGACTCGGTCCGATCGGTGCGATGCGAGTGCTCGACGATCTCAGCAAGTTCCTGGCCTGAGCGAACTGTACGATTACGCCGAAACCTCTTTGTAAAGAAGGGGTTTCGGCTCTTCTCGTTCGTGGCTCAGCAAGCAGCGCGCGGCGGCGATGACACCGCGGCTTCGGCCGTGCCGATGTCGCGCCGCCTAATCGAGGCACGGAAACACGACTCGGGGCCATAGCTGGTCAGCATGCGCCGATAGGTACGGGCAGACGCCGGCCACGGGTTGGTGACGCGACCACTGCTATGCCGATACCAGCTGGACGCGGGCGGCCATACCGTCGTGGCGATCGCCTGCTCCAACCATTGCTGGTAGTTCTCCATTGCCGACTCGGTGACCTCGATTGCGGCGGCGCCGACCCGGTCACGCCAGCGCAGGCACTCCACTATGTACTGCATCTGGAGCTCTTTCATCGCGGGATTACTGCCCGCGCTGTTGAAACTGTTCGGCCCGGCGAGCAGAAACAGATTCGGGAAGCCCGGGACCGCGATGCCCAGGAAAGCGCTCGCACCCTCGGCCCACTGTGCTGCCAGCTCGACCCCGTGCCGCCCGCGCACCCGCACCGGCACCAGGAATTCCGGCGCCTTGAAGCCCGTGGCATAAACGACAGCATCGGCCCTGTGCTGCGCACCGTCGGCGGTTTCGAGTCCTGCCTTCGTCATCTTGGAGATCGGTGCGGTGACGAGCTCGACATTCGGATAGGCCAGTGCGGCGTAGTACTCGCTGTCGAGGACGATGCGTTTGCCGCCGATCGGATAGTCCGGTGTCAGGGCCGCGCGCAGGGCCGGGTCCGAGATGGCGCGACGCAGATACCAGCGCGCGAACCATTCGACAGGTCGCGCCGACCAGCCACGCCACATCACCGGGGCGAGCACGGTATCGGCGCCGTAATGCAGTGCTTGCCGATACAAGTGGTGCCCGCCGGGTAGCGCCAGCAGTGCCCGGGCGAGACGTCCGAAATTCTTCGACGGTTTCGGAAGCACCCAATGCGCGGTTCGTTGAAAAACACGCACTTGGGCAGCGGTCTCGGCCAGGGTGGGCAGAATCTGGGCCGCACTCGATCCGGTGCCGATCACCGCGACCTCCAGACCGCGCAGGTCATGTCGGTGCTCCCAGCACGCGGTGTGGAACGCCGGGCCGGTGAAGTCGGCTGCGCCGGGAAACTCGGGCAGCTGCGGGCGATGAAGTTGCCCGACCGCGAAGATCACCACATCGGCCCGCAAGCACAGCCCAGCCGCGGTGATCACCTCCCAGCAGCCCTGAGCCTCCAGGTATGTGGCTTCGCTGACCGGGCAACCCATCCGAAGATGTGGGAGCAAACCCTCATCGGCGGCGACCCTGCTCAGGTAATTCAGAATCTGTTCTTGCCCCGGATAGCGAATGCTCCGGTCGCGGTAGGGAGCGAAGGAGAACGAATATAGATGAGACGGGACATCACAATTGCAGCCCGGGTATATATTGTCCCGCCAGACGCCGCCGACCTCGTTCTCCTTCTCCAGGATCAAGAAATCATCGATACCGGCTCGTTTGAGCGTAACTCCCATCCCGATGCCGCCGAACCCTGCCCCCACCACAATCGCCGTGTAATGCACCGCAGCACCACGCCTTTCATCGGGGACGCGCGAGCAACGCGCATCCACAGCTCCGGGAAACAATCAAGGTTTTGGCGGGCGGAGACGTTCGCCCACCGCGGATTATCGAGATGTGTAGCAGGGCCTATCGCTTGCATTCGGCGCGTGCGCCCTGTGCTATCGATAGTTTCTTACCACACCGTCGTTGGGAAACCGCTCCACCTCGCGCGGATGGGCCGTGCGTTAATTGACACTCTCAATGGGAATGTCAGCCACCCGTACCGCCGATATCGAGAAGCTGACACGGCTTTTACCACCGATGTGCCCGGCCCGAGCCCATGATTTTCCGCCGCGGCGCTCGTCGGCCGCGTTGGCATGAAGTTGACAGCCCATCTCGACCGGTGTCCTTGCCGGCTTGGGCGCGCGCGACCGCGAGCAGGTAGCCATCGCGGGTCGCGGCGTTGGATTGCTCCTCCGGTTGGATCGGCCACACCTGCCACAGCCGCACACCACAGCGGTAGCGAACGGTGCACCGCATCGGAGATGGCTCTGGATGTGCGGGCTACTTCACATCCCTACCCCTCGTGTCGGTTCGTCGCGGGGATAACGGACGCGAACGCTCAGCAACTGGAGTTGTCGGCGCCGGCGAAGATTTACTACCACGAGCACGGCCGCGATGGCGCTGAGCATGACCGCTCCGACGACCCGCAGAGCCAGGGCACCCGAGTAGAAACCGAGCGCCACCGCTGCCACCGCCGCCGCGCCGCCGCAGACGCCGGATCCAACGATCGCGATGCTGGTCTGCCGCAGTTCGCGCTCGATCATGGCATGCAGCCACTGAAGGTTGACGCCGGTCGGGCTCTGCCCACGCACGATGCGCTCGAATCCGATTCTGTTGTCCAGCGATCCGAACTCGCTGGTGCGCCGTTGGTCGTTGAGGTAAGCGCCGCCCCCGACACCAAGCCCGCCGCCGATTGCCCCGGCGACCGCGTACGGTGCACCGAGTGTCGCGATGAGGACATAGATCGCCGCGCCGCCGCACAGCGCGGTGAGCAGGAGGTAGATCGGCGCGGCGACCGTGGCCGCGCCGATTACAGCGCGGGAGGGGTGCAGTTGTCGAACTTCCATTGGCCCTCCTCGACGGTCCACCAGCGTGGTGTCTCGTTGGCTGGATCTTGCTCGTGACCTGCTTCGTATAGTTGGGCTTGTGCGCGGTGGACACCGCGACTGGGGTCCGCGGCGGTGACGACAAGGACTCGCAGGCTATCCGGCCCCGGGTGGGGTTTGTCGGCGAATTCGGTGGCGATAGCTCGAGCGTATTCGTCGTAGCCGATCGCCTTGCGGCACGCGTCGGATCGCATGTCGTAGGCGTCGCGGTAGCGCCCTTCGTAAATCGCTACCCGCATGGACTTGACCCGAAGCTGCAGGTCGTCGGCGGTGATGGCCGAGGTCGTGGTGGACGAACTCGTGCCCGAACCCGGCTCCGACGATGTGCCACATCCGGTCGACCCGATCAAGGCGGCTGCGACCACCGCGGCTATGGCGCACGCGCGCTGTCTTGTTGTCACCAGTTGACCTCCGTTGGGCCCGAAATCGCGTGATCGATGCTGTGCTCGCCGTGTCATGCCAAACACGCTCCGGTGCACGGCTTGTCCGGCCGCTGCGGCGGACTCGGCTGCGTCCGCGGCGGGTCGACTGGGATGGCGGTCGGCGCTGCTGTTGCGGTGGGAGGTACGGGTGGCGCGGTGGGAGGTACAGATGGCGCTGGT
Source organism: Nocardia sp. NPDC052316 (assembly GCF_044547795.1). NCBI lineage: Bacteria > Bacillati > Actinomycetota > Actinomycetes > Mycobacteriales > Nocardiaceae > Nocardia > Nocardia sp. NPDC052316. The sequence continues at coordinate 67,368 of NZ_JBIUBB010000002.1, forward strand.
TGGGGCGGGTAGGGCGGTGCGGTGGGCGCGGCACCTCCGCCACCGTTTCCATCGCCACGACCGTTGCCGTTGTCGCCACCATTACCGTTCTGGCCAGTGGGTGTCGTGGACGGTCTGAGCTCACCGGGGGCCGGGAGTGCGGTGCCCTTGATGACGTGGTTGAGCTGGACACTGACCTCAGGTCCGAGGACGCCGTATTTCACCGTGATCGTGTAGTAGTCGTCGGCCTCAGGCGCCATCAACCGCATCACCCCAGCCATGACAGCACCGCAGACAAACGAAATATAAGGACCCACAACGGGAATGGCCGCGCACGCCACACCCGCAGCACCAGCCTCGAATGCCGTCGCAGCGCTGTAAAGCGCTTGCGACTGGGTTGGGGTCAGATCGTACTTCTGCACATGAAGCGGCGGGAGGTCGAGCATGCACGAGATCGGATTCAACAGACATACCCCGTCGGACACCGGCTGGACAGCGCTGGGGCCGGAATCCGGTCGACGTCCCACGCTGGTGGTCGGCAACGGAATCGCCGCAGATCCGGGAGCGGCTGCCGGTGGCGGCGCTGCTGGCCGTGATTGCGGTATCTGCTGCCCGGGTACCGGGACGATCGGTGTGCCGTCACCGGAACCGACCGGAGGTGGTGTGAGCGCACCCGCGCGCGGCCCCCCGCCGGTGCCCGGCTGGTTCGGGGTCCAGCTCGGCAGCGGTGGTTGGGCGGGTGGCGTCGGAGGTTCGGAGGGTTCGGGGACGTCGACACATGGCCAGCCTGGATGCATCTGCTGCCACTGCTCACACGGAATATAAGGCCCCGCCGACGCAGGCGGGGCAGCAGGATCGATGGTCGCGAGCACGGCCAAACCCACCAGCACCGACCCTGTCGTCGCCAGGGCCGTTCCGGTGCGCCGCCATGTTCTCCAGCGTCCCCGGCGGCTCATGGCCGCCTGGCATATCGAACGGCTGCGTTCCCCGATGCGGTTGGCGGGCACAGTCTTTGCGCTGCTCATAGATACACCGGGTCGCCGTAGACGGTGACGGTGTTATCCGCAGCCGGAGTGGAGATCCGCGCAGTGGCGTAGGAGCGCAGACTTACCGGGCCCATACAGGCGTCGATTTTGATCTGGACTTGTTCGGCAGTGATCGATGCGCGTGGGCCGGCCAGGGGTTTGGTGCCGAAGTCGATGGTGGCGATGGATCCGGGTTTGAGGGTGGTGGAGATGTTCGGTGACACCGACGCGCTCGCGCCGAGGCTGACGCTGGGTGGCCAGCTGATGTTGAGCGAGGCGTTCGGGCCGACCGAGAACCCCATGCCGAGGGTCAAACCCGTGGACACATCGACTTGGCAGCCGATCTGATATCCCAACGCGAGCGATCCGGCCGAGACCGGCGCAGTTCCCGCTCCGGTGATTTCGGCGATCGCTTTGAGGCTGACAAAACCCTCGCGAGTGAACATGGTCGAGGCCAGATTCGGATATCGATCCAAATTTTCCTCGGTCTTGGTGACCGCGAGCGTCCACCCGTCATCGGTGATCGTTTCCCGATGCTTGTCGGCCACCGGATCCGCACCCGCAACACCCGCGGCCCACACCCCGGCCAGCAGCACGGTACTGCTCGCCGCGACACACGCTACGGTTCGCGCAGTCCTCTCCATCAGTCCCTCCCCTTCCCACCTCTTGTCAGCAAATTTGTAGCTATCTTGCATTGCGGTCATTTCCAGTGGTGCGGATTGTGAGCACTGCCACTTTTTCGGGCCGGTACGGCCGCGACCCCTACGACGGCTGGTGGTTGTGAAAAGACTCTGGCCCTGACGGATTCGATGGCCCGAGAGTCGTCGACGGGCTCGGGGCCCAGGTGCGCGGGAATCGCGGACGATTCATCGAGGAAATCCCGCTGTTTTACGAGGTGGGGCGGCAGAATGACGATCATGCGGACATTTGCCCGATTGTTGCAGTGTGTGTTCGCCGGGATGCTACTGCTGACGGTCGGGCAGGGCGTCGCGGCCGCTCCCGCGCAGAGCCAGGTGTCCTGGCCGCCGTTGCCGTGGACGAGTGCGGAGCCGGCTGGCGTGCAGGCGCCTGCGGCAGCGCTGGCGGAGGGAATCGCCGGTACGGTGCTGTGGTCCCGGCAGCCGAATACCGTTGTCCCGATCGCCAGCATCACCAAGGTGATGACGGCACTGGTCGTGGTCAACGCCGGTGACCTCGAACGGGCAATCACCGTGCCGCAGGAAAGCATCGCCTACTGCGTCAGGCACGACGGAAGCACCGCAGGTCTCGCCCCCGGTGAGGTGCTCACCGCGCGCCAGCTGCTCTACGCGATGATGCTCCCCTCGGGCTGTGACGCCACCTATGCGCTGGCCGAAGCCTTCGGGCCGGGCCAGCACGGCTTCATCACCAAGATGAACGACACCGCGCGTCACATGGGCCTGGCGGGAACACATTTCACCGACCCCAGTGGGCTTCCCGTCCCGACCGACCACTCCAATTCCTCCACACCGGCGGACTTGGTGACCCTTGGCCTGCGCGCGATGAGCCAACCGGTGTTCCGCGACATCGTCGGGACGCACAGCTATCACCTACCGGCAGGCCCGGGCAATCGCGAGCACCACTGGCAGACGACTAACCTGCTGCTTGGCGACTATCCGGGGACGGTCGGCATCAAAACCGGATTCACCGACGCTGCGGGAACGTGCCTGTTGTTCCAGACGGTTCGGGCCGGCATACCGTTGATCGGTGTGGTCTTGCACAGCTCGGCCTACGGAGCCGTCGCCGCGCGCGACGACGCCGAGCGCATGCTGGACTGGGTCTACGGGCCGATTTTCAGTGCGTTGCCTATCGGCTAGTGGAGACTGCGACGTCAGTATCTGTCGCCGGTCCGAGTGCCGTTCGTTCGCTGCTCTCGATCAGTCGCCGGACGGCGCTGTCGGTTGCTTCCGGCCCTCGGATCTCACTAGATGCTGTGCGCCGATGGCTGGGTGCACCCGCTAAGACTTGGTCTCAGAACTGCTCGGCTGGTTCTTATGGGGATGGGCTACTGCAACAAGTCGATCATGCTCGGTCGTGGACCAGCGTCTGGCGTTGAGCTGCGGGTCGCTATCCCAGTGGTGCGTTGTCGTCTCGGTGATGAGTTCCGCGAGCCCGCGGAGTCTGAACTGTCGGCCGGCGTAACCTCGCCACCCAGTGTCCGGGGTCCGCGGACTGCCGCTCACCCTCGACGACTTCCTGCGCTGACGGCGGGATCCGGGAGTTCGGCGTTCGGTGACCCGAGGCCCGGCGACACGGGATCCGGCGGTGCGGGGTCCTGTGGCGCCGGATACCGCACGGCTGCGGGAAAGCAGCGCAGCAGTGCGGCGAGCCGCTCGGTATCGCCCGCCACCTCGGTGTCTGCCCGCTCGACGGCGTCGTGCAGCGCCGCGCCGGCGAACACCAGATCGCGCAATGTCGCCGCCTCCGGCACGGTCAGCCACGCGTCGGGTTCGGCGTGCTCACCGCGGTCCAACTCGAGGCGCCCGCCCGCAACGGTGATGCGGAACCGATCGCCCGCGACGTCCAGCTGGCAGCGCAGCGACAGCTCACCCGCCAGTGCCGGATCAAAGGTGGCGCGCAGGGCGAACAGGAGCGCGTCGACGCTCAGTTCCGCCGTGCCGTCCTCGGGCAGCGGTGCGCGGCTGCCCCAGTGGGCGAGCGCGCGGAGCACGGGCTCCAGTTCCTGCCCGCGCTCGGTGAGTTCATACACGGCGGCGGGCGCAGGCGGTCCCAGGCGCCTTCGCCGCACCAGGCCGTCGGCTTCGAGCTCGCGCAACCGCTGCGCGAGGACGTTCTGGCTCATCTGCGGCAGCCCGCGGTGCAGGTCGGAGTAGCGCTTCGGGCCGAAGACCAGCTCCCGCACGACGAGCAACGCCCACCGCTCGCCGACCGCGTTCAGCGCTCGCGCGATGCCGCAGGGGTCGTCGAACAACCGCTTCTTGCTCATGCACTCGATTATACTTGCACAACAGGTGTGAACACTCCTAAAGTAGGAGTATGAACCGTGACCTCAGCCGACGGCACCGTCATCGGCTACACACGGCCCGGCGGCGGGGCCCCCGGGTGGTCGTTGGTCGACATGCTCCGACGGTGACGACCACGCATCGAGAAATGGAGAGACGCAGTGAACGAGATGACACTTCGTGTGACGTCCGCCGACGGTACGAGGATCGCCTACGACCGGAAAGGCACTGGCCCGGCGGTGATCCTCGTCGGCGGCACCCTAGACGACGGCGCTGAGAACGCGCCGCTGGCCCGGCTCCTTGCCAACCATTTCACGGTCTACAATTACGCACGACGCGGCCGGAGCGCCAGCGGCAATACACCGCCGTACGCCTTGGCGCGCGAGGTGGAAGACCTCGACGCGCTGATTGCGACAGCCGGCGGCTCAGCTCACGTGTACGGCGCCTCATCTGGCGGCGCCCTCGCGCTGGAGGCAGCAGCGGCAGGTTCGGCGATCGACAAGATCGCGGTGTGGGATGTGCCGTACGCGATCGGGGACGACCTGCGGCCGAGGTTCAACCAGTACCTCGCGGACACCCACGAGGCATACAAAGCCGGCCGGGACGAGGAGATGCTGGAACTGTTCGTGAGGCTTACCGGCGGACCCGACGCGGACATCGCGGCTGGCAAACAACACCCGTACTGGGCCTCGTCCGTCGCGCTTGCCCACACGCTCGTCAAAGACGCCGTGATCCTCAATGACTACGAGATCCCCACGAACCGACTTGCCCGCATCACTCAGTCGGTCCTGGTGACCACCGAGGGTCCGATCACCGAGCCCCAGATGGCGGGCCTCCCGACCGACTTCTTCGACCGCGCCGCGAAAGCGATAGCCGCTGCCACCCCCCAGACCGAACGACACACGCTCGACGGGCAGGGACACGTCGTCGCCCCCGAACTCATGGCCCGTGTACTGAAGACGTTCTTCAACCAGTAACCCGTCGACTGATCAGGTCGCGACCGTGGGTCGCTTCGGAACGCAGGCCCATCGGCCACGTCAGCATCGGTCGGTGAGCGGCGACCCTGAGTTCCGGAGTCTCGCCGCGTGTTGGCGCGAACGCGATCTGCAGCCTGCGATCCCTTCCCCATGACGGGGGCTCCGATGACGCGGATCTTGCCGCGGGCTCGTCAACTGGGCAGCCAGCGCACGGACTCACCCCGGGAAGTCGTCGATTCTCAGTGACCGGGATCAGTGGCTCTACCAGTTCCCAGAGCCGATCATCGATCAGGCTTTCCTGCCGTCTCGTCACCACATACCCGACGATCCCGCTCAGAGCCGATCCGTCCGGGATCGACACACCATCAGTTCTGAGACCATGTCTAAGTACAGCGGCGCAACGCCTCGTCGATAACGCGAGGGTGTGCCGCGCCACGGGCGATCGATGTCAATCCTGCTTCGCCCCAAAAGAATCGGGTACGCCCCGTGTGTGCACACCACGGAAACAGTGCGGCTGAACGTATTCGGCAGGACAGCCAAGGTACACAGACGAGTACTCAGGCGGGGCTTGATAACCGACGCGAAGCCGCCGTACGCGGAGCAGCACCGGCTGCGCGACCGAAAAGACATAATTTTGCTGTCATTTCGGATATCGGCGCTGATCGCGGCGTCGATCGTGTACGGCGTGACAGGCGTGTCCTGGATCGCCGCGGTGATTCTCACTGCGTCGGTGCCGCTGCCATGGCTAGCAGTGCTGATCGCAAATAAGCGGCCGCCCAAGCATGCGTAACTCGGTGCGTCATCGTGCCGTAGGAAACCGCTGCGGTGGACCGCTAGCACCGCCGGAGACATGTTTCCTGGCTGGATTCAGGGGTAGCCAGACGTTATCTTTGGTCGACGGCGAGCGGAGGAAGCCGGAATGAGGAAGCCCGCGAGGCCGATCCCGAGCGGTGATGAGCAGGGCTTGGAGTTCGACTTAGAAGTCACGCCGGACCGGCGGATTCGGGATGCGGTACGGACGCTGCTCGCACCCGATGTCAGTGTCGTTGTCGAGGATGCGGTCCTGGTCACCGATGAGATGGTCGGCAACGCTCGCGAGCACGCACGCCCGCCCCGGCGGTGCCGCCTCACGGTGTCGGCGGGCTCGGGTCGGCTGCGGATCGAGGTGGACGACGGCGGGCCGGGGGACCCCCACGTGCGCGACCCCGACCTGGCCGGCGGGCGCGGGATGATTCTGGTCGACCGTCTGGCCATTGCCTGGGGAGTCGTGCACCATCGGCATGCCAAGACGGTGTGGGCCGAGCTGCCGCTCGATCGTCCCAGGCTTCCACCGATGGCCCCGTTGCCATCGCCCGATCCACCGGACCGTGGGCCCGGTCTCTAGATGTCGTCTCGGCAGGTCCGGGTCACGCGTCGAGGGGTGCTGGTCGCGCTGAGAGTCCATTTACCTCATCCGCTCTGGCGGCCGCGCAGGATCAGCCACCCGGCCAAGGCCGCGACAACTACCGCGACTGCCGCGGCAAGTGGCACCCGCCTACTGTTTGCCACAGCTGCGAGCTGCACTGCCCTTTCTTGAGCGACGCCGGTTACTCCGGTCGCTTTCGCTCGGGCGGTTTCGGCGGTTTCCTTCAGTCGGCCTTCGACCCTTCCGCGAACATCGAGCTTGCCGGTCAGTTCCGCGATGGTCTGGCCCAATTCTTCGCGGGTCAGGTCGCGGTCGGCCCGTAGCAGTTCCGTCTCGGCTGACTCAGCGGACGGGTTTCTCTTATCGCTCATCGCTGTTGTCCGTTCTCGATCGCCTGGCTCGTACAAGACCGAAATGGCCCGCTTCGCGATTCCCAAACACAGCGCCTTCCTGCGGCCTCGGCCGGCACGGCGGTGGGGATTTATACGCGGTGTGGCCGCTGCGCGGTCAGCGCGGGTTCACCACGGCCCGCCAGCCACCGTCGTACTCGGCCGAGAATCGACGCGCCGGTGCCTGACTACCGGCGACGGCGAGCGCCGCAGCGGTCCGGACCGCGGTTTCCTCGATGTCGGTGAGGTAGAGCTGAACATGGGTGACGTGGACAACCAGGTTCGATACGTCGACTCCGATTCGAGCGAGCAGATCGAGCCCGTCCTCGGCCCCGCACAGCGCCGCATCGACGAGTTCTGCGTCGAACCGCGGCTGGATCGAGCTGGTATCGGCGGGATCGACGGCCCAAACAACCCGAGGTCGAACGGTTTTGGTGGTGACGCCCACCGCAACGGTGACCTGTCCGAAGTAGCCGATCCCGCCATGCTGGCGCCGCAGCCGGTAGTGCCCGCGCGTGCTCGGGAGCTCGATCGGCTCGGTCATGACTTCCAGTCGACGAATCGGCTTGGTAGATAATCGGATTCGACGGCTGGCGGGAGCTTCAGATCGTGTGCCAGCGCGGCGAGTGCCAGCAGCGGCCACGCGATGCGAGACCGCGGCGGGTTGCGCACCGCATCGGCGAGCTCCTGGCTGATGTCCTTCTTGGCGGCGAGGCGTTCGACGATCCGGATACGTTGCTGCCATGCCGAATCCGCCGGTGCCTCGGCAAGCCTGTCCAGCGCGGGCGGAAGCAATTGGGCGACAGCGGCTTTGACGTCCTTGTTGCGTGGCCAGCGGGCCCGCTGCAGCAGCGCCGACAGCGCGGCGGCGTACGCGTAGGGCACGCGCAGCTCCGCAGGGTCGGCCGACGTCCACAGGTTCGGGTGGTACATGACGTGGAACTGGCTGCGCAGATAGAAGTCACGTGGACCGTTGCGGCAGATCAGGGCCAGTTCGAATGCCTCGATCCACTCGTACACCGATGGTGTGCCGAGCTCTTCGTCGCGGCCCGTGGTTACCGACATGCGTAGCAGCGGTAGGTCGCAGCGTGCCGTGTCCGAGGTGTGCCGCAGCCGTGCGCCGAAGTATGAGCTGGTCGCGTTCGACAACGTCAGCACCGCAGGCCGCGCGTGCCGGTGGGTCAGTGCCGGGTCCTCGGTCGCCATCGCTTCGAGGTAGTTCCACAATGCCTCGATCACGGTCGGTAGCCCCGCCGCACCGACGCGATTCGCCGCTCCCGCAGCTCGATCCAGCTCGTCGTACCGCTCGGTCAGGGTGGCGCTGTCGGTTTGTGGTGCGGGCGTGGCACTCATGCGACCAACATACTGGGCGGAAGGTGCCTTGCCGACCCGACGATCGACGCCGACCCCCGAACTAGCTGTCGCACAGTCGATGACACCGATTCCAACGTCTGAAGGTGAGGCGGCGAGTACGCTCGAACATACTTAGTTCAATATCTGAATTAACTCTAGGATCGATATGGTTGCGCCAACTCCCGCCGACAAGTTCTCCTTCGGTTTGTGGACGGTTGGGTGGCGGGGCAGGGATCCGTTCGGGGACGCCACTCGGCCCGAACTGGACGCGGTCGAGGCGGTGCACCGACTCGCGGAGCTGGGCGCATACGGCCTCAGCCTGCACGATGACGATCTGATCCCGTTCGGCGCGTCCGCCACCGAACGAGACCTCCGCATCCAGCGCTTGCGGACCGCACTGGATGCGACCGGGCTCGTGGTGCCGATGGTGACCACCAATCTGTTCACCCACCCGGTATTCAAAGACGGCGGGTTCACCAGCAACGATCGGCAAGTGCGCCGGTTCGCAATGCGCAAAGTCCTGCGGAATGTCGAGTTGGCGGCCGAGCTGGGCGCGCGGACCTATGTGCTCCGGGGCGGCCGCGAAGGCGCGGAGTACGACAGCGCCAAGGATGTGCGCGCGGCATTGGACCGCTACCGCGAAAGTCTCGATGTAATCACCGGATTCGTGCGTGACCGCGGCTACGACCTCCGGTTCGCGATCGAGCCCAAGCCCAACGAGCCACGCGGCGACATCCTGTTGCCCACCGTGGGGCATGCGCTGGCGTTCATCACCACGCTCGCGCATTTGGAGCTGGTCGGCGTCAATCCCGAAGTGGGGCATGAGCAGATGGCCGGCTTGAACTTCGCGCACGGCGTCGCGCAAGCGCTGTGGCACGACAAGCTGTTCCACATAGACCTCAACGGCCAGCGCGGCATCAAATACGACCAGGACCTGGTCTTCGGGCACGGTGACCTGATGAACGCCTTCGCCCTGGTCGACCTCCTGGAGAACGGCGGCCAGGACGGCGCGCCCGCTTATGACGGGCCACGGCATTTCGACTACAAGCCGTCACGAACCGAAGACCTTGCCGGAGTGTGGGATTCGGCCGCCGCGAACATGCGGACCTATCTGCTTTTGCGTGAGCGTGCCCGCGCCTTCCGCGCGGACCCCGAGGTGCGCGCGGCCTTGGCGACCGCAGGCGTCGATGAGCTGCGCACCCCGACGCTGGCGGCGGGGGAGACCCACGCCGACCTGCTGGCCGAGGACGAGTCGGCGAAGTTCGACGCCGACCGCGCGGGGGAGCGGGGATACGGCTTCGTCCGGCTGAATCAGCTGGCGCTCGAACATCTTATCGGCGCGCGGTGAGCGCTGCGGGACGGTCGTGCCGGGCCACCCGGTTCGTCGCGCGATGACGCGGCTGTCCAGCCCCGCGCACCTGCGACAGGTGCGGACGGGGAACATGCACGCGGTGCTGGTCGCAATGCTGGACGGCCCGGCGTCCCGGGCCGAACTCGCCCAACGCACCGGCCTCACCAAGGCCACCGTCGCCAGCCTCGTGGAACCCCTGCTGGGGCAACGGATTCTCGCCGAAGGCGCAGTGGTGAACGCTGGCCGTGGCCGGCCGTCCCGGCCACTGCGCTTCGCCGCCACCGGCCCCGTCGCGATCGGCGCGGAGATCAACGTGCGGCACCTCGGCGTCACAGTGCAGCGGCTGGACGCCTCGACCGAATTCGAACGGCGCATCGAGGTGGACAACTGCCGCGCCACCGCGGCTGACATCGTGACCCGGCTCGCGGACCTGATTCGTACCGCGATCGCCGCGTGCGGCCGGGACCCACTCGGAATCGGGCTCGCCGTACCCGGCATCGTGCAGGACGGGGCCGTGGTGCATACACCGAACGTGCCCAGCCTCAACGGAATTCACCTAGGTGATCAGCTCGCGGCTGAGCTCGGGCGACCCGGGACCACCGTGGCCGTGGACAACGAAGCCAATCTCGCCGCCCTCGCCCACGTGTGGCCACACCGGTTGGCCGGCGACGACTTCGTCTATGTCTCGGGCGATGTCGGCATCGGCGCCGGAATAGTCATCGGCGGAGCCATGTTTCGCGGCCGAAGCGGTTTCGCCGGAGAACTGGGCCATGTCATCATCGAGCGCACCGGCCACCCCTGCCCCTGCGGCAGCCGCGGATGCGTGGAGCAATACGCCGGACTCGACGCCATTTTCCAGGCCGCAGGCAAGCGCGACCTCGCCGCGCTCCTACTCGCCCTTGACCACGGTGACCCCCGCGCCCTCGCCGCCGTCGAGACCGCGAGCGCGGCCCTAGGTGCGGCCCTGGCCGCGTTGATCAACATCTGCGACATCGAGACCGTAGTTCTCGGCGGCAGCTACGCAGCATTGTTCGACCACATAGCACCTGGCGTCCACACCGAACTGGACACCGGCGTACTCGCCGCCACCCGCCGCCCGATCCACCTCACCACCTCCGCGTTCGGCCGCGCCGCCGTCACCCGCGGCGCAGCCGCCCTCATCACCCGCCGCCACTGCCTCGAACCGAACCTCTTGCTGCCGCCTGGCCGCCGACAATAGGCGGCGAAGATAGCCTCCGCACCCATAAGCCGAGAAGATGAGGAACTCCTAGCGCATGGTCGAAGCCAGGGCCCGGCGAACGGCGAGTGTCTGTGCCGCCGCGTTGATCGGGATGACCGTCTCGTGCTCTGATCCTCCCGACTACCCCGGCGACGACCTGCGCAGGCTGCCCGCGGCGGCTTCCGGGGCCGTGGTGGTCGGCCCGTTGGCCATGGAATCGGTTGGGAAGCAAGACCGTTCGCTGCTGTTTGTCTTCGATGCGGACGGCAAGGTGCTCGGACGGGACCTCGGTGCGGCGGTCAGCAACAATCGTGTGCTCGCTGCAGGCGATCGGCTCGTCACCTCGTTCGCGGACTCGGTCGCGGCGGTCACCGAGGATAAGAGCGAACGGTTCGGCATCGATCGGGAATCGATAGTCCAATCGGCGGCGATACAGCCGGACGGCGGGGCATCGACGATCTGGTACAACACCGGAATCGTCGACGGCGAGTACGTCAACCGTTTCGCCTCGATCGGTGCCGACAATTCGGTGCGCACCGGGAAAGTAACAGGAATAGTCGGAACCTCCTCGTACTGTGGGAAATCCAACTTCGCGGTCGTCCGGCAATCCGTCGTCGGCGGCGGTGAGAATCCGACGAAGAACTGGCTATACGAACTGGGGCAGGACAACACACCTGTCGCTCGCGCTCAGTGGGACTACGACACGGAGTTCCGGCCGGTCACCTCGACGGCTCCGTGCACGGCGGACGGATCCGAGATCGTTGCGCTGTATGCCTCGGAACAGACCGTAACCGGCGGCGGCGCTACCAGACTCACGGTGGTGAAGTTCCGTACCGCCGACGGCACGCGCACGGAAACAGCGCTGACTATGCCCGGCTTCACGTGGGAGACGCATCGCAGCTCCCTGGCGGTGCTGAACGACAAGCTCTACTGGGTCACCAGGGACGGTGACGTGCTCTCCGTGCCGCTCGACGGGTCGAGCGCGGTGACGAAGGAGTGGACGTTGCACGGGACACAGGCCAAGGTCGCGCTGTCCGTACGCGGGCAGACGATTTCGACCATCAGCTACGGAGAGAAGGCCGAATTCTCGCGATACGACCTGGCATCCGGGCGCAGAACTCTCGGCCCGATCGCGCTGGCCTGGCTCGACGACATCCAAGGACACAAGACCGAGAGCGGTGGCAACATCTACTCCATTGCGGACATGACCGTTCTCGAATAGCACGGCACGACGGGTCGGCTGCGGCGATTCACCGTGTGAGCGACGACCGGTGGTCAGCTCAGGGCGAGGATGAGCGCGCCGAGCAGGGCCAGGCCGAAAGCGGTCAGAAGGGCGAGCGGCAGCGCACGGGCCAGCCCTGGCCCGAGGGTTCGTGCGAGGAGGTAGCCCGCGCCGCCACCGAGTGCCGCGAGCACGAGTCCCTCGCCTTTGACGAGGTAGTACACCGACGCCATTGCCGCGTTGCCGAACTCTTCGATGCCGCTGGCATGGTCACCGAACGGGATCGGAAACCGGTAGACCAGTCCGACGAGGGCTGCGGCAATCGGAGCGGTCAGCACGGCGGTGATCACACCCCATACCGTCACCGCACTCAGCGCGGGCACGGACGTTCGACGTTCTTCGATCTGCATGCTTGCCCACTTTCTGATCTCCGTAGCTGAATCGTAGGGTTGCCGATCTGTCGTGGGGTGTTCGACCGCGCGGGCGGGGCGGTGAATTTACAGCCTCGACGGAGTTGGCGGCGACGCCGAGCGCCGGGCATGACAACAGGTGGCGACACCGATCGCTGGGCATGACCGAAGGTGGCGGAGCGTCCAGGAACCTATTACTAAGCAAATCATGCGATTTGGCTATAAGTACGCGGTTCGGTGAGCGAAACGTACACCAGGCAATCTCTTTACTCATGCTTTACCATGGGCCGTGCAAGCAGGTTCCATCGATCGAAGGGAAGCGCCATGAACGATCTGATCAAGACCCTCGCTCAAGATGCCAACTGGGAGAAGTGGGTCGACGTGAACTCCGACTCCGGGGCCAAGGACGGCTGCATCTCCAAGGCGGGCTGCATCTCCTAGTCGCACGCCGCGGGCCGAGTCGCTTGCTCGGCTCGGCCCCGGCTGCCGGGACACCATGGCCGACACTCGTAACACGCGCTCACTTCCGCACGAGTTCGTCGAGGCGACCCGCGACATCCCGTTCTATCAGGAATGGGCGGCGGCGAACTCTTTCCCGATCATCACGAAATCCGAGCTCGCCGAGACGTTCCCGGATTCGTTCATGACCCCCCAGGTAAGTTCCGCGCTGGAGTCCGGTGCGGCGCAGTATGTCTGGTCCACCGGTACCAATCACGCTCGGATGCCGCTCATCCGACCCCCGCTGTTCCTGCTGAAGACCTATTACGCGGTGTGGCGCGATCATCCGGAGATCGGCGACACCTTCGCCGCCCAGGTGCCTCGGGTATCGGTCACTACGCGGCTCGCGACCGATCATGTGGCGCGGGTCAACGAATCCAAAGGCGGCGAGCCCGCCGACATCGCGCGGCGGTGGCTCGATGACCGGACCGTGTACGTCAATCAGGAGCTGGATCCGGCCGACTGGTCGCCGGAGGCCGTCGATCGGATGCTCGCGGAGATCAACGCGGTCCGCGCCGAAAAAGGCGGCGGCCGTTACCATCTCGACTGTTCGTCGTATCACGCGGCGTACCTGCTGCGTGCGGCGGGCGAGAGGTTCCCGCAACCGGTCAGTGCGATTCACGGTTACGAATTCACACCCCGCAATGTCCGGCGTTTCCTCGCCGAACGGCTCGGCTGCCCGGTCGTCGAGCTTTTCGGAAGCACCGAACTCGGGTACCTGTACTACGGCGACACGCAGGGCCGCTACCACTCGCACCTGGTCGACATGGAAGTCGAGCTGCAGCCGATTCCGGGCAGCCGCGGTATCCACAGCCTGGTCGTGTCGAGTATCCGCAACCCGTTCATGCCGTTGCTCCGATACAACACCGGCGACTGTGTGCACACCGGCGACGGTTCCGCCGACCCGCGGCAGATCGTGCGTTTCTGCGGCCGGGAGAAGGAACTGCTGGTCACCGACACCGCCATCACCTCGCAGGCGGAGCTCGACGACGTCATCGCCGACATCAGCCCGCAGGTGTTCGTCTACCAGCTGCGCGTCGACGGCACGCACGCCGAATTGGCCTACACCACCTTCGAGGGCGCGGCCCTCGACCGTGCGTCCGCCGACGAGCTGGCAACCGCGGCAAGCGAATTGACCGGCACGACAGTAGTCGTCGTGCACCATACCCATATTCCGATCGGCAAGTCCGGCAAGTACGCCTGGCTTGTCCGCTGAAGGAGCATGCCGATGACCGAACAAGAGATGCTCGGCGACCTGTACGACGAGACGGTTCGCTATGTGCGGGAACACAACCGGGTCGACGAGCCCACCGCCCGCGTCCAGGTTCGTGAGGCGGTGCGCTACCTGACACTCGTGTCCGCGCACCGCGACGAGCTCAGCGGTCTGTTCCTGCCCGTCGAGCAGGCGATCGACGAGGTGTGGCACTACCTCATCCTGCAGACCCGCGAATACGCCGATCTGTGCGAAAACCGGCTCCCCGGCGGCTATTTCATCCACCACCGGTCGATCTCCTACGGTGACTACGGTCGGCAGCAGCCCTCGCGTGAGATCATGATCGAGCAGTTCCTGCGCTGGATTCCGCTGTACTGCAGCAGGTTCGGCGAGTTCGACGCAGACGGTGGTAAGTGGTGGACCATGGTGCGTTTTTTGAACGAACACATGGGCCACAGCCTGCACGAGATCTCGTCGCTACAACCCGTCGACGCGCCCGGCTGATCGAAGACTTGCGGTGATCACCACCGCCGCCAACAACACCTGCACCACCAGCAGCGTCGCCATCGCCGCCTGGTGGCCGGACGCCTGAACGACCACGCCGAACACCGTCCCGAGAACCGCAGCGCCCGTGGCGATGGCGACCTGCTGCGCGGTGAGCAGCACACCGCCACCCATCCCGGCCAGCTCGGCGGGCACGAGTGAAAGCATGTGCGCGTTCATCGCGCCGAGGGTGACGCCCTGCCCGGTCCCGATCAGCAGCATCGCCACGCAGATCAGCGGCGCGTTCGCCGCAGCCACCCCGACCGCCGTGCCCGCCAACCCGACGCCTTGCACCGCCGCCCCCAACGCGATCGCCCGAACACCGAGCCGACCACGTATCCGCGGCACCGCGAACGACGAAACCAGAAACCCCAACGCCATCGGCGCGGTCAACAATCCGGCGACGACAAGGGAGTGTCCCAGCCCTTCCTGCAAGGTTTGCGGCAGGGCATAAAGGAATCCGCCCGCACCCGCGAAGAAGGGCAACATCAGGGCCAGCGCCCACCGGAGATCCGGATTGTCGAACATGCCCTCCGGCACCACGGCCGTCTTCCCTGCGGCCGCGCATCGACGCTGATGGGCCAGCCAAGCCCAGCCGATCGCGACCGTGGCTACCGCCAGCGCGATGGTCCCCGCGCCGAGGATGGTCGACATGGACAGGGTCAGGAGGAATGAGAGCACCGTCAGCGACAACAGCGCCGCGCCGCGCCCATCGATATATTGACCAACATTCGGTTCGGTATCCGGAACCAAGCGGGGCAACAAGAGCAACGCGACAACCCCGACGGGAATGTTGATCAGAAATAGCCACCGCCATGCGCCACCGCCACCCGCGAGTTCGAGCAGCGCACTACCGCCGATGAGACCGACCAGCGCGGAGATACCGCTCATGGACGAATACCAGCTGATCGCCCGTTCCCGGCGGTCGCCGGCATGCGCGGTCACCAATCCCAGCACCTGAGGCATCACGAACGCCGCCGTCGCGCCCTGCAGAATGCGGCTGCCCACCAGCACTCCGAAACTCGGTGCCCACCCGCAGAGCGCCGAGGTGATCAGGAATCCCGCCACCGATACCCGCAGCACCCGGCGACGTCCGTAACGGTCACCGACCCGCCCACCGACAATCAACAACGACCCGAACGCCGCGATATATCCGACCAGCACCAGACTCAGCAGCGCCGACCCTGGCTCGATACCGAAGTCGCGCCGGATACCGGGTAACGCCACCCCCGCGATGAAGGTGTCCATCATCGGCACGAACGCGCAAGCAAGGATCAGCACAGTTCCCGAAGTGCGCAATACTCGTTCGCCGTTCTTGCGGCCGGAAAACGGCCCGACCTGAATATTCATGCTGCGCAACACGTGCGAATATCGGCCAACCACGCGCCGAACGCTACCCGCAGCAGCGGGAGTACGCCGACAGTCCCCGGCCCGCCCGCCAGAGGGTCAGGCACGCGGGCCACGGTCGCTACGAGCAACTTCAAGTGAACTCCGGGACCACTTCTGGCAAGAGTCGTTGCAGCCCGATGATCGGATCGTTCTCTCTACCCACGGCATGCCCGAGGCGCGCAACAGCGGCGGGGGAGTCGTTCGGTGAAGGCCGCCTGGTCGACTTCTCGCGGCGGGAGGCGGCTGCCGGGCATCGGCCGCCGGAGACCGCGCGCGGGCTGAGCGAGCGACGGTCATGCCCCGAAGGCGCGGTCGAGCTGATGGTCGAGTGCGGCCAGCGCGGTTTCGGGGTCGATCCCGCCCACCATCAGGCGCATCATCAGTCCGTCGGTGAGCGAGAGCAGGATGTCGGCTTCCCGGTCGGCGTCGATGGAGGTGAGATCGCTTGTCGGACGGGCGTTGCCGATCTGTTCGGCGACGAACCCGTGCAGTGAGCGAGTGCCGTGGCGTAGCAGCTCGGCCAGCTGTGGCTCCACCACCGCGCGGGCAAAAAAGGCTATCCACATGGGCATTTCGGCTTTGGCGTGGTCGCCGATCGGCATCATCTCGACCAGGAGCGCGCGCACCAGCGAGCGAGCATCCGGCGGTTGCGGCAGGGCCGAAACCGCCTGGGTGACACGGTGTTCGATGCCCTCACTGATCGTGCCGAAGGTGAACAGCAGCATCTCGTCCTTGGTTTTGAAGTAGTGCTGCACCCGCCCCATCGATACCCCGGCCTCGGCGGCTACGTGGCGCAGGCTGACGCCTTCGAGGCCGTGCGTGGCCGCCAATCGGCAGACCGCGGCGGCGATCTGCTGGCGGCGCTCCTGATGGTCCACCTGTTTCGGCACTGGCTACTTCTCCCTTTAGCAATGCGAATGCATTGCCATAACTGGTCGACTCCGGTTACGATGCAACTGCATTGTAAAGAGTACATGGCCGAGCCTCGGGCCGGCCGACGGGAGGCACCGACATGGCATCCGATCCGGAAATGGTGAAAGCGGTGATCACCGCGGGGGCGTTCATCGGCGGAGGATTGATGATGGGCGGTGGCGCGGCCGGTGCCTGCCTGGGCGACGGCTTCGCCGGTGGTCAGCTACTCGCTGGAATCACCAGGCAGCCCGAGGCCCAAAGCCGCCTTATGACACCGTTTCTCATCACCGTCGGCTTGGTCGAAGGCACTTACTTCATCAACCTGGCGTTCATGGCGCTGATCGTCTTCGCCACACCGGGCACGTAGCCGACACCCCCGGCTCGTGCGCCGTGCGTGTGAGCAGTACACGCCGACAGTCGCATGGAGCAGTCAGCCACTGTATCGGTCGTATGCCTCGAACTCGCCGAAATCGTCCCGCAGCCAGCCCAGATCGCGCCAGGTCCCCGAGCCGTCGAGGGGACCCTCATAGACGATTTCCAGATAACTGCCGGGGTGGTCGTCGAGCCGCAGGCGGCGGCCTCGGCTGTACAGGAACATCGACACGCTGACGGCGGGCAGTCCGTCGCTGTAATGCATGCCGAGAACTCCCTCCCAGGTCACCTGGAGGGATGGACTGGACGGTTCAGGACCTCGGATGAGACAGGAAAACGCCTCCTCCATCTCGCCGGGGTCGACCACGTTCACCTGCTCGCCGAGATGAGTGGCGAGACTGTGGGCGAGGGCGTTGATCGCCGACAGCCACCGGCCCGCTGCCGGGTTGTCCTCGGCCCCATCGTCGACCGTCACTGCCAGTCGTTCCTTTCCCATTTCTCCCGGTTGGGAAACACCACTTCGTGTGCACCATCAGTGGTGCGGATCTCCACGTAATTCGGGTTGCCCGCCCAGTTGTCCACTTTGACCCCCTTCGGATTCGGAACCCGCCTGTCGATCAAACCATAGGCCGTGATGACGGAGTTCTTGTTACCCGCTTCGGTGATGACCACCGAACCCCTGTTCGGGTCTCGGGAACCTTCACGGTAATAGATGTCTACTTCGCGGGTGTAGGGCTGACCGGTGATGTGGTTCTCGCCGTGGAAGGTCCCGGAGAAGATCCGGTCAGGGTTGTTGAGAATAGACGCCTGAACCTGGGGGGTGACGCGGTGTTTCGTGTCCGCGTGCCCTTCTCTGCCCCCTGGGTAAGGGGCAGGCGCACGTTCGAGCTCTCCAGGCTGGACCTGCCTGTAGAAGTTGTCGAACCGCTCGCAGGCGCGCGGTGTCAGGCCCAGTGGATCGATGAACCTGAGCGGGTTGACGGTGTAGGCGTAAGGGTTTGGCGCGGGCGACAGGCCGAGGGGGTCGGGCGTGAGGTACTGACCGGTGTCCGGGTTGTAGTACCGGAACATGTTGTAGTGCAGCCCGGTTTCCGGGTCATGAATTTGCCCCGGGAACCGCAAAGGTGAGCTTGATTTCCCACGCCAGTTCGTCCGGCCCCAGAGGTCGGCGCTTGCGGTGGCCGCGGGCACGGCAGTACCGGGATCTATCAGTTCGGTCGGAGTGCCGACGAGGTCGGTGATGATCGCGTAGAACTCGCGGTCGATCGTGGCCGCGTCGGTGGTCTGGGTGAGTGGCGTGTGCGAGCCGGGTTGGTACTGCCAGCGAATGGTGCCACTGCTCGTGGCCTGCTCGATGAGATGGATGCCGTCCCAGTGGTAGTCGACGCGTTCGAGGACGGAGCCGTCGTGGGCGAGGTGTTGTTTGGTGGCGCGCCGCCCGAAGGCATCGTAGGTGTAGTGCCACCACTGGTTGTCAGGAGTCCAGACGTCGGTGAGTTCGTCGAAAGCGTTGTAGCGGTAGTGCCACACGTCGGGTTTGCGGGAGAGGCGCACGGTGGTTTTGCGAATCAGCCGACCGGCTGAGTCGTAGTGGTAGCGCGTTCGGCCGTCGCGAATGAGGAGGTTGTCGCGGTATTCACGGCGACCGTCGTCGCTCGGGAGGGGCAGTGCGGCGACAGGTGTCGATGTCGGCGGTGTGCTGGATACGGTGGAGTTGGTGATATTGCTGAGTGCATCGTAGGTGTAGCGCTCGGTGGGGGCGCCGTTGGTGGCGATGGCGGTGATACGACCGGCGGCGTCGAGGGTGTAGGCGCGCTGGAGCAGGTCTTGCTGCGCACGGTCGATGGTGTGTGTGGTGAGGTAACCGTCTGCGCGGTAAGTGAATTCGTCACGGCGGAGTCGATGCGGGGCGGGCCGGGCGGACAAGCCGGAACCGAGGGACAAGGCTCGGGCTGGAAAGGCGATCACCTCTTGGTGGGTCACTTGGCCCAGCGGGGTGATACCCCGGGTCACCGCCAATTCACCGACCCGCCAGCTGGTCAATCGACCGAGGGGATCGTAGTCGAAGGTGATGTCGTGGTCGTCGGCGCTGAGATGGTCCAAGCGACCGGAGACATCGTGGTGCCAGGTTGCCACGGCGCCGGAGGGCGTGGTCCGGCGAACCCGATGTCCGCGCTGATCGTACTCGAACAGCATCGGCTGCCGGGTGTCGAGCTGCTCCGAGGCCACGCTACCGACCGCGGTGTAGGCGAATTCGAGAGAGTGCGTGCGGTCAGCTCCGATGCCGTTGACGGCGGAAAGGGCACGACCGGCCGGATCGTAGGTGTAGCGGATCCACTCGTCGTCGGCGGCGACCTCGGTGACGCGACCGAGTATGTCGTAGCGGTGGTGGCGAGTTGTGCCCGTGGCCGGAGTGACCGCACCGATTCGTCCGGCTCGGTCGTAGGTGTATCGGGTTGTCGCCCCGGCGTAGTCGGTCTCGGCAATGATCCTTCCGGCACCGTCGTATTCGTAGGTCCAGGTTTGACCGATGGGGTTGTGCACGGCGGTGATGCGGCGCTCGGTGTCCCAGGTGTATCGGGTGACAGAGCCGTCGGGGTCGATGCGGGAATGCAGGAGATCGAAGTCCCCGTAGGAGAGCCGGGTGACGCCGCCCGCGCGGTCGGTGTGCGTGCGGAGGTTGCCTTCGCCGTCGTAGGCCCACGATTCGGTGTGGCCGTCGGGGTCTGTTCTGCGGAGCAGGTTTCCGGTAGGAGACCAGTCGTATCGGGTTACCGAGCCGAGTGGATCGGTGATGTGGGTCGGTCGGCCCGCGGAATCACGTCGGATGTGGGTTACGGCGCCGTCGGGCTGGGTGATCTGGGTCAGCAGACCGGCCGCGTCGACCTGCATGGTGGTGCGGGCACCGTTGGATTCGACGATGGTGGCCAGAGCGCCGTTGGGATGATAGGTGAATTCGGTACGGTTTTCGGCAGGGTCGATGACGGCGGCGAGGTCGCCGTCGGTCGTCCATTCACGACGCGAGACGGAACCGTCGGGGTAGGTTATCTTGCTGGCCCGGTGGCGCCAGACGTATTCGACCTCGGTCGAATTGCCGTCGGGGCGAACGACTTCCGTTCGGTCGCCCGCTTCGTTGTACACGTAGCGGGTGATTGCTCCACCGGGATCGGTGATGGTCAGTGGTCTGCGGTCGGCGTTGTAGTCGATGTGGGTGTGGCCGCCGGCCGGGTCGATGAGGTCGCGTAGTTGGAGTTCGCGGTCGAAACCGTGGGTGGTGGTGGCGCCGAGTGAGTCGGTGACGGTGGTGAGGCGGCCGGAGCCGTCGGGGAGTGGCAGATAGTCGTAGTCGCAGTTGAGGATTCCGGCAGTGCCGCGTTGGAAGACGACGCGGCCGGATTCGTCGTAGGTGTTGACCATCTGGTTGCCGTTGGAGTCGGTCCACGATGTCATCCGGTGTTTGGCGTCGTAGGTGTAGCGGGTTGCGCCTCCGTCGGCGTTGATCACCGCGATCAGATCCGCGTCCGTGTAGATGAACTCCATTACCGGCGTGGCGAATTCGCCGAGGTCCGGATCGTCGGTGATCAGGGAGAGGCCGGTGATACGCGCTCGATCCGAGTGGATACGGACGCGATATCCGCCTGAGTGCGAGACCTCGGTCGGTACACCGTCGGCGTCGTAGTGGAAACGGATGCGGTTGTGGTGTCGGTCGGTGATGGCGGAGACCGCGTAGTTGCCGAACTTGGCTTCGATGCCGTCCAGTCCGAGTTCGGGGGCGAAGTGCCAGATCACCTCTCGTCGTTGATCTCGCACGCGGTAGCCGCCGGCATCGGTGCGGGTCAACGACCATTGCTGGCCCTCGGTGAGCGGGTGCACCGGTACGCCGACCTCGGCGTGCGGATAGGCGAGCATCATCGCGTTCTCGCCGATGAAGGTGACGCCTGCTTCCTCGACGACGATGCGCGCGTCCAACGTGCTGGACCACGACGGGCCGAACCAGCGACCGAACCGGTAGTTCGAATGGTGCGCCCGCTGCAGGTTCAGCGGGAGGACACCGGGAAGGTCGAGATCTGTTTCGGGGAGCAGGAATTCGCCTGTACTGATGTCGACCGGGTCGGTGGAACAGGTCTTCTGCTCCGGGGTGCGGTCGGATTCCGGGCCGGAGTCGCGGGCGTGCTCGTGGGCATTGCGGTCGGCGTCGGCACGGTCCTGTGCGGTGGGGTTGTCAGGGTCGCGATCGCGGTCTGGTTGACGGTCGTCGTCCGGTTGACGGTCGCGGTCGTTATCGGGTTCGCGGTCGCGGACGGGGTGACGGTCGTTGTCTGGTTGGCGGTCGGGTTCGCGGTCGCGTTCCGGCTGGCGGTCGCGGTCTGGTTCGCGGTCGTGGTCTGGCTGGCGGTCGCGTTCCGGCTGGCGGTCGCGATCTGGCTGGCGGTCGCGTTCCGGCTGGCGGTCGCGATCCGGTTCTCGGTCGCGATCCGGGTGACGATCCCGCGGCGGGTCCTCCGGCCCGCGCGGACGGTCGTTGCGATCGGGAGAACGGTCCGGATCATGGTGTGGTGTACGCGGTTGTGTGTCACCGTCCGGTCCACGGCCGGAGGGCGGATCCGTATCCCGGTGCCCTGGTGAATCCGGGTCGGTTCGCATCGGCGGGTCGGTATCGGCACGTGGGGTGTGGTCAGGCGACGACCGCGGGTGCGTATCGGGATGTGTAGCAGTGGGTCTCGCGTCGGCGTGATTCGGGGTTGCGTGGGCGGACGGGGCCGGGTCTACGAGGCGATCACGCCGTTCGGGGGCCAGGTTTTCTCGCGTTTGGCTCGGATCATGATCTGGCCCGCCGCGGTGCGGAAGATCCCGTCCTCCGGAGTGGCCGTCTGGGCGGTGTGGTTCGTCTTGTCGATTATCAGGGTGCGGTCGAGGGTTTCCCTCGTCTCCCCGAACTGGTACTCCACCTCGTTCGGGTCGTTGCGAATCTGGTTGTAGTAGATCAGCAGGGCCATCGTTCGCTCCCCAGTGTGTGTCGTAGCGTTCGCCCGTCCGCGGCGGGATGTCGTTGGACCAGTTGTGGTTGGTGTTCGCGTGCGCGTGTGCATCCTGATAGGTCGATCCGGGATTGTTGCGCAGGTACGTGGACTCGGCGAGTTCGTGCCTGAGCAATACGATATCCGCAGGCAGTGGGCGGCCGGAGCGCAGCCGGATCCAGGCCTCGGCGATCGCCGGATCGGCGTCGAACCTGCGGTGCTCGAGGGTGCCGTCGTAGTCGACGATGGGATGTTCCTCACGGAACAGGTGTTGCTTGATCTGGTCGATGTCGGCGCGGGTGAAGGTCGAGCCGTCGGCGTGCGGGTGATCGGCGAGAACCCGGGTGATTTCGTCGATGTCGCGATCGTGCCTGCGGAAATGGTCGTAGGCGTCCTCGGCCCATTCGAAGGCCGCGAAGTCGTCGCGGGGGCGAACCGCACCACCGGAGTGCGCGAGCTCGGGATCGCGATCGTGCGGGGCGGGTTCATCGGTATGGGTGGTGTCTGGTCGGCCGTCACCGCGGTGGTCGGCCGAGGGATCCGTTTGTCGCCGTGGTGCATCCGGCTCGGTTCGCGTCGGCGGGTCGGTATGCGCGCGCGGCGGGGTGTGGTCTGGAGTTGGACGCGCGTGCGATGGCGAAGCGGATTGTGAGCGGGCTGTCGGCGACGAAGGCTGATCGGCACGGCCTGCCGGTACCGGGTCGCGGTGCGGCCGTGCTACCGGCGCTTCCGGATGGGGGCGCGTCGCGGGCGTTGGGTCTGGATTCGCGCGTGGGGCCGGCGACCGATCGGGCTGCGGCCGGGGCGCGGGTTCGGGACGGGCTGGCGCGTCGGTGTGTGGGCGCGCCGGGTCGGGCTGTGGGCGCGTTCCCGACGGGGAGTCCGATTGTGTGCGCGGCTGCGGTGTCGGGCTATCGGCATGCGGCGTCGCGCCCGGATGCCATGCGGGGCCAGGGGTGGGTGCGGTACTCGTCTCCGGCGTGGCGGCAGGCCGGGTGTCCGGTGTGGGGTCTGTGCGGACCTGCGGTGTCGCGTCGGGATCGGCGTGTGCCGTGGGAGGCCGGTCGGCCGCCGTGGTCGGCGTCGCATCCGGTCGTGTGTTCGGCGTGTGGTCGGCGTCCGTACGAACCGACTGTGGCGCATCAGAATTCGCGCGCGGAGACGCTGCCGGGTCGACTTCGGTGCGTGGGTTGGGTGTGGAGTCGATCTCGGTGCGTGGGTTGGGTGTGGAGTCGATCTCGGTGCGTGGGTTGGGTGTGGAGTCGATCTCGGTGCGTGGGTTGGGTGTGGAGTCGATCTCGGTGCGTGGGTTGGGTGTGGAGTCGACTTCGGTGCGTGGGTTGGGTGTCGAATCGACTTCGGTGCGTGGGGACGGCGCCGTGGTGTCCACCGTCGAGGCCGGGCGCATTTCCTCGGGCCGAGGATCGATGCGCGTCGGTCCGGGATCCGGGTCCGGCCCCGGCCGGGCGGCAGGTGACGGGTCGGGGTCCGTGCGCGGCGGAGGTGCGGTGTCCGTCTCCGGTCGCTGGGTGGGCGCAGTATCAGGGGAGGGTTCGGGGCGAGCGGTCGGCGAAGGGTCGGCATGCGAGGTAGGCGACGGTGTGGGGTCGGTGTGCGTGGCAGGTGTCGGATCGGGGTCTGCCTGGCGGGTCGGTGCCGGGTCGGCCTGGCGGGTGGGGGCCGGGTCGGGGGAGTTGTTCGCCGGACTGGACGACGACGGCTCCGAGCGCTGCGTGCTCGGCGGTTCGGAGGTCGAGTTGTTGCTGCCGGTGTTCTCGGTCCGCGGCGCCGGGGATTCGGGTCGGCTGCTCGCCTGGACCGGGTTGTTCTCGGGTCGGTGCCCGGTGTCGACCTGTGCGGGGCCGGGCCGCTGGGTGGTGTCCATCGACGCATGCGACGGCGTGCCGAACTGGCTGCCCGGATCCGGAGTGGACGTCGGGTTGTGCGTGGACGTATTTCGCAGGCCCCGGCCGAGATCGCCGACATTGTCGGCACCGCGAGCGAGCCGACCGGCATCGGATACCTTCCGCAGCGCGCTCAGCGCGACCTTGGCGCTGCCGCCACCGCCGGTGGCCGCGGTGAGTAGCGCGTCACCGGTCAACGCACCGAGGAATTCGAAAGGATTCTTTCTGGCGTCGGACAGTATCGCGTTGACCGTCGCGCCCGGGTCGGCGACCGCGACAACCAATCCCGTGCCCAGATTGGATAGACCGGCCGCGTACTCGGCAGGGTGGGTCAGGTTATAGATATCGGTCGGATTGACCTGACGCACGAACTGGACCAGCCCGGTCAAGCTGGTGAGCAGACCCGAGGTGAAGTTCAACGCCCCGTGTTCGAGTACCCCGCCCATATCCGAGATATTGGCCATCCAGCGGTCGGTGAACGGCGGTTCCTTGGGCGCCTTCTCGGTAGCGGCGGCGAAGGCGCTCACCGCAATGGAGGCACCGTTGTCGCGCTGGGTTCGGGCGCCGCGCAATATCTCTCGCGCCTCGTTGCGCATGCTGGTCCAAGTATCGACCAGTGTGGTCTGCGCCTGCTGTTCCCCGGTGAGCGAGTTCCACCAGTTCTTCTGCCTGCGCTCCTCCGCGTCGGCGGCCTTCCATTTGTCGATGGCGTCGGCGGCTTTGTCCTGCGCGGTCTTCACCTCGTTGTGCCAGGCCTCCATGGCCTTGGCCGCCGAGGTGAACGCGTCGGCGCAGTCGAACCACAGTTTCGGCTGCTTGTCGTAGACGGCGTTGAACGCGTCCGCGCCTTGGCCGGACCATTCGGCGGCGTCGATCTGCTTGAGCGCCTGGCCGGTGGAGTCGATGGCAGTGGCCATCTTCTGCAATGTTTCTGCGGTGGAACTGATTTCGGACGGCTCGCCGCGGATGAGTTCCTTGGGATCCTCGGTCTCGCCGAGGTCTTCCTCGTCGACGGCGCCGCCGGTGCCCGAGGCGATATTGTCGCCGAGGTCGTCGAGTCCTTCGGCGAGACCATCGAGGCCGACATATTTCGCGCCGTCAGAAAGGACGTCCAAGCCGTCGTCGATGACCTGACCGGCACCCTCGACAACTTTTTCGACGCCCTTCTCGATCGCGTCGCCGATATCGTTGACGACATCCCAGAGTCCCAAAGCTATTTGCCCTCTGCATCCTTCATGATCTTCGCCGCCTGCTCCGACGCGCCCGTGTTCCAGCCGGGTGTCTGACCGGTGAGCAGACTGCCGGTGACGGGGGAGATGTTGGCGAAGGCCTGCGGGCCGACCGCTTCGATGACTTTGAAGTTCGTCTGTATCGTCTGGTTGGCCTTCTCGAACGACTGCATGCTGTAGTCCGCGTTGCGGATGTGGTTGAACGAGTTGTCGGCGAACGTATCTCCCCACGACCGCTTGGTGATTTGTTCATCGGTCAGGTGGGGGTTGCCCGCCAGGTGCGTCCACATTTTCTTGAGCATGCCCTCGGCTTTGGCGTCCATCTCGTGATACCGCCCGGCCGCCAAACCCAACGTCTTGGCGATCGAGTTGCCCGCCTGCACCAGTGCTCGCACGCCCCAGGACCAGCGCTCGGTGAACTCCTCGAACGTCTTCTGGACCGTGTGCTTGCCCGCCTCCATCGTCGACAGGGTCAGCAGCGAGAACCCGCGACCCATATTGCCGGTTTCGCCGATGCCCATGCCCGACAGCTCACCGATGGTTGCTTGGATGCCTTTCGCGGCTTGCTGCAATACCGCAGGGTCGACTTTTACCTGCTGCGTCACGATGCCCCCTCGATTCGGTTGTTACTCGGTTACTTCGGGCGGAAATGCCATGGGGGTCGACCCGATGATGTCGACCGCGATGCCGGTGGGCTGGTCCCGCGACTCGGCGTAGTCCAGGAGACGCCAACCCGAGAGCGTGTGGTAGCGATACTCACGCTCGGGCTCGATGCCGCCCTCGGTCAGGTAACCGCGCGTCATCATGAATCGGGCGTACTCCTCGATGCTGGTGAACGCACACAGCCAATCGATGCCGCCCAGCTGCGAAATGGAGACGCGCTCCTCGTCGGTCACCGGCACGAACAGCGCCGCTTGGCGAAATGCGGCCTGCAAGGCTTCCGGCTGACCGAAACCGGCATAGAACGCGTGGATTTCACTGCGCAGAGTATCCCGGCCGTCGGT
Source organism: Nocardia sp. NPDC052316 (assembly GCF_044547795.1). NCBI lineage: Bacteria > Bacillati > Actinomycetota > Actinomycetes > Mycobacteriales > Nocardiaceae > Nocardia > Nocardia sp. NPDC052316. The sequence continues at coordinate 93,761 of NZ_JBIUBB010000002.1, forward strand.
ATCGGACATCCCCCGAACCTTCCCTGTGTGCACTGTCCGCTGAACGAGCTCATCAAAGTGTAAGCATGCCCGCCAGTGCACCGGCTACGCCAGCTGTTTGCTATTCCGCCCGCAGTTTCCGTGGGGCAGCCGGTCTGAGCTGGGATGCAAGACCTATCGACGGGTTGTGGCAATTTTCGGGCATTGTCGATGCCAATGGAACTGGGGGCACAGAAGCCCCATTTCCGCTCAGGTCAACCGGGCGGCCAGCCGCCGCGCGTTCATGTAGGCGATCGCCTCGATGGAGACCATCGGGTTGACGCCGGAGGCGGTGGGGAAGCAGGAGCCGTCGGCGACGACGATATTGGCGACCTCCCAGGTGGCGCCGTCGGGATCGGTGGCCGAGAGTTGCGGTGCGCCGCCCATGCGGGCCGAGCCCATGATGTGCAGGGCGCCCATCGCGCACTGCCCGGGTCCGTAGCCCGCGTCGCGGCAGGAGGCGGCGAACTCGGCGTGCGAGCCGCGGCGGCCTGGTTCGTATGCCACGCCGGTTTGATGGCCGGAGAAGATGCGGCGTGCGCCCGCCGCCTCCAGAATGCTCGCGGCGCCTTCGATTCCGGTGTGCAGATGGGCGGCGTCGTAGGCCGAGAGGCGGTAGTTGACGATCGGCTCGCCGGATTTGTCGACGGTGACGGTGCCCGCGTCGCGGTCGCGAGTGATGATGCCGATCGGGGTGGTGCGGGCGAAATCCAGCAACGTGCGACGGTGCGCGTCCGCGCCACGCCAGCCCATGAAGCCGATGGCCAGGCCGGGATGGACGGGACCCGTCTCGTAGATGACGCCGTAGCCGTTGCCGTCGAGGTCCGCGTGCTGACGGCAGATGCGCCCCTGGAGCGCGCCCTCCCAGCCGCGCAGTTCCTCGTCGAAGACGCCGAACACCGCGGCGGCCGGATGCAGGCGCAGGTGGCGGCCGATGTTCTCATTGCACAGACCGGATCGGCGCAGCAGCGCGGGAGTCTGCACCGCGCCCGCCGCGACCACGACGGCGCGGGCCCGCACCTCGATCTGCGCGCCGGACTGGGTGATCGCCGAAACGCTCTCGGCGCGGCCATTTTTCACCTCGATGCGACGGACGTTCGCGTCGATGACCAGTCGAGCGCCCGCCGTGGCGGCGTCGGCGAGCCAGGTTTTGGTGACCGACTGCTTGGCGCCGAGACGGCAGCCGTAACCGCAGGTGCCGCACTCGGTCCCGGCGTCGCAGGCGTCGGAGACGTTGCGCGGCAACGCGTTTACCTCCCAGCCGAGTGCGTGTGCTCCGCGTTCCAGCACGGCGTCGCGGGCCGACAGCGGAGAGCGCGTGTCGGTGACGGCGAGCCTGCGGCTCACCACCTCGAGGGCTTCGCCGAACTCGGCCTCGGCGAACTGTGTCGCACCGAGTTCGGCCCATTCCGCGCGGACGGCATCGGGGGTGGGCAGTGAGGTGCTCCAGTTGACCACGGTGCTCCCGCCGAGGCAGGTTCCGGCTACCAGAGTGATCTGCCCTTCGGATGAACTGGCGCCGGGGGCGTAGAGCTGTTCCAGGGCGGCAAGTTCGCCCGCGCCGAAATCCTTGTCGTCGTAGTAGTTTCCGCGTTCGAGCACGATTACGTCGAGACCGGCTTCGGCGAGCACGGCCGCAGCGGTGCCGCCGCCCGCGCCCGAGCCGACGATCACGACATCGCAGGTGAGCGTGGTGTTCTCGGTATACCGCGTCGGTGCGAGGGCCGGCTGTGGTGCGGTGCCGAGTGGTCCGGTCGGCGCCGGATAGCCGATCTCCTTCCACAGCGGGTTGGTGCCGGTAGGGCCCGGAGTCACGTTGTAGGACAACAGCGCAGCCTGTTTGAGTGCCTGGAAGATCGCGCGCACGGGGGCCAACCGCGAATCGCCGAGGCGCAGTAGTGCCCGCTCGCGCTCCTGCTGCGACAGTGTGGCGAACCGACGAGGGCCCGCGCCGAGGAGCAACCCGGTCAGGCGAGAATCCCACCACCCCAGCAGCATTGCCAGCTGCTTACGATCGGCCTCGCGCGGGCTGCGGCTCAACAGCCGGAATACGGTGTCGACCGCGCCGAGTTCGCTCGCCGGCGGCAAGGTCAACCCGTCGCCGGGAACAAAGGTATCGCAGATCATGCTCAGCGCTGCCCGCTGCGCGGCCGTAGGCTCCATGTGAAACTCCCCTTTTCCAGTGCCGGACGAGTTAAGCACGTCGACCGGACATCGCGCACTGATTGGGGTGAATGTGCAGGTGGGGACGCTGCTTTGGCGGAATGTTCATTCACTTACTGATCGGGTATCTCGACGATGCTGCTGCCGGAGCATGCATTGCGGATGTCCCGTGGGCCGGAGTGGGCCCTTCTCGCTCGGCGCGCGCGGTGAGACGGCGTGCTCGCACTGGCGGCTGCGGTTGCGCCGGCAAGTCCGAGTGATTGTGTTCAGGCACATCCTCATTGATTCAGCAATCAACTAGTTATCGACATGATGTGTGATGTGTGCAACAGTTCTTCACGTCATCTGGCGTTGCAAACGCATCGATCGGCCCCGGTGCTGACGCTGGAACCTTGGGCTGACATCTTGGGGAGATTGCCATTTCATGCGTATATATAGGCATTTGACGATCCCCTCAGTCGCCCTTCCCTCTCCTGGCGCCATCTCAATGTGTGAGTGTTGGAGTTGACGGCCGACAGCTTTATGTTACCTTCGATTCCTGTTGAAGCTACCAAGTGGAAATAGCTACACAGTCGCTGGAAGCACCGAAGAAGTCGCTTCTGCCACGCCGAGTTCGCAATGTTTGGAGTGATCTATGTCCAGAAGTACGTTGAAACCAGTTCTCGCGCTTGCCACGACGGTCGGACCACTCGCGGCCATGCTGCTTGCACCCCCCAGCGTCGCCAGTGCGGCCGTGCCGGACGCCGCGGCGGTCGCCTCAGCCGCATTCGAAGTCGACCACAATGACCCTCTGGCGGTATGGACCCCACTGCGACAGCAGCGGAACGACACTGCCGATGCCGAATCTCTCGCAACGGTGGGACGAACTGCGGTAGCCGCCGACAATCAACACTGGTCGGTGGCGAAGGCAGCACCCATAGGCGCGGGCCTGCCGGACTACCCCGCCCATGTCTTCCCCAGTGCCGAGGCCGGCGCGATCATCGGAGGCCTGACGGGCGGCGCGATCGGTGGCACCACGGGCGTCGCCTTCGGGATGGGCGTCGGATGTGTAGCGGGACTGCCGTTTCTGATCGTCGGATGTCCGGTGGGTGCCATCCTCGGCGGGACCATCGGCTTCGCGATCGGTACCACGGTCGGCTCGGTCGCGGGTGTCGTGCTCGGTGCCTCGGACGGGATCGCGCGCCAACTGCCGCCTCCGGCGCAGGCCACCGTGGCGGCGCCGCAGGATCCCGTCCCGCAGCAGGTCGCCCTCGATAGCCGAAGCACGCAGGACAGCGCGCCGATCGAGAAAGCCGGTATTGATCTGTCCGCCATCGACGCACAGATTCAGGCGGGCGTTCGACAGGTCCGCGAAGCCCTCGGTTTACCGAGTTCGGCTGCCGGTTAGTCGGTAACTCCCGCCGACGGGCTCTCCGCTCCGCAGGTCATGCGGAGCGGAGAGCCCGGTCACTACGGCGCAATCGATGAGCTTGTTGTGATCGAGTCTCCGCGTGCCACCAACGGTGCCACGCCTCGGACCAGCTCAGCCGACAGTGCCGGGTGCTGCGCTAGCGCCGGCCGAATTGCCGTTCGGCGGAGCGGATGCCTGCACCTGGGCATCGGTGCAGGTCGGAGCGACCGGGTCGTTGCTGCCGGTATCGACGAAGCCGTCGCTGATCCAGTTGCCGGTGTCGAGTTTGTTCCACAGGTCGGTGTCGCCCCATTTGCCCGCGACCACCTCGCCGCGGGTGGTGCAGGCGATGGTGACGGTGTCGCCGTCGCGTGCGGTGCCGACCACCGAGTACTTCAGTCCGGGGCCGGAGCGCAGGTTGACGGTGCCGTTCGCGTCGGGGTGGGAGCGGACGGTGCCTCCGGCGGGTGTCGAATCACTGCCGTAGTTGGTGAGCCTGCCGCCGACGTTCACGCGGACGCCGTTGCGTTCGGCATAACCGGCGTAGGCCCTGCTGCCTTCGTAGAAGGTCCAGCCGCCCAGGGTTTTGCCGTTCACCGCGACCGCGCCACCATTGGTGTTGTAGAGCGACATGTGCACATGCGCGCCGCTGGCACTGCCGCCGCAGGGCAGTTGGGTGCCGATCCTGCCGAGATAGGTGCCTGCCGCGATCTGGGTGCCGTCCTGGGCGGTGATCAGGTTGGTCATGTGGTAGTAGGTGGTGGTGTAGCCGTTGTCGTGCACGAGTTTGACTTCCGCGCTGTTGGCACGCACGCAGGTCTTGTAGACCCGGCCTGCGCGCGGGGCCAGCACTCGCCCGTCGCCGCCGTTGAAGTCGATCGAGTTGAAGGGGCGGCTGTTGCCGCTGTAGCCGTGCGGTCCGCCACCCATGTACCAGCTGTCGCCCTGCCGCCAGGGCAACGCAAGCCCGGTGTTGACGGCGCGGGTCTGCGGCGCGGTGAAGGTCTTCTTTTCGCCGCTGCTCACGACGGATTCAGGCGCGCGCTGCACCATGCCGCTGAACTCGGCGGTCCCTTCCAGACCTACCTTCCATTTGTCGCCGCTGCGTTCGGCGACATACAACGACGAGGTCGGTGCCTCGTCGGCGTTTCCGACGGGGATCGTCGCGGCGCCGAAGGCCCAGTTGCCCTGTTCGCGCATGTGGTCGATGACCGGTGCCGGAGTTCGCGCGCGATCGGACTTCCGCTGTTCGAGCAGGGTGGCGGTGACTGCTTCGTCCAATCCCGGTGGTGCGGCGGTGACCTGGGCGCTGGTCAGCGGTAGGAACATCGCCATCGCGATGCTCAGTGTCAGAATTATGCTGCGGGTAAGCCGCCTGGTGGATCTGCGTTTGTTGAATTCCATTGTCTTGCAGGCTTTCTGAGGGGTGCTTCGGGCAGTGTGGGAATGATGTTGTGCCGACCTGCAATTCGCGTATTCGAGCCGCTTGTGTGGACGCCACACAAGGCCTGCGGTCGAGCGAGAATGCCCGGTCGTGGGCATATCTCACTGTAAATCGCCGATACGCGGCGGACGCTCCCCAATGGAAGTGGGGAGTATTCCGAAACAGCTCGGCTGCTATAAGATTCGCGCACGTTTCGGCTGCTGTAGTGGTGCGTTGCCATTCGTTTGTGACTGTGGCCGAGCGCTTTTCGCGCTGAAGCAGAATTTCGCATGTTTCGTCAACGATATGCCGCCCAATCCGACAGGGCTGCTGTTACCGGACGAATGCGCCAGCTCAGCGCCCGGCGCTCGCGACAGAGCGCCTGCGCTGCCCCTCGCCGGACCGCGGGCCGCACCCGCCGCCTTGGTGGCTGCGCGTCTGCATCCAGCCGTTAAGGCTGCGGATGCAGTGCGCTCAGTGGTAGCGCCGCGATGTCGGCTGCGGGACGGGAGAGGTACAGAGCGGTGTGGAAATACCGTGCTGCTTCCTTGCGGCGCGTGTCTGCTCCCATAGCGGTCACCATCTCGATGGCGTACTGCTGCTCTGCGGTGCTGGTGAAGCGGCGTTGACGGAAGGTAGAACCCGCTGTTTCGGTGGTCAATCCATGGCGGGCCGGTCCGTCCGCGATCGACTGGTAAGCCCCGGTGCGTAGGACGAACGCGGCAACCCAGGCCGGCGCGTCGATATCGGCGAGAATCGGCCGGAATGTGCGAGGCGAAAGAAAACTGGCCCCGCCGGTGATGGTGATGAGGCGGGCGTGCCGGGCGATACGTCGTTGGGTTCAGCACGTCCAGCGTTGAGTAGCGACGACGCTGTCGTGCGCACGGTGGCGGCCGGATCAATCCGATGGCGTCGATCGCTGAGTGGGCACGATGATATCCAGTATGAGACCCGCGGTCGGAGCCGCTCTGCTGCGATGTGACGAGTGCGGCGGATATGAATACGGTGGCGCACCCGATTGTCGCCGCTGCCGGCTCCTCGTCGATGACATCATCGAGGACGAGTGGTACCACTTCTTCAGCCAGTGGCAGGGCGAGGACGAACGCGACGTCGCCCGGCTGATAGCCGCCGAACCCGACCGGCACGACTGGCGAATCGTCGACGCCGCGCTCGACCGAATCGTCTGCGACGAGTGCGGCAGCCGCCTGAGCCGCGGTCCGATGAACTGCTCCGCCTGCAACCTCGCGCATGGATTTCGCTACGCCGCAATCGAATCCGACCGGCCAGGCGTCCCGCCAGGCAACGAACATGCGATCCGCGTCAACATCTCGGTAGTCCGCAGGCCACAGCTGACATCAGCACAAGAACTACTGGCCCGCCGCCTCTTCCTCCCCGCGCTCTTGGTCGGCTTTCTGCCCACCACTGCGCAAGCCCAGCGGATCAGCACAATGATCAAGTCGGACCCGGCCCCACAACAAGCCAGCGCGTTGGTAGACGACTGGTTCCGCAATCAGCGGAAACCGTGAACGCACGGCTGAGTTGTCAGCCCACTCGCCCCCGATTTCCCGCTGTTCGCCGAGTAGCGCAAGTGCTGTCCGGCGCGCAGACCCGCGCTGTTATCCGTGCCGAGAGTGCATGACTCGGGGTCGAATTCGAGTGAATTCGCCGAAAAGCCGGACGGGATAACCCCGCATCTGGTACAACATCGCCGATGGTGGCTGCCAGCGGTGGGGTTGGTCCGGTGGTGGGTCTCGCCGGGTCGGTGGGTGTCGGTGTGGGATGGTTGCGGGTCGCGAGGTAGTGGTTTCGGACTCGGGCGGCGAGTCCGGTCCAGCCGCGGGCAGTGTTGGTTGATCGTGCGTTAAGCTCTCGGAACTTGAGGTTGCTCCTCCGTTTACGGCTGTGTCTGCATGAGGTAGGCAGCGGGTGTCGGGGGAGTCGTTCGCATGCACAGCGGGCCGCGAAGGTGCTGTACGGGCCCTGAACTCAGCACTACCCGGTACCTCTAGGAGAACCCATTCGTGTCCGTATACCTCTATCGGTGGGGCAAATTCGCCTTCCGCCGCAAGTGGATCGTTCTGCCGGTGTGGCTGGTGCTCCTCGGTGCGCTCGGCACCGCGAGCGGTCTGCTGAGTACGTCGATGAGCGACGAGTTCAGCATGCCGTCGCTGCCGTCGGAGCGCGCCAACCAGATCCTGGACAAGCAGTTCCCCGGCATGTCCGAGCAGTTCGGCATCGACGCTGTCGGCGGTACGTACGTCATCAAGGCGCCCGAAGGTACCAAGCTGACCGACAAGAACAACAGTGCCGCCATCGACGCGCTGATCACCGGGCTGAAGGCGCTGTCGGTAGCCGACCATAAGCTTCTCGCCGAGAAGGACGCTGCGGCGCTGAAGAACCCGGTCGCCGCGACCGAGGCGATGGGCTGTCTGAAACGCGCCGACCCGGCCGTGTGCGCCGGCGCCCCGCTGAATGTGCTGAGCGCGGACGCACCGGCCACCGTAGCCGTGCTGCCGGTGCAGTTCGACATCGCCTCATCGATGGACATCACCGACGAAGAGCGCAGCGCCGCTTACGACGTGGCCAACCCGGCCCGCGAGCAGGGATTGATCGTCGAACTCGGCGGCGCCATCGAGCAGCAGCAGGAGCAGCCGAGCGGCCAGGCCGAGATGATCGGCATGGGCGTGGCGCTGGTCGTCATGGTGATCGCCTTCGGCGCCATCGTTGCCGCGTTCGTGCCGATCGTCACCGCCGTCGTCGGCCTGGGCGCCGCCATGTTGCTGATCTCGTTGAGCACCTCGATCATCGAGGTCCCGAGCTTCACAACGTTCTTGGCGTCGATGATCGGCATCGCGTTGAGCATCGACTACGCACTGTTCATCGTCTCGCGCTACAAGCACGAACTGCGGGTCGCGGCCAACCCCGAAGAAGCCGCGGGCATTTCGGTCGGCACCGCCGGGTCCGCGGTGGTGTTCGCCGGTCTCACGGTCATCGTCGCCCTGGGTGCGCTGAGCATCGTCGGGGTGAACTTCCTGACCTTCATGGGCCTGGGTGGCGCCATCGCGGCCATGTTCGCCGTACTCACCGCCATCACCCTGATGCCCGCGCTGCTCGGCGCCTTCGGCCGCTTCCTGTTCACACCGAAGCTGCCGCTGGTCGCCCGGCACGATCCGGAGGACGACACCTCCGTCACCAACGGCATGCGGGTGGGCAGGCTGATCGGGCGGCGGCCATGGATCGCGCTGACCATCGCCGTGGCCGCGTTGGGCGCGTTGGCCATTCCGGCGCTGGGGTTGCAGCTGGGCCTGCCGGGCGAGGACAGCTTCCCACCCGAATCCACGGTCCGCCAGGCCTACGACATCCGGACGCAGGGCTTCGGCGAAGGCAGCAACGGCGTGTTGACCGTGGCCGCCGACCTGGCGAACGTGCCGGAAGGCGCGCGCGACACCGCGGTCACCGCGCTGCGCGACCGGCTGGCGGAGTTCCCGGCGATGGATTACGTCACCACGCCGCAGTTCAGTGCGAACAAGCTCGGCGTAATGCTCAGCGGTGTCCCGAAATCGGGTCCGAACAACCAGGACACCAAGGATCTGGTCCGTGACGCTCGCGCCGCCGAGGGCAAACTGACCGAGCAGTACGGCATCGAGTACGGAATCACCGGCACCACCGCTATTTACGCCGATATGGATCATGTCCTGCTCGGCAAGATCGTCCCCTACTTGGCGATCGTGGCAGGTGCGGCCTTCGTGCTGTTGATCCTGGTGTTCCGGTCCATCCTGGTCCCGCTCACCGCGGCCTCGGGTTTCCTGCTGTCGATGGCGGCCACCTTCGGTGCGACCGTATTGATCTTCCAGGAGGGCGCCTTCGGCCTGATCGCCGATCCACAGCCGATCGTCAGCTTCCTGCCGATCATGTTGATCGGGTTGGTCTTCGGGCTCGCGATGGACTACCAGGTGTTCCTGGTGACCCGCATGCGTGAGGAATACGTGCGGGGCCAGTCGCCGAGGTACGCCATGATCTCCGGTTACCACCACGGTGCCAGGGTGGTCACCTCGGCGGCGATCATCATGATCTCGGTATTCGGTTCCTTCCTGCTCGAGTCCGACGCCACCGCCAAGTCCATGGGCTTCGCCTTGGCCTGCGGGGTCGCCATCGACGCCTTCGTCGTGCGCATGGTGCTGGTCCCCGCGCTGTTGGTGATCATGGGTAAGGCGTCCTGGTGGATGCCGCGGTGGCTCGACCGCATCCTGCCGGATATCGATGTGGAGGGGGCGAAGCTGCGCGATCTGCCATCCACGCGCACCGAGCGCCGACCCGAACCCCGGCCCGAGCCGGTGTTCGGACCGGTAATCGCGGTGGACCCCGAGCCGGTGGAGTCGGTGCGGGTGGGGGAGCAGATCTGGGAACCTGCCGCGCCGGCCTGCACCGAACCGGAGCCGGTGCTGGCGACGGCCGCCCATGAAGCCACCAACAATATTGGGGCGCAACGGTTGTCGGGCACCACGACCGAGAAGTTCGTCGCCTCGACAGACCGCCGGACGATCGGCGGCTGCATTCGCCGTGACGACGGGCACCCGGTACCGGATGCGGCGTTGACGTTGATCGACCAACGCGGACAACAGGTTTCGCGCAGCACCGGCGACGGCGACGGCAATTACGGCATCGAACCGCCCACACCGGGCAGCTATGTCCTGATCGTCTCGGCGAACGGGCATCAACCGGCCGCGGTGAACGTCACCGCCTCGGGCTGGGCTGCGCAGCACGTCGACGTCACGCTGCAAGGGGCCGGTGAGTTGTCGGGTGTGGTGCGCACCGCCGCGCGCGAGCCGGTGTCCGATGCCACGGTCACCGTGACCGATCTGGCCGGCGAGGTGGTCGGGTGCGCCGTGACGGCCGCGGACGGCGTTTACGCCTGCAAGGGCGTGCTGGCGGGAACCTACACGCTGGTGGCGGTGGCCGCCCGGATGCGGCCCACCGCAACGACATTGACCGTGCCGGACAGCGGCCGGTTGCGTTTCGACGTCGAGCTGGCGCCGATGGCGATGCTGTGGGGCACGGTGCGGGCCGGCGACCGGGCGGTGTGCGACGCCCGGGTCACCGTGCTCGACTGGTCCGGTACGGCCGTCGGCACCGCCCACACCGACGAGAACGGCCGGTATGCGGTGACCGACCTGCCCGAGGGTGAGTACACCGTCCTGACGCGCGGCTATCCGCTGGTGACCGGCCGGGTGACCATCACCGGCAGCCGGGTCGACCATGATGTCCGGTTGGGCTTCGACGTCGACGAGTACGTGAATCAACCGTGAGCCCAGCATCTTTCGCACAGCACGGTGCAGAGCGCCCGCCGGAGAGGTGGTGCGTGTCCCGCTACGACAGGATCTCGACGTAGCCGTCCGTGCCGTTCACCCGGATGCGCTGCCCGTCGCGGATCAGCTCGGTGGCGTGCTCCACGCCGACGACGGCGGGCAGACCGTACTCGCGGGCGATCACCGCGCCGTGCGTCATCAGGCCGCCGACCTCGGTCACCAGGGCTTTGATCGTGACGAACAGCGGGGTCCAGCTCGGATCGGTGTAGGCAGTGACCAGGATGTCGCCTGCGGCGAGATCGGCCTGCGCGATGTCGGACAAGACGCGGGCGCGGCCCTCGATCGTCCCTGCGGACACCGCCATTCCCGGCAGCGCGCCCGATGGCAGGTCCGCGCGCCGATAGGTGCCGGTGAGGGCCGCACCGTCGGAGGTCAGCACGCGCGGCGGGGTGAGCGCCTGGAACGCGCGGAACTCGTCCCTGCGCGCGTCGATGAGCTCCGCGCTCGCGCGCTGGGTGCTGACCACCTCGCGGAGCTCATCGAATCTCAGGTAGAAGATGTCTTCGGACTCACGAAGAACGCCGTCCGCCACCAGGCCTTCGGCCGCACGCAACAGCGCCTGCTTGTAGACGAAGTAGCGGCTGACCATGCCGTACTTCGGATACTCCCGATACCCGGAGAAAGTGCGGACGCGGTCGATCATCCGCTCGGTCTCCTCGGCCTTGCGAGCTCCGTCCGGCAAGGCGCGCAAGCGTTTGAGGAGTTGCTCCTTCTGCGACTCGGCGTCGCGCAGACCATCGTCGAAGCGTTGTCTGCCCGCGCCGGGCCCGAAGTTCTTGATATTGCCGAGAATCGTCGGCACGAGGGTGCTTGGGCTTTCGCTCCAGCGCGGCCTGGTGATGTCGATCTCGCCGGCACAGCGCATGCCGTACTTGTCCAGGAAGTCCTCGATGGCGGCTCGCGCCTCGGGGCCGCCCGGGTATTCGGCGAGCCCGTTCAGGAAATTGTCGTCCGCCTGTTCCAGGTAGGACACCACCGCCGGATGCGGGCGGATGACGTCGGCGACGTCCAGCAGCGCCAGTCCCATCTCCGACGTCACGTTTCCGGGAACCGACTGGGTGAGCGCGTCGGCGGCGTTCTTCTCGCCGAGCCATTCCCACAGCCGATCGTTGAGCCACTCCGCAGCCTCCATCCCGGCCGTGATTACCTGTAAACCGCGCGGTGTGAACAGGACTCGGCGCAGCTCCTGGATATCGGAGTGGATGAAGTCGAGCAGCGCCGGGCCGGACTCGGCCAGGATGTCGTGTTTCAAGGTGGCGAGGGAGGCCTCGCTGTCCGCGATCAGTTCGGTGACGATGGCGGGATCGGTCTCGATGTCAGACCGGGTAGTCAGGGGCGTCGGTGGCTGAGCTGAATCTTCTTCCGGCACTTCACGAACGAAGCCACGGTCGATCACGGCTTGTAGCGCGTCCCCGATGAGCGGATCGGACTTGCCGAGTGCCGCGGCCAGGCCGGTTCGGGTCGCCGGCGACGACAACGCCTTGGTGACATCGACGAACAGTCGGCCGCCCGCGTCACGCATGGGCGCCCGGCTCGTGAGCTGCCACAACGAGATTCCCAGTGGCTTCATCGCGTCGGTCATCATCTGCTGATGGCCGACCGACACGTAGACGCGGTTCTCATCGTCGGCGGCCACGGGTATAGGGAACAGGGTGGTGATCGGCCTGCTCTGCACGATGCGGATATCGTCGCCGTCGAGGCACCACTCGATGTCCTGTGGGCTGCCGAAATGTGCTTCGATGCGGCGGCCCAGCTGGGCGAGCCGCAGCACCTCGGCATCGGTGAGCACCGGCTCGTCGCGGCGCTCCTGTGCGACTTCTTGCACGTGTGTTCCGCCTGACGGCGCGGCCTCGACGGCGAGTTTCTTGGTGGCGATCGTGCTGCTGATGATGGTGTTGTCGCGGACCTGGTAGACGTCGGCGTTCACGAGGCCGGAAACCAGGGCCTCGCCCAGGCCGAAGCCCGCGTCGATGGAGACGACGGTGCGGTCGGAGGTGAGCGGGTCGGCGGTGACCAGGATGCCCGCGGCGCGCGGGAACACCATCCGCTGCACGACCACCGCCATCCGGATTGCTCTGTCGCCGAGACCATTTCGCAGGCGATAGATAACGGCTCGCTCGGTGAACAACGAGGCCCAGCAGCGGCTGACGTGTTGGACGATCGCCGCGGCTCCCACGACATTGAGATAGGTGTCTTGCTGGCCCGCGAAGGACGCGGTAGGCAGATCCTCGGCCGTCGCGCTGGAGCGGACCGCGTAGGCACCTTCCGTGCCCAGCTCGGCGTGCGCGGCGACGATCTCGGCGGCGATGTCTTCGGGAATGGGGAGTTCTTCGATCGCGCACCGGATCTGCGCGCTCAGTACGCGAATCGCCTCCTGATCGTGTGGTTCGAGGTGCGACAGTTCATCGATCTGGTCCGCGATCGACGGCGCACCCGCCACGGTCCGCGCGAAGGCGTCCGTGGACACGCAGCAGCCGTCCGGCACCTCGACGCCGTCGATCCGCGCGAGCTCACCGAGGTTCGCACCCTTGCCGCCGACGCTCGTGATCTGTGTCCGGTCGATCTCCCCGAAGCCGAGCACATAGGCCATCCCGCTACTCCTCACCTGGTGGTTTCGCATATCGCGAGCGATTATGGACTACAAAACGGCGGCTCATGAGGACCCGGGATCGTGTATAAAATAGAAGGGGGAAGGGGAGGATGCCTCCGGTGTCGCTCGCATCCGCCGCAGGCGTGAGTCAGAGGTCGTCGTAGGCGCCGTCCACGCTTGCCGGGCAGATCCGTTGATGATGCAGGTTCGCTGCACGGCTGTGGTGTTCATGGATTCGGCCCTCCGCCGCATCGGCATTGCGGACCCCTCGCGTGGTGGAATTTAAGCTCAACTTCACTGCATCAATCGCCGAACTAATTATCGAGCCTCTATTGGAATTCAGCACTGCATTGCACCGTGGATCCTGTTACGTTCGTTACCCAAGGAAAGGAGTGTGGGTGACTCGCAACACTACGGTGCCGGAACAGGGCCGCCGGTATGCGCCGCGCCGGAATCGCGGAATCGGAAACATCATTGCCGCAGTGCTACTGGCCGGCTTCGCGATGAACACAACGAGTCCGGCCGCGGTCGCCGCGCCGAATCATTGTGAAACGAACGCATGGGAATCAATAACCTCCACCATCCCGGAGGCGCGACTCACCGACTCGATGCGGCAGCAGATCCGTAAGGGACCCGATGTCGGGGGATCGTGGGATCTGAGCTCGACCGACGGATTCGTCATCTGGGCGATGGCGCCCCGGTTGGGCGGGCCGTCGCTGCTGCCGAAGGAGGTCGCCGACGGGGCGCTGCCGCTGGCGAAATACGGCTTCGCCACCAGGTATTCGAACACACCCGTCGGCCCCTACAACGAGATCACCGGGATGCTCTCCTACGCGCGCCTGCGCGACCCCGGCATGTTCGCGCACTCGCCGTTCATGGTGGTGGACAGCCCGGAGACCGCGAAGAACGGACGCAACAACTGGGGCTTCCCGAAGTCCCTTGCCGACTTCGTCGGCACCCCGCGCATCGGGGAGACGCTCACCGCCAGTGGTGAAGGCTGGTCGGTGTCGGTGTCCTCGAAGCCACTGCTCTTCGATATCCATATGACGCTCCCCGAATTCCTCGGTTATATCCAGATGCCGGAGCAGATATCGTTCGAACAACCGTCGCCCGCGTGCGGCACGAAGAAGATGCGCAGTCTGGGTCTCGGTGGGATGTCGGGGTCGGTGCAAGTCGCGCTGATCACGGTGAAGACCGAAGGCAGTGACGAACTGCGTGCGTTGCTGCCGAGCGGTGTATATCCGGGCGGGTATATCACTTTCGACCATCTGGGTTTCGACAAGCCCGGTATGAACTAGCAATTCCCGCAGGACTGATCGGGCGGCAGCGGTGCGCCGCCTGATCAGTCATGCCCAGCACTGCCGTACCCAGGAGAGGCTCGAATCTCGATGCACCGATCATCGTTGACCCGCCGCACCCTGCTGACCCGTGGCGCGGCGATCGCCGCCGCAACATGGAGTGCCCCGCTGCTGCTCCCGGCGCGGGCGCGGGCGCAGCCGCGGACACACCACGACGCGATCGTCATCGGCAGTGGTTTCGGCGGGGCCATCGCGGCATATCGGCTGGCGACGGCAGGCGTCGATGTCCTCACCCTCGAGCGTGGCCGCGCCTGGTGCCAGCGCGACGACGCGATCGTCTTCGACTCGGCTCTGGATTACCGGGACCCGCGCTGGTTGTGGGAGCCGAAGGTGACCAGAACGTCAGGCCTGATGCAGCCCTACGTCGCTGGGTCGGTCGGGATCGCGACCACGGCATGTGTCGGCGGTGGGTCCATCATCTACGCGGGCGCGACGGTGCCGCCGGTCCGCCGGTATTTCGAGAAGATCTTTCCGGCCGCACTGAGCTACGACGAACTCGAAACGGTGTACTGGCCAAGGGTGCTCGCGCGCCTGGATGCGACGCAGGCCCCGGCCGATCTGCTCGGCAGCGCCCCCTTCGTGCACGTACGGTCGGCCGACGCGCAGCTGACGCGCGCGGGAATGGTGACCGAGCCGGTGCGGTCCACGTTCGACTGGGACATCGTGCGACAGGTATTCGATCGCTCGGGCGGACCGCCGACCGTCGACGCGGCGGCGTGCTCCTGGAACCGGAACTCCGCGAAGAAGTCCGTGACCCGAAATTACCTCCGCTGGGCCGCGGATCGCCCCAACTGGAGTCTGTTGCCGCTGCGGGACGTGCAGCACATCGCTCACGAGAACGGGAAATTCGTCATCGATGTGGCGGTGATCGACGAGGCAGGCGGCAGCGAAACCTACACCTGCAACCATCTATTCGTCGCGGCCGGATCGATCGGAACCACCCGTCTGCTGCTCCGGTCCCGGGCCGACGGCGGCCTCCCCGATCTCAACGAGCACCTCGGCACGATGGTCGGCGACAATGGTGACCAAGTGACCTGGCGGGTCGCCGACGAACTGGCCGGCGCGGGCCCGCAAGCCAGCGCGATCGTCAGCTCGGCCCTCGTCGACGACGAACCCGACCACCCGCCGATCCGAGTCGAGTCGATCGGCCTGCCCGGACCGCCCGGCGAAGCGCCGATCCTCGCCCAATTGTCGACCACCGCGGACTGGGAGAACCGAGCCTCCTGGACCATGCGAGGTGCCGAGCCGACACTGTCGTTCGCACCGGACAGCTGGCGCGACTCCCTCTCGGCCGCGCTCCGCGTGCACGAGCGCGTCGGCGCGTCCGCGAGCGCACTGTCCCGGGCGGGCGGTGCCCCTTTCGTCCCCGGCATGTCACTCACCGCGCACCCGCTGGGCGGCGTACCGATCGGCCGCGCAACAGACCTCGACGGCCGGGTAATCGGCTACCCGCACCTGTACGTCATCGACGGCGCACTGATCCCGGGCAACTGCGCCGCCGCCAACCCCTCCCTCACGATCGCGGGAATCGCGGAACGAGTGATGGACCGAGTGATCGCCGACGTCATCCACGCGCGCTGAACGCGAGCCCTACCACCGACAGCTCACATGCTCGACCGAATACCTGCCGACGCAGCGGAATTCCCTCTGCTGCTGCATCTTTCATCGTCGATCCTCGACGGTATACCGGAAGTGGCGGCGGACTATCGTGACGGCCGAGTCCTGGTCGAGTGCTGGGGATTTCAGTTGGGCGACGGGGGTGGCGGTGATGGTCAGCTGGGCTGGGTCGACCGGGTGCAGCTGCGCCAGCGCGGTATCGAGCTCGTTTCTGGCGGCGGGGCCGCCGTAGCTGCGAAGTCCGTCGCCACCGAGCAGGACGAGGCTGTGCTGGTCCGCGTCGAGTAGGCCGAAGGAGATGTCGACCGGGTCGGCGAGGGTGAAGACCTGGATCGCGCGGGGGTCGTGTAGGGCGAGGGTGGCGAACCAGTGTTGGGACAGGGTGGGTAACGGTTCGGTGGTCGGGGTGGTGGTGAGGAGCATGCGAAGGATGCCCAGGCGCTCGGCAGACAAGCTCTCGCAGGTGGCGAAGTGGGTATCGGTGATGCTGCGGTAGCTGTCCGGGCCTGCGTGTTCGCCGCGTAGTCGCAGGAACGCGCAGTGCACCGCGGAGCGGCCGACGAGCACGCCGTCGGTTTTGCTGAACCGCACCGAGAGTTCGATGCCGGGGCGCAGCCACAGCGGGGCGACCAGGGTGCCGCCTTCGCGGAGTTGGTCGAGCCAGCGTGGTGACAGGTCGAAAACGCCTACGGTGGCGATGATTCGGTCGAACGGGGCAGCGCTGGACAGCCCGTCCCACCCGTCGCCGACGTGCACGCTGACCGGTAGACCGAGTGCCCGCAGACGCGTCTCGGCCGCGGCGGCGAGGGTTGGATCGATCTCGATGCTGTGTACCTGACCCTCGGCGCCGACGAGGTGCTGCAACAGCGCGGCGTTATAGCCACTGGCGGTGCCGATCTCGAGTATCCGATCGCCCGGCTCGACGGCGAGTTGCTCGAGCATGGCAGCCACCATCGTCGGCTGGCTGGCGGTGCTGAGGGGGAACCCGTCGTCGCCGACGGCCAAGGTCACCGGCTTGTCGGCGTAAGCGAGCTCGACCGGGATTTCGGCGGGCAGGAAATCCTCGCGCGGTATCGCGGACAGTGCGGCGCCGATCGCGTCGGGCAGTCCGGCGATGGTTCGTTGTAACTCGGCGACCATGCCCGCACGTGCAGCCGCGGACGACATCTCTCGGTTCACGCCACAACCCCTTTCCATGCTTGCCGAAACGATCTCCGCTGCGGTCACGGTAGCTCGCACGACACCGTCGCACCACGCGCACGCTCCGAACTCGGCGCCGGTATCGCGAAGCGAATGTCTCACCGTACAAGCCGAAACCCTGAAATATGCTGCACCGTAGCCGTTTGCATATCTGTTCGAGGACACCTGTGCGAGATAGCATGCAGGGCAACACTGCACACAAGTTCCACTTGGAACTTTGCAAAGACCCACTCACCAACGTGAATGTTTGCCATGAATTATCCGTTGGTAGACAACGCTTTTCGACCATTGCCCGCAAGATCTATCCCCAGTACGATGAAGCTGCCGACCAGCCTGGAGCTCCGGCACGGGGAGTAATCGAAGTATGTTCGAGCTCTGCGCTTTTGGGGATTCGTACTGCGCCGGTCGGCTCGCTCGATACCAGAAGGGAGGGTCGCAATCATGGAAAAAATGCTGTGGGAGAAGCCGCGTGTGCGGGAACTGCCGGTCGCCGAACTCGAAAGTATGGCGGAACTGGACGTTGCCTTTGCCGTGATCACGCTGTGCACGGACTTCAACTGAGGCGTGTCGTCAGGCGCGGCCTGGCGAGCTGAGATCTGTGATCGGGCCCGGCCGATTGAGGCCGGGTCCATCACGTGCCTGCACCATTCACAATCGGCATCGGGGGACTTGTTGAGCATTTCTTCGAACGAGCAGCCAACCGCATACGTAGTGCGTTCCCCGTATATCACGGTGTACCTGTCGGATTCCGACATGATCGCGGTGGCGGGCACCAGTGGCAGGCGGCACCGGTTGAGCGAAGCGGCGAGACAGGTCCTGCTCGCGGCCGACGTGCCCGCTACTCCGGACAAGCTGGCCGAAACGGGCGGCACCAGCCTGGACGTGGTGCTGGCTCTCATCGCCGCGGAACTGTTGATCGACCCGAACCGGCTGCCGGATCGAGCATGGTGGGACCCGCACGAGCTGGTGATCCAACGGATGCGCAGCGCGGGCCGCAAACGGCCGACGCTGCAGGCCGAGGAGATGCCGTCACCGCGCAAACCACTGCGGGACGAGGTTGTGACGCTGCCGAAAGCCGCCCTCGACGCCGATCCCGCGTTTTTCGCAGACGTGCTCTCGCGCCGTCGTTCCTGCCGCCGATTCGCCGACCGACCCCTCGACCTGTCGACCCTGGGGGCATTCCTGCACAGGTCGCTCGCTGTCCAGCACAGCGCCGAATCGTATGGCAGCGGGGTCAACTGGCGACCGGCTCCGTCCGGCGGCGGCAGGCATCCGCTGGAGGTCTACCTCTGGCCGGTCCAGGTCAGCGATCTCGCACCGGCCATCTATCGATACGACCCCTTCGAATCGGTGCTGTGCAGGCACAGCGACGTCGATGCGTGGTTCGCCCGAATGCCCGAACAACTTCAGCAGCAAAGCGACCTGCTCGAAGGCGATCCGGCTGTGGTGCTCCTGGTGACCGCGGTGGCCGGCCGGACCATGTGGAAATACGAAAACAACGGCCTGAGCATCATTTACCAGGATCTCGGCGCGCTCTATCAAACGTGGTACCTGGTGGCGACGGCGCTCGGCTTGGGCGGCTGCGTACTCAATGGCGGCAACGAGCTCGTCAACGCGCGAATGCTCGGCGTGGACCCACTGATCGAATGCCATGTCGGTGGATTCCTGCTCGGCATCCCACGCGACGACCGCTACCAGGACCCGCTGTCCGAGCTGCTGACCACGCGGGAACAGCCGTGACCGCCCACCGCTACCGCCGCCTCGCGGCACGCTGGCTGGCCGGCCCGCGCATCCGGGCCGTCAGCAGCCAGGAAGTCCACCGCGCGTTGCGCAGGCAATGGGACGCAGGCGCGGTCCGCGAACATCGTGACGCGCTGCTGGCCGAGGTGGTGGCTGCCGCACGTCACACGGCCTACTATCCGCGCGCCTTCGGCGACGCCGCGCTGGCCGAACTCACCCACGCGCACGAGCTGCCCAGGCTCGCCGTGCTGCCACGAAACACGCTCCGCGCGAACGCCGCCCAGCTGGTCAATACGGCGATACCCGCGCAGGACGTCGACGTCACGTTCACTTCCGGAACCAACGGCGCGGCCAGTCATGTGGTGCGTCCCCGCGCATCGCTGCATCGTCGGGCGATCTGCGAGCGCCGCTGGTATCACGAACTCGGGCTGCCCTGGGTGTTCGAATTGACCTGCGCTACACCATGGCCGGGGCAAGGCCGCGACAACACCACGGTGCGCGATCCCCGCGTCGGCTATCGCGAAGAAGGTCTCGCGGCCGTGCTCGACCGGCTCGGCAGCGGTGGTTCGGTGGGGGAGTTGCTCCTGGTGAGCCCGGACATGCTGCCGGTATTGGTGCAACGCGTGACCGCCTGGGGCGATATCGCGGCGGTGGCCTCGTCGTTCGAAGTGCTGCGGCCGGAGCACGTGCGCGATTGGCCAGCCGGAGCGCCGCCGCTGGTCGAAATGTACTGCGCCGCCGAAATCTGCGTGCCGCTCGCGTTCTCGTTCCCTGGATGCCGCGGCATGCACGTCAACGCCGACCACCTGTATGTGGAGATCGTCGACGACGACGGGACGCCGCAGGACTACCATCGGGCCGGGCATCTGGTGGTCACCGATCTGGTCAACACCGCAATGCCGTTGCTGCGCTACCTGATCGGCGACGCCGGGATACTGCGCCCACCGTCGGCGTGCGGCTGCGGGCGGATGTTGCCGCTGGTGGAGGTGCTCGGTCGCCTGCCGGATACCGACCACGCCATCGGCGGAGTACCGGCCGGCCAACTGCTGGATGCGGTCGCGGCGGTCACCGAGCACGGGTTCGTGCTCGAGCAACGCGACGAGACCACAACTGTGGTGCATCTGGACCCGCATGATCAGGCTGAACGCGCGGTGAAGGCGGTCCGGTCCGAAGTTCCCGAGCTGGCGGTACGCACCGAGTCGCTGGCTGGACCGCTCGATCGGCTGGCACGTTCGGGCGGTCGCCTACTCGCGGCGGCGCCGCGCCATCCCTACCGAGCGGACAGGTCGGCATCGATGCCGCCGCGCATCCACGCCTTGCACGACTCACCGGAATCGGTTGGCGCCGTAAAGCGTTCAAGGCGCAGCGTCGCCCGGCGGCTGCTGCGCGACCGCTATCAGGCCACGGCGACCACCACCGAAATCCCGATCCTGGATGCTTCCCGCAGCATGTATCCGTTGTTCGACACGGCCACCCGAGTCACCGTCGCCTGGGGCAAGCTGGACCCGGCGACCGCGGTCGGCACCATCGCGCTGGTGGAGCTCCCGCAGGATATTCTCGCCGCGCACCGGGTCGCCGACTGGCGTACCCGAGACGGCACCCCCGAAATATTGCAGTGCGCGGACAATTACGACCGACACAACCCCTTCTCCGCGTTCTGGGTGCCGCTGGATTCCGTACTCGGCACCGTGACCGCGGCGACGACCACGTACCGCAGCGGGCCGACCACCGTGTCCCTCACCGGCCGCCGCACCCGATGGACGGGCACGATCGTTGCCGCCGCGGACCGCTGGCTGGTCTCAACCCAGCACCGGCGTCGACCGCTGCCCGTCGTACTCGCCGCCGCGATCACCCAGCGACTGATCTTCCGCGCCACGACCGCATTACTCCGGTTGCGTGCCAAGACATCTCATCCACCCCGAAAGCGAGAGTTCGACCATGACAACGAGCAGCGCACGATACCTGCCTGACCCGACGATCACGGCCCAGGACCTGGGCGACCGCATCCTGCTCGCCCCACTCAACGGCGCCTACCTGGTACTGGAGGGAAGCGCGGCCACCCTCTGGCGACTGCTCGACCAACCTCGTTCGGCAACGGAGTTGGCCGACGAATGCGCCCGTCGATACGCCGGAGTTGCCGACCGTATCCACTCCGACATCGCCGACACCTTGCAGGACTGGACCGAGCGCGGCCTCTTGCGCCCCGACACCTCGACTCCGCAATCGGCCGATACACCGAGGGAGACGGCGTGAGCGAACGTCAGCGCGCCGAGGAACTCCTGCGCCTGCGTGTCTTCGGCAGCCCCGACCAGCTGGCCGGAGTCGAGCCTGCACTGAAGGCCGCTTTCAAGCAATGGAATTCGATCTGGCAACCACCGTCCGAGATCGATATCGGGTACTTCCACAGTCGACCCGAACTGCACGGCCATGTCCTCCTGCTCGGCCAGTCCGACCTCGGGCCGAACCAACCACCCATGCAAGTTGCAGGCTGCGCGGTCGACCCGGCCGCCGCCGCCATCTCATGCGTCGGCGAACTGGTCGAACGCCATCTGGGCCGAGCATGGATCAATCCCACGCCCAAGCGCGCAACAGCCGCGAGTTTCGCCCCGGAAGATGTCTTTCCGGTCGCCGATTACCTTGGCGCACCGATTTTTCCGGATCGCTGGCCATACCCGCACTTCGTTGCCGACCGGCCACTCACCTGGACGCAGGCCCGCCGCTACCTGGACGGTGACCCGATCTGGATGCCCGAGGCGCTGGTCGGCCTCGGCGCGCCCGCCCCGGCGGAACGCCTCGGCGAGGTCACCACCGTCGGACTCGCGGCCGGGTCGAGCTACCGGCAGGCTGCCGCCCACGGCCTCTACGAAATGCTGGAACGGGCGACCGTCATGGACTACTGGCAAGCCCACCGCCCATTCGAACTGCTCACCGGCGCTGCGACAGTCGACCACACCGAATTCCTGGCCACGGACAAAATGTTGGGCTGGCACACGCAACTGCTGCAAGCCCGGTCCGCCGCGGGCACCGGCGTGGCCGTCGCGTTGACCCGGCACACCGAAATCCCCGCCTTCGGAATCGGATTGAGCGCCCATCCCGACCCGGCCGAGCGCCTGCGGCACGCCCTCGCCGAAGCCGTCCAGGTCCGACTGCTCGCCAGCCTGCAGCAGGGCAACACCACCAATACGCTGACCAGCTTCCAAGACCACCTCACCTACTACTGTCACCCGCGCCGCTTCGCCGAGCTCGACACCCTGGTCGGGGCGCCCACCGACGAAGTGATCGAGCAGCCGGCCGAGGACGACGCGCAACTGGCCGGACGGCTCGCCGAGGCCGGATCCCGGGTGGCGGCAGTGGAACTCGCTCGTGCGGCAGACGGACCGGCGGTCGTTCGCGTGCGAGCCACCCGGCTCCCGCACATGGAGGTCCGGGAGAGCTGCGCCTGCCTGCCCGCACCACCCCTGACCACGGCCGCAGTGCCGGGCCCTTACCGACCCCACCCTTACCCGTGACCACCTGGCGTCCATACCTCCGAACGCTCGGTAGCCTGCACGCGTGACCTCACCGATCTCGGCGATCCCCATCGTCGCGGTAGCCAGCGGAAAAGGCGGTGTCGGTAAATCCAGCGTCGCGTTGGCCTTGGCGCGGGCCCTCACCGACAGTGGTGTCCGCGTCGGTCTGGTCGACGCCGACCTCTCCGGTCCCGACATTCCCCGGATGGTCGGCCTGCGCCGCGACGTCCCGACCGCGTCGCTGCGCATCGCCGATTTCGGCCCGCACCGAACCGATCTCGAAGCGATCGAGGTGGACGGCGTCGAGATCGTCTCCGCCGGATTCATGATGGCGGGCACGCAAGCGTTCACCGCGGGCGAGGGCATCGCCGACATGCTGCTCGCCCGGCTGATCACCCGCACTCGCTGGAACCGCCGAGAGATTTTGCTCGTCGACCTGCCACCCGGAACCACCGGCGTCGGGCACGCGCTGCGGATCGCCGGGCGCCTCGCCGTCCTCCTCGTCGTCACACCCGCTGAGGTGTCGCACCTCGACAGCCATCGACTGACCACCGTGCTGAACCATTTGAAGGTGCCCGTGCTCGGCGGTGTCGAGAACATGGCGTATCTCAGCTGTCCCGACTGCACGCACCGGATCGAGTTACATCCGCCGACCCCGGCCGATCGCACCATTTGGCATCGTGGCATCGGCAAGCTCGCCAGTCTGCCCTACCGGCCGGGCGCTCTACCGACCATTGCCGACCTCGCACCGGTCACCACCGTTGTTCGCGACTACCTCGCTCGGGACAACTGATCGACAGTCCCCGTTGGCATTTCAGCGCGGGAAGGCTCGGCGGGCGACCGCGGCCGCAGTGGCTCAGCGCCCCGCGGCGGTGAGCCGATAGTCCGCCTCGAGCAGCATCCACCCGCTCAGCTGTACCGAGAGGTCGCGGCTCATGTTCGCCGACGAAGCGGCAGACGAAGGCATCAGCTGGGGAAAGACTCCCGAATGCGCGGGCACCGTAACCGGTCGGCCCCAGTCGACACCGAACAGCGGCAGACCGTCCACCTCGGCGCGGTGTGCCCACGCCGCCCGCGCGGACGTGTGCACGATCTTCGCGGCGGTGCGGTCGCCGAGGGCGAATGCGGCTTCGGCGAGAAACCTGGCGAGGATGCCCATGAACAGCCCGGAGTCGTCCCCGCCGGCCGGGGCGATGACTCCGGCGTGGGTGAGCCCGGTCTCGGCGGCGGCCACGAGCGCAGCCGCGCGCTCGCGGTGCTCGGCTTCCCGGGTGCGCACGGCCAGTTCGGTTTCCAGCCCGATCGCGACGCCCTGGTTGTAGGTGAGGATCGTGCGCTCCACTCGTCCGCCGGGTTCGTGGACGCCGTCGAGAATCAGGCCGGTGCCGGGGTCGCGCAGGCGGGTGTGCAGGAAGTCGGCCAGTTGCCGGGCCCGGGGCAGTTCACCCACCCGGGCCATCGCGATACCGGTCGGACCGATCGCGGGAGTGTTGTAGTACTTGTCGCCGGACCGCCAGGGCACCGCGCCGACCTCCGGGTTCCAGCCGTCGATCAACTCGGCGGTCAGGTCGCCGACAGCGCCGCCGAACCGCACGCCGAGCAATCGGTCCGCGCGTTCGAGCGCCAGCACCAGCCACGCCATGTCGTCGTAGTACCGGTTGGTCCAGCCGGTGAGGTTGCGCGTGCGAATACCGCGGGCGAGGGCCGCGACCCGGGCGATGCGTTCGGGGGTACGGGCGCGGTACGCGGCGTCCACCGCGCAGTCGACCAGGTGGGCCTGCCACCAGTAACACCATTTCACGAACGACTCGTCCAGCAGCGACGACGGCCAGACGAGCGCGCCGAGCCGCACCTGCGGCTGGCCCCAGACCGTGCGCACGTGCCGCCGCACCAGCGCCTGTTCCGCCAGGTCCGCCCGCTTCGCTGGGTCATCGGGCCCGGCGGACGTCGCCCGCGTGATCGTCACCGCCGCCGTCGGTTGCGCCATGGGGGTCAGCGCGATCGAGGCCCCTGCCGCCATCAGCACTCGGCGTCGGCTGATCCCCGTGTTCCGGCGATCCATTCGCGCGGACTCCCTCTATCGAACAACGATCAGTTGAGCCGAAACCGTGCAATTAGATGCTATCTCGGAACCACCGGCACGGCGCGGCGTCGACCGCTCGCCGGTGGGCTACCGGCGCAGCGTGGCGACTATCTGCCGGGCTTGGTCCTGTGCGCCGAGCTCGTTCGGGTGAATGGGGGCGGCCAAGTCGGTGGGGACAGGCCCTTCGAGCCATTTCGTGCCCGGGGCCTGGCACATATCGTGGCCGATGCTGCTGGTGTAGGTGTCCACATAGGTGGCGCCGTGGTTGGTTGCCTGTTCGCGGAGGACTTGGTTGAGCAGTTTCGTCTTCTCGCGCAGGAACGGCACGTCACCGTCGGAGATCGGGACGATCGGCCAGCAGCCGTCGCCGGTCTCGGGCAGCTGCACCGGATAGCCGACCAGCAACACCCGAGCCTTCGGCGATCGCCGGTGGACCCCGGCCAGCACCGCACCGACCGCGGGGCCGACCGCGCGGACCTGCTCGGCCAGCGTGTCGACGCCATTTCTGGTGTAGAAGTCCTTGCACGGGGAGCCGTGCGGCACCGACGCGCCCCGCACCGCGCAGTTGAAGACCGCCTCGAACGCCGGTACGTCGTTACCGCCGATGCCGACGGTGACCAGTGCGGTGTCCCGCTTCAGCGCCTCGAACTGCGGCGGATTGCCGGTGGGCGATTGGGTGTCGGTCATGGCCTTGGTGGTCGCGCCGATGCAGCTGACGTCGGTGAAGGATCCGGGTTTGAGTGCGGCGGCGACCAGCCGGGGATAGTTGCGCTCGGCCCGGCCGCAGCGTGGCTCGACTACGGGCAGGAACGCGCCCGCGGTGTAGGAATCACCGAGCGCGACGTAGGACGGGTACGCGGGTGGGGGTGCCGCCGAGGCGACCGGCGCGGCAACGGTGCCCGCGACGAGGGTGGTCAGGATGGCCGTGAAAATCGGTCGCTGGTACATCGAAATTCTCCTGTGCATTGCAGTGCGAAGTGTTGTCGGCCTTGCCGATCGGCCGGACTGGGACACTCATCCAACGGTGTCCCATGTCACACTAGGATCGATGACGTCTCGATCGCCAGAGTCCCCAATTCCCCAGTTGACCTCGGTCGATGCGGTGTTGCGAGCCGCCGTGGCGATGTTCCTGCGCGACGGCTGGATCGACGCCCGTGCGCTGGCCGCGGCGGCCGGCATCGGACGGTCCACGTTGTATCGGCGCTACGGCGACCGCACTCGGATACTCGGCGAAGTCATCTGGGTGATCGCCACCGCGGGATTCGAGGACATCCGCCGGGAGTGCGGTGGGCAGGGTGCGGCCGGCGTCGCCGAAATAGTCCGGCGCAGTCTGTATTTGGCCGCCGGATACCCGGCCATGCGGACGTTCGTCGCGCAGCACACCGACACCGCACTGCGGGTCCTGACATCCCGCGACGGCGTCATCCAGCGGCGGTTCGTGGCCTCCATCGCGCAAGTCATCCGCGAGGATGTCGGTGAGCCCGACGACATCGACGCCCACACCCTCGCCTACGCCATCGTGCGGATCGGCGAATCCTTCTACTTCCGCGAACTGATCACCGGTGAACCCGACGACATCGACGCCGCGGCCGCGGTCATTCGCCGACTACTCGAATAGGTTCGCCGATCGGCCGACTGACGAAATGCGTTGGGGCGGTGCCGGACCTGCCACGCGGACGCGCCGGACTCGACTCAGGGAGTCCGGCAGCGATGAGTTTCGCCGAGACATCCGGTCTGCATAGGTACACCCGACCAATCACACTCGAGGAGAACCCGCATGGCCGCTACCTACACCTTCGACGTCTTCACCAGCCTCGACGGCTTCGGCTCCTACGGCGGCGACGGGGACTGGGGCGGCTATTGGGGCAAGCAAGGCCCCGAGCTGCTCGAACATCGCCTCGCGGTGTACGGCGCGGAGCAGCGAATGGTGTTCGGCGCCACCACGTATCGGCAGTTCGCGCAGATGGTCGCCACGAGCCCGGCGGACGCCGAGGTGTTCGACCCGTGGGTCACTCGGATGTGGAACCTACCTGCCACGGTGGTGTCGCGCACGCTGCAGGGACCGCTCGACCGGCCCGGCGCGACGGTGGTCAGTGGTGATGCGGTCGACGTCGTCGCTCGGCTCAAGGAGGAGTCGGCCGTGCCGCTGCGCTCGCACGGCAGCCTGTCGATGAATCGGGCGCTGATGGCGGCCGGTCTGGTGGACCGCGTCCACGTGACGGTCTTTCCGGTGATCACCGGTCGGACGGGAACGGACCCGATCTTCCAGGGTGCTGCCGACTTCGATCTCGAGTTGCTGGAGACTCGAACCCTCGATGGGCGCACCCAAGAGCTTATTTACCGGCCGACGTTGCATATGTGAGTCGATACCTCGGGCCGGGGTTTGTGCCGGGGTGGGTATGGAGAATTGGTGCTGATCGGCGTCATTGCCGATCGCCAAGGAAACAACGAAATCCCTGGGGTCGTCGCTGTGTAATCACATTATGGGGGCGCCCCGCGGAGGCGGCATGCCCAATGTTGTGGGGGATTGCGTACCGAGCCGCTCGGTGGCCAGTTGGGGTGTAGTCGAATCACAGTGGGGCACAAGATGACCCGCCGATGAGTTCGGTTTACTGGGTATTGGCTGTCGTGACAACCCCTGGAATCCGACTGTAGGGGTGGTCACTCACAGCTAGCCTCTAGTAGCCCCAAAGGTGTTGATCACCAACAGAATAGGATAGATCAGCTCATAGTGTGCCGCAGAGTAAGCGCCTGTGAAGGCGGCTTGCACGGGTCGAACACCCCTGTCGGGCATAGTAGTTGACAAGCGAGGCCGTGCCTGGCAACTTGGCGTGCGCCGGTCGTTTGTATCGCCTGAGCGACCATCGGCTCGGGGAGGACACGCTGTGGAAACGATCAGCGCGATGAATGTACCGTACCGGCCGTGTCTTCCGGCTCCAGGCGGTCCATGACCGCCACCATGGCTAGGCAACTCTCGGCAGCACACGCGACGACCCGCCCGGCATCGTCATCGCTCAGGGGGCCGCTGCTGTGGCCGCAACTATGGATCCGCAGGGGGATTCTCAATGAGCAACGAAATGAATGCTGGTTCGTCCACAGACAGAACCCGTTCGGTGCTGGACACAATCCAGGGACTGCCGCACTGCTCGAACATCGTCGACCTTCCGATCTCCGCGGTGTTACCGGCGGACGCGCCGCCCCGAACGGCGGGAGTGAACACCGGTCACATACGCATGCTCGCCGACTCGGCGACCGCGCTGCCCCCGATTGTCGTGCATCGGGCAACCATGCAGGTCGTCGACGGCTGGCATCGGCTGCGCGCGGCCGAACTGCGCGGCGACACGAGCATCGCGGCGGTGCTCTTCGACGGCGGCCTCGCCGAGGCGTTCGTGCTGGCGGTGAAACTCAATGCGGCACACGGCTTGCCGCTGTCGCTGGCCGATCGGAAAGCCGCCGCGCTGCGCATCCTGCAGTCGTATCCGGACTGGTCCGACCGGTCGATCGGCGTCATCGCCGGGATCTCGCACAAAACCGTCGGCGCGATCCGCACCCGGTCGACTGGGAAATCTACCCAGTCGACCGGCCGGATAGCGCGAAACGGCGTGCTGCATCGGTCTGCCGGGCGACAGGGGCGCCAACGGGCTGCCGAACTGTTCGCGCTCGATCCGACCGCATCGGCGCGGAAGGTGGCCTCGGCGGCGGGCATCTCGGTCACCACCGCCAAGGATGTTCGAAAGCGGTTGCGGGATGGGACGCAATTGGTGTCCGCCGGCGAAGGTGCCAGCGACACGGCCGCGCCCTTGCCGGTGCCCTCACCCGCCTCCGTGCCTGTACTGGCACCCGCGCCGGTGCGTGCGCGTGCCGGGAACGTCCGGGCGGTCCCGTCGCAGCCGGTCAGCACCGCTGAGGCGCTGCAGCGACTGCGCAAAGACCCCTCCATCCGCTTCAGCGAATCCGGGCGGAAACTGTTGCGTCGGTTGGAGACTCCGTTCGACGACGGCGTCGACTGGAAGAGCGTCGTCGGCAGTTTGCCGAACCACTGCACCCGGACCATCGCCGAACTAGCTCGGCAACGGTCCAGGGAGTGGCAACGGTTGGCGCACCTGCTCGACGAACGGTCATAGGCAGGCTGAATCCGTCACCTCCGTTCTGTTGTCACCGCTGGGTTCGTCGATGAGAATTTATGACAGCGGCCACTGGGGGACTGATGGTGCTGGAACCCCTCGGACAACGAATTGTTCTCCCGTGCTGCGGTATACAGCGCGCAATAGCGAGCAATGTTCCGATGGCTGCCGAATATGCCGATCAGATCAGGGGGGCTCATGCCTGTTCAACCAAAGCCCATTCGAAGATGGGATCCGACAGCCGGACGGTCTATGGTGGCCCGCGCGGTAATACTCGGAGTGGGCGCTCGATGAAGTACACACGCTATTGCCGTTCG
Source organism: Nocardia sp. NPDC052316 (assembly GCF_044547795.1). NCBI lineage: Bacteria > Bacillati > Actinomycetota > Actinomycetes > Mycobacteriales > Nocardiaceae > Nocardia > Nocardia sp. NPDC052316. The sequence goes on from NZ_JBIUBB010000002.1 coordinate 122,659, forward strand.
TTCCTCTCCACACCCGCATTGGCCGAAGGCCGCTACTCCTCGGGGCACCAGGCCGGCGCCGATATGTGCGTGGTCGACCTGGAAGACTCTGTCCCACCGTGGGATAAAGAGCAGGCGCGGCATCAGGCGGAGAAGTTCTTCGCCGCGCCAACCGCGTCGGCGACGCGGTGCGGGGTCCGCATCAATGCGGTGACCGAACCGGATGGCCTGCGGGATCTGCTTGCCATTCAGGAGTATGTCGTCAAGCCGGCCGTGGTGGTCATTCCCAAGGTCGAGTCGGCCCGTGACGTCGAGATCGTGGCGAAGGTGCTCGGCCCGGTATGCCCTGACCTCGAACTGTTCGCGGTGGTGGAGACGCCACGCGGCCTAGAGAACGTCGCCTCGATCGCGGCGGGGTCGCCCCGGCTACGCGCGCTGATCTTCGGCGCGGCCGACTACTCGTTCGAAGTCGGTGCGCGCCTGTCCTGGGATTACCTGGTGCATGCCCGCGGCTGCGTGGTGAACGCGGCCCGCGCTGCGGAGATCGAGGTGGTCGACGCACCGGTGTTCGATATCAACGACATCGGTGGGCTGCGCGAGGAGAGCGCGCGGGCCCAAGCCCTGGGATTCAGCGGCAAGATCGCGATACATCCGCGGCAGATCCCGGTGATCAATGAGGTTTTCTCGCCTGACGCGGGCACGTTGGAGAAAGCGCAGCGAATCGTCGATGCGGGCCTGTCGACCAATCGCCGGATCGCCGTCGTCGACGGCGTGATGATGGGGCTGCCGTTCTTCGAGGCGTCGCGGCGACTGGTCGAAGATTTTGGAAACGCCAATGAGTCGGCTGTGCCGACGACTTTCGAGGAGCGATAAATGAGCGCTGGAGTCCATGTCGAGCCGAATGTCCTTGGTCCTCGGCGTTATCGAAACAGCGAGAAGATGCTGCAACAGTCCGACCCGGCGTGGCGCGCGGCGGCCGAGGCCGGATTGATCAGTGTGCACGTCGACGCGGAGTCGAATAACCGTCTCGTCGTGCAGGAGACCGGGCACGAGTTCGTCAGTATGTGTTCGAGCGCGTATCTGGGCCTGAACTTTCACCCGAAAGTTATTCAAGGAGCGATCGACTCGCTCGAGGAGGCCAAGGCCACCGGGTTGATGGTGTCGAACGCGCGGATCCGGCACAACCTGCTGGCTCGGCTCGAGGCAGACCTCGGCGAGTTGTTCAGCGCCGACATCTTGACCGGAGTCTCGTGCAGCGTTCTGTCTTTCGGCATTCTGCCTTTGCTGGCCTCGGGGCACCTGACCGGGGACGGCCCCCGGGTGATGGTGTTCGACCGCCACAGCCACTTCTCGATGGCCTATGTGAAGCCCATCTGTGCCGACGAGAGTCTGGTGCTCACCAGCCCGCACAACGACCTGGACTATTTGGAGGACATCTGCCGCAAATATCCGCGCGTCGCCTACATCGCCGACGGCGCCTACTCGATGGGTGGTGCCGCCGCATTGGAGGGGCTGGTCGAACTTCAGGACAAATACGGACTGTTCCTCTACCTGGACGACGCGCACTCGCTGTCTATCGTCGGCGAGCGCGGTGAGGGATTCGCTCGGTCGCGACTGGAGATGAACCCGCTGACCCTCATCGTGTCGACGCTGCACAAGGCGTTCGGCACGGCCGGCGGAGTCGCGATGCTCGGTCGCCCCGAGTGGTTCGGGTTCTTGCAGCGGCACGCGGGACCCGTTGGCTGGTCGCAGAATATGGAGATACCGATCGTGGGCGCCTCGCTGGCGAGCGCCGCGCTGCATCGCACCCCCGAGCTCGGCGAGTTGCAACGCACGCTGCAGAGCAATATCGACTACTTCGACGAACTGCTGCCCACCACTTTCGCGGGTAACGGCCTGCCGATCCGCGTGGTCCGGGTCGGCGAGGCAGACAGGGCCGTCGAACTGTCGAAAGAGCTGTACCGGCGCGGCTATTACAGCTCCGCGGTGTTCTTCCCGATCGTCCCGAAGGGCGAGGCGGGACTGCGCGTGATGATCCGCGCGGACATCAGCCGGGAACAGATCGCCGACTTCGTCAGCCACGTCAAAGAATTGACCGGAACGCCGTGACGGCTCGTCGGCCTGGAGGCACCATGGACAAACTCGAATTCAGCGGATACCGGCAGATCGGCGCCCAGCGCTACCGGGAGACACTCGGGTTCCGTTACGAACAGTTCACCGTGGGGGATGTGTTCGAGCATCGGCCGGGTCGCACCGTGACCGAGCTGGACAACGTCCTGATGAGCATGCTCAGCATGAACACCTCGCCGCTGCACATCGACGCGGCCTATTGTGAACACACGCAGTGGGGTCGGCCGCTGGTGTCCAGCCTCGTGACGCTCAGCATCGTCGGTGGCATGGCTGCCCGCAGCACCAGCGGACAAGCCATCGCCAACCTCGGCTGGGACAACATCCGGTTGACCGAGCCGGTGTTCGCTGGCGACACGTTGTACGCCGACAGCGAGATCACCGGAAAACGGCTGTCCAACAGTCGACCTGGTGACGGCATAGTCACCTGCCGCACGAGGGGGGTGAAGTCGACCGGCGAGGTGGTGCTCACGTTCGAACGTAGTTTTCTGGTGCCGACCCAGGCCACCGGGATCGACGAAAAGACTAGGTACTGAGAATGCTCGCGCTGTGGGATCAGGTGCGCCGACGAAACGTCGCTCACTGAACGAGGTTCCGCTGCATGCCGTGCGAGGGCGGACGCTGGGAGGGCATAGATGAACGAGACTGTCGAGTCGCCGAAGTTCGATGATGCGCCGCCGGGGGACCCCATGCGGCCGATGAGCGAGGCACAGGTGGCCGCAGCGGTCGACCTTCCCGTGCTGGTGGCCGAACTGGGGGAGTCGCTGCGGGCGGGGCAGCGCCGTCAGGCGGTGACGCCGATGAAGTTCGTGAGCAAGCGCATGGAACCCTACAGCGTGTTCGGCGCTATGCCGTCGATCAGCACCGCGCACGGGCTGTTCATCACGAAGGTCGCCGCTTTGGTGAAGTTACCCGGCACGAGGACCGTCAACGCCGTCGTCGTCGCCTTCGACACCGCCACCGGTGATCTGCTCGCCGTGCTGGACGGTGCGGCGCTGACGGATATCAAGTGTGCGGCGGTCACCGGGCTGGTGACCGACAGCTGTGCGATCGGCGACGCGCGCAGACTCGGTGTGGTGGGCGCGGGAGCCCTTGCCTTGCAACAGATCCGCGGCGTCGCCACGGTACGCGAGCTGGACGTCGTCACCGTGTACGGGCGCCACGCCGGCCGAACCGAGGCCTTCGCCGACCGGGCGCGAACGCTGCTCCCGCGTGCCACCGAGGTCCGGGTCGCGCGAGATCTGCGCGCGGCGGTGGAAGGGCAGGATGTCGTCTGTACCGCCACCACGTCGAGCGAGCCGATCCTGGGCGAGTTCGATCTCCGCGCGCCCGTGCACGTCAACTGCATGGGCGCGCACACGCCGCGCTCGCGGGAGGTCAGCACCGAACAACTCGCCGGCAGTGTGGTGATCGTCGAGGACAGGGCGAGCGCCGTCACCGAGTCCGGCGAGTTACACAGCACCGCACTGGAACTCGAGGACATGCTCGGTGCCGGCGACGATTTGCGGGCGCAGCGAACGATTTTCAGCTCGAATGGTCACTCTTTTCTCGACCTCGTGACGACCGCCCATGTGCTGGCGTCGGCGAAGCGCCGATGACCGGAACTGTCATTGCGCCGGTGCGCCGGTCGCGCCTGCTGCTGGCGGTGCTGCTGCTCGCGATGATCGTGGCACCGATGGCGCAGACGGCTGTCATGCCGATATTGCCCGCGCTGGCAGGGGAATTCGGCGTATCCGCCGCTGCGGTCAGTTGGGTGATGACCGCCAATCTGCTGGCGGCGGCGGTGGGGACGCCGTTGTTCGGCCGATTGGGCGATCTGCGCGGCCGCAAACTGGTGTTGATTCTGTGCCTGTCGATCGCGGCAGCCGGCGCGCTGCTGGCGGCGCTCAGCGATTCCTACGGGCTGCTGCTCGCGGCCAGGGTGCTCCAAGGCGCCGGAGCGGGGGTGCTGCCGCCTGCGATCAGCGTGATCCGGGCCGAGTTGCCGCCGAAGCGGGTGGCGAGTGGGCTCGCACTGGTCAGTGTCAGCACGGGAGTCGGTGCGGCGTTCGGCATCCTTGCCAGCGGGGTGCTGATGGTGCGGTGGAGTTACCAGTCCGTGTTCTGGCTGCTGGTGATTCTCAGTCTGCTTGCGCTGGTTGCGGTCGTGTGGGGTCTGCCCGCCGACCGAGTGCCCGGCACCGAGCGTGGCGCGGATCCGTGGGGGGCGCTCACGCTGGCTTTGTGGTTGCTGGCGTTGCTCGTCGCGATCAGCCAGGGCAACACGTGGGGCTGGACGGACTGGGTGGTGCCCGGCTTGCTCTGTGCGGCAATGGTGTTCGTGATCGTGTGGTGTGTAGTAGAGCGGCGCGTGCGATACCCGGTCATCGACATGACGCTGCTCACGATGCGCCCGGTCGCCTTCGGCAACATCGCCGCCGCGCTGAGCGCTTTCGGCATGTACGGCTCGTTCATCGCCATCAGCAGCCTCGCACAAACCCCGAGGGAATCCGGTTTCACCACAACGGCATTGGGTGCGGGCCTGATGCTGCTGCCGAGCGCCGCGGGTAATCTGCTCGCGGGTATCACCGGGGGCGCGCTACTCAACAGATTCGGATCGCGCCCGACACTGGTACTCGGCGGCATACTCAGCGCCGCCGGAGTGGCACTCCTCGTGGTCAAGCAGAACACGGAACTCGACCTCTACTCGGCCAGTGCGCTGTTCGGTATCGGCACCGGATTCGCCTTCACCGCGATCCGCGCCTACATCAACGATGCGGTGCCACTCGACCAACTCGGCGCCGCCAACGGAATGAACGTCGTGTTCCGCACCATCGGCGCCGCCGCGGGCAGCGCCGTCACCGGCGCCGTGCTCAGCAGCGACCAGATACTCGGCACCCACTGGCCGACCCAAGCGGCCCACGAAACCGCCCTCCTCATCGCGACAGCCACTTTCCTCGCCACCGCCATACTTCCCTTCCTGATATCGAAACCCCGACGGTGAGGTGAGCGGACTCTGGTGGTCGGATCAGGGGAGGGGATACTGTCTGATGTGTACCAGGAACATGATCGGGCACAGCGGGAGCGTGCTGCCCTCCACCCACAGTCGGGTGCATTCGGTGTTCTGAGTGTCCTCGACGCGTGTCCCGGTATCGGCGTGCTCGAACGCTATTATTCCGCCGGCGATCAGTGCGAGCGCCGTGACTGCGCCGAGCAGTGGCGGCACCAGATTGAGTGGCCGCTGCGAGCGGATCATGTTGTACTGCGCTCGCGTCAGTTGCCATTGCTGCCATAGGCGCCGCGTCGGCGATAGTCCACTTTTGTCCATTCCACTGTCCTGCCCTCGCCTGTGGAATGAATCGGGCTGGGAAGCAACATGTTACGGGCGACTCGCCTGGCCCGGCGACAGTACGGTTCTGTTGGGGTCAATTGCCCTGCGCTGCAAGAGAAACTGACTGCCATTCGGTCCATGTGGCGAGCCGGGACTCGTACTCCGCTGTCACGATCCGCAGCGCATCGGCTCCCAGCAGCAGGCGCAGCGGGGGTTTATCGGCGTCGACCAGGGCCAGGATGGCGGCACGGGTCGCGCCGGGGTTGCCGTAGCGCTGCGCCGCGTAATCGGGGTCGGCGCGAACCTGGTCGTACGCCGGATTCTCGGTGGCGAAGGTGGTCAACGTGAATCCGGTGTCGTAGCTGGCGGGTTCGAGCAGAGTGACGTGAATGCCGAAGCCGGCGACCTCAGCGGCCAGGGACTGGGACAACCCCTCCAGCGCCCACTTCGACGCGTTGTACGCTCCGACATTCGGCGACGCCACAATTCCCCAGAGGCTGGAGACCTGGATGATGTGGCCGCTGCCTTGCGCCCGCAGCATCGGCAGCGCCGCCTGGGTAACCCACAGTGAGCCAAGAAGATTGGTCTCCAGCTCCGCCCTGATCTGTTGCTCTGTGAGCTCCTCGACCATGCCGAACTGCATGAACCCGGCATTGTTCAGCACCACATCGAGTCGGCCGAAATGCCGCACGGTCTGCTCGACCGCTGCGAAATCAGCGGAGCGGTCGGTCACCTCCAACGGCAACGGCAGAAACGTCTCCGGGAATGCGTCAGTCAGATCCGCCAATGCGGCGATGTCGCGGGCGGTACCCGCCACTCGGTCGCCTCGTTCCAGCGCGGCACAAGCCCACTCGCGGCCCGACCCTCGCGACACCCCGGTAATCAACCACACCTTGCTCACTTGACCTGCCTCTATTCGTACTTTTATTGGCTAACGCTCGTAAGGCTACGCATGTAAGTCGACTGGAGGCAAGGGCTAACAGCTGTAAGTTTTAGGGTGCAACGCGATAGCGCAACTCTTCGCTGCTCGTGATACCGGTCAGTCGTCTGTCGCTGACGGCGTCGCGGCGATCGTCCGTCCCGTCGGAAACGCGGTGTTGAGGATCCGCTTGTCGCCGTGCAGATCTCCCACGGCGAGGGCCTGGTCGACCGTGAGCCCGCCTGCGGCGAGCCCGACGACGACCTCCGGCGCGGCGGTGAAGATCGTGGCCGGCTGCCGATCGGGCGAGGCCGTCGCGCTGGCGCCGTCCTCGTCGATACGCAGGACCATGCGGAATCCGTCCGTCTCGATGCCGAGCTCGACGGGCGGAGTTGCCGTGACCCCGCGGAGCAGAGCGGGAAGAGCGAGCGCCAGCCAGCGCGGCTGGAACGAATCGTCGTTACGCCCGGTCATCAGCAGCGGTGCGCCCCATCTGCCGAGGGCCTCCATGGGCTCCCGGAGGCTCGCGCCCCATGGCGTCAGGGCATAGCAAACTCCCGCGTCGCCGAGCTGGCGCTGCACGATGCCGTTCGACTCCAGCGTCCGCAGCCGCTCCGCCAGGAGGTTGGTCGCGATCCCCGCCAGGGAGGTCTTCAGCTCGGTGTAGCGCATCGGGCCGGGGAGCAGCTCGCGCACGATCAACAACGTCCAGCGCTCGCCAACGATGTCGAGGGCGCGCGCGAGGGCGCAGAACTGCCCGTACGAGCGGGTTTTTTTCGACTCGTGCTTGACTTCATCCATCATGGTTGATTATATCAACCGCAGGGATGGCCTCGTGCAGGGACGTCCGCATCAGCTGACCGGTCGTTGTGGTGCCTGGCTGAAATCGGTAATGGGGACACCTGATTCGAAGAGCTTTCCTTCTGAGAAAGAGCATCTTGTCATGACACGCGCGGTGGAAAATTCAGCTGTTCTGTCGAGTTGGCGCGGCAGGCTGATCCTCGCGTTGCTGTGTTCGATCGGTTTTCTCGATTTCATGGACGCGGTGATCGTCAATGTGGCGCTGCCCTCGATCCAGCATCAACTCGACTTCTCCGAGCAGGGCTTGCAGTGGGTGGCGACCGGTTATCTGCTGACCTATGGCGGTTTCATGCTGCTCGGCGGTCGCGCGGCCGACTTGGTCGGGCGCAGGCGCGTGCTCGTCGCCGGTGTGGTGGTGTTCGCTCTCGCATCGCTGATCGGTGGGTGCGCCACCACCGCACCACTTCTCGTCGGTGCCCGGCTGATCCAGGGCGCCGGTGCGGCATTGCTGATGCCTGCGGCGCTGTCGCTGGTGACGACCACTTTCGCGGAGGGTTCCGATCGGCACCGAGCCCTTGGTGCCTGGGGCGCGATGATCGGGCTGGCCTCGACCGCCGGTGTGCTGCTCGGTGGTGTGCTGACCGAGTATTTCGGATGGCGCTCGGTGTTGCTGATCAACCCCGTCATCTGTGCGTTGCTCCTCGTGGCGATCTATCGGCTGCTGCCCGATGATCGACGCCGCGCGCCGAGCCGGGACTTCGACACCGCCGGTGCAGTTCTCGGTACCGGGGGACTGCTGCTACTGGTCTACGCGGTGGTGGAGGCACCGCACACGGGTTGGGACTCGCTGTCCACGATCCTCTGCCTCGCGGGCGCGACGGTGCTGCTGGTGGCGTTCGTGGTGAACGAATACCGGCACCCGAATCCGTTGATGCCATTGTCGATTTTCCGGGTGCGTGGCCTCGCGGCCGCCGACGCCACCCAGTTGATCGCGATCGCCGGATTCCTGTCAATGTTCTTCTTCCTCACCCTCTATATGCAGAACGTGCTCGGATACTCCGCACTGCAGACCGGCCTGGTCTATCTGCCGCTCACCTTCGGCATCGGGATCGGCGCCGGCGGCTCTACCAAACTGATTCCGCTGGTAGGGACCCGACCGTTGATCGTGGGTGGATGTGTGAGCGCGTCTCTCGGGGTGTTCCTGCTGTCGCGGCTGCCGGTCGACGGCGAGTTCCTCGCCGACCTCCTGCCCGGCATGATGGTGATGTCGATCGGCCTCGGTGCGGTCCTGGTATCAATCACGAACGCGGCCAATGCCGGAGTGCCACCGGACAAAGCGGGACTCGCGGCTTCGTTGCTGAACAGCTCCCAGCAACTCGGTGGCGCGCTCGGCCTCGCGGTGCTGACCACCGTTGCCACGTCGCACACCACCCATCTGCTGCACGCCGGGACCGCCCCGCCGGAAGCGCTGGCCTCCGGATTCGGTCGCGCATTGCTGGCCAGCAGCATCGCCATCCTCGTCGCGGCGGTGATCGGGCTGTGCACCTACAACACTCGCAGCAACGACGCACCTATGTGACCATGCCCGCCGGAGGTCCGCAGCACCGGCCGGGCCGGCAGCCGGAACACCCTGTCTATCGGCGGATTTCGCCGCTGCACCCAGCTGTCGAGTGGGGGCTTCGGCACTGTCGGAGACGCCCGGTCGCACGTAAAATGGCTGCCATATACGGCGCGCAAGGAGGGGCTATGTCACCCGATCCGCGAATTCAGCAGCACGGGCGGCGGCGGTCCGCCCGCGTCATTCGAGCCGCCGTCGTCCTCGCGGCGCTCAGCACCCTCGCCGCGCCCCAGGCCGTCGCGCAGCCATACCCGATCTACGGGGCGATCCGCGTCGAATACGACGAGGCCGGTGGGTTCGTCTTTTTCGGCAACGCGATCAACCCGGAGTCCGACGCCGCACGTGGCGGCCGGTGGCAAGCGTTCGAGCGGGACAGCTCGATCTATTGGCATCCGTTGGTATCCGGCGGTCACGCCAATCAGATCGGCGGTGCGATCCGCGCCAAATGGGGCGACCTCGGCTGGGAGAACGGTGCTCTGCGTTATCCCACCAGCAGAGAGCTGCCGACCCGTAAACCCGGTCGTTTCAACCACTTCGAGGGCGGCACGATCCACTGGTCCCGGGCGACGGGCGCGCACAACACTTGGGGAGCGATCCGCGACAAGTGGGCCACGCTGTCCTGGGAGGACGGCCGACTCGGCTTCCCGGTCATCGACGAGTTCGGCGCCAAGAACAATGGGGCAGGCCAGCATTTCGAGGGCGGTTCGATCTACTGGTCCGTCGACACCGGCGCTCGTGTGGTAGCCGGGCCGATCAGGGATATCTGGGCGAGCCAGAACTGGGAGAACGGCCGCTACGGCTACCCGATCAGCGACGAGTACGACTACAACGACGGCCGCGCCCAGGACTTCCAGGGTGGTCGTATCGAATGGCGTCCGCCGCGCTGAGCCCACCATTTATGCATCTTGCGCATATCTCCGCGCGTCGAGGGTAGGCGGTACTAGCAGCTACTTCGACGAATGGAGGCTCTGATGAACGTCGACGAGAAGGTTTCCGCAGACCGCGGTCCGGCGCTCAGAATTCCGCGTAGCCGGGGAGCCCTCGGCGGGCTCGCGGTCTTACTCCTCGGAGTCTGGGGTGCGCTGATTCCGTTCCTCGGACCGTACTTCGATTTCGCGTTCACCCCGGACGACGCGTGGGTGTGGACCTCGGCGCGTGGCTGGCTCGAGGTGCTGCCCGGCCTCACCGCGATCGTAGGCGGCTTGCTGATGCTGGCGAGCCGCAATCGCCTCGTCGCCGGCTTCGGCGGTTGGCTGGCCGCGGCGGCGGGCCTGTGGTTCATCATCGGGCCGTTCCTGACGGATCTGCTGAACATCGGAGCACCCGGCGAGCCGGTCGCGACGTCCGACCTGAAACGCGCTGTCCTGCACCTGACCTTCTTCTACGGCCTCGGCGCGCTGATCCTGTTCTTCGCCGCGACCTCCCTTGGTCGGCTGTCCGTGCGCAGCGCACGCGATATCGCCTTCGCGCGGCGTGAGGTCGATGCCAAGACCGCCGCTCGGACGGACACCCGGGGCGCCATAGTCGAGCGGCCGGAGCCGGTGGACACCACCGAGCGGCCCGCCTTCGGCACCCAACCTCAACTGCACAAGCCGGGGCTGGGCGGCGGGCACGCTTGACCCACAGCTTGGCGCAACTGATCTGCGAAAGCCGAAATCCACTGTGGCGCAGGGATTTCGGCTTTCGTCCTGTTATGGCACCCCGGCGCGGTGGAGTAGGCGGCGCGTTCCTCGCTAGCTACGGCCATATAGCTACGGTTGCGGAGCTACGGGAACGTAGCTAAAGTTCCCGATATGGCTGAGATCGAAGAGCAACCCGGACGCCGCCGCTCCCTCGCCGATGTCCGGAATGCTTGTCGGACAGCGGTAATCGCCGAAGTAGCGGAGACGGGACTGGGGCGCCTCTCGATCGAAGGCATCTCCCGCCGAGCCGGCGTGGCGAAGACCTCGATCTACCGGCATTGGCCGTCGGTCGAGGAACTCCTACTCGACGCGCTCGACCACACCCATCCCGTCGAGACGGTCACCCTCGACGGCGGTGGCCTGCGCTCGGATCTGCTGCGCTCGCTCGAACAGCTGGTGGGCTGGCTCGCCGGACCCAGCGCCTCGGCCGTCGCGGCGATCCTCGCCGAACGGCAGCGCCGACCCAAACTCGTCGAAGCCCTCTACACCCGAGTGTTCGACACCCACGGCACCCGATTCACCCGCACCGTGATCGAGCACTACGCCGAACGCGGTGCCATCGACGCACGGCTGGTCACACCGATCGTTGTCGACATCGGCGAAGCACTCGTGATCAAACACCAGATCGACACCGGGAATCTGCCCGATGCGCACACCCTTGCCGCGATTGTCGACCAGGCGATCCTGCCTGCCCTCGGCCTCGCACGCACCCCAGAAGAAGGAAGCCCCGCATGACCACCCTCGATCCCATCGCTCCTGCGGCACCGCCCGCCACGGTGGCGGTGAACTGGGCAGAGACGATCGGCACCTCCCGGACGACGCTCACCACCCACCTGTGGACGGCGCCACCGCTGCGCCGCGAATCCCCGATCCACGACAAAGCATTCGACGCCCTGCGCGAGCTGCGGGTCGATTTCGCGCGCTTCCTGCCCTGGTTCAGCCATCCCCGGGTCGCGGTTGCCGAGCTCACCCCGCCGACCGCGACCGAGACCTCATGGAACTTCGAGCTGCTCGACCCCTTTGTCGAGGACTTCGTCGCGGCCGCGGAGGGCAGACCGATAGTCGCAAATTTCGCCACGATCCCGACCTGGATGTTCGTCACACCGGAGCCGGTGGCGATTGCCGAGGATCCCGACGAAATCCACTGGCACTACGAGCAGGGCTCCGAGTTGCGCGATCCCACCTGCGGTGAAGTCGCCGACTACTTCTACCGGATCGCCAGCTGGTACATCGCAGGCGGTTTCACCGACGAGCTGGGCCGACGGCACGAGTCGGGCCACCGCTACCGCTTCGCCTACTGGGAGGTGCTCTGCGAACCCGATATCGGCCACCGGCTCTCGCCGGAGACCTACACCAAGCTCTACGACGCCGTGGTCACGCGACTGGCCCCGCTGGACCCGGACATGAAGTTCATCGGACTCTCCCTCAGCCACGTCCACCACCAGCCCGAATACTTCTGGCACTTCCTCGATTCGGCCAACCACGCCGACGGCGCCCGAATCGACGCGTTCTCCTATCACTTCTATGCCCAACCCGAGATCGCGAATCCGTTTGGGCCAGCAGGGAACGCGCCCAGCTCCCACTGGCGCGACATCTTCTACGCCCAAGCCGACGCCTTCCTCGACCAGGTCCGTTTCATCGACTCCATTCGCCGGCGCCTGGCCCCCGATACCGCGACCTTCATCAACGAATTGGGCACCTACCCGGCCGACGTGATGAATCCGGCACCCGAAATCCCCGACGCGTACTGGGCATTGAGTGCCTCGGTCCAGTCGTACCTGTGGTGCAAGCTCATCGAATCGGGCATCGATCTGGTCGGCATCTCCGAGTTCATCGACTACCCCGGCATGATCCCCGGCGTGACCCTCCTCGACTGGGAGACCGGCGCCCCGAACGCCCGCTACCATGCGCTGGCACTGCTACTACGGCACTTCGCTGAAGGAGATGCGCTGGCGGCCACCACCACTGGCGTATTCCCGGACCCCCGCATCCACGCCCAAGCCTTCGTCACCGCCGCGGGCCGCCGCAAACTCCTCCTGGTCAACAAGACCGCCGAACCGGTCACCGTGGCCATCCCGCACGTAGGCGGGCAAGCCGACTTCGAACAGGTCGGCGCCGACGTTCGGCGAATCACCCTGGCGGACAACACCACCGTACTGGAGGCGTACACGACCTCCGTCGTTTCCTACTGACCCACACCGCACTACTGGGTGGGCAGTCGCACCGTGACGCAGAGACCGCCGGCCGGGCGAGGGGCGAGGGTGAGGGTTCCGGCGTGTGCTCTGGCGATGCTCTTGACGATCGCCAGGCCGAGACCGACTCCCGCGTGGTCGGTGCGGATGCGTTGGGTGCCGCGCTGAAACGGCTCGACCAGCGTGGAAACTGTGTGGGGAGTGAGCTTTTCGCCGGTGTTCTCGACGGTGAGTACCGCGGCCTCGGGGTGCGCGCTCGTGGTGATCCAGACGGTGCCCCGCTCGGGCAGATTGTGGACGATCGCGTTGTGCACCAGGTTCGTCGTCAGCTGCAACAGGAGGGCGGGGGAGCCGAAGGCGCAGGCCAGGTCGCCGGAGGTCGCCAGCGTGACGCCGTTCTTCTCCGCGAGGGGAAGCAGGGTTTCGGTCGCTTCCTCCGCGAGGAGGGACAGATCGACCTGTTCTCGCGCGAAGGACCGTTGATCGGCTCGACTGAGCACCAGTAGTGCTTCGGTGAGGTTGATCGCTCGGGTGTTGACCGCGTGCAGCAGGGCGAGTAGTTCGCCGGTATCGCGATCCGGATCGTTGCGGGCCACGTCGAGCAGGGTTTGGATGATCGCGAGCGGGGTGCGCAGTTCGTGCGAGGCGTTGGCGGCGAATCGCTGCTGTTCGGCGACGTGTGCTTCGAGCCGCGCGAGCATGGTGTCGAAGGCGTCGGCCAGTTCGCGAAACTCGTCTCGGCGGCCCGGCAGCCGGATCCGGTGGGCGAGGGAACCATCCGCGGCCGTGCGGGTCGCCTCGGTGATGCGGGTCAGTGGGGCGAGCATACGGCCGGCGAGCAGCCATCCGCCGAGGAGGCCGAATATCAGCAGGAAGGCCAGCACCATGGCCATGAAAGGAGCGAAGGCGCGCAGCAGGACCGTGCGGTTGATCCAGAAGTTTCCGGTGGTGTCGAGCCAGCCCTCGGGCATCAAGTAGAGGTAGAAGACCAACCCGGCCGCAAGCACCAAGGTGCCTGCGAGCATCAGGAACCCGGCGTAGCTGAGGGTGAGTTTGAGCCGGACGCTCAAACCTGGCGCCCTATCCACGGACGCCCGCTGCCTGTCCGGTGTCCGCCTGCGTGTCGATGCGGTACCCGACGCCGGCCACGGTGGCGATGATCCAGGGTTCGCCGAGGCGTTTGCGCAGCGCCGAGACCGTGATGCGCACGGCGTTGGTGAACGGGTCCGCGTTCTCGTCCCACGCCCGTTCCAGCAGCTCCTCGGCGCTGACGACCCCGCCTTCGGCGGCGACGAGGACTTCGAGCACCGCGAATTGTTTCCTGGTCAGCGCGATGTAGCGGCCGTCGCGGAAGACCTCCCGGCGGAACGGATCCACCCGCAGGCCCGCGATCTCCCGCACCGGTGGTCTGTTGTGAGCGCGCCTGCGGTCGAGTGCTCGCAGTCGGAGGACGAGTTCGCGCAGGTCGAAGGGTTTGGTGAGGTAGTCGTCGGCGCCGAGCGCGAAACCGGTCGCCTTGTCGTCGAGCCGGTCGGCCGCGGTGAGCATCAGGATCGGCATGCCGCTGCCGGTGGCGACGATGCGCTCGGCGACCTCGTCACCGGACGGACCGGGAATGTCGCGGTCGAGGACGGCGATGTCGTAGGCGTTGACGCTCAGCAGTTCCAGCGCGGCGTCGCCGTCACCGGCGATGTCCGCGGCGATCGCCTCGAGCCGCAGGCCATCGCGGATGGCCGAGGCCAGCAGGGGTTCGTCCTCCACGATCAATACGCGCATAGGTGCTCGATTCTCCCAGCCGGGCAATATCGTCGGCGTATCGAAAACCGCATACGGGGCGGCAACACCGCGCTGTCTTGACTGACGGCATGAACAACAGCAAACCAGCACGAAGGGCACATCGCCGGGTCCGCTCGGCCATCCTCGCCGGCCTGGTCGTCGTCAGCGCGGCACCCGTCGGTGTCCTCGTCTACCAGTCGTTGAACTCCCTGTCGACCTCCGCCGCATGGTCTCTCGACCTCCCGTTCGGTGACCGCCATGGACCACCCGGCGCGGTGCGGCCGCATCTACCTCGGTTCAACGGTGAGTCCGAACCCGGGGGGACCGTCGCGGAGGGCGCTGTCCCGGACGGCCTGACCGTCTTCGAGGACGATATCCCGTCCGTGGCCAACCTCGACCCCGCCTTGCTCGCTGCCCTGCGCAGCGCGGCCAGGGCTGCCGCGGACGACGGGGTCGACTTCGTCGTCAACAGTGGCTGGCGTTCGCCGGAGTATCAGGAACGCCTACTGCACGAGGCGATTTCGAAGTACGGCTCGGCGAAGGAGGCCGCCCGCTGGGTGGCCGCTCCGGAGACATCGGCGCACGTGTCGGGCGACGCGGTCGACATCGGGCCTGCCGCGGCCGCGGCGTGGTTGTCCCGGCACGGTGCCTCGTACGGGCTGTGTCAGATCTACACGAATGAACCCTGGCATTACGAACTTCGCCCCGAAGCCGCCGTGCGTGGCTGTCCGGCCCGGTATGCCGACCCCACCCAGGACCCGAGGATGCACCAGTGAGCAGCGCCGTCGACACCGACGTCGACACCGTCTCAGCCCCGGCAGGCTGGCCTCCGCTGACGCGGATCGCGTTCCGATTCTGTGTCGTCTACTTCGGCCTGTACGGCCTGCTCCTCACCATGATCCCGTTCGCGCTGCTCGGCCCGCTGAGCCGCTCGCTGCACGGATTCATCGGGCCGTGGGGGGTGACCTCGCTGCTGAACCCCGTCACCGGTTGGGTCGGCAGTACCCTCTTCGGGGTCGACGCCGTGCTGCGCGAGGACTCCGGCGCCGGCGACCAGACGGCGGTCTGGGTGCAGGTCTTCTGCGTCCTGGTGGTCGCGGTGGCGGCCACTGCGGTGTGGACGGTCCTCGACCGTCGTTCCTGCTATCCGCGCCTGCTGGCGTGGTTCTCGCTGTTCCTCCGGGTCTGTCTGGGCGTACAGATGGTGGGGTTCGGGTTCGCCAAGTTGATCCCCACGCAGATGCCCGCTCCCTCGCTGGCACAGCTGTTGCAGCCGTACGGCGATTTCAGTCCGGCCTCGGTGCTGTGGCTGCAGGTCGGCAGCTCCTACCCGTATGAAATGGCGCTCGGCGCAGTCGAAGTGGTGGCCGGGCTGCTGCTGTTCGTGCCACGGACCGCGGTCCTCGGCGCCGCGATGAGCCTGCTGAGCACGGCGCAGATCCTGCTGCTGAACATGACGTTCGATATACCGGAGAAGCTCCTCGCCGCGCACCTGCTGCTGATCAGCCTGGTTTTGCTGGCCCCGCACCTGCGGCGACTGGTCGATGTGTTCGTGCTGCAACGTGCGTGTGCGCCACTGACGCAACCCACGCTGTTCGTTGACGAGCGGAACAACCGCATCGCTGTATGGATTCAGGTGGCCCTCGGCGTCTGGATCGCGCTGGGCAGTGGCTTCGACCGCTGGGTGGTGTGGCAGGAACAGTACGGTGCCGCCAGCCCCAAGTCCGAGCTCTACGGAATCTGGAACGTGCGGGACTTCACCATCGACGGGCAGCCGCTGCCGCCGCTGACCACCGACGAAAAACGGTGGCTGCGTCTCGTATTCGACGACCCGGAGCAGGCGACCTACCAACGGATGAACGGTGAACTGGTGCCCGCGCACGCCGACTTCCGGCCCAACGGGCAGCTGGAACTGGCATCGATCGACGGAAAGTCCGGTCCCCAGCCACCTTTCGCGACGTTGACCAGCGAGCGACCCACCCCGGATCAACTGACGTTGCGCGGTACTCTGCACGACCAGACAGTGGTGATCACCCTGGACCGCATGGACCCGAACAGCTTCACCTTGCGCAGCCGCGGATTCCACTGGGTGCAGGACTACCCGTACTTCCGCTAGCCGAGCGGGCAGCAGCACGCAGTCTTCAGCGAAGGCGCCCCAGCCAGGGTATGAACCGGCCGGTGCGTGCCGCGTAGGCGGCGTAGTCCTTGCTGAGGACCCGCAGCAAATACGGCTCCTCGACGAGGCGAGTCTGAATCTGCAGGCATACCAGCATGATTGCCAGCGCCGCCAGCGCCACCGGATTGGGCGTCATGAGTGCCAGGCCGACAAAGGTTGTCGCCACACCGGTGAGGACTGGATGGCGCACCCAGCGGAACGGGCCGTCGGTGACCAGCGTGGTCCGTGCGTGCGGATTCACATCGGCGCGCCACGCGGTGCCCATCGCAGCCTGGGCCGCCGCCGTGAGGCTTATACCCAGAACCACGAGCCCCACGCCGGTGCCACCGACCGCGGCCCGGGCAAGCACTGAAAAAGGTTGTAGCCCCAGTAGTTCCGCGATCGGCGCGGCGATCAAAGTCAGAAACCCGAGAATACCGGCGACCTTTGCCCACCACTGCGCGGTGCCCGCCTGGTCGCGGAACCGGATTTCTGCCCCGCCGGTCCGTCGGAACTGCACTGCACCGCGCAACCAGACGACGATCGTCAGCCACACACCGATCAAGACTAAACTCATCAGCGCCATAACGAATGCACCGATCGCGATCGTATGGTCACCGGCCCGCGATATACCTCGGCGCAGTGCCGGAAGGCTATCGCCACATCGGCCATGCGGGCAATCGTTGGGCCACAACGACATCGGTCAAGCATGCTCATCCCCCTGTTTTCGGCTGGTCGGCGCCTGGGCCGCTGGATCCAGCGTAAGCATCCTATCCTGAACGCTATCGGCACGGACTGCCGCCAGCCACGATGCGATACTCGATGCCGCTCGGGCGCATGCGGACATTGGTGATCCGAGACGGGTCACCGGTCGGCGTTTCTCTGTCGCCGATGAGGAAACGGCCTGCGGACTGGCCGATGATCCAGATCGGTTGCTCGTCACTGTTCTCGATGAGGCAGGCGGCGAACCGGGTGCCGCCTGCGGTAACGGATTGCTGCTGCATGATCAGCTCGGCCGGTCGGCCCGCCTCGACCATGGCGCTTAACATGCCGACGGTCGCGCACATGAGTAACAACAGCGCGAACGCCGACCGCCAGACCGGGGTGATGCGGGGCGAGAACAGCCAGTAGATCGCGATCAACGCTCCCGAGCCCAGCGTGGCCATGATGAAGCCGCGCGCGTTGACAATGACGTCGTGCCAACCGATTTCGAAGGCGAACGCCGGATAGCCGAGCGGCTGGTAGAAGAAATAGGACGGCAAACGCACCATGGCACCGCCGACCCCTGCCAGCAGGACCGAGGCGGCCGTCCGCCGGACGAGCAGCCGGGAGCCCGAACGTTGGCGTGGGCGCACCGCATCGATGATCAGAATCCAGGCCAGCAGCAGGCCGACGGTCAGCAGCGTCGCCGCAAGCAGCCGTGAGTTGAACCAGATCGTCTGTGCCGAGAGGAAAAGCAGCGCCCCCGCGCCCGCCATCGCGATCATTCGCAGCACGAGAGTGCCTGTTGTCCAGCACATTCGGATGGCGTAGTGGCGATGCGCGCCGATCAGACGCGCGACATCGGTTCGGTTGGCGTTCGCCCAGCGCTCCGCTTGCCACCGCGAATAGCCCTGGGGCAGTGCGGCATCCGCCCGGTGCACGGCCACCCTGGTGAACAGGTTCAGTGCGCCGAGGACGAGCAGCAGCACCGTCGAAATGCCGATCAGACCCAGCGCGGGCTCCGGGCCCGTCGGGCGGTCGGGGAACCGGTCGGCAACGGCCACTCCGGCGGCCACGCCGAGGCCGCCGCTGGCGGCGAGCAGCCCGAATCGCACCCAGGCATAACGCGTGGATTCGTCGACGATGACGCGAAAAACCAGCTGACGCAGCCATTGTGGTGTTATTCGCCGGTATATCCGGGCGGTGACTTCGGCGCCCCGCTCGAGACATCCATACAAGACGGTGGGTAGCCTGGCCAGCCGCGCAAGGACGGTGCGCGGTGGCGGCGCAGGTAGCGGCTGTTGCTGAGGAACGGCTGGCGCAACCGAGATCTCGGCGAGCGCATCGACCCGCTTGCCATCGTGCTCGAGCGGTGCGGGCCGGTGCGTGAAACGCAGGCCCGCGTAGCGGATGCGCTCCAGTGAGGCCTTGTCGACGGCGGCCCGTGAATGCGTATCGACGATATGCGTGTGGACATGGCGTACCACTTCCTCGATCGTGCTGCTGGACAACGAACCTCGGATATCCCGCACATAGGTGTCGCTGTCCGCATGTGGAATAGCCGACCAGCCGCCCGCGATGAGCGCATCGCGCACCCGCCGACGATCCTCGACGGAACCGGAAATATCGACTCGGCAGCGAACCCGCGCCAGGAATACCCCGATCAGGTACTGACCGCGATAGGACGAAAAATTCCGAATCGCATTGACGCCCAACACATGCCCCTATTGCTCGCTCAATTCGACGAGTTGACCGCAGGATACCGCCGCCGGGTCGCGCGTCCAGTGCTGGTTGGATGCCCAATTCGCACCGTTCGCACTACGATTCGAGACATTCGGCCGATGCGGTGACGATCCCGACCGGTCGGAATGTGAAAAATCGACTTGATTATCCCGTGAGATTGCGTCGCATGGGTTTTCGGGCATCGGGTATCCGCCGGGCATATCCCCCCTGGAAAGGTGTTTTCAATGGCTAATCGGCTTACTCGCTTCGCGTTATCCATGGCTATCGCCGGGGCGGCGGCGGTCGCGGCGACCGGGCAGGCGGCGGCAGCGCCTGCCAGCGTGACGATCAATGGCAACATGCAAGTGCTCGGCATGAACGTCCTGCATATCGAGGCGCAGGGGCAGGGGGACGGGCCCGCGACCGGAACCTACCTGGCGGTTGGTCAGCTAGGGAACATGCCGCTGCCGGTGAAGGTCACCGGCCCCGTGACCTGCCTGACGGTCGTCGGCAACACCGTGTCACTGGTCTATCCGATCAGCACCGCCCAGCCCGTGATGGTGTTCGCACCTGACGCGATGGCCATCCAGATCACCGTCACGAAAGGTCAGGGCGGTCAGCCGAACATGATCGGCTACGGCCTGCCCATGCCGACGAACATGCTCCGAACCTGCAACCCTGGTCCAACCCCGCTGATCTTCGACGGCACGATCGACATCCGTTAGTCCCCACAACTCCGCACCGGACCGTATCTCCACGAGGCAGCGGCGCACGTCGGAGCTACGGTCCTACGCGGTCTTCGCGCGCCGTCAGCGGTATGCGGTGCGGCATCCGACGGACGCCTCGCCACCTCGTGGACCGGTGGCTACGAACAGCTCCTGCATCAGTAGCTATCGGGTAGCGAGTCGAACCCGGTACCCGGGGTACTCGGCTGACATGACACATTTCAGGCGCTGGGGAGCTGTCTATGTGCTGCTCATGTTGTTTCTCGGATCGTGGGCCGCCCAGTTCTTCACTCAACTCATCGAATATCGCAACGCGCAGCACGACCATGGGCAACCATTCGAATGGTCGGGTTACTGGCCGGACTTCCTGGCCAGTACGTTCGAGAACTGGCAGAGCGAATGGCTGCAGCTCGTCTTCCAGGCGATCCTGCTGCTGGGTGCCAAGCACTGGATCTTCCGGGTCGACGCGGAGAACACCGAACGCATCGAAGCCAAGATCGACGATCTGCGGGCATACCTGGTTCCGCTGGATCAGCAGCGGCGGGTCCCGCACGATTGACGCCGCGCACCGGTACACAAGATGCGGAGTAAGGCCGGCCGTCGCAGGCGACGGGCGGGCGCGGTGTCAGGTGTCGAGCACCTTGCCCGGGTTGAGCAGGTTGTCGGGGTCGAGGGTGCGTTTGATGGCGATCATGAGGTCGACGGCGGTGCCGTGTTCTTCGCGCAGATACTTCTTCTTGGTGAGACCGATGCCGTGCTCGCCGGTCGCGGTGCCGCCGACGGACAGGGTGTGGCGCACCAAGGTGTCGGAGAACTGTTGTACCGCGGCATAGTTCAGGTCGGTATAGGGGACGATGGTGTGCACGTTGCCGTCGCCGATGTGTCCGGCGACGCTGACCGCCAGGCCGAGTTCGTCGCCCAGCCGGGTTGCGGTGTCGACTGCGGCGGCGATCTGCGAGTACGGGACGGCGGTGTCGGTCACCATGAAGCGGCTGCCGGGGTGGCGCGCCTTGAGCGCGAAGAACAGGTTGTGCCGGTCTTCCCAGAGCGCGTGCCGTTCGGTGTGGGAGCGGGCGGCAACGATGTCGATGGCTGTGTGCGCCTTGACGATCCGCTGGATCTCCTGCTCTTCGGCGATGGCCGCCGGTTCCGACGACGATTCGATATCGATGAACAGTGCCGGTGTCTCGGCGTAATAGTCGCCGCCGCGAAACGCGTTGAGCGCGGCCATGCCGGGGGCGTCGACGAGTTCCAGTCTGCTCACCGGCAGTGCCGCACCGAGCATCTCGACGGCCGCGTCGACCGCCGCGGCCACGGTGGGAAACGAAACACGCAGCGAGCGTAAGCATTCCGGTATCGGATGTAGCCGAACCGTCAGTTCGGTGATGATACCGAGCGTCCCGGCCGAGCCGATGAGCAAATTTTTCAGGTCGTAGCCGCTCGACGATTTGCGCACCGCGCGACCGAGCCGCGTCACCGTGCCGTCGGCGAGTACCACCTGCAACGCAAGGACATTCGCGTGCATGCCGCCGTAGCGGACCGTGGTGGTGCCGCTGGCATTGGTCGCCGCCATGCCACCCAGCGAAGCGTCGGCCCCGGGATCTACCGTGAACTGCAAACCGGATTCCACGGTGGCCGCGTTGAGCTGGGTGCGGGTGACCCCGGGCTGCACCGTCGCGGTGAAGTCGGTGGGGGAGACGTCCAGAATCGAATTCGACTGGGACAGGTCGATGATGAGTTCGTTTCCCTGCGCGAGCAGGTGACCTTCCAGACTGGTTCCGGCGCCTCGGCAGATGAGCGGTGTCCGGGTGGCTCGCGCCCACCGGACCACCGCGGCCACCTCGTCGACTCCGGCCGGGTAGACGATGCCGCGCGGCCGTTGCCCGGTCCGGCCGGTCTCATCGATCGTGAACTGGTCGAGAATCGCTGGGCGAGTGTCGATCTCGAGGGGCGGGCCGTCGAACGCGGTGGTCATCGTGGTACCGACATCGTGCGCACCATGCTCCTCCATCCGGGCCGCCCTCGCTCGACCCCGTGTTCGCATGGTAGATCCCGCGCGTCGGCCGCCGCTGGCGATCGGCGTGGCGGAACAGAACTCGAGCTTTGCTGGAGGCGAGCCGGACGGGCCCGTCAGCGGTGGCTGCGGTGTCGATCAGCCGCGGTCAAGGCGCGTCCAGCACCGTCGCGGGGACCCCGTACGGCAGGAACCGCACGCGCCGGTTCTCGTCGGTATTGTCGCGATGCGCACGCAAGGCCTCGAGCTCACTCGGGAACACCTGCTCGACCCTGGCCTCGCCCGCGTCGTCGACGCGGTAGATGACCCACACCCCGCTGCCGGTTTCGCCGGTGGTCTCGTCCTCCGGCTTCGGCGGACGTGCGCGCTCCGGCTGCACGAACTGGCCGAACAGCGACGCCAAGGTATTCACGCCGGTGCGGTCGACCTTGCCGAGAAAGTCCCGGATCTCGATCCCCGCCTCCCGCAACGCGCGTTCGAGGTCTTCCGGATTTATCCCGAAAGGTCTGTCAGATGCCATCACATTGCTCCTCGAGACGGATTGGGCGCTTCGCCTTCAGTGTCCTCGCGTAACCACGATTTCGCCACGAAGCATTGCCGCGGCGCGAATGTTCTATCCGGCTGGCGCTGTGGTTCAAGCGTGTGCCGGGCCGGTCTTTCTAGGCTACGTCGATAGCCCGATCGGCATTCTCGGCACCCGCGTGAATATCGAGCACGCTTGTGAACCAACAGAATTCGGAGTTTTTGCCATGGAATACCAGCCCATCGTTCTGGACGCCACCGGCGCAGATATCCAAGGCGAGTCGGCGCGGATCCGCCGGCGCGGCCCGATCACCCCGGTCGTGCTGCCCGGTGGTGTTGCGGTCTGGTCGGTGACCGACACGGCGCTGCTGCGCGCCCTGCTGACCGACTCGCGGGTATCCAAGGACCCGCGCCTGCACTGGACGGCCTTCCAGAACGGCGTGATCGCCGAGGATTGGCCGCTGCGCTCGTGGGTCGCCGTCGACAACATGTTCACCGCCTACGGCCCCGCGCATCGACGGCTACGGAAGCTGGTGTCCCCGGCCTTCACCCACCGCCGGTCGCTGGCGATGCGCCCACGGATCGAGGCGATCACCGCCGATCTGCTGGACGAGCTGGCCCCGCTCCCGCCCGGCACCATTGTCGATCTGCGGGAGCGGTTCGCCTATCCGGTACCGATCCGGGTGATCAGCGAGATGATCGGCGTCCCGGACGCGCTGGTCCCGCCGATGCACGCGTGCGTTGACCGGTTCTTCGACACCTCGCGCACCCCGGAACAGGCGGTTGCCGGCTATCTCGAGATGTACGGACTGGTCAGCGAGCTCGTCTCCTACCGCAGGGACCGGCCCGGCGACGACATCACCAGCGTGCTGACCGCCACCTACGACGGGGACGGGAGCCGACTGACCGAGAAGGAGCTGGTCGACACGCTCATGCTGATCATCACCGCGGGGCACGAGACGACGGTGAACCTGCTCGACCACGCGATCTTCGCGCTACTGACCCACCAGGAGCAGCGTGCCGACGTGGTGGCCGGACGGGCGGGCTGGGTCGACGTGGTGGAGGAGACGTTGCGCCACCAAGCACCCATCGCGCACCTCTTGCTGCGGTACGCGACCGAGGACCTCAACATCGGTGGCGTCCGCATCTCGAAGGGCGAGGCGATCCTCGCGTCGTATGCCGCGGCCGGCCGCGACCCAGAGGTGCACGGGTCCACCGCCGACGAGTTCGACGTGCATCGCGACACCAAGGAGCAACACCTCGCCTTCGGATACGGCACCCATCACTGCCTCGGTGCGCCGCTGGCCAGATTGGAGGGGCAGATCGCGCTGCCCGCGCTGTTCGCGCGTTTCCCCGGCCTACGGCTGGCCGTCGAGCCTGCCGAGGTCGCGCCGATGGACAGTTTCATCTCGAATGGGCATGCGCGATTGCCCGTTTATCTCGCAGGCTGAGCCGTGTCGGCTGATCAGCCGAGGGGACTCGATTGACGTCCAGCAAATTCTGGTTCCGCCGATAGCTACTTTTGATAAAAGTGCATGAAGGCATGTGCAGCCCTTTGTGTTTCTGCACATATGCGTGCTCGGTAATGAGAATGCCGACTTACTGCCATTGAGCTCCGCTTCAATCGGGCGGCGCTACCGGGAATGGACGCTTGACCAATTCGACGATCTGTACCACCGTGTCCGCCGGTTCTCCTGCGCCGCAATGTAAATCGAGCGCCATGCGGCTGAAGCCAGACCTCACAAATTGGCAAGTCGGAAGGTGAGATGTAAATAGATCCGACGATTCGGCATCGAGCCGAACGGTGATCCAAGCAACAGTCGAATTTAGTGTTACCCGAGGTTTGACTAACAGTCGTCTCCAGTAGATACTGCTTGCGCAAGCCGGAGCAACAACTCGACGGCGGCTCCGTCTGGGACTCGCTATTCGAATTCGTCGGACCAACGGCGCGCAAATGAATTCGAATGGACCGTGGCTGTGGATTGCCGATGGCTCGACACGAAGGTTGCCGATGTCTGAAAACCCCATACTCAGTTCCACCGCGATCACGCTGCGACAGTTCGACTACTTCGTCCACGCGGTGGAACTGGGTTCGCTGTCCGCGGCGGCGCGGCGATTCGGCATCACGCCGTCCGCGATGTCGCAGCAGATCGACGCGCTGGAGACCTCGTTGGGCCGCAACGTGTTCGATCCACAGTCGCGCCGCTCCAGGCTCACCGACTTCGGCAGGGCGTTCTTCGCGCAGGCCTCGAAAGTGGTCGAATCCGCCAGGCAGGCCATGGCCATGGGGGAGTCCTTCGGCGACGGCGTGATGACCGTCGGCACCACGCCGACGATCGCGCAGAAGCTGTTGCCGCCGCTGGTCTACCGGATGCGCCACGAACGCAACCTCGACAGCGTCGAGGTCAGGGCGTTCACCGACCTCCGCGAGCTCGACGCGACGTTGGAGGAGGGCGGCCTCGATCTCGCCGTCGGACCGCTCGGGCAGGCCGGCTCGCGCCTGGTGCACTGCTTCGGCGAGGAAGAGCTCGTCGTCGTCTGCCACCCCAGTCAGCGCGGCAACTTCGACGGCTCGTGGAAACAACTGGTCGAGGCGCCGTGGATCCGCTGCGGCGCGAACTCTGATCTCACCGACACGTTGCTGCGCGAGGGGGCCCGAGCGGGCGTGCCGATCCGCTTCGCCGTTCGCGCCCCCGACGTGTCCACCGCGCTGAGCATGGTGGAGTACGGCGTCGGCGTGGCGCTGGTGCCGAGGATGGCGCTGCACGGATCGGCCAGGCTGCTGTCGGTGATCCGGCTGTCCCGTCCGGTCCGGCGCGAACTGGCGGTCCACGCCCGAGACAAGTCACCGCAGGTCGTGAAATTCCTCGAGGTCATCAGCGATCCGGAACTCATCCGAAAGTTCGGCGTCGCAGGTCTATTGGCAAGCCGGAACCCCGATCATGAAGCCGCGCAACACCGCCCGAGCACGCCGCTCGGCACGCTGCCTACCTGACAGACGGAAGCTCTTCTACTGCGCGAGAAGAACTTTCGCTCTCTACCGGAACCTCGATTCAGGCCCGAGGGCACGCCGCCTGCTGGTAGCTTCAAGCTACGGTGGGGGAGGCGAGATGAGTGCAAAGCTCGAAGTCGAGGCGCTGAAGGACGCGAACCCGGACAGCGAACAGGCCAACGCTCCCCGCCGCGGCGTCCGAACGATAATCAGGGCGCTGACCGCGATCGTCGCGGCGACGGTGATCTCCGGGTGCGGTCTCACGGTGCAGAAGCTGCCGTTGCCCATGCCAGGTCTATCCGGCGAAACCTACACGGTGCACGCGATATTCGAGGACGCGCTGAGCCTGGCGGACCAGGCGAAGGTGCGGATCGGCGGGTCGAATGTCGGTGTGGTCACCAAGATCAGCACCAAGAACTTCCAAGCGATCGTGGACCTGACCATCCGTACGGACGTCGATCTGCCCGAGGGCAGCACAGCCGAACTGCGCCAGGACACCCCGCTCGGCGAGATGTTCGTCGCGGTGTCCACCCCGCCCACCAGACCCGGTGCGCCGATGCTCCGCGACGGCGCCACCCTCGGCACGGACAGGACGTCGTCGGCCGCGTCCGTCGAACAGCTTCTGGTCTCGATCTCCTTGCTGTTCAACGGCGGTGGGGTGACCGCACTCGCCGAGCTGACCGCGGAGCTGGACGCGATCGCGGGTGGTCGTGGCGGCCAGTTGTCTCATCTGGTCACCGAAATGACCGGTGTGGTACGCAGTTTGAACGACAACAGCGTTCGAGTGGACGCGGTGCTCGCCGAGTTCGGCACGCTGGCAGGCAGCATCGAGACCAGGCAGGCCGAGCTGGGCCGGGTGGCGGGCACGCTGCCGGAGATGCTCGGCGCGCTCGCCGAAAACAACAGAGCCATCGGCGATTTGCTGACAAAGGTGTCGGCGACCAGTGCGGCGCTCGGCGATTACGCCGATACCACAGGCCGACACCTCGCCGACCTGCTCGACAACACCCGACGGTTGATGGGCGCACTGGCCGCCACCGGCGAGGATCTCGCTACGATGCTGGACCGTATGCACACGCTGCGCCCCAAGCTCGACACGACCTTCCGCGGCAAGGGGATCGGCATCTTCTTCACGGTGACCGCGCTGGACGTCAGCGCGCTGACCGATCCGCAAGGCCGATTCCACGACCTACGGGATATGCGGGACTTCGTGGGCAGCATGATCCAGGTGCTGCAACTCGTGCAGTCCCGGACGGAGGGCGGCCACCGATGATCGTCGGGAGCCGAGACGCCGCCTGCGCGGGACGTCCTATCCTCGTCCTTGCCAGCCCGCCGGGTCGACACCACCGGGAATAGGCTCGACCGGCTCGTAAGGCGCGCGGGTGAACACATAGCTCACGAGCTCGAGCCGCTGTGCCACGCCGTCGGGCCCGGGCACGACCTCCAGACGCTCACCGGCGTAGTACCCGTCGAGTCCGGTCCAGGAGCCGTCGGCCTCGGGCCGGAACCGCGACTCCCGCCCGCCGTGCGCGAGGGCTTTGAGGGAGAGCAGACCATCGGCCCGCAGGTGCAGCGCGATCGAGGCGGTGCCCCAGTACCAGGTTCCGGTGAGCGCCAACAGCTTCGGGTCGACGGCGGGCGCGGGCAGCCACTCTTCGGGCAGGTTCGGTTCGTGCTCGGCCAGGATGTCCAGCAGCGCACCGGCCAGCTTGCCGCGGATACCGCCGTAGGTGGTGTTGGACAGGAACAGCACGCCGGTGCGGTCTTCGGGGTCGGCCCAGACGGCGGCGATGAAGCCGGGCATGGCCCCGGTGTGGCCGGACAGCCGACGGCCGTCGCGGCGCTGCAACTGGAGGCCGAGTCCGTAGCCTGCTTCCCACCGGTCGCCGTCCTCGACGATGGCGGGCTCGCGCATCTCCGCGAGGGTGTCGGCGGCCAGCACCCCGCCGGTGTCACCGCCGAGGAACGCCGCCCAGCGGGCCAGATCGGAGACCGTGGACCACAGCTGACCGGCCGCTCCCATGGCTCCGTGGTCGTGCGAGGGCTCCGGCAGCACCACATCGGCCCACGGGTGCACCGCCCAGCCGGTCGCGTGCGGAGCGGCGGGCAACACGGTGGTGCGGTCCATGCCCAGCGGGGCCAGCACCTCGGCGCGCAGCGCCTCGAACCAGCTGTGGCCGCGCAGCTGGGCGACCAACTCGCCGAGCGCGGCGAAACCGACGTTGGAGTAGTGGAATCGGCGGCCTGCCCGATGCAACAGTGCCTTGCTGCCCGGGTCGCCGTCCAGGCTGGCGGCGAGCTCGGCCCAATCCCCGCCCTCGGTGCGCTCCCACCAGTCGCCGGGGGACTCCGCGCGCAGCCCCGCGGTGTGCGAGAGCAGTTGGGCGACAGTGCGATCCCCGAGCGGCGCGCCCGGCACGTGCTTGGCCAGCGGGTCGGCCAGGTCGAGCTTGCCCTCGTCGCGCAACCGCAGCACCATGGCGGCCACCATCGACTTGGTGATCGAGCCGATGCGGTACTGCGTATCGGTGGTCGGCACACTCCCGTCGACCCGGCCCCTGGCCCCCGACCACACCAGTCGGCCGTCGCGCACCACGGCGGCGATCAGCGAGGGCACCCCGTACTCCGCTTGCTCGACGGCGACCCGGTGCAACAACGCCCGCTCGGTCGATGGCAACAGCATCCTGTGACTTCCTCTCACCCGCTCAGCACTGGGACGGATCGGTCTTTCCCGCGACCGGCGGCACACCCTCGGCCACCGACCTGTCCCGCTGGGTCAGCCAATCATGTTCGAGCACGCCGAGTTCGGTGCGGGGTGGTTCGTGGTAACACCATTCGCGGGCGATGCGGTGCCAGTTACCACTGGCGCGGAGCTTGCCGAGCAGCGCGAGGGTGCCGTATTCCACCCGGCGCGCGAAAGCATGTTCGGCGGGCGCGTACTCGTGTCGCCAACGGTCGAAGTAGCCGCGGCGCGGATCGACGAAGGTGAGCACGGCGTGCGCGGCGGCGTCCTCGGCGACCCGGATCTCGGCGTCGGTGAGCAGCCAGCCGGAGACCTCGTGCATCAGGCGCAGGCAATCGTCCGGGCCGGTCGGCGAATCCTGTTCGAGCACCCCGTATTCCACCAGCAGTGCGCGCAGGTCGGCGCCGCGATACTCGGCGGCCGCTCGGACGCAGTCCAACTCGAACTCGACGGCGGACTCGTCCATGTGCTTGAACAGGCCGAAGTCGAGGAAGGCGACCTTGCCGTCGGCGCAGAGCAGGATGTTGCCCGGGTGTGGATCACCGGAGAAGCAGCCTTCCCGCGCCATGGTGCCGAGGTAGAAGCGGTGCAAGATCTCACCGACGCGGTCACGCTGCGGATCGGGCAGCGCGACGATGTCGTCGAAGCCCAGCCCCTCGACCAGTTCGGTGACGAGCACCCGGGCCGTGCACAGCTCGGTCACTACCTCCGGGATGCGGATGAACGGGTGGTCGCGATAGATGTCCGCGACGAGGCGGTGATGCTCGGCTTCGGCGCGATAGTCGGTCTCGTCGGCGAAATGCGTGGTGAGCTCGCGGAACATCGCGTGGTCGGCGACCGCGGGCGCGACCGTGCGCAGCATCCGCATCACCAGGCTCAGGTTCTTCAGATCGGCCCGGACCGCGACGTCGATGCCGGGGTACTGCACCTTGACCGCCACCGCGCGGCCGTCGGCGAGCCGCGCGCGATAGACCTGGCCGATCGAGGCCGCACCGATCGGCGCGGGCTCGAACTCCGCGAACACCTCGCCGATCGGGCAGGCGTAATCGGCCTCGATGACGGTGCGCATCCGCGCGAACGGCAGCTGCGGTGCCTGGTCGTAGAGGGCGGCGAGCTTGCGCTGGAATCGTTCGCGCTGCGCGGCGGGCAGGGTCCCGATGCCGAACGCGGCCAGCAGATCGAACATCGACAGCAGCTGCCCGGCCTTCATGGCCAGCCCCTTCATGCTGCCGAGCACGGTGACGATGTCCTCGGCCGCGTCGGCGAGCGCGCGTTCGGTGCGCGCGGTCCGCTCCGCGTCGGTGCCGCCGACCATCGACAGCTTGACGCCCGCACCGCGAACCGCCTGTCCGGCAACGAGTTTGCCGAACGCGGCCCCGCGCCGCATCCGCGAGGTGGGTATCTGCTCCGCCATCGAACGCCCTTCCGCCAGGGATCGGCCGAGATTAGCAGACGTATGCGTCGACTAATTCGCCGCTGGTTCGGTGCCGCGCAGGCCGGGAGTGAGCACGGCCAACACGGTGTCGGTGTACCCGCGTCGATCGAGCTCGCCGCCGCCCTGCAAGGTGCGCATCACCGGCGGAATGGTCAGCGCCATCAACATCCACGCGACATCGGTGGTGTTCACGTCGGCGCGCAGGACGCCTGCGTCGACCGCCCTGGACAGGAAGCGCTCGACCGCGGCGGAGAGGATGCCGCCGAGCCCGATCAGCCGGGTGTTGAGTTCATCGTCGATGCCGGGGAGTTCGAACAGCATCGCCTGCATCAGGGCCGGGTCGGACTCGGCGATCCGGCACATCCGGTCGACGGCGCCGGACCAGGTCTGGACCAGCCGATCGACGGTCATCTCGGACTCGATCGAGGCGGGCTCGAACACGTCGTCCGCGATCTCGGTGAGGATTCGATCGAGGCCGTAGTCGACCACCTCGTCGAGAATGGCCCGCTTGCTGTCGAAGTAGCGGTAGAAGGTGCCGTAACCGATGCCGACCGCCGCGGTGATGTCCGCGGTCGAAGCTGCGGCGTAGCCCTTCGTGGTGAACACGTGGTAAGCGGCGGCGATCAGCTCGCGCCTGCGTCGCTCGGTGTTCTGTTCGTCGCGTGGCCTGCCCGGCCCGCGGCCGCGCTTGGCTGCTTCGGTCATCCCGCCCATCGTATGCCCCCGGCGTCGGCCATCTCTTGCGCTTCTGTCTGAGACAGTTTACTTTTAGTGACATCAGCGTCGGTTAATTGATCGCTGCTCGATCGGCTGTTCCGGCAGAGGACGACACAGGAGTCGCGGCATGATTCATTTCCCCTTGTTCGCCAGTGCACGACCAGGTTGTCGATCATGACGGTTGCGGTGGTGACCGGAGCTGGTAGCGGGATCGGCCGGGCAACCGCCCTGCGGTTCGCCGAGCGCGGCGCGACGGTGATCGTCGCCGACATCGATGCACGCGGCGGTAAGGAAACGGCCGGGCTGGTCCGCGCGGCCGGCGGCCAGGCGGAGTACTACCCGCTCGACGTCGCCGACGCCGCCGACCTGGCGGTGTTCGCCGAGCAGGTGTCGCGGGCACACGGCGTCCCGGACGTGGTGGTCAACAACGCGGGCATCTTGATCTCGGGCGGCTTCCTCGAGCAGACCGGCGACGACTGGCGGCGCATGATCGCCATCAACATGATGGGTCCGCTGCTGGGTTCGCGGCTGTTCGTGCAGCAGATGGTCGAGGCGGGCAAGCGCGGTGCCATCGTCAACATCTGCTCGGTCGGCGCCTTCCTGCCCACACCGC
Source organism: Nocardia sp. NPDC052316 (assembly GCF_044547795.1). Lineage (NCBI taxonomy): Bacteria > Bacillati > Actinomycetota > Actinomycetes > Mycobacteriales > Nocardiaceae > Nocardia > Nocardia sp. NPDC052316. The sequence continues at coordinate 153,403 of NZ_JBIUBB010000002.1, forward strand.
TCGCGCCGTCTTACGTGACCGCGAAAGCCGGTGCGTGGCTCGGCACGCAGGCGCTGCGCGCCGAATTCGCCGGTCGCGGTATCCGAGTGAGCGCGGTGTGCCCCGGGCTGATCGATACCCACCTGTCCGCCAACGGAACCCGGGCGGGTACGGACGAGCGGCACGGCGCCGAGTGGGCCACGAAACTCGCGCGCGGGCAGCGGATCTTCGGCCGCTCCCCGGACCGCGTCGCCGCGGCGGTCGAGCGCGCGGTGCGCTGGAACCTCGCCACCGTGCCGGTCGGCCTCGAAGCCTGGGCCGGTTGGTATCTGGCGCGCCTGTCGCCGGGGCTCATGCGCGGCATCGTCGGGCTGGCCCGGATGCCGCTGGCGGAGCGGGCGGTTCAGCTCTCGGATCGAGTGCTGGGTGGGCGGCGATGAGAACAGCTATCGTCACCGGTGGGGGTGCCGGCATCGGGCGCGAGACCGCACTGCTGCTCGCGGACACCGGATATCGCGTGGTAGTAGCCGATATCGACGAGCACGCCGCGCAGTCGGTGGCCGCCGAGATCGTTGCCGCAGGCGGAAGCGGACAGCCCTATCGGCTGGATGTGGCGAGCGAGCCGCAATGGGACACGTGCGCCGAGTGGGTGCGCACCGAGTTCGGACCGGCGCACGTCCTGGTGAACAACGCAGGAGTCATGGATACCGGCGGGTTCTACGAAACCAGTGCGGCACAGTGGCAGCGCACCGTCGACATCGATCTGATGAGCGTGATCTACGGGTCGCGGGTGTTCGCCCGGCAGATGATCGACGCCGATGTCGACGGACACATCGTCAACGTGTCCTCCGGCGCCGCGTTCTTCCCCGCCAAGTACATCCCCGCCTACGCATCGGCCAAGGCCGCGGTGCTGATGGCCAGCCAGGCATTGCGAGTGGAGTTGCGGCCCAAGGGGATCGGCGTCACCGCTATCTGTCCCGGCGCCATCCGGACCGACCTGCTCGCACACGGTGAGCGCGCGGGGCTCGATGCCGAGCGGCAGGCGGCCTGGCGCGCGGACATCGGACGGGTCCAGAGCCTGTCTTTCGCCGGTCCGGACAAGGTCGCGCGCGCCATCGAACGCGCGATCCGCCGGAACCGGGCGGTCGTGCCGGTGAATCCCGAGGCCTGGCTCGGGTACGGACTGTTCCGCCTGTCGCCCGGCCTGATCCGCACGGTGGGCAGCATCGGGTCCTTCGATCTGGCCGACAAGCTGCTACCCCGCATTCAGCCGCTGCTGAACCGAATTGCGAAGTGAGACAACCATGAACGACACGAGAGACCCAGCACAGCCGCAGTACGAGGTCGCCGTCATCGGCGCGGGCCCCGGCGGCATCGCGGCCGGGGTGAAACTACGCCACGCGGGCATCGACGACTTCCTCGTGCTGGAGCGCTCCGACGAGGTCGGCGGCAGCTGGCACGAGAACCACTATCCCGGTCTCGGCGTGGACATTCCGGCGCTGGCCTACCAGTACTCCTTCGCCCGAAAAGCGAATTGGAGCCGGGTGTTCCCGCTGGGGCCGGAGGTCAAGCAGTACCACGTCGAGGTCGCGAACCGGTTCGGTGTGCGCGAGCGGGTGCGCTTCGGCGCCGAGGTCGATCGGGAAGAGTGGGACGACGAGTCGGGGTACTGGAAGCTGCGCCTGACGGACGGGTCGGTGGTGACGGCGCGCTTCGTGATCAGCGCGGTCGGCGCCTTCGTCCGCCCCAAAGAAGAGGTCGGCATCCCGGGTACCCGATCGTTCAAGGGGAAAGTCCTGCGCCCCAGCGACTGGGATCACGACTACGACCTGTCCGGCAAGACAGTCGGCATCATCGGCACGGGTGCCAGTGCGGTGCAGATCATTCCGTCCATCGCGCCACAGGTCGGGCAGTTGACCGTCTTCCAGCGCACGCCGGTCTGGTCGCTGCCCAAACCGGACTTCCGGATTCCGGTTGCGCTGCAAAGGGTCCTGGGAGTGCCCGGTATCCAGCCGATGCTGCACGGCGGCGCGCTGGTGGTGGTCGATCTGGCGCTGCGCGCCATCGTCGGCCTGCCCGGCGGCGTGGTGCATCCGGTGATGGACCGCTTCGACGCCGTCTGCCAGGCGTTGTATCGCCGCTACCTGGCGCGGGTGATCACCGACCCCACCACGCGGGCGGCACTGACCCCGACCTTCGGCCTGGTGGCCAAGCGCCCGACCCTGTCCAACAGTTATCTGCGGGCGTACAACCGGGACAATGTCGCGCTGGTGACCACGCCGATAGAGAAGATCACGCCGACCGGTGTCCGCACCGCCGACAAGACGCTGCACCGGTTCGACGCGCTCATCCTGGCCACCGGCTACGAGGTGTTCTCCGACCCGGAGACCTACCGGCCGGGAACGGTACTGGGCCGCAACGGTTTCGATCTGGCCGAGTTCTACAACGAGGAGGGTTTGCAGGCGTACCAGAGCGTCTCGGTGCACGGCCTGCCGAACCGATGGACGCTGGTAGGCCCGTATTCGTGGACCGGCTCGGGCTGGCATGCCTTCGTGGAGATGACCGCCGACCACGCGGTGCGCGCCATCGGCGAGGCGCGCCGCCGCGGTGCGGCGTGGTGTGAGGTGCGCAAAGAAGCGGCCGAGGCCTACCATCGCGAGATCCACCGCAGGGGTGAGTCGCTGCGCTACTACCTGGCCGATCTCAACGGCCATGTCCCGACCTACTACCGGAACTCACAGGGCGACAGCACTTATGTGCGGCCCTCGGGGTTCTTCGAGGCGCGCCGAGGCAGCCGTCGATTCCCACTCGACGACTACCGCTACCAGGTTCCCGTGCCGGCGGGAGCGTCGGCATGACCGCCGCACCGCACGCGCTGCCCACGACCCGCGACGGCGTGCACGTCGAGTTCGCCAGCAAGGCCAGTCTGCGGCTGCGTCTGGCACACGCGCTCCTGCGCGGCACGCTACGACCCGCCATCGACCTCCTGTGCGTCCTCGGTGAGTCGGCCGCGCTGCGCGGCAGCCGCGCGTTCCGGATAGCCAACGTGGCCGACCTGCTTGCGATGCCGTTGCGACCCGCCCGCGGCACCAAACGCCGGGCTGTCCTTTTTCCGGACTTCCGCGCCGAATGGCTCTGGCACCGAGACCATCTCGGCCCCGATGACGCCGAGCGGGCTGCGGCGATCCTGTACTTCCACGGCGGCGGGTTCCTGGCCGGCGGCCTGCACAGCCATCGCAGGCTGACCGCCCGGATCGCCCGTTCGGCCGGTGTCGCACTGCTGAACGTGGATTACCGGCAGCTGCCGAAGGGGCACATCACCGACACCGTCGACGACGCGATCACCGCCTATCGTCATCTGCTGAACAGCGGGTTCGCCGCCGAACGCATTGTCTTCGCCGGCGATTCGGCGGGCGGCGGCATAGCCTTCGCCGCCGCACTGGCCACCCGGACCTCGGCGCTGCCCATGCCCGCGGCCATCGCGGCGATCGCGCCATGGGCCGATCTCGACCCGGAAATCCGGCGCGGGCACCCGAACGATCGGCGCGACGCGATGCTGTCGGCGCGAGCGCTCGCCGTACCTGCCTTGCTCGGTTTCGCTCGCGAGGGCGTGCTGGACCCGGCCTGGTCGCCGGTGAACCACGACTTCACCGGCCTGCCGCCGACCCTGATCCAGGTGAGCAATCTCGAGGTGTTGCTGCCGGACTCGGGGGCGCTCGCGCGCCGGTGCGCCGAGGCCGGTGTGCCGCACACCCTGCAGATCTGGGACAACGCCATCCATGTCTTCCAGGCGGGCGCGGACCTGTTGCCGGACGCCCGCGCGGCCATCGCCGAGATCGGTGCGTTCCTGCGTCGCGTGCTCGACGCGTCGGCCGCGGGCCCGGCCACCGACCACACCACCGCGGCATGACCCGCCGCACGACCACGGGTAGGTTTCCATGAGCTCCACCAGCATTCCCGAGCACGACGTGCTCGTGATCGGCGCGGGATTCGGCGGTATCGGCACCGGGGTGGCGCTGCGCCGCGCGGGTATCGAGAACTTCCTGATCATCGACAAGTGGCATCGCGTCGGCGGTACCTGGAACGCCAACACCTATCCCGGTGTGGCGGTCGATGTGCCGTCACCGATCTACAACTTCTCCTTTCAGCAGCGCTCGCGCTGGTCCCGATTCTTCGCCCCCGGCAACGAGATCCAGCGGTATGCCGAGGAAGTGGTGGATCGGCAGGGTTTGCGCGACAAGCTCCGGCTCGGGCGCGGCGCGGTCGAGGCGCGGTTCGACGAGACCGCCGATGTGTGGCGGGTGCGGACCACCGACGGCGCCGAGATCACCGCTCGGTTCCTGATCAGCGCGGTGGGCGCGCTCGAACAGCCGAAGCCGCCTGCGATTCCGGGCATTGCCGATTACGCCGGAACTCTTATGCACACAGCGCGCTGGGACCACTCCTATGACTATCGCGGCAAACGCGTCGCGGTGATCGGCACCGGAGCCACTGCCCTGCAGGTGATTCCGCAGTTGGCCGCGCACGCCGAGCAGCTGACCGTCTTCCAGCGCACCGCCATCTGGGTGGCCCCCAAGCCGGACTTCCCGTTGGGCAGGCTGAGCCACCGGGTGCTCGACTTGCCGCCTGCCCAGCAGGCGGTCCGGTTGATCGGCAATGTCGCCGTCAACGCCTTCCTCGGTGTCGGGCTCGCGCTGTCGGACTTTCCGCGCCTCACCTCCGCGGTGCTCGGCGCCGGTGAAGTGCTGCTGAAGGCCTACCTGTTCACCCAGGTCCGCGATCGCACGCTGCGGCGGGCGCTCACCCCCACCTATCGACTCGGCTGCAAGCGGCCGTCGATCTCCAACAACTACTTCAAGACCTACACCGAGCCGCACGTCGACCTGGTCACCACGGCGATCGAGCGGTTCACCGAGCGCGGCGTCGTCACCGAGGACGCGGTACATCGCGAGTTCGATCTGGTGGTGACGGCCACCGGTTTTCAGGTGATGGACCGTGGCGCAACCCCGCCGTATCCCGTATATGGCAGCGGCGGAACCGAATTGGGCGAATTCTGGGATTCGAACAGGTATCAGGCCTACGAGGGCGTTTCCGTGCCCGGGTTCCCCAACATGTTCCACATCTTCGGTCCCTACGGTTACGCGCCGGGTTCGGTGATCCCGCTCATCGAAGCCACCGCGGCGCACAGCGCACGGGTCATCGGTGAGGCGTTGCGCCGCGGGGCCACCCGCGCGGAGATCCGCAGGGAACCGCACGACGAGTATTTCGCCCGAATGTATGCCCGCAACAAGAACACCTACCTGTTCAAGCAGGGCTGCGCGGCGTCACGCACCTACTACATCAACTACCAGGGTGACGGCCCGGCCTTCCGGGCCACCACTCAGCTCGGAATGTACTGGAGCAACCGGCATTTCCCGCTGGACCACTACCGGTACACGACTACGCGGCCGGTCGGCGCGGACGCCGCGCCCCGGCGCGCCGTCGCGCGCTGAGCACCCTTTATCCGAATGGGAGGCGACCATGAGTATCACCTCGTTCTTACAGAAGCAGTATCCCGCGGTACAGCCTGTCGACGATTCCGTCTTCGACACCGCCGCATTGGTTTTCACCGTGGAGAGTGTCTTCGACGCGCCGCGATGGGCAGTGTGGACCGCCCTGGACGACGATCACGCGTGGCGGTGGCTTCCGATTCCGCGCACCGGCGTGCGCTACGACTCGCCGGCTCGCGGCGCGGGCGTGATCCGCGAGATGGGTTCGGTCTTCGCGCCGCTGCGGGTCCTGTGGGTGGAGCGCGAGCGGTTCTGGCGGTATGAACCGCAGCGCCGCATCACCTTCGGCGTGGTGAGCGCCACCTGGCTGCAGTATCTGCTCGTCCGCCAGTACGCCGAGAACATGACCTTCGACGACGTCGGTGCCGATCGGACCAAGGTGGCCTGGACGGTCGCGGTCACGCCGCGTCTGCCGCTGCGCTTCGCGACGTGGTTCCCGCCGCTGTGGCGGGTGGCTTATCGAATCGCCGGACTGGGTCCGCTCTTTCGCCGTCGCGTCGCCGAAGTCGTCCGCACCGGCCGCCCGCCGGGCGAGATCGCCACCAACGGCCGGACCGCGACCGAACCGACTGCCCGACGTGTCGAGGAAGGCGCCAAGTGACCGAAATGAACGATATCGCCGCAGAATTCGTGGACACGGTGCAGACACCGCAGTACGAGGTGGTCGCGATCGGCGCGGGCATCGGCGGCATCTGTGCCGGGGTGAAGCTCCAGGAGATCGGGGTCGACAACTTCCTGATCGTGGACCGGATCGGCGGGCTCGGCGGCACCTGGTACAGCCACAGCTACCCCGACGCGGGCTGCGACATCCCCAGTACGACCTATCAATTCTCCTTCGCGCGTAAACCGGATTGGGACCGATTCTTCGCCAAGCGCGACCAGATCTTGCAGTATCTCGAGGATGTCGCCGCCGAGCACGACCTGCCGCGTCGAATGCGCTTCCACACCACCATCGTTCGCGAAGAATGGGACGACGACCATGCGCTGTGGCGGCTGCACACCGACGGCGGCGAGGTGATCACCGCGCGATTCGTGATCAGCGCGGTCGGTGCCTACATCAATCCGAAGACCGAGCCGAACATCCCCGGATTAGCCTCCTACACCGGGGTTTCCATGCATCCGGCCAACTGGAACCACGACTTCGACTTCACCGGCAAGCGAGTGGCCATCATCGGCGTCGGGGCCAGCACCATGCAGATCGCGCCGAAACTAGCCGCGCAGGTCGACCGGCTCGACATCTATCAGCGCACGCCCCAGGTGTATCTGCCGAAGCCGGATTTCGTCCTGCGCCCGTGGATGCAACGGCTGCTGGCCCTGCCCGGCGGTTCCGCATTCGTCAACGCGCTCGCGCAGACCGCCATCGACTCGATGTTGCGCATCGCGGTCTTCACGCCCGCGCCGCTGTGGAAGATGGGTGCTGGGCTGGTCGACGCCGTCGGACGCGCGGCCTACGCGGGGTGGCTGCGAATCAAGGTGAAGGACAAGCAGACCCGCCGCGTGTTGCGGCCCGGCTTCGGGATCGTGTGCATCCGTGGCGGTGCAGGCGGCGACTATCTGCCGACGCTGAACCGGGACAATGTCGAGCTGATCACCGCGGGCATCGCCGAGATCCAGCCGAACGGCATCCGCAGCGCGGACGGCGTCGAGCGGACGATCGACGCGCTGGTGCTGGCCACCGGTTACGAGGTGTTCTCCGATCCGGAGAGCTACAAACCCGGAACCGTGATCGGCCGAGACGGATTCGACCTCGGGGTCTTCTACAACACCGAGGAGTTGAAGGCGTACTACAGCACCTCCGTCGCCGGCGTACCGAACCGGTTCATCATGATCGGCCCATACTCCTGGACCGGCACCGCGTTCCATTATTTCGTCGAGAACGCCATGCGCCATATCGCCGCCGTCATCGATGAGACCCGGCGGCGCGGCGCCACCACGGTGGAGGTGCGGCCCGAAGCGCAGGAGCGGTTCCATCAGGAAATGCTGCGTAGCGGCCGTAATCTGTCGTACTACCTGGAGACTCGCTGCGAGGGCTCGAACAGCTACTTCGTCAACTCCCAAGGCAAGTCGCCGTACATTCGCCCGTGGTCGTTGCTGAAGACCTACCGCAAGGCCGTCCGGTTCGACCGGGACGACTACAGCTACCGCTACGACGACCCGATCGACGCCGCGCCGGTCGAACTGGCCGAGGCCGAACTCGGGTAGCCCGAGCGGTGATGAGGCGTTGCTGGATACTGGCCGCATGGCTCTCGTAGATCCAGCCGCGGTGCCCGCCGAGGTGCGTCCGTACCTGACGGACCTCGTGCGGCGGGCGCACCAGACCTGCGGGGCGCGGCTGCGCAGCGCCTTCGCGGTCGGGTCCATCGCGCTGGCGGATTACCGCCACGGCCGCAGCGACATCGACGTGATCCTGGTGGTCGACCCGTCGCTACCCGGATCGGCAATCCACGAACTGGCCGAAGTGCTCGCGCACCCTGCGCTGCCCTGTCCTGCGGCCGGGCTCGAATTGGTCGTCTACGACGCCACTTTCGCCGCCAGGCCCTCCGCCGCCGCGGGGTATCTGCTCGACCTCAATACCGGTCCGCTGCTGTCGAATCGCGCCAGCTTCGATCCGGCGCGATCCTCGGCCTTCTGGTATGTCATCGATCGCTCGATCGCCTACCAGTCGGGCTGCCTGCTCTACGGCAGCCAGGTGCGGCAGGTGCTCGCGCCGCCCGCGCCGCGCGACCTTTTCGCCGCGCTGCTCGCCTCGGTCCGCGAGCACGCCACGGGGAAGGGCCACCTGAGCGACAATCAGGTGCTCAACGGCTGCCGGTCGGTGGCGTTCTGCCGCACCGGCCGGTGGCTGGCCAAAAGCGAAGCCGCCCAACTGATCATGGCAGCCGAGGCGGACTTCCAGGTCCTTATCGACGCCGCGTTGCGCAGCTTCCAGCGTCCTCGCACGGCAGCGGTGCCGCTACCAGCCGCCGACGTGCAGACCTTTCTGACATGGGTGCGCGGAGAGGTCGAAAAGGCCGTTACCGAAAGATGATTCAGGCGAGGTTTACGGCTCGGTCGACGGAGGAACCCCGACACCGCCGAGGAACGTGCGAATCGCATTGTCCGCGACCGCGTGTGACGGCGCGGTACCCCGTTGGGCGGCTTCGGCGGCCATGAAGATGTGCGCGTTGTAGACCCCGTCGATCCAGTCCGTCGGTAACCGGGGGTCGAGCGTGCCCTCGGCCTGCGCGGCGGCGATCAGGGTTCGGACACTCGCATCGCTCGCATCGCCCCAGTGCGGGTTGCCCGCGAAGCGGCGTGGGTCGGCGAAGAGGAAGACCACGCGGTCGCTGACTTCGACGAGGGACCGCAGCAGGTAGATCAGATGATCGAGCGGGGAGCGGGTGCCGTCGTTCGCCGCGGTCGCCACGGCGTCGACCACCTGCAACGAGTCGATGAGGACGGCATCGACGAGATCTTGCCGTTCCGGGAAGTACCGGTGCAGAGTGCTGCGGCTGACCTCGGCGCGGTCGGCGATGTCGGTGAGCGAGGCGGAGAAGTCGCGCGTCCAGGCCGCGAGCGCGGCGGTCATGATGGCGATTCTGGTGCGGCTGCGGGGGCCGCTCGACGGAGCGTGCGTCGCGTCGGAGTGCCCGCGGCTGACCATGGCCGAACAGTAGCACCCCCAAGGAATCAATGGGACGAACGCGGTTGTTAATGAGACAGTAGTGTCCTATTTTGGAGTCTGCCTGTAGTGGACAGGCGCCCGACCGTCGGCCGGAAACCAGGAAAGGCCCTCCGATGAAGTCACGACTGGCCGCCGGAAGCTGTGCGCTCGCCGCGCTCCTGATCGCAGTCCTGCTCACCGCCTGTGCGCAGGACCGAGCCGACCCGGCGGTGGTGCACACGACCAGTGGCGCAGTGCGCGGTGCGGTGCACCCGGATCACCGCCTCTTCCAGGGGATTCCGTTCGCGCAGCCACCCGTCGGCGAACTGCGTTGGCAGCCGCCGCGATCCGCACCGGCCTGGTCGGGCGAGCGGGACGCGACCACACCGGGCTCGTTGTGTATGCAGAATCCGGCCGACCCGTCCGAGGGACCGCAATCCGAGGACTGCCTCTACCTCAATGTCACCACACCGGCGGCGAAAGCCACCCGTCCGCGACCGGTCATGGTCTGGCTGCACGGCGGCGGTTTCTATCAGGGCAATGCGGCCGAGTACGGTGCCGCCCGGCTGGCGAGCCAGGGTGACGTGATCGTGGTGACCGCCAACTATCGCCTCGGCGTCTTCGGTTTCCTGCGCCTACCCGGCATGGCCGACGGCGGCACGTTCGGTCTCCAGGACCAGCAACTGGCACTGCGCTGGGCAACGGCCAATGCGGCGGCGTTCGGCGGCGATCCCGGCAATATCACCCTGTTCGGCGAGTCGGCCGGCGCGATGAGCACCTGCGCGCAGCTCACGTCACCCGCTGCGACCGGTTTGTTCCACAAGGTCATCATGCAGAGCGGGACATGCATGTCGGAGTGGCCGCCCTACGCCGCCGACGGAACCGGCAGCACCGCGTTCGATCCTCCAGCATACGCCGAACGGCAGGGGCGCGCACTGTCGGAGAGCCTCGGCTGCCCGCCGGACGGCGTCGACCTCACGTGCCTCCGTCGAGCCCCGACCGACCGATTGCTGGCCGGCCCGGCCCAGTTCGGCCCCAGCTACGGCAACGCACTACTACCCGATCACCCGGCAATCGCGTTGCGCGAGGGCCGATTCGCGCGTGTGCCGATCATCCTGGGCAACAATCGCGACGAGGCACGCGTGTCGATCGTCGGCACGGTGCCGTCACCATTGACGGCGGCCGAATACCGGCGAGTACTCGACGCCGACTTCGGCACCCGCGCCGACGCCGTGGCCGCCGCCTATCCCGCGCAGGCCGGTGACAACGCGAATACGCTGGCCCAGCTCAACACCGATCGCACGTGGGCGTACACCACCAGAAACGCCCGCGACGCCCTGGCCGGGTCGGTCGCCGTGTTCGCCTACGAGTTCGCCGATCCGGCGCCGCCGCCGTTCGCGGACCTACCCGCCGCGCCGTTTCCGTACGGCGCGTACCACGGGTCCGAATTGGCTTACCTGTTCGAGCTGCCCGGCCTGGCGCGCGGACTCGATGGCGCGCAACGCGGGCTCGCCGATGCGATGATCGACTACTGGTCGGCGTTCGCGCACAAGAGTGAGCCTGCTGTGCCGGACCGGCCCGCGTGGGCTCCGGTCGCGGGGGAGCGGCCGTTCGTCCAGTCGCTGGCCCCCGGGCCGGGCGGGATCGGACCCACCGACTTCGACGCCGGACACCACATCGACTTCTGGATTCGCCTCGGGCACGGCTGAGGCAATCCCCGAACTGTGCACGGCCCTATCGGAAGGCGCTCGATGAACGACGAAAAGCAATTGGCGCCCAACGCAACTCGGCGGCGTTGGGGCAGGCGGCGGCTGCTGACAATCACCGCCGGAGTGGTCACGCTCGGCCTGGTGGCCTGGCTCGCGATCCGCGACACCTCTCCGGTCGGCCACTTCACCTCCGCGGCGGGCCATGACCGATTCTTCGACACCTACACACGGGCGATGCGCGACCTGCCCGCACCGAGCGCCACACTGGATCTGCGGACCGACTACGGCGTGGTCCGGGTGTATCGCTTCGACGGCGCCGATCCCACCGCACCCCCACTGGTTCTGCTGCCCGGACGCGCCGCCGCCACACCGATGTGGGCGGACAACCTGCCCACGCTGACCAAGCTGCGCACGGTCTACGCCATCGACCTGCTCGGTGAACCAGGTGCAAGTATCCAGACGCGCCCCATCGAGCACGATGACGACCAGGCGCGCTGGTTGCATCAGGCCCTCCAGCAGTTGCCCGAGCAGCGGCTGTACCTGCTCGGCGTCTCCATCGGCGGCTGGACGGCCACCAATCTCGCGGTCCGGCAGCCGGACAAGATCGCGGGCGTCATCCTGCTCGATCCGGCAATGACGTTCGCGGGCATGCCGTTTCGCGCGATCATCCGGTCGATACCGGCGACCGTCCGCTGGTTCCCGAAGAGCTGGCGCGACGACTTCAACAGCTGGACCGCGGGCGGCGCCCCGGTCGAGGACGTCCCCGTCGCCGACATGATCGAAGCAGGCATGCAGACCTACGCGCTGCACCTGCCCGCGCCGACGGAGTTCTCCGACAGCCAGCTGAAGAGCTTGAAGATGCCCGTCCTGGTCTTCCTGGCCGGCCGGTCGGTGATGCACGACAGCGCGGCGGCGGCTCGACGGGCCGAGTCCGTGCTCGCCGACGCCACCGTGCGGGTCTACCCGGACGCCTCACACGCGATCAACGGTGAGTATCCCGCCGAGATAGCCGCTGACACTGCCTCTTTCCTCGCCGAGACCGGCTGACGCTGCCGGATCGGCGCAGCGGAAAGGCCCGGAACCTGGATGGCTCCGGGCCTTTCGCGTCAGCCCGCGAGATCCAGATCGGTCAGCTTCGGACTTCCGCCACCGACACGGTCGCAGGACAGTCCCGCGAGGTGCAGGACAAGCGGGTCCAGGTGATTGCGGGCGTCGATCACCGAGCGGCCGATGAGCAAGCCTGCCATCCGCTTCCAGTCCAGGTCGCGGAACTCCGGCCACTCGGTGAGCACCATGATCGCGGCCGAACCGTGTGCCGCGTGGTACGCGGTGTCCATGACTCGAAGGCCATCTGTCGTGCCCGGCACCGCTTTTCGGACGCTGGGGTCGTAAGCGCGTAAGTCCGCGCCCTCGGCGGCCAGCCGCCCCGCGATCGTCAAGGCCGGCGAGTCCCGCAGGTCGTCGGTGCCGGCCTTGAAGGTCAACCCCAGCAAGCCGATCCGAACCCCCGCCAATCGTCCACCGACCGCGGTACGAACCTTGTCCACCACCAGCTCGTGCTGTCTGGCGTTGGTGTCGATGGCGGCGCGCAGCAGCGGGAACTCGCAGCCGACAGTCTGCGCCGACCGCAACAGTGCCGCCGTGTCCTTGGGCAGACAGGACCCGCCCCATCCCGGGCCTGGGCGCAGGAACTGGTTACCGATCCGCTGGTCGTACCCCATGCCCGCGGTCACGTCGCCGATGTCCGCGCCGAGATACTCACACAACTCGGCGATGGCGTTCACATAGGACAGGCGAGTGGCCAGGTAGCAGTTGGCCGCGTATTTGATCATCTCCGCGCTCGCCGCACCGGTGCACAGCACAGGCGCGTCGAGCCGCCGGTACAGTGCGGCAACACGTTCGGCGGAGTCCGGGTCGTCCGAGCCGACCACGATCCGATCGGGATTCAGGAAGTCGTAGATCGCGGATCCTTCCCGCAGGAACTCCGGGTTGGACACGACCGTGACGTCGTCGCGGCCGATCAGCTCGGTGATGCGCACCGCCGTACCCACCGGCACGGTCGACTTGTTCACCACGACACATCCGGGTAGCAGCTGGGGCCGCAACTCCGCGACGACGGACTCCAGCATGCTCAGATTCGCCGCTCCGTCGCGGCCCATCGGCGTCGGGACACAGAGGATGACGAACTCGGCCTCGGCGACCGCCGCGCTCGCGCCGAGCACGAAATTCAGTCGCCCGGAAGCCAATCCGTCCACGACGAGCTCACACATGCCCGGCTCCGCGATGGTGGATTCACCGCCGGACAAGGTCTTCACCTTCGCCGGATCGACGTCCGCGCAGATCACTCGGTGGCCGAGCGAAGCAAGGCACACCGCCGTCGTCAGTCCGACATAGCCGGCGCCGACCACGGCGACAGTAGTATTGAACACAGCATTCATCTCCTTGATACCGATGGGCGGGGTCAGAGCGGAATCGCTCGAATGCCCTTGAACGGAGCCTCTTTTCCGAGATAGTCGACGGTCTCGAACAAGCCGACCGCGTCCATCGGGAATCGGGCACCGGCCTCGGCGGCGAAGATGCACGGCTGGATCGTCTTGCGTTCCGAGGCGCCGGAGCCACCGCTCTTACGAATGTGCTTGTGCGTGTGGATCAGGATGGGCATGAAACCGCCGCCGAGGAACGAGCCGTTCTGCAGGATGGCGCCGCCGACGCAGTCGATCACCAAACCCTTGCCCAGAATGGAATCGCGACCCTGGTAGTAGTAGGACGGGGTGGCGAGGGTGCCGTGCTCGACGTGGAAGACACCGGCCGAGAGTCCGATGATCGAGCGGCCGCTGATCCGCAGGATGGACTTGTAGAAGTCCACCAGGATCGGTCGCACCTTGGCGTCGGGCAGTTTGAACTCCGGGCACAGCAGGACGATGCGCATCAACTCCGCGAGCGTGATCCCGGCGCCGTCCGGGCCGGGAAACTCCTGGTCCCATGGCACCAGATAGTCCGAAGGGGCGACCATGGTCGTGCCGGCGTCCTCGACGATCAACCGCTCCGCGTCCGACGTCGCGGCAGGCACCTTGGTGTGCCCGAGGACTCGCCCGGCGAGCAGGTATCGGCTCTCCAGTGTCTTCAAGGTGCTCGCGGTGATCAGCAGATCGATGCGCGCCTCGGCGGTGTCCGGAATGGTGAACAGGTGATCGATGCCGTCGGTCGGCACGTTGATCTTCGCCTCGAGACTGCGCGCGGGCAGCGGCTCGTAGGAGTCCACGACCTCCTGGAGTGCGCCGGCGAACTCGCCGGGCCCGAGCCGAACCAGCTCCTGCGCGGCGTGCGCTCGGTAGTCGTAGGGGATGGACATCGAGGTCGACAGCACGATACCGGCCAGCAGTGCGCGGTGCCGATCGTCGTCCAACGACTCCGCGGCCAGTTCCAGCGACAGATACGCCGACCGCTCGCCGGGCCGGTGCACCCAGCTCACGGTGAAGGGGTGCTCGAATCGGCAAGCCTGCGCGAACAGGTCGTACGCGGATTCCGCGGACTTGATCTCGGTCGCGATGCGGGTGCGGGCCGACTCCACATCAGTGACCTCGGGCAGCATGTCGGGGGCGACGCGCAGGAGTGTCGAAACGTCCTCGTAGGTTTGCATGGTAAATCTCTTTCGATCGTGCGAATACATTGTCGTGCTTAAACTTTGCTGAACTGACCGCCGAGGTCTGCCATGAATTGATGCTCCGGCAGTCGCAGCGGGGGAGTGGATACCGCGGTGCGGCACAATAGATCCAACTGGATGAGCAGCGCCTCCTTGAAATGGTTTCCGGAGACCGGGAAACGATGCTGCGACGCGGCATCGCGGATATGGACGGCGTGTTCGTTCTTGTAGTCGACCGCCACGCCGTAGTGCGGTTCGAATACCAAAGTCACGTGCCTGCCGGAGGCGAACTCCACGTCCGCGAAGCGGTAGCGCAGTTCGTCACCGTAGGGGATCAGTGATCGATGGATGTGGTTCTTCGCGACAGCTCCGGAGAAGGCGAAACCGGCCAGGTCCGCGTGGCCGATAACGCCTTTGGACGAGGCGTAGATTTCGACTTCGGGCGAGCCCGCTATCGACGTGCAGACCCGCATCTCCGGCGTCACCGACATCGGTACCGTGCGCAGATAGGTCTGATACTGGTCGGCGGGCAGGACCGAACGGAGAATGCTCAGCATGTGGAAGAACTCGTACCCGGGCTCGCCGTACTGAGTATCGACGAACCTGCCGTTCGCGACGTCGCGCTCCCGGTTCTTGGTGAACTCGATCGTGATCTTCCTGATCTGATCCGAGGCCCGGAACTGCCGCACCGACTCCGTGAAGCGCCGCACGGCCGCGCTGTAGGCGTAGACGTCGTTGACGACGATCCGCGCCCGCGGATGCCGCCGGACCAGGCTGGTCAGATCGGCGAACTCCGTCGGGTAGCACGCCGGCTTCTCGAGCAGGATGCGTGCGTCCCGTTGGTAACTCAGCACCTCACCGAGCACCGGCAGGTGGGTGGCCGTCGGGGTGGCGACCACCCAGGCCGCCACCTGCGTCGGGTCGGGTACCTGCGCTAACCGGTCGAAGTCGGCCTCGGCCTTCTGGTCCACGGTGCTGATCTGGTGGCCCGCCTGCGCGAAGTACGCGGCATGGCGTGCGCCGATCATCCCGGCGCCGATGACAACGATGCGCATGTCAGACCGTCCTGGCGCGGAGCGCGTATGCGGCGGCGTGCGTCCCGGCGGCGCGGCCGAGTACCGCACCCGCCATCAGGCCGGTACCTGCTGGATAACCTTGGTCGTACAGGCCGCCGACGATTACTCCGGCCGCATACAGTCCGTCGATCGGCTCGCCGCCGCCGCGCACCTCGGCGTGCTCCGTCACCGAGAGCCCGCCGTAGGTGAAGGTCAACCCGGAGACCACCGGAACGAAAAGGAACGGCGGCGCGTCGAGATGGGTGACCGCCTGCGTGTCACCGTTGAGCCGCTGCACCTCGTCGCGTAGGTGGCCTGCGTCGATGCCGAGCTGCCGAGCGCCGTCCTCGAGCGTCGGGGTGATGATGGACGCGGGATCGCTGAAATAGCTGTCCGGCAACAGCCCGGCATTGATGACCTTGCTGTCGAAGATTTGGTAGGCGATCTTGCCCGGCTGGTCCATGATCTTCTGCCCGAGCGTGACGTAGGCCAGATTGCTGTATTCGGCGCACTCGTCGAAGAATCGGCGTCCGGACCGGTTGACGACGATGCCGTGCGGAAAGGCGTAGCGCGTCAATTCATGTGACCTCGACATCTGCCCGGGCAACAGGTAGCTCGGCAGCCCGATACCTTGCGGTGTCGTGTGGCATTTCCGCCAGTTGCCCGCCGTGTCCGCGCCGACCGCGATGGCGGCCGCGAGCGGAAGTCCGTCGTTGAACGGCACGCCGCGCAGTTTCACCTCTCGCCATGGCTCGCCCAGGTGGAGTCCGCGCATCTGCGCATTGCCCTCGAATCCGCCGGAGGCGAGGATCAGCGCGTCGCAGACGACGGGAAACGCCGGGCCGGAACCGTGCAGCCGGTACTTTCCACCGGACGGCTCGATGCCGGTGACCGGGCTGTCGTAGTAGACGACGCCGCCGAGGCGTTCGTACTGGCCGAAGTTGCGTTCTTGCAAGCCTTGTCCGCCGCCGTCGAAAACCACGGGTACGTCGCCGGGGAGTGGATTCTTCCTCGGTACCCACCGCTGGCCGAGGCTGTGCATCCAGGTAATCGCGTCATTGGCGCGGTGAATAATGGACTCGATGAGCGCGGCGTCGACCTGGCTGCCGGAGACGCGGAGCCAGTCGTCCAGATAGTCGTCCTCGGTGTATTCGCGCCGTCCGGCCAGCAGATCGGCCACGCGGTGGTCGTCCGGCTCGCCGAGCAGGGCGGCGATGTAGGACCGGTCGTGCCAGGGAAAACGCACGCTCTTCGTCAAGGCGCTGTTTCCGCCGCGCAGTTCTTTCGGCGCCGACTCGAGGACGGCGACAGATTTCACGCCGGCCTGTAACGCCGCTGTTCCCGCGCAGAGGCCCGCATTACCTGCCCCGACGACAACGACTTGCCATTCATGAGGAATATTTTTTCGGGCATTCATTCAGGACCCTCCTTTAGGTGAATTCCCCTGGGGCAGTGAGCGGTATCGCCGAATAGCCCGTAAGTGCCGTAACGACGGCACGTCTTCTGCTCGAGTGGGATGGGCTGTTGCTCGCGGAGATCCCTCCGGCATCCGAGCTCCGGCGGGGCGGATGGCAGCGGTGTTTGGTCGTTTCAGTCTTGCGGCGGGTGCTGCGGCCCGACAAGCGTTCGCGCTGTTCAGGCCGTGTTCGGGACACATCGGGCATGTTCGTGAACGTGCTCGAACGCCCATCGGCTGCCTCGACTTGCCCCGGCTACCAGCACCGACGCGCGGTTGCGGCCGCCGCGGTTGCGGCGCCGCGCGCCCTTGTCCGAACTCGGACGTGAACGAACGTTCGGCCCGGCGCCGGTCGCTCGTACTCGCACAGTATGTGTGAAATACGGTGTCGGACAACGCTATGTGAGTAGCCCCGGATGGGGGGTCTTGGAAACGCAAGTGGTGCAGTGAATTTAAGCAACAGCAAGTACCTGCTACTAGGCACTTCTACGCAATCTGTTGCACTCCAATTGGTTCGGGGCGTTAGAGACGGTCGAAGTTGGGTATACCGATCCGAAAAACTTCTGCCATGCTGGAAGCTATGGAGCGTGAGGAGGGGGAACCCGCCCTATCGTCGACCTGCCTACCCGAGCCGGAGGGGGTCGGTTCTCCCACGGAGTTCATCACCGCACTGCGGCTACTGAAGGCATGGTCCGGGTTGGCTTACCGGCAATTGGAGGGCAAGGCGGCGGCGTGCGGGGATGTGCTTCCGTCCAGCACCATCGCGACCACGCTGGGGCGCGACACCTTGCCGAGGGAAAGGTTCGTCATCGCGTTCACCCACGCGTGCGGACTGGACGACGACCAGGTGAAGAAGTGGCTCGACGCCCGCAGGCGGATCGCGGTACGGGATGAGTCGCAGCAGGTCAGAGTCGCCGCCGAGAGCATTCCCGGCGACGAGCGGGACGGGGTCGCCGAAACGTCGGAAGACCCGCAGCGACACCGTCTTTCGCGTTGGTTGCAGTTCGTCAACCTCGTGGTGGCCGCGGTGCTCGGCGTTGCGGTCACCCTGAGTGTGCAGGACCTCGTGCTGCACACGCGTGACGACACGGTGCCGACGGCGAGTCAGCCGGTGGCGGGTTTGGCGCTCGCCGATGTGGGGAGTTGGGTACGCATCCAACCGGCCCGTACGCCGGAACTGTGCCTGGCCGAGGGGCGTGACCGTACCCAGCGCTACCCCACCGCCATCGCGGCCCAGCGTCCGTGCACACAGTCGTCGCCGCGTATCTACCTCGACCCGATCGATGAGGGCGTGGTGCAAATCCAGTGGCACCACTCGCGATACGGCATCGGCTGCCTCACCGTGCTGGTCGAGGGGCCTGGTGACGATCTGCTGGAACCTCGGGACGACTGTGCCGACGACAACCCCGCCCAGCAGTTCCGAATAGAGGCGACCGGGCCATCGACCGCGGCGCGCTTCCGCATCCGCACCACCGCCACCAATCACTGTCTGGCGCTACGCGACCAGGACACCGCCGACGGAGCGGAGATCGTGCAGGGCAGATGTTCCGGAGCCCGAGACCAGGAGTTCTTGATCCATCTCATCCCGCCCGCTTAGCCGATCGGTGGCGGCAGCCGTGACTGAAACCGGTTCCCGCGCAGCGGGTTACGGTCGTGCGCCGGTACGCCAGCGCGCCGTCTCCCGCCCGATCTCGGTGACCGGCGGTTCGTCGTAGAGCCATTCCCTGGCGATCCGGTGCCAGTTGTTGGTGATCTCCAACTGGCCGAGCGCGGCGAAGGTGAACAGGTCGGACCGGCGGGAGAACACGTGCTCGGGCGGTAGTCGCTGCTGTCGCATGCCACGGAACTCCGCGGCCCTCGGGTCGACCGCGAGAATCACAGCGCCGGTGGCGAGTTCGGGGGTGATGGTGATCTCCTCGTCGACCAGATGCCAGCCTGCGGCCGCCCACACGTAGTCCAGACATTCCTCGGCGGTGACACCGGAGCCGGGGTCGATGATGCCGCGCCGGACCCACATGTCGTACAGATCGTCGCCGCGGTACTCGCCCGCGGCCCGCAGGCACGCCCGCTCCAGCTCGACGTGCACCGGGTCCATGCTGTGGTAGAGCCCGAAATCCACGAACCCGAGTTTGCCGTCGGCCGCGAGCATGACATTGCCGGGATGCGGGTCACCGCAGAACTCGAAGTCCGCGAAGAGCGAACTGATGTAGAAGCGATAGATCAGCTCGCCGATCCGATTGCGCTCCGTGCTCGGCAACGCCCTGATCTGTTGGTACGGTTCGCCTTCGAGAAATTCGGTCACCAAAACGTGTGGCCCACAATATTCTTCGATGCTGTCCGGGACCGTGACGAACGGGTGGCCGCGATAGCGCCCGGCGACCCGGTGCTGTGTGCGCGCCTCGCGCACATAGTCGAGCTCGCCGCCGATGTTGCGCGCGATCTCGTCGAGCACGTCGGTGTCGGCGGCGCTGGGCAGCATGGACTTCCACAGCCTGCTGAACATTGCCAGATTGCGCATGTCCGCCTCGACGGCGTCGTCCACGCCCGGATATTTGACCTTGACCGCGACCGCACGCCCGTCGTGCAGCCGGGCCCGATACACCTGACCGATCGACGCCGCGGCGATCGGGATCTCGTCGAAGTCGGCGAACACCCGTGCCATCGGCCCGAGATCGTCCTCGATCACCGCGCGCATGGCCGGGAACGCCACGGTCGGTGCCTGATCGCGCAGCTCGGCGAGCTTGACCCGGAACATTTCCCGGTGCGCCTCCGGCAGCAGGTCCACGTCGAGCACCGACAGCATCTGGCCCAGCTTCATCGCCGCGCCCTTCAGCCCGCCGAGCACGGTGACGAGTTGCTGCGCCGCCTGCAGAGTCGACCGTTCGGCCAGCACCTGCCGGGCCTGTTCGGTGCGCCCGATCATCGACAACCGCGTGCCCATCCCGCGCAGCGCCTGGCCCGCCGCCAATCGGCCGAGCTTGCTCCCGCGCGCGAGCCGACCCTTCGGCACCCGATCGCCCACTGTCGTACCTCCATCGGCCCACCTGCCGCTCGTCGCGGTGGCATCACTCTCGCACATCCGAGGCCCGACTAAACTGAGCAAAGCTCATTTCGAAGGAGTACGCGATGCCGCCGAAAGCTGTGGGTCAGCGCCGCCGTCCCACGCAGGAACGGGCCAAGGCGACCCGCGAGCACATTCTGGACACCGCCGCGCAGCTGTTCGGCGAGCGCGGTATCGCCAACACCTCGACCAACCGGATCGCGGCAGCGGCCGGGGTGAGCATCGGCACGGTCTACCGGTACTTCGCCGACCGCTCGGTGATGGTCGAAGAACTGCTGCGGCGCCTGTTGGAGAACATCGAACAGCGGTTCTCCCAGCGGGTATTCGGCCTCGGCGAGAAGCCGAGCGTCGAGGTGATCACCGGGATCCTGGAGGTCATCGCCGACGAGCTGGTGGAGAACGCCCAGCTGGTGCGGGCGCTGGTCGCGGGCGTGCAGTTCTACAGCAGCGGGATCCCCGAATTCGAGCCACGGCTGCGGTTGCTGGTGAAGGTGATGGTGATCCAGATGCTGGGTCCCGGCGACGATCACGAGTACGACGTGATGACCTTCGTCATCATCAACACCGGCTTCGCCGCGGTGCTGCGGGCGACGGCGCTGGAGGTAGACAGCGCGGCGCGGGCGGAGGCGCTGCAGATGACGGCGCGGATGATCGCGGCGTGGGTCGACGTGGAGACCAGAGCGGTGCGCGGGAAAAAGTGAGCACCTCGCTATCTACTGCCGAGGTCGTCGGTACCGGGGCCTGCTGCTGATCCGGTATCTCGCCTGGTGAGCGGGTCGAAATGCCGTCGGTGACGAGCGCTGAAAGAGGAGTAGAAGGTGAGCTGGCGCTCGGTTTACCGTTGCTTCCACACAGCAGGAGTCCGATAACAGCGAAGTTCTCGGTGTGGCAGAGGTTCAGTTGCTTGCCGTCGTCGTAGTCGCTGCGGTTCACGGCAGACAAGGAGGCCACCGGTGACGATCGAAAGTCTCGACCGACCCGAGCTCGGTGTGCTCGAGCGACAGATCTCCGCGACGGCGCGCGATCTCGACGAACTGACCCGCGCGGTGCTCGACCACGTCGCGGCGGCCGGGCCGTTGCCCACGGCCGCGCTGCACGGCGAGGTCAAGGTCGTGGTCCGGATCTGCCTCGGCTGGCTGATCCACCGGTTGAACGGGCACCCGGTGCGCACCGGCACCGACGCGCTCGAAGCCGCGGCGGCGGGCTGTGCCCGCGCGGGTGTTCCCGTCGACACGGTGCTGCACGCGGTCAATGTTGGCTGCAAGATGGGCCTCGACCTGATCGCGCGTTCCGGCCCGGCCGACCCGCTCGGCGTTGTCACCGGTATGAGCCGGGTGGTCGAGCTGTCCAAGCTGGTGACGGCCACGGTGTGCAAAGCCTATGTGCGCGAACACAAAGCCGACGCGGCCGAACATCACACGGCCACGCACAATTTGACGTCGGTGCTGCTCGGCGGCCAGCCGATGCCGCCGGAGATGCGTTTCGCCGCCGAATATTTCGTGCTCGCCATCGCGCTGCCCGCGCACCCCGACGAAAGCCGTCCCGGCCTCGACCGCCAGGTGGTCGCCCGTCGTAAACTGCGCCGCCTGCAATCGGCGCTCGCGACACTGCTCGGCGGCGAGGCACTGTCGCTGCTGTCCGTCGACGGGGGAACGGTGCTCGTGCCGAGTACCGCGCGGACCGACGCCGAACTCGACGGACTGGTGCAGGCATTGGCCGAGGCGGCGTGCGTGCCGATCACCGCCACCGTGGTGACCGCCCGGCCCGACGAGGTGTCCACCGCGGCCCGTCAGGCGCACGAACTCCTCGATACGGCGCAACGAATGGGACTCGAGCCCGGTGTGCACCGCTTCGCCGAATTGGCGCTGCAGCACCAACTCAGCCGCCCCGGTGTCGCCCGCGACCTGCTCGGTGACCACCTCGCACCGTTGGATGATCACCCGGAACTGCGCGAGACCCTGCAGATCTACATCGAGACCGATTTGAGCAGGGTGCGATCGGCCGAACGCCTCGGCATCCACCCGAACACCGTCGACTACCGCCTGCGCCGGATCGGCGAGCTCACCGGTTTCGACCCGGCCCGAGCCAGCGGGGTGTGGTATCTGCGGTCGGCGCTGGTTGCCCGGATGGGTGCCGCGCACGGTCGCCGGCCGAATGGTTCGCACTAGCTGGGGCACGCCGATGTGCCGCCAGGCGAGGCGAATTCGTTCGGCGCGATCACGGTTGAGCCAGACCGAGCATCAGTCGCTTCAGGTAAGCGTGGGCGATGAGGGTGCAGTAGTGCTGCCCCTTGAAGGCCTCCGGAATGTCGGGAGTAGCGAACGGCACGTAGAGGGACTTCGATCCGATATGTAGCTTTCCCGCGGAATCCATTGTGGCGGCGGGGAAGTCGGCCAGCCAGTCAGGGCCGTTGATTGCCGAAGTATCGGGGTCGATCTGAATGGTGTTCGGTCGGTGGACCAGAGCGTCGCGTTCTGCCGGGGTGAGCATTCGCGCTGTCTCGGCGAGGGGCTGGCGGTTCGCCGCGGCGCAGGTTCCCTCCGGGCCCGCGATATCGGCACCGTAGACGGCGGTGAGGTGGTCGGCGGACTTTCCTTTGCACCGCACTTGTTTCGGCTGCGTCGCCGCCGCGTCCTCGTAGCTGTTGTAGCGAGCGACGGTGAGCGGGCGAGCCGGCGGTTTGGCGGCGGCGAAAGAGGCGAGGTCTGGATACACGGCCTTTTCGAGAGCTCCGCCCGCACGTCGGTATGCCACCACATTCAGATTCGCCGTCTGTGATTGTGCCCGAATGCACAAGTCGCCGAACATTGTCGGGTCGGGCGGAGTTGCTTGGGCGAGGGTGGGGCTCAGTAGGCCGATCAGTCCGGCGGTGAGGAGAAAAGCCAGGCGGCGGACGGATAAGAACATCGGGGGCTTCCGATTCGCGAGGAGTTTCCGAGCGTCTATGGTGAGCGGGGTCGACTCCGTTGGGGGTCAACGACTTGCGTTGACCCCCAACGGAGTCCATCGGTTATGGCAGGGTTTGGATAATGCCGGCGGATCGTTGGGCTTCGTAGTACGTGCCGCCGGGGTAGTAATCGGCGGTTGCCGAGCCGGTGACGAAATCGCCCGCCCAGGCGGTGGCGAGGGTGTGCAGGGCGGAGACGTTCTTCGCCTGCGGGGTGCCACAATTGATCTTGTCGGGGGCTGGTGCACTAGACGCCTCGACATCGATGTGCGACCCGCTGGTGAGCCGGACACCGAGGAAAGGCCGGGAGATCTGTTCGATCAGCTCCTCGGTGCCGTTGCCGTTGCGATTGCAGCCATACGGCGGAGCCGAGACGGCCAGGATCGGCAGCGTGGTGTTGCTCAGATGATTGAGCGAACTGCTGAGGTTGTTTCCCAGGAAACTCTTCACCGGGTCGAACAGGATGAGCCCGCGGACCGAGCCGAAAGCGGCTGCGTAATCCTCGCGCAATACCTGGGTGACATACGGCACGGCCTCGCCTGCGGCGGAATGCCCGGCGAAAACCTTGGCGTTCGGTAGTGCCAGGTCCGGCCGCCCGGCCTTCTTCTTGGCGTCGGCGAAGCTGCGGCCGAGTTTGTCACCGGGGTCCGCGGACTTACCGAACAGGTCGGCCACGTTGTGCAGGAAATCGGTGTTGTTGGCCAGGTTCTCTACGGTGCAGCCGAAGATATTGGCGGTGGGCAGGGTCGGCGCGAAGACCAGAAAGCCTTGCGCGGAGAACTTTCTCGCGGTCTCGTCGACCGAATCATTGGCGCTGGCGAAGCCGTGTTGCAGCCAGAGCAGCGCCTTGGGGTTGCCCGCGGGGAAGTACCAGTCGCTGCTCTGACGCAGGATGGTGAACGCGCAACGGATTTCGATGGTGTTTTCCACCTTGGTCGCCGCCGGTTGAGCGTGCGCGGTGGGGACGGTGAATGCGGTGGCGGCGGCGATCAAGCCGATGGCGACCAGCAGACGTTGGATGATAACCAACGTGACTCCTGTGTTTCACTGTGAGAAACGGCGTTTCGTGTCTCGGAAGATAAATTTGGAGCCACGGACCCCGCTGCGTCAAGAGTGCGAACCGAAAGTATTTGGTCGCTTGTTCATTTCGGCTCGCGACGGGATCGGTTCTCGTTGGCCGCGCGAGATCGGCGCGCCGCTGGTCGGGGACTCGAACAACGCTGAGGGGCAACGACATTGCGGGCCGAAGAGAAGTCCGCATCTTGACTAGGGGACTGGACGGCAGGTTTCCGGTTCAGTGCCCACGTTGCGCGACGGCGTCGAGCCAGTCGCCGATCATGTCGGCGGTTTCGGCGATCAGGAGATCGCGGTCCACCTCCGGAGTCGGGCCGAGCGCGAAGCGCAAGCACGCCGCCAGTCCGGCGTTCACCATCACGAACGCTCTGACCTCGAGTTCCTGCTGCGGTGTCGGGCCGAGCTGGTGCAGCAGGTAAGCCCTGGTGAGCAGGAGCAGGCGACGTTCGAGATCGGGCAGTCCGACGCCGTGCGCGGTGGTGTCGGCGGCGAGGGCTCGGACCAGGCCCTCCCGCTCGGATACCACGTCCAGCACCGCGGTGAGGCTGTTGGCCACCGCCTCGCGCGGCGCGACGGCCACTGCGGTCACCACGGTTTCGGCGAAACGCTCCTCCAGCTCGGTGAGCAGCTCGGCGCGGAGCACGTCGATGATGGCGTTCTTGTCGGCGAAGTACCGGTAGAGCGACCCGATGCTGATACCCGCTCGGGCGGCGATGTGATTGGTCGACGTTTCCGCGATACCGCGTTCGGCAAAAAGCTGAGCAGCGTTGGCCACGATATGCTCCCTCGTTTCCCGGGAACGTGCTTGCTGTGGACGTTTTCGCTGATCAGATCGGTCGCTGGGGGTCATCTCGGGGCCGTCACAAACTAGAGTAGAAGGTGAGCATTTACTCAACTTACAGTCTTTTCATGACGATTGACGCCGAGCGGGCTCCCGCCGAGTTCCGCTACTGGGCCCGCATCACCGATCCGCGAGTGCAGCGGATGCGCCGGTTGATTCGGCGCGTCGCACGATTCGATCCCCAACCGGACGAGGAACTGGTCCGGAATTTCGCCGCCGCCTATTATCGGGCCGACCCTGTCGCGGAGGCCTTCGTCGACGAGGTGTACCTGGGTGAGCTCGGGCCCAAGGCAGGCCGGGCGATGCTCGATCGTGCCCTCACCCACGGGATCGACGCGGTGCCCGACGCGCCGTCGTCGCTGATCCGGCTGTTCGAGGAGTTCGATACCGCGCCGGACTGGTTGAACCAGGACCTGGTCGACCTCGGTGCCCGCGTCTTCCGCCGTTGGGGCACATCCGTATTCAGCTTCGCCACCACCAGCACCCTGGAAATGTACTCGGAGAGCTCCATCGCCAAACCGCTGTCCTACACCGGCGGTTACGCCGGCGAACGCGCACACAAGCGACAGCTCGAAACCGTCCGATTCTGGATCGATGTCTCCGACGCAGGCGGCCTGGCGCCCGGCGCCCGAGGACGCCAGACCGCGATGCGAGTACGGATCATGCACGTGTTCATCCGGCGCAAACTGATGCAGCGCCCCGAATGGGACCTCGACGCCTGGGGCGTACCCATCAGCGTCGGCGACGCGACCCTCACCCTGATGGCGGGCAGCGTGGTACCCGGCCTGGCGCTCTGGAGCCTCGGCTACCAGACCACCATCCGTGAGATCGAGGCGACCATGCACTTCTGGCGCTACGTAGGCCACCTCCTCGGCGTCCAACCGGACTGGTACCCAACCGATTTCAACGCGGGCGCCCAGCTGATGTTCGCCGCGATGGTCAAGCGCGCCAAGACCGCGGGCACCGATGGCGCCGAACTGGTGGAGTCCTACCTCCCCGCCTTCGCCCCGAAACCCGGCACCCCCTGGCGCAAACGCCTCCGCGACGAAATCAACTACCGCATCCAAATCGGCTACACCGCCGTCTGGCTACCCCCCACCACCTACGCCGAACACGTGATGCCCCACCGCTTTCCCTGGATACTCCACCCGATCGCCCAAGCTCCGTTGATCTTCACCTGGGAAACCCTGCGCCGCACGCTCCCCGGAGTAGACGCCCTCACCGACCGGATCCAGTGCCGACGACGCGAGGCGTGGTACCGCCACGAGGTCGGCGACCGCCACGCGGAGTTCCGCCCGATCGAGGAGTTCCGGCGCTGACAGCGGCCCGATTCAGGGCCCACAGGGCGGTGGCGCAGGTGGCGCCGATGAGGGTGAGGGTGGCCCAGATGAGGGTGGGGTGGCCGGAGTTGGTGAGGTAGTCGAAGACGGCGCCGGTGGTGAGGTTGCCGAGGAGGATGCCGACTCCGACGATGGTGTTGTAGAAGCCGTAGTGGGTGGCGACGAGGCGGCCGCGGGCGAGGGTAACGACGGTGTCCATCTCGCAGGGGAATACGGCTGCTGTGGCTAGGGCCAAGAGTGCGGCGCAGGTGAGGAGGGCGGTGGTCGCGGCGGGGACGCCGCCGGGGATGGTGGTGGTCGGGGCGAGCAGCAGGGGGAGGAAGGCGGCCGACATGAGGGTCATGCCGAGCATCAGGCCGCGGCCGGAGCCGCCGCGGCGGGCGAGCCACCTGGTCATCGGCAGTTGCCCGGCGATGGCGACGATGCTGCTGACCGCGAAGATCGCCGCGATCAGTCCGGTGTCGGATCTACCTGGGCCGACTACGATTCCGGCCTGCAGCGGCAGAGCGAGATACACCTGGAACGACAGCACGTAGCAGCCGACCATGGCGACCGAGAACAATAGGAACGGTCGATTGCGTACCACTATGCGCCAATTGGTGAGCACCGAGTCGCGCACGTCGGAGCGGCCGGTGTCGCGGGTGGTCGGCAACCAGCGCAGCTGCACCACGGTGAGTACGGCGAACACAGCGGCGGCCACCCCGGCGGTGGCGCGGAAATCCCAAGTCGTCAAAGCCAATCCGACCAGCGGGCCCGCGAGGATGCCTGCCTGATAGAAGATGTTGAACATGGCGAAGGCGGCCACCCGGCGCTCGTCGCCTGCGTCGGCGGCCAGGTAGGCGCGCACGGCGGGGTTGAACAGTGCGCCCGCGAATCCGGTTGCCGCTACCGCGATCAGTACGGCGGGCAGGGTGTCGGCCAGTGCGAGCAGCGCGAAACTCGCTGTGCGCAAGGCGCATCCGGCGACGATGAGCGGCTTGTAGCCGAATCGGTCGGCCAGCGTGCCGCCGACCAGAAACATGCCCTGCTGGGTGAAGTTTCGCACGCCGAGCACGAGACCGACTGTCCAGGCGGCCATCCCGAGCCCGCTGGACAGATGTGCTGCGAGGTAGGGCATCAGCATGTAGAAGCCGAGGTTGATGCCGAACTGGTTGACCATCAGCACCTGGCTCGGCCGGTCGAACGCGGCCCAGCGCCGCAACAGCCCGCTCACCGCGACACCGCCGCGGCCGGTGCGACGACCGTGGTGCAGCGGGTCCAGCACCGCACCACCTGCTCGTTCGGGTCGCCGACCACGTCGGGCTCGGCGGGCACCGGCAGGTCGAAGAATCCGTGCTCGGTGCAGTAGTCGTCGTTGTAGACGGTGTCGGTGTAGCGGTGCGGTCCATCGGGGAACACCGCGGCGATCCGGGTCCCCGCAGGCTGGGTGCGCGCCAGCCACCCCGCGACCAGCGCCACCGCGCCGACGCTCCACCCGCCGCTGCAATAGTGCGTGGCCGCCAATGTTCGTGCCGCCCAGACTGCTTCGTGCGGAGCCACCCAGTGCACCTCGGCAAAGGCCGGATAATCCACGTTGGCGGGGTGGATGCTGGAGCCGAGGCCGCGCATCAGCCGGGCCGCGGCGGGTTGCCCGAAGATGGTCGACCCGATCGTGTCGACGCCGACCAGCCGCAGCTCGGGCTGGAAGCGGCGCAGCACCCGGGCCACCCCAGCCGAGTGCCCGCCGGTGCCGACCGAGCACACCAGCACGTCGATGTGCCCGAGTTGGGCGAGCAGTTCCAGCGCCAGCGACTGGTAGCCGTCGACATTGTCCGGATTGTTGTACTGGTCGGGACACCAGGAACCCGGATAGGCGGCAAGTAGCTGCGCCACCCGATCGCGCCGCGCCTGCTGCCAGCCGCCGATCGCGCAGGGTTCGGTGACCAGGTCGACGGTCGCGCCGTAAGCGGTCAGCATCCGCCGCAGCATCGGCTCCATGCCGGGGTCGGTCACCAGGGTGACCGGGTGGCGATGCGCGATACCGGCCAGCGCCAGCCCCAAACCCAGCGTGCCACTGGTGGATTCGATGATGCGCGCACCCGGCCGCAGCGCGCCGCGCGCCACCGCGCGTTCGACCATGTGCAGCGCGGGACGGTCCTTCATCCCGCCCGGGTTGTGACCCTCGAGTTTGGCCCAGAATCCTCGACCGTCCATGGCGAACGGCTCCCCGATCCAGAGCACGGGGGTGTCACCGACGAGCGTCGCCGGGCGGCGGCGGGCCTGTTCCTGAGCGTGGAGATGATCGGCGGACAAGACGACACGATCGACGACGGCACTGCACATGCGTGAACTCCTAGCATCGAATCGGCATCCGAGATGCCGGGTGAGTATCGGACGAACCCGCGCGTCGGCCCGCCGTCAACCGGCGACCGACCGGGTGCCCGTCAGCACCGATCGATACAGAGATCTCGCAGAATGCCGCGCCCGTCGGGCGCGGCGATGCGCCACGGCCCCCAGCCGGCGAATCGCGGCCGCCGACTCGTATCCGCTTGTGCGTCAGCACTATCGAGGTCTGTCGTGGTCGAGTCGACCTCGTGCTCGGCCTCGCGCTGCGGTGCCCTGGCCAGACAGCCCTGCTCGTGGCCTTCGCTGGCCGGGTCCGCATGGGTGGTCGCGCCGAGCGACTGCTCCGCGGCGACGAGGGTGGGCACCGGCTCGGCCGTCCCGGAAACCCCGGGCAGCCCCAGCACGCACATGAACAGCGCGTGGGCGAGCAACAGCGCGGCCGCCGCGAGCACGACGGCGATGCCACGCCTGCGTGGTGCCCCGACTCGCACTGTCACGAAAGTCACGATAGCGGAAAACAACGACGTACCAAGGTCGGTGGCTCCCCAGTTGCTGCCGTTTCACATAACGTTCGGCCAGCCGTCACCTCCAGCGCACCGACCTATCCAGCCAAGATTGCTGGCGAATGGATCGTAGGGGTGCGGCGTTCGCGCTCGACATACGGAACGGTCTCTATGATCGATCGGGTGACATGGGTGGGTGTTGATGTCGTGGCCGACAATCTCGCTGCGCGCGGGTCGTCGGGTTGTGCGTTCGAAAACGTGGACCTGGAGGTTGCGGCCGGCCAGTTGGCCGTGCTGGTCGGGTCGGCGGGATCGGGCCGCACCTCGCTGCTGTGGGCGTTGGCTGGGCGGATGCGGCTGGTCACCGGTCGCCTCGTCGTCGGGGGCCGCCGCTA
This sequence comes from Nocardia sp. NPDC052316, assembly GCF_044547795.1. Taxonomy (NCBI): domain Bacteria; kingdom Bacillati; phylum Actinomycetota; class Actinomycetes; order Mycobacteriales; family Nocardiaceae; genus Nocardia; species Nocardia sp. NPDC052316. Next base: position 182,923 of record NZ_JBIUBB010000002.1, read on the forward strand.
CGACGAGCAGCCCGGCGCGATCCAGGATTCGGTGGCGATCGCGCGGCTCGAACCCGGCTGTGTGCTCGATCCGTGGCTCCGGGTCGAGGAGGTGATCGCCGAGCGCGCGTTGATCGGCGGACCCCGGTTCACCGAGTCCGCCTTGGCGGCGACCTTCGCCGCGATGGGGGCGGCGGCACCCGCCGGGCAGCGGCTGGTGGGGGAGCTGGCGCCGGGCGAAGAGCTGGTATTCGCGGTGGCCTTGGCGGCCGCGCAGCAGCCCGGTGCCGTCGTGGTCGACGATGTCGGCGCCGGCTGTACCAGCAGCGAGACCCGGTGGGTGTGGGAGTGCCTGCGGGAGTTGACTTTTCACGGCTGCACCGTCATCGCATCCGCCACCGCGCCGCCGCCGTTCGACGACATCACCGTGCTGACCATGACCCCGCCGTACGCGGCGGGCGCGCAGGCCGCCGACCGATCCGACCTCCAGGAGAACGCGTGAAGGCACTACGGCTGGCGCTGCTCGAGTTTCGGCGATTCCGCGGTCCGCTGCTGCGCAAACTCGTGCCGATCGGGCTCGCGCTCATACCGCTGCTGTACGGCTCGCTGTACCTGTGGTCGAACTGGGATCCCTACGGCAAAACCGACCAGATCCCGGTCGCCGTCGTCATCGAAGACCGGCCGGTCACCGCGAACGGGCAGGTCGTCGACGCGGGCAAACAGTTCGGGCAGCAGTTGCGCGCCACTCCGAAGTTCCAGTGGCACTTCGTCGATCGGCACGCCGCCGAGGATGGACTCGTCCACGGCCGCTACTACTTCACCATCACCGTCCCGCCGGACTTCAGCCGGAAACTCATCAGCGCCGAGAAACCGATTCCGGAACGGGCCACCCTGGGCATCACGCTCAACGACGCCAACAATTTCATCGTCGGCGTGGTCGCCGACGTGGCGCGCTCCGAGCTGCAGAACCAGGTGAACAGTGCCGCCCACGCGGCCTATGCGAAAGCCATCTACGGCGATCTCACGCTGGTGAAGCAGCAGCTCGAGGTCGCGGCGACCGGTGTGCACGCGCTGGTGGACTCGTCGGTGCTCGCCCAGCAGGGCACGGCCGCGCTGGCCGCCGGACTGGACGGGTCGACCGCGGGGACGGCCCAGATCTCCGACGGGGTCGCGCGACTCGCGCAGGCGAGCAACGAGGTCGACACCGCGGTGACCCAGCTCGTCGACACCGGCACGGCGACCCTGCCGACGGCGGCCGGGGCGCTGTCCAACGCGACCGGCGCCGCCGCGCAGTCGCTCGAACTCGTCAGGGGCGGCGCCGATCTGGTGCGTCAGCAAGCCGACCAGGGCAGCGCCGACCTGCGCCAGCTGGCGGTCGCGCACCCCGAACTACTGCTCGACCCGACGTTCCGGCAGGCGCTCGATCACGTGCAGGCCGTCGGGTCCACCGCGGGCAGCGTCGCCGACACCGCCCGGCAGGCGCATGACGCCGCGGCGCAGGCCAGCGACCAGGCGGGCAGGCTGGCGGGCAGCGTCGATATCGTGCGGCAGAACCTGCGCGCCGCCGCGGCACCGTTGCACGCGCTGACCGCAGGCGCCTCGACCGTCTCCGGTGGTGCCATCCAGATCACCAACAGCCTCGCTTCCTTGCAGGCGAGCAGTCGGACGTTGCAGACCGGAGCGGACCAATTGCACTCCGGCGCAACCAAAGTCGCCGACACCGTCGACTCGGCGTTGGTGAAGATCCCCGATACCAGTCCCGAGCAGACCGCGGCCGCGGCGGATGTGCTCGGCTCGCCGGTGGGTATCGTCAGCCACAATCTCAACCCGGCCGGGTTGTACGGGCGCGGTCTGACGCCGTTTTTCTTCGCGATCGCCCTGTGGGTGCTGGGATTGCTCGCATACCTGTTCATCCAACCGCTCAATCAGCGTGCGGTGGCGAGCCGGATCAGTTCGTGGACCGTGGCGGTCGCCGGATGGCTGCCGGTGGCGGGTATTGCTGTCGCGGGCGGCCTGATCCTCTACGGGGTGGTCCAGGTGGGGCTGCGACTCGACCCCGTGCATCCGATCTGGACGGCCGGGTTGATGATCCTCGCTGCGGCGGCTTTCGTCGCGATCGATCACTTCCTTCGCGTCGCGTTCGGCGTTGTCGGAGAGGCGCTTTCGCTGGTTCTGCTGATCTTGCAGCTGACCTCGTGCGGTGGCCTCTATCCGATCGAGACAACGCCGGCGCCGTTCCGGATCATTCATCCGTTCCTGCCGATGACCTACCTGGTCGATGGGCTGCGGGTCACGATCTCCGGTGGGCTCACCGGTAATCTGGTGCGGGACTGCGTGGTCCTGCTCGGGTTCTTGCTCGGCTCGCTGGCCTGCACCGCTTTCGTCGTGCGTCGGCAGCGGGTCTGGACGATCAACCGCCTGCACCCAGCCGTCGAGGTCTGAGCGTCGGCACGGCCGGACTCCCTGCGGCGCAAAGGAGTCCGGCCCGCTGCGTGGTCGCGGTGGTTGCCTGGGCTAGAACAGGCCGCCGCCGTCGAATCCGCCGCCGACGCTCGCGAGATCGCCGAATCCGCCGCCGCCGAAGAGATCTCCGCCGCCGGACTGGTTCCGCCGGCCGCCGCCGAACCAATCGAAGTCGTCGCCGCTGCTGAACAGGTCGCCGGTGTTGAACATGTCACCGCTGTCGCCACCGCTGAACATGTCGCCGACATCGCTGAACATATCGCCGCCGGTGCTGAACGTGTCGCTGTCCCCGCCGGTGCTGAACATGTCATTGTCGCCGAACATGTCATTGTCGCCGCCGGTGCTGAACATATCGCTGCCGTCGCTGCTGAACATATCGCTGTCGCCGGTGTCGCTGAACATGTCTCCGCCGTCGCCGTCGCCGAACATGTCGCCGCCGTCGGAGGCATCATTGGTCCAACTGTCGAGCCAGTCGAATCCGTCGCCGCCGCCGCTGTCGTCGCCATACGGATTACCGCCGCTGTCGTCGCCGAACGGGTTGCCGCCGTCGCCGTTGTCGTCGCCGAACGGATTGCTGCCGTCGCCGTTGTCGTCGCCATACGGGTTACTGCCGTTGTCATCACCGAACGGGTTCCCGCCGTCAGAGGCGTCGTCACCGTCGCCGGACCAATCCGATCCGTCACCGGGCTGGCTGGACTGATCATCCCCGCTGTCTTGCCCCGGCTTACTCTGCGGTGGTTTCGGGCGCTGATTGTTCGGCCCACCCGGCTGGCTGGCGCTGTCGCCCGGTTTTGTCTGGTCGTTCGGCTTACCCGGCTTCCCGGACTTATACATACTGTTCAGCTGGTTGATCTCATTTTTACTCAGCGGAGTCGGGCCATTGTGACACCGGTTGACCGAACTGGCCATGATGCTGCAGCCGCTGTCGTTGTGATCGAGGCCGATGGAGTGGAGTAGTTCGTGCGCGGCGACTTCGGTGCGGTCCGCCGGATCGTAATTGCGCGTCTTGGGGTCGAGTTTCACGAATGGGCCGTTGTCCCACCCGCCCAGGCCGGCCACGTCGCCTTGAAAAGTTTCGTTACTGATGTCGATGGCGCCGTTGCCCGTTCCTGGTTTCAAAACGAAGTTCAGGCCCGGGGTCGAGTTCAGGTGTTTGACGGCGTTTTCGATGCCCGCGTCTTTGATCTTGTTGTTGTAGTGGATGATTGCCTTGCCGTCGGAGTCATAGCCCTGGATCTTCGCTCGGAAGCCGAAGCTCGGGGCCTGAGCCGCCGCGGTGGCGGTGGTGGTCAGGCTGAGTGCGGCGGGCCCGATCAGGGTGCCCGCGACCAGGGCGGCGAATAGCCGGGGTGTGGCATTCGTGGGTGACTTCTTGGCGCGATGTTTTCCGCGGTAGTAGCGACGGTTGGCAGCGGGCGGCATAGCGCGGAGACCTCCGATTGGTGCTAAAGGTGGGATTTCTGCCGAGCCCGAATAGCGGCTGAGGTCGGAGCCATTGTCAGCCGCGAATCATGAAGAGCGCGTTATGTGCTCGTGATCGGCACGGACGACTGTACCGAGAAAACGGCGAATGAGCACAGTATGTAAGGGAGGTCTGAACTGGTGAAGATATATCTACGCAGCAGTTAAGCCCGTATTGCAAGCTTTGTTAGTTCGCTTGCGACCCAGTGATTTCCGGCTACCGGACGCCGAGCGCACGGGCCAGCTGCGGCCAGGAGTTGCGTAGCTCCGCCTCGAATAGACCCCAGGTGTGCGACCCCGTCCGACGGTCGACGTGGACGGCAGGCACACCGAGCGCAGCCAGTCTGCTCGCGAAGGCGGCGGTGCACCTGCTCGCGATCGCCTCGACCGGTGGCATGGGCAGGCCGTTCCGGTCGATCACGCCGGGAATACCGGACGCGGCCGAGAGATAGATGGCTTTTCCGGCCAGCGCGCCCGCCCGCGCGAACGCGTCGTGCGTGCGCCACCCGTCCGAGCCCGGCGCGCCCCACATGTTCGCGGGGTTGCCGCCGCCGCGCAGCACCTGGGCGCTGACCAGCGCCATCCCCAATACGTCTGCCGACCATGGGCATCCGCTGTACGCCGCGACGGCGCGGTAGCGCTGCGGCGCCTGGATCGCGAGATCGATGGCGGAGCCACCGCTCATCGACACCCCGGCGATCGCGTTGCGGCCGGTGGTGTGCAGGTGCGCGTCGACGGCCACGGGAAGTTCGCGGGTGAGGTAAGTCTGCCAGCGGGCGCGCCCGATTACCGGATCGTCGGCGCGCCAGTCGGTGTACATGCTGAACGCCCCGCCGATCGGCAGCACCACATTCACGTTCTTACCGGCGAAGAAGTCCCGGACATCGGTGTTGTGCCACCACGAGATACCGTCCTCGCCGCCACCGATGCCGGTGAGCAGGTACAGCGTCGGCGCCGGGCCGTCGGCCGCGCGGATCACGTGGTTGCTGACCACCCGATCCATCGACGGTGAGTAGACGTCGATGCGCGTGACGGCCCGGGTGAGGGGCGTTTCGCTGATCACGCGGACCTCGGCGGGAGCCGCGTCGACGGGCGCCGACAACGCGGCGACCGCGACCGCGGTCACCAGCAAGCTGACGAGTGCCAGCCAACATCGTGGGTTCGCCATCCCCTCGGTTATACCGCCGCACGAATCGCTGCTCGGCGCCGAACACGCAGGCCACGCAGCAGTGTTATCGAACGGCGATGCATTAGGTGACCGGGGCCGCTACCGGGTATGCCGGGAGAAATAGGCAGCACACGGAAGTGAGGTTCCGCGCGATGCTCGCGGCAGAACACATCACCACGTTCATCGAAGACGGATTCGTGCACTTGGCGGGAGCTTTCCCCCGCGCGATCGCCGAGCGCTGTGTAGAGGTCATGTGGCCGGGCACCGGATGCGATCCACACGATCGGGCGACCTGGACCAAGCCGCTGATCCGCTTGCCCGAATACACCGACGAGCCGTTCCGCACCGCCCTCCGAATGCCCGATCTGGAACAAGCTTTCGACCGGTTGGTCGGCCTCGGTCGGTGGCGGCGCAGGTCTGGTATCGGCCCCATCCCCGTCCGTTTCCCGCACACCGAGTCGCCCGGCGACGACTACTGGCACTTCGAAGGCAGCTACCTCCCCGAAGGCTGGAGAGGCCACTCGTTCACGAACTACCGTTCCCGTGGCTGCGCGCTACTCATGCTGTTCTTGTTCACCGATGTCGCGGAGTCCGACGCACCGACCAGAATGCGCGTCGGCTCCCATCTGGCTGTGCCCGGTCGGCTGCGTCGCTACGGGGACGAGGGGATCGACGCCACCCGCATCGACGAGACGGGCGTACTCGAGGCCACCGCCGAGCTTCCGGTCACCTACGCCACCGGCCGCGCGGGCGACGTCTACCTGTGTCACCCGTTCCTGATCCACGCGGCCCAGCCCCATCACGGTGACACACCCCGCTTCATGGCGACTCCCACCCTGGAACCCACCGCCGCGCTGGAATTGGAGCGCGCCGACGGCACCTATTCACCTGTCGAGGCGGCCATTCGGGTGGGGCTGGGTATCCAGGAGCGGGAAAACGGGCCACTACCCGGAGCTGGGTAACAGCCGGGTGGTGTCTCGGGCAGCGGCGACGGTACGACGGACGTAGTCGGGGTGGGCGAGCGGCACTTCGAGCAGGGCTGGGGGTACGTCCAGTAGCTCTAGCACCTCACCGTGCTGGTCGGCGCACTGGTCGCTGAGGGTGGCCCGCTGGGTCAGCAGGCCACGGATTGCCGCGCCGTCGAGGAGTCCTTCCGCCACCAGATGGTCGGTCAGGCTCAGCAGACAGGTCACGGCGTAGAGGTGTCGCACGAAGTCGTCGATGGGTCCTCGGGAATGGGCTGTCCAGCGGCGCAGCGATTGGACAGCGCAGGTCGCGCCGGCGTGCGGGCGGCACAGCGCGCCGCGCTGCGACTCACGCCAGCGCTCCAACAGGCGCTGCGCCAACGCTTCCAGCAGATCGATGCCGTGCTCGCACGAGCGCAGGCCGTCCTCGGTGACGGCGGGCAGGGTGGTCGACGCGGCACCCGCCGTCGCGGTTCTCGCTGCGACGCGGACACTTTCGTAGCACAGCACGTTGTTGTCGCCACCGAAGGTGGTGTTGATCTCGCCGTCCACCCGGGCGGTGACGATCTCGTTGTAGCTGTGGAATCCGTGTCCGCCACAGAGTTCCCGCAGCACGACCAGGGCGGTGTTGGCCGCCCACGAGGCGTGCGCCTTGGCTGCGGAGGTGATGCCGTAGAGCGTGCGGCCGTGCAGGGTGATCGGCTCGGTCGGGTAGCGGGTGGTCCACTCCTTGATGAGGTGCTCGGTGAGGTGGTGCAGGGCGAGCGCCTCGGCGACCACGGGCATGAGGCGCTCGCGGTAGTGCGGGAAGGCCAGCAGGGTCTTGCCGGACGACTCCCGATGCGTGCTGTAGCGGAGGGTGGTCGCCGCGAAGCGCCGCAAACAGCAGGCCGCGCCGGTGACGGGGAAGATGCGTTCCTGGGAGAACGTCCCGAGGCACCGCAGATAGCGCTCCCGCCTTGGGATTTCGCACACATACGCGCCGGAGTCGTCGATATGCGCCCAGGCGCTCAGCAGGGCGTCCGACGGGAGCGGGTAGTGATCGAAATGGATCATGCCGGTCTGGTTCCCCGGGAGCCCGCCCTTGGGGTCGGCGCGGCGAATGCGCACACCGGGGAACGGCAGTGCGCCTTCGGCAGGCCGCAGCGGCACCCGGAACCAATGGTGGCCCTCGTCGGTGCCGTCGATCACCAAGCGGGCCAGGACCATCGCGTGCGTCGCGGAGAACAGACTGTTGCCGATCCAGTACTTCGCCGCGTCGTCGGAGGGCGTCGTGATGCGTAGCGAGCGGTCCTCGTGCCGGTAGTGCACCTCGGTCCCGATGGACATCAGGTTGGTTCCCCGGCCGATCTCGGTCGCGGCGAACGCGTAAACCCGCTCCATCCGGTCGATTTCGTCGCGGAAGGCCGCCACCTGAGCGGGACTACCGTGCGAGAGCAGTGCGTTGCCGGCCAGCTGCTGATTGCCGGTGGTCGCGACGAGTGAGATGTCGAAGGCGCTGAGCCAGCCCAGGGTGCGTACCAGGTCGGGGAAGCGGTCTTCCCGGCTCCCGCCGCACCAGGCCTCGCTGCCGACGATTCCCTTCGCGTGCAAGACCTTCGCGCGTTCGACGGTGCGCAGCATCAGGTCGTCGACGCTCAGCTCGTAGCGCACACGTGGGTCGAAGAGGGGATCGCTGAGATAGTCGGTCGCCGTTTCGGGCACCGTCACTCCTTCCGGTCGGGTTGCTTGGGCGCGGGCAGGTCATGGCGGGTCAGGTGCAGGGCCGTGAGAGTGGGCGCGACGATGTCACGCAGGTACACCTGGGCGTTGATGCCGGTGGAGCGCATCAGGTCGGTCCGCGCCTCGGCGTCCGGCAGCAGCTGTTCGGCGGGCATCCGGAACGTCCGCAGCACATGCGCCAGATCCTGCAGCGTGCCCGCTCGATCGTCGTCGAGATGCAGGGCGACCATGCGCTGATAGAACTTGGTGTGCGCCATCTCGTCCCGTCCGATGAGCCGGTAGATGTCGGCGAGCACCGGATGCCCGGTGTCGATGGCCAGGGTGCGCTGCGAGCGGTACACCACGAAGGTGGTGAGTTCCTGAATCATCCCGTAGATCACCATCTCTCGGGGACTCGCGTAGGGCCGCTCCCAGGTTTTCGCGAGGATGATGGCGGCATAGTCGTGCAGTTGTTCCTCGGTGCGCTGCCCGCTGCGCCGCAGGTACTCCCGTAGGACCAGTGAGTGTTTGGATTCCTCGTACCCCCAGTTGGCGGCGAACCAGGCCTGGGCGTAGTCGCGGCCGAACAGTTCCAGATGCGTGGTGAGGTAGTCGGGCAGGAACATCTCCACGCCGCAGAACGTCTCGGCATTGGTGGCGAGTTGCCGGTCGGCTTGCGTGGTGTCGAGTGCGTCCCAGTCGATGTCGTTGAACGGATTCCACCGGCGGGTGCGCTCGGCGTGCTCGAAGAACGTCATGTACTCGCGGTGGAAGGACTCGCGCAGCACCCTGTTCACGCGCGGCTCGCGAGTTCGGCGGAGATGAGCTCGCACAGCCCGCGGACGTCGGTCACGGTGTAGAGCTTTTCGTCGGGCAGGCGGATGTCGAGCTCCTTCTCGGTCCAGGTGACCAACTCCAGCAATTGCAGCGAGTCGATGCCTGCGGAGTGCAGATCGGATGCCGCGGTGAGCGTGGGGTGCGCGGCGGAGGTCAGCCGGCGCAGCCCGCGGCCGAGAAGGGCGAGCAGGTCGTCCTGAGTCATCGAGAGTCCTCTTTCCTGCGGTGGAACCGGTGGTGGCGGTGCGGGATTCACTCGGGATCGTCGACCCGGCGCAGGCACCACTGCGACAGGGTCATGTGTCTGCGGGCGAAGGAGTTGATGCAGCAGGTCAGATAGCGGTCGTAGGTGTCGAAGAGCTCACGGCCCCAGCGGTCGCTGATGTGTTCTTTGTTGGCACGCAGTCGATTTCGCCAGTGGGTGGTGGTCCGCTGGTAGTCCTCACGCCGGGTGCGCAGCTGCATGACCTCCCAGTACGGACCGACGGCCATGATGAGATCCTCGGCGCGGGGAGTCATGCCGCCGGGGAAGATGGTTCGGCCGAGCCAGCTCAGTTCGCGCGCGTCCTCGGCCCGTCGCGGCAGGCGATCGCGCAGCCCGGTTTGCAGGGCGAAGTAGGCGCCGGGACTCGTCCACGTCCACGCCTTGTGGAAGTAGTCGCGGTAGCGCGCGACGGCGTGGCCCGCGCGGGCCTCCTCGGGCGTGCAGACGTGTTCGATCATGCAGATGGACTGCACCGCGTCGAAGGTGCGCGACGGCGTGAAGTCGCGGAAGTCCAGGCAGGAGACGGTGACTCCCGGCAGGTCACGGCGCAGGATTTCCTGGTACTGCGCCTCGGAAAGGGTAATGCCGTGTGCCTCGGCGACGTCGCGCTCCTGCGTGAGGTAGGCGAGGTTGTTGCCCCAGCCGCAGCCGATGTCGAGGACCCGGCTCTGCGGCGTGATGTTGGCGAAGTCGTGCAGCACAGTGAGTTTCGCGAGTTGGGCGGCGTCGAGGTCGTCCGTGTCGTCGAAAACGCCGCAGGTGTAGTTCATTCGGCTGTCGAGCCACAGCCGGAAGAACTCCGGATCGAGGTCGTAACTGACCGCTATGTCAGCTCTGCTGGACATGCAGCACACCTTCCAGGTATCGGCGGCGGGTTTCCTGTCGTCGCGGCTTGCCCGAGGTCGTTCTGGGGACGGTGCCCGGCGCGACGGTGACCACGTCGTGCACGGGCAGGCCCAGTGCGGCGGCCACCGTTTCCCGCACGGCGGCAACCACATCGGGTTCGTCCGGGGTGCGGCACTCGGCGACGATGACCAATTGCTCGGACTCCGCGCCGGGACGAGTGCAGGCGACAACGCCGCCCGCACGGACGCCGGGCACGGCCTCGGCGAGCCACTCCACCCGCTGCGGATCGACGTTGCGGCCGTTGAGGATCAGTAGATCCTTGACCCGGCCGGTGACGAACAGTTCGCCCTCGGCGAGATAGCCGAGATCACCGGTGCGCAGCCAGCCGTCGGGGCGAAAGGTCGTGTGGGTTTCGGGCGGAGCTCCGGCGTAGGTGTGTGCGATGGACGGGCCGCGTACCCAGATCTCGCCGACGGCGCGCGCACCAAGGGGATTGCCGGAGCTGTCGCGGATGACGATGTCATGGCCCGGTAGCGGTGGACCGCAACCGACAAGGGTTTCCACGCCGTCGGCGGCGGTGGCAGCACTGGTGGGAAGAGCGGTGGCGTGCCCGGCGGACAAGGCCGCCGCTTCGACGTGGTCGACTCGGTAACGGCGGCCCAGCGGAGCTAGTGCGACCGCCAGGGTGGCCTCAGCCAAGCCGTAGCACGGCGTCAGCGCCTCGGGTTGCAGGCCAGCGCCGGCGAAGGTGCTCAGGAAACGCTGCAGCACAGCGTGATTGATAGGCTCGGCCCCACAACCCAGAACCCGCACGTGGCGCAGATCGAGAGCGGCAAGCTCCGCAGGCGAGGTTCGGCGAGCGGTGTGCGCGAACGCGAAGTTGGGAGCGAAGCTGATCGTCGCGCGCCGCTCGGACATGCCGCGCAGCCACAGTCCCGGATCCCGGACGAAAAAGCGGGTCGGCACGAAGGAGACCGGGACGCCGACCAGCAACGGCGCCAGCACGAATCCCACCAACCCCATGTCGTGATTCAACGGCAGCCAGGACAGCCCGCGATCGGTGGCGGGGTCGCTGCGCAGGCCGTCGCGCATGATGGCCAGGCCGTTGGCCAGGACCGCGGCGACGCGCGCCGGGACGCCACGGGGCAATCCGGTACTGCCGCTGCTGAACTGGATGTAGGCGGTGTCGTCCGGCTCCGGGTGGTGCGGTGCCGAGCCGTCCGGTGCCGTGGCGACCACGTGGTCGAGGACCACCGGACGTCCACTGTCGGTAGGCGGTTCGGTGCCCGCGCGCAGCGCGATCACCTCGGGCTGCGCCGTCTGCGCCAAGGCCGACACGTGGGCGCTCCATGCGGCTCGGCGTTCCGTGGTCGGCGGCAACGGCACGGGGACCACGCCGGACCACAGTGCGCCGAGAAAGGCGGGGACGAAGACATCTGGTTCGGTTGCCTCGATGGCAACCCGGTCGCCGGGTCCCAGACCGGCCTCGCGCCACCCTCGTGCGGCCGACCGGACGCGTCGGACCAGCTCGTGTCGGCTGACCGTGTCCCAGGAACCGTTGTCCCGCAGGTATTCGTGTGCGGGCCCGTGGTCGTTCTCGTAGCCGGCCAGCACGTCGGTCACCCAGTCCGTGCGCGTGGGTAGCGGACCCGTGTCTGCGCGATCGATAGTCAATTCTCCAGAGCTCCCGATGTAGGTCGTGCCCCGGCGCGCATTGCTGACCGGGCGGTGGATCTAGATCAGTCGTGGAGTCCAGTACACGTGGCCTGCGGGCGCGAGACCATGCGGGGAATTGCTGAAGATCGATGGGTTGTTGCGGTGCGCCGCGGCTTGGAGTGACCGTGCCGCAGGAGGTTTCGTCTCGGTCAGGCGGCGATACGCACCACGTCAGCCGTCCTCGGCGAGTATCCGCAACGTTTCGCCGAGCTTTGCGGCCAGATGCTCGAGTTGGTCCGGGGTAATGCTCTTGCCGAAGGCGGCGGTATCGAGGAGCTGGCGCCGGACTTCGTCGATCTGTGCTTGCGCGAACGCGATTCGAGAGAGTTCGAGCGCCGGGGGAGTGGGTGTCATCGGGGAATCCGTTCTTTCGGTGCGTGCTGTTCACAACTGCTGGTTGGGTATTGGGGTGTGTCGTTTGTTGGACACCGGGCGGCGAATCGAGTCGAATCAACCTCGTGTCGGGTCTGGATTGCGAGTTGGTGCTGCTGGATATGCCATGCCACCGGTGCGGTGAAGTTTTGCTCTGCGCGGTGCGGGCGCCACATTCGTTTTTGCGCGCCGATGGCACCGAGGTGCGTGGGACCAGGACGGTCGGTCTTTGCGCAGGCTGCGACAAAGAGAATCCGGCAGCCCGAGCACTTATCGACTATTTCGCGGGCTGCCGCGAGATGGCCGGTGCGCCCGAGGCGGCGATACTGCTCGGGGACTGGCTGCGCGAGGTCTTGCCCGCGCCGATCGACGACGCTCAGCTGGCGATGCTCCGGACCGAGGGCACCGTCCGCACCTGATCGCCGGTGCGGACGATGCCGAAACAACCTGTCATGTCAGCACTTTGACGCCGCGCACGGCCCGCAGCTCACCGAGCAGTGCCGAGCTGACCGTCACCGGATAGTTGTCGACCGCCAGCGTGGTGCGCCGGTCGCGGTAGCACAGCACCAGGCGCACCGGGGTCCCGCCGCGGTGGGATCGCAGCGCCGATTTCAATTCCAGGACACTGTCTCGACGGGTGGACTCGGCATTGATCTCCAGCATCAGCGGAGGTGCGTGCTCGCCACGTTCCACGGAACTGATATCCAGCGGAGCGAGATGGGTGCCGAAGATGCCCATCCTGTCCTCCCGCCAGTTCACCCGACCTTCTACTGCCACCACGGCGTCCACGACCAGATCGGTGGTGAACAGGTTGTAACTCTTTGGGAAGAACAGCACTTCGACCGAGGCGTCCAGGTCCTCGATCACCGCGATCGCCCAGCTTTCCCCCTTCTTGTTCACCCGGCGTTCCAGTGCGGAAATCATCCCCGAAATCACGATCGTCCCCTCCCGTGGCGCATTGGCCAGCACATGGGCGATCGGTTTCGGGGCGGCCTTGCGGAGAATGTGATTCGTGCCGTCGAGTGGATGCCCGGAAACGTAGAGCCCCAGCATTTCTCGCTCCAGTCCGAGCAATATCTTGCGTGGCCACTCCTCACCGTCGAATTTCAGATGACTCAGCGGCGAGGAATGACTGGACGTCTCCTCGGTGTCGCTCTCGACGCCGAACAAGTCGAACTGCCCCATCGCCTCTTGACGCTTGAGTCCGGTGACTGCGTCCACCGCTTCTTCGTGCACGTCGATGAGCGCCTTGCGCGGATGATCGAACGAGTCGAACGCACCGGCCTTGATGAGCGACTCCAGCACGCGTTTGTTGCAGCAGACCAGCTCCGACTTCTCGATGAAATCCGCGAACGAGGTGTATTTGCCCTTGGTGGTGCGGGTTTTGATGATCGACTCGACGACGTTGGCCCCGACGTTGCGGATACCGCCGAGCCCGAATCTGATGTCGGTGCCGACGGCGGAGAACCGCAGCGACGACTCGTTGACGTCCGGCGCTAGTACTTTGAGGCCGAGCTGGCGGCACTCGGCCAGATAGATCGCCGACTTGTCCTTGTTGTCGGCCACCGAAGTGAGCAGGGCCGCCATGTATTCGGCCTGATAGTTGGCCTTGAGGTAGGCGGTCCAGTAGCCGACCAGCGCGTACCCCGCCGCGTGCGACTTGTTGAACGCGTATCCGGCGAACGGCAGCACGGTGTCCCACAGGGCCTGCACCGCTTCGTCGGAGAACCCGTTCTCGCGCATGCCCGCGCGGAAGCCCTCGAACTCCTTCTCCAGCACCTCGAGCTTCTTCTTGCCCATCGCCCGGCGCAGCACATCGGCGCGGCCCATGGAGAAGCCCGCCACCCGCTGGGCGATCTGCATGATCTGTTCCTGGTACACGACCAGGCCGTAGGTCTCGGCGAGGATGTCGCGCAGCGGCTCGGCCAGTTCCTCGTGGATCGGCTCGATCGCCTGCCTGGCGTTCTTGCGGTCGGCGTAGTTGTTGTGCGTGTTCATCGCCATCGGCCCCGGCCGATACAGCGCGTTGACGGCGATGATGTCCTCGAACCCGGTGGGCCCCAACCGCCGGAGCAGTTCGCGCATCGCGTTGCCGTCGAGCTGGAACACGCCGAGGCTGTCACCGCGGCCGAGCAGCTCGTAGGTCTTCGGATCGTCGGTGCCGAGCGAGTCGAGGTCGACCGTCTCGCCGCGGTTGGCCTCGATGTTCTCGATCGCGTCGCCGATGACGGTGAGGTTGCGCAGCCCGAGGAAGTCCATTTTGAGCAGGCCGATGGCCTCGCAGGACGGGTAGTCCCATCCGGTGATCATCGAGCCGTCCTCGCGCCGCCACAGCGGGATGACGTCGGCCAGCGGCTCCGAGGACATGATCACCGCGCAGGCGTGCACGCCCGCGTTGCGGATCAGACCCTCCAGGCCGCGGGCGGTCTCGAAGATGGTGGCGACGTCCTTGTCGGTCTCGATCAGCGAACGCACCTCGGCCGCTTCGGGGTAGCGCTCGTGCTTCGGATCGACGATGCCCGACAGCGGGATGTCCTTCGCGGCGACCGGCGGCGGCAGCGCCTTGGAGATCCGGTCGGCGATGGCGAAACCGGGCTGACCGAAGTGGACCCGCGCGGAATCCTTGATCGCGGCCTTCGTTTTGATCTTGCCGAAGGTGATCACCTGGGCGATGCGGTCGCTGCCGTATTTCTCGGTCGCGTAGCGCACCATCTCACCGCGGCGGCGATCGTCGAAGTCCATATCGATATCAGGCATCGACATGCGCTCGGGATTCAGGAATCGCTCGAACAGCAGACCATGGTGGATGGGGTCCAGATTGGTGATACCCATTGCGTAGGACACCAGCGATCCCGCCGCCGAGCCACGCCCCGGACCGACTCGAATGCCTTGCTGGCGTGCGTAATTCATCAGGTCCGCGGTGATGAGGAAGTAGGCGGGAAAGCCCTTCTGCACGATGATGTCGATCTCGAACTCGGCGCGGCGCAGGTATTCCTCGGGCACCCCACCGGGCAGCCGCCAGGCCAGTCCACGCATGACCTCCGCGCGGAACCACGAGGTCACGTCGTAGCCCTCGGGTGCCTCATAGATCGGCATCCGGTCGGTGTGCTCCCACACCTCGGCGTAGGACTCGACCCGTTCGGCGATCAGCAGGGTGTTGTCGGCCGCGCCGGGCACCTCGGTATCCCAGTACGCCCGCATCTCCTCGGCCGACTGGAGGTAGTAACCGTCGCCGTCGAACTTGAACCGCGTCGGATCGCTGAGTGTCTTCCCCGCCTGGACACACAGCAGCGCGGCATGCGCCTCGGACTGATCCTTGGTGACGTAGTGAGAGTCGTTGGTGGCCAACGGGGGAATGCCCAATTTCGCGCTGATCTCGAGCAGCCCTTCGCGGACCGACCGCTCGATGGGCAGGCCGTGGTCCATCAGTTCGACGAAGAAGTTCTCCTTGCCGAAGATGTCGCGGTAGTCGGCGGCCGCCTGTATCGCCTCGGCGTGCTGACCGAGCCGCAGCCGCGTCTGCACCTCGCCGGACGGGCAGCCGGTGGTGGCGATGATCCCCTCGGCGTGCCCGGCGACCAGCTCGCGGTCCATCCGCGGCTTGCGGTAGTAGCCCTCGATGCTGGCCAGCGAGGACAGCTTGAACAGGTTGCGCAACCCGCGCGCGTCGCGCGCGAGCATCGTCATGTGCGTGTACGCACCGCCACCGGAGACGTCGCCGCCGACGCCCTCCCCATTCGACCCGCGTTGATTGGCCTGCCCCCAGAACACCGGCTTCTTGTGGAATCGGCTGCCGGGGGCGAGATACGCCTCGATGCCGATGATCGGCTTGATCCCCATCTTCGTGGCGACCTGATAGAACTCGTCGGCCCCGAACATGTTGCCGTGGTCGGTCATCCCCACCGCGCTCATCCCGAGCCGTCCGGCCTCCTCGAACAGCGGCTTGATCTTCGCCGCACCGTCCAGCATCGAGTACTCGGTGTGAACATGCAGGTGAACGAACGAGGACAACGGACGCCTCCAGATGGACTCAGACTCGGAAAGGCCTATTCGAGCCGAGTGGGCGATCTTGGGTCAAACAATCAACACGCACCAAACGACAACCAGTGGTTGTTCTGGCTGGCTCTGCGCCGCAAGCTATTCCGGCCGGGAGCCGGATGCGCAGAGCAAGGAGTCCGTGATGGTGTCGATGACGGCGGTCCGGTGGGCGGTCAGATAGAAATGGCCACCCGTGAAGACCTGGGTCTCGCACCTCGAGGTGGTGTGCCGCGCCCAGTCGCGCGCCTCCGCGACCGTGGTTTTAGCGTCGTCGTCCCCGACCAGCACGGTGATCGGAGACCGAACGGTGGCCCCAGGCCCGCAGCGGTAGGTCTCGATCGCCCGGTAGTCGCTGCGGATCGCGGGCAGGATCATGCGCAGCACCTCCTCGTCGCCGAGTAGTGCGGCGTCGGTACCGCTGAGCTGCCGAATCTCCGCGACGAGCGCGTCGTCACCGCGGGTGTGCACGTTCTCGTCGCGATACCGGGAGGGCGCCCGACGGCCGGAGGCGAAGAGCATGGCCAGCACTATTCCGTCACGTTCCTCGAACAGTCGGGCGACCTCGAAGGCCACGATCGCACCCATGCTGTGGCCGAAGAAGGCCATGGGCAGGGCGGTCCACGGTTTCAGCTCGGCGTAGATCTGTTCGGCGAGTGCGCCGATGTCGTCGATAACCGGGTCGAGGCGGCGGTCCTGCCGCCCCGGGTACTGGACGGAGAGCACCTCTATCGAGCCCGAACCGGACAGCGCGGCCGACACGGGGAAGAAGAAGCTCGCTGAGCCGCCGGCGTGCGGAAAGCAGACCAACCGGATTGTCGCGGCGGGCGCGGGATGGGGCCTTCGGATCCAGCGGGCATTGTCCACGGTAGATTCCGGCATGTGCTGGTACTCCTGTGATCTCTCGGTCGAAAACCCCGCTCCGCCAGCCGAATCGGACAGCGGAGCGGGTTGATTCCGGTCAGTAGCGGCGTTCGCCGTCACCGCTCAGCGGCGACCACCACTGGGTGTAGTTCGTGGTGCCGTCACCGAAGATCCCGCCTGCGCCCTCGACCACTTTTCCGTTCTCCCACTTGAGCATCTGCACGCCGGAGATATCGAGCACGTCGAACGGGGAGGTGCTGCCGTCCGGCGCGCCCTTGCGTACCGCGTGGATCCGGTTGGCGTCGATCGAGTAGCCGTCCTCGTTGTTGATGAGCAGCGTGACGGGCTGCATGCTCCACGTGCCGCCGGAAGCCTCCAGCATTCCCTGCACATAGGACATGAAGTCGTCGATGCCGACCCGCCAGCCTGCCTGCGCGTGGCTACCCGGCGCCAGGAAGCGCAGGTCCTCCGACCAGTACAGCGCGGTCTTCTCGCGGTCTCCTGAGCTGACCGCCTGGTAAGCGGCGGCGACCAGTTCGGGGGTGATCTCGGTCATTTCGTCCTCTCTTGTTCGGTTGTTACCGGCAGTGCGGCGAGCCACGAATCCACCGCCAGCGCGGCGTCTTCGGCGTGTTCGCCCACGATCGTGAAGTGGTCGCCCGCGACCGCGAGGTCGGCGTCGCAGAGCTTCCAGGACGGTCCCCAGTCGGCCTCGGCCAGTGGTGTTCCGTCGGTATCGGGCAGCGCGTCGGCGGCGCGCAGGAACAGCGTCGGGGCATCGATGCGGCGCGGCTCCCATGCGCCGAAAACCTCGAAGTAGCCACCCATCGCGGTGAGCGACACGTGATCCATCGACACCAGTTCGCTGCGCCGTCCGAACAATCCGTGTGTGAACGCCCGGCTCAGCCGCGGATTCATCTCCAGGGGTAGATAGGTGTCGATGAGCACGACCGCGGCCGGCGGTGTAGCGGTCTGCTCCAGGTGGGCGGCGACCTCGTGGGCGATCCAGCCACCCGACGAGTAGCCGAGCAGGACGTACGGCTCGCCTGCCGCGTGCGCGAGCACCGCCCGCGCTTGCGCCTCGGCGAGTGCCGCTACTGTGCTCGGCAGCTTTTCGCCCGCGCCGAATCCCGGTTCGGGCAAAACGACGGTGTCGCGGCGGTCCCGCAGCGTCGCCGCGAACCGCGCGTACTGGTGCGCACCGGACATCGCCACCACCGCGGGAAAACAGATCAGCCGCGGCCGCAGTGGTCCACGGGCCAGCGGTACCGGATTCGGCCACCGGTCGAGCTCGTCCGGTCCGTGGAACACCGGCCGCAGCCGTGCCGCGACCCGCGCCAGCTCCATGCCCGCGTCGATCCGGTCCTCGACACACGCGAGGCGGAACAGGGCACCGAGCGTGTCGTCGGCGGCGGCAGGCGGCGCGGCCGTCTGTGCCAATTCGTCGGACAGGAATCGGATCAGCGCGGGCGGCGTCGGATGGTCGAACACCAGGCTCGCGGGCAGTCGCAAGCCGGTCGCGCGTTCGAGCCGGTTGCGCAGATCTACCGCGGTCAGCGAGTCGAAGCCGAGCTCGGTGAACGCCCGCCCGTCGTCGAGCGCCGCCGGTGCGGAGTGACCGAGCACGGCGGCCACCTCGCGCCTGGCCAGCTCGAGCAGCGCCACTTCGCGTTCCCCGCCGGACAATTCGGCGAGCCGGGTGGACAGATCGTGCCGCAGTGCCGTGGCGGTGTCGGCCCGAGTGGGCCGGACCAGTCCGTGCCAGATCGGCGGCAACGGCTCGCGTGCCGCCGTGGCCCGCAGTGCCGCGATATCCGCGTGCACCGGCACGAGCAGGGATTCGGGCCGGGTTAGCGCCGCGTCGAACAGTGCGAGGCCTTCCTCGGTGCGCAACGGAACGAGCCCACCGCGCACGAGTCTGCGGCGTTCGGTCGCCATGCCGTCTTCGATATCCCACGGGCCCCAAGCCAGCGATACCGCGGGCAGCCCGTTCGTGACCCGGCGCGCGGCGAGTGCGTCGAGGAAGGCGTTACCCGCCGCGTACGCGGCCTGCCCAGCCGAGCCGAGTATGCCCGCCACCGACGAGAAGAGGACGAAGGCCGCAGCGTCACCGCAGAATTCGTGGAGGTACCACGCCGCGTCCACCTTCGGGCGCAGCACCCTGGCGAGTTGGTCGGCGGTGAGCGACTCGACCACACCGTCGTCGAGCACACCAGCGGCGTGGATCACCGCGTGCACCGACCGGCCCGCCAGCAGGGCGGCGACCTGGTCGCGCTCGGCGACGTCGCAGGCGGCCACCTCGATCCGGGCACCCGCCACCGCCAAGTCGGCACGCAGTGCGTCCATCGCGCCACTTCGGCTGACCAGTAGCAGATCGCGCACGCCGTGCGCGGCGACGAGGTGGCGGGTCAGCAATTGCCCGAGTGCCCCGGACGCACCGGTGACCAGGACGGTGCCGCCGCTCAAATCGACCGCGGTCGAGGCGGATCCGGTGAGCTGGGCGAGCCGGGGCACGTGCACTCCGCCATCGCGGATGGCCACCTCCGGTTCGCCTGACGCGAGCGCGGCAGCGAACTGCCGCCAGTTCGGAGTCTGCCCACTCGACGCGATATCGAGTGTCAGCACCCGGCCGGGGTGCTCGGCGTGGGTCGCGCGCACCAGACCGGTGAGCGCGGCCATGATCGGGCTCGTCGCGGCGTCTCGGGTCACCAGCACCAGGCGGCCGGCGGCGAAGCGTTGGTTGGCGAGCCACAGCTGCAGGATCGTCAGCACGCGGGTGGTCAGCTGGGTGGTTGCCGACGGCAGATCGCCGCCGGGGGCGGCGGGCGCGAAGTACACCGCGTCCGGCACGGCGCCGGAAGCCGTTGCCGCCGACGCCAGTTCCGTCAGATCGGCATACCGCTCCACTTGGCCGCCGCTGCCCCGCAGCATCGAGAGCAGCCACTGTTCGTCACCGAGCACGGCCGACCACGAGGGGGCCGTGACCTGTTTCGCGGGCAGCTCCGGCCAGCGCAGACCGAGTAACGCCCGGGGGGTTCTGGTCCGTTCATGGTCGATGGCGGCGCGGCGCAAGGTCAGTGCGGCAACGCTGCCGACCTCGTGGCCGTCGAGATCGGCGAGGTGCAGTTCCACCGTGTCGTTGCCGACCTGTTGGAGGCGCACCCGTAGTGCGGTGTGGCCTGCGGATGCGATACGTACACCGCGCCAGGCGAACGGCAGGCTCGGAGCGGCGTCGTCGGCCGCGACGAAGTCGCCGAGTCCGATGGCGTGCAGTGTTGCGTCGAGCAACGCGGGGTGCACCAGGTGGCCGGTCGCGTCGATGCCCTCCGGCAGTGCCACCTCGGCGAAGACCGCCTCGGCGGTGCGCCATGCGGCACGCAGTCCACGGAACGCGGGACCGTAGTGCAAGCCGTTGTCGGTCAGCCGATCGTAGATTCCCGCGAGCTCCAGCCGCTGCGCGTCCTGCGGCGGCCATGGCGGCACGGACACGGCGGTCTGCGGCGCATCCGATTCGGTGAGGACCGCGGTGGCGTGGCGCTGCCAGGTGTGCTCGGTGCCGGATACCCGGCTGTGCACGCGTGCGGTTCTGCGGCCTGCGTCGTCCGGCTCGACGGTTACCCGAATGTCCAGTGGCGCACCGGGGTCGAGCACGAGCGGCGTCTCCAGAATCAGGTCGTCGAGCGCGCCGTGTCCGCAGGCCGAACCCGCGTGCAGGATGAGATCGACATGCGCCGTGCCGGGTAGCACGACCTGTTCGCCGACTGCGTGATCGACGAGCCAGGAGTGCGTGTCGAGACCGATGCGCCCGCAGAACATCAGCGCGCCCGACTCCGGATCGGCGACCACCGCGGTCAGGATGGCGTGCTCGGCGCGGTCGACACCGGCTGCCGCTAGATCGGCCGGACCGGAGACGCGATGGTCGAGCCAATAGCGTTGGTGCTGAAAGGAGTAGGTCGGAAGGGCCGTGGTGCGTGCACCGGTGTCGGCGAAGTAGTTGCGCCAGTTCGGGTTCGCGCCTCGGGTAATGAGGTGGGCGAGCGCGACGGTGAGGGCGTGCGGCTCCGAGTGTCCGGTGCGGACGTTGAGGCTCGGCACGGCTCCGGCAGGTAGATGGGCGATGAGCGATGGCTCAGGACCTATCTCGAGATAGGTGCCTGAGGTGATCGTGGCGACGGCGTCGGCGAACCGGACGGTGTTGCGGGCGTGCCGGATCCAGTGCTCCGGGTCGGCGAGGGTGGTCGCATCGACGGGTTTGCCGGTGACGGTGGAGATCATCGGGAGCAGGGGCGGGGCGAAAGTCAGTTGTGCGAGGACGTCACGGAACTCGTCGAGGATGGGGTCCATCAAGGGGGAGTGGAAGGCGTGGGAGACGCGCAGCCACGTGGTCCGATGTCCGGCGAGCTGATCGATGACGCCGGTGAGTACGGCGCGATCGCCGGACAGGACCAGGGATTCGGGCCCGTTGACCGCGGCGACGCCGACTGTGTCGCGATGGTTGTCCAGGTAGGGCAGCACGTCGGCTTCGGTGGCGGCCACGGCGACCATGGCGCCACCTTCGGGTAGCGATTGCATGAGCCTGCCCCGGGCGGTGATCAGTGTGGCGGCGTCGGGGAGGGTGAGGACGCCCGCGATGTGCGCGGCGGTGACCTCGCCGATGGAGTGGCCGGTGATGGTGGTTGGTGCGATGCCCCAGTGTTCCCAGAGTCGATAGAGGGCGACCTGCAGCGCGAACAGTGCCGGTTGCGCGTGGCAGGTCTGGTCGAGCAGGTCGGCGTCGTCGCCGAAGACGATCTCGCGCAACGGTTCCGGGAGATGCCGGTCGAGCTCCGCGCAGACGGTGTCGAAGGCCTCGGCGTAGACAGGGTAGGTGTCGTAGAGCTCGCGGCCCATGCCGAGGCGCTGGGTACCCTGCCCGGCGAACACCATGGCCACCCCGCCCGGGGACACTCGGCCGACCGTGACATCCGGATGCGAACCACCCCGCGCGAACGCCAGCAGCGCCTGCCGGCACTGCACCGGATCGTTCGCAACCACCACCGCCCGCTCGTCCAGCGCGGCGCGGCCAACGGCCAGCGAGTAGCCGACGTTCGCGAGGTTGCCGTCGTTGCCGTCGTCCGCGAGCCGAGCCGCCTGGGCGCGCAACGCCGTCGGCGTGTGCGCGGACAGCAACCACGGTACGACGGGCACGGTACGCGCGCCGTCAGATCCGGTGTCGGAAACCGGCGGTTGTTCGAGGATGATGTGGGCGTTGGTGCCGCTGATGCCGAAGGAGGAGACGCCTGCCCGGCGGGGTCGGTCGTGCTCGGGCCAGGGCTGATTCTCGCTGAGGAGCGCGACTTTGCCGGTGTCCCAGTCGACGTGTGGTGTGGGTTGGTCGATGTGCAGGGTGCGGGGCAGGGTGCCGTGGCGCATGGCCATGATCATTTTGATGATGCCTGCGGCGCCGGCGGCGGCTTGGGTGTGGCCGATGTTGGATTTGATCGAGCCGAGCCAGAGTGGTTGGTCTCGTTCTTGTCCGTAGGTGGCCAGGAGTGCTTGGGCTTCGATGGGGTCGCCGAGTCGTGTTCCGGTGCCGTGGGCTTCGACGGCGTCCACCTCCGCGGGTTGCAGGCCCGCACTCGCCAGCGCTTGGCGGATTACTCGTTGCTGGGCAGGCCCGTTGGGTGCGGTGAGCCCGTTGGAGGCGCCGTCTTGGTTGATCGCCGAACCACGGACGACGGCGAGTACCGGGTGGCCGTTGCGGCGGGCGTCGGACAAGCGTTCGAGCAAGAGCAGGCCGACGCCCTCGCCCCAGCCGGTGCCGTCGGCGTTGTCGGAGAACGCTTTACAGCGGCCGTCAGGGGAGAGCCCGCCCTGTCGGCTGAATTCGGTGAAGGTGGTGGGCGTCGCCATCACGGTGACCCCGCCGGCGAGTGCCATGGTGCATTCACCGTTGCGCAACGCCTGTGCGGCCAGGTGCAAGGCGACCAGCGACGACGAGCATGCGGTGTCGATGGTGACGGCGGGGCCTTCGAGGCCGAAGGTGTAAGAAATACGCCCGGAGGCGATGCTGCCCGCGCTGCCGTTGCCCAGATACCCGGCGACTTCCTCCGGGGCTCGTTCGAAACGTGCGGCGTAGTCGTTGTACATGACGCCGGTGAAGACGCCGGTCTTGCTGCCGTGCAACGACATCGGGTCGATGCCCGCGCGTTCGAAGGTCTCCCAGGTTGTTTCGAGCAGTAGTCGCTGCTGTGGGTCCATCGCGAGCGCCTCGCGCGGCGAGATGCCGAACAGCGCGGCGTCGAATTCGGCTGCCTCGTGCAGGAATCCGCCTTCCCCCGTCGTGGAGCCGCCGGGGCCGTAGATGCTCGCCTCGTCCCAGCCGCGATCGGTGGGGAACGCGGTGACCGCATCCTGACCGTCGGTCACCAACCGCCACATCTGCTCCGGGCTGCCGATGCCGCCCGGGTACCGGCACGCCATGCCCACGATGACGACGGGATCGTCCTGGGCAGCTACGGCAATGTCCGCGGTGGCGTCGAGTCCGACCGTGCCGAGCAGTTCGCCGCGGAGGTATTCGACCAGCGCGACTGCGTTGGGGTGATCGAAGATCAGGGTGGCCGGAAGGTCGAGTCCGGTCACCGCGTTCAGACCGTTGCGGAACTCGACGGCGGTGAGCGAGTCGAAACCGAGATCGTGGAAGGCCCGCGCGGGAGCGATCGCGGACGAGTCGGCATGACCGAGCACGGCCGCGGCCCGCTCGCTGACCAGGGCGAGCAGTGCGGTGTCCCGATCCGCCGGAGCCATCCGGCGCAGCCGCCCGCGGAACGAATCCGCCTCGTCCGCAGCGGCTTTACGCGGCGCCGTGGACACGAGAGCACGCAGTAGCGGAGGTACCGATCCGGCGGCGGCGAGCGCGTGCGGGTCGAGATGCATCGGCATCGCAACGCCGCCGCCCACGGTCAGCGCCGCGTCGAACAGCCGCAGACCCTCCTGCTCGGACAGCGCCCGCATGCCCCGTCTGGTGGTGGCGGTGTGCGCCATGCCGGTGTTCCAGAGTCCCCAGGCGATGCTGGTGGTGGGGTGTCCGGTGGTGGTGCGGTGGTGGGCGAGGGCGTCGAGGTAGGCGTTGGCTGCTGCGTAGTTGGCTTGTCCGGGGGAGCCGAGTGTTGCTGCGGCGGAGGAGAAGAGGATGAGGGTGGTGTTGTGGTGTGTGGTGAGTTGGTGGAGGTGCCAGGCGGCGGTGGCTTTGGGTGCGAAGCTTCGGTGCAGATGCTCCGGCGTCTGATTGGTGAGCACGGCATCGTCGAGGACGCCCGCGCAGTGCACGATGGCGGCCACATCGCGTCCGTGCAGGACGGCGGCGAGCTCCGCGCGGTCGGTGACATCGGCGGTAACGGCGGCCACCCGCGCGCCGGCGGCGGTCAAATCCGCGAGCAGCGCCGCGGGAATCTCGCGGCGCGCCGCGAGAACGAGGTCGCGCGCACCATGCGTGTACACGAGGTGGCGAGCCAACAGGCCGCCGAGCGCGCCGGTGGCGCCGGTGATCAGCACCGTGCCCGCCGTCCAGTCCGGGCCGGCAGCGGTACCGGCCGCCGCGCGCACCAGCCGGGGCGCGTAGGTGGCACCGCGCCGAACCGCGATCTGGTTCTCCCCGGCTGCCACCGCGGCGGTGACCCGCTCCTGCCATGCGGAGTCGGGGTCGTCGACGTCGACAAGCACGAACCGCTCGGGGTGCTCGGACTGGGCCGACCTGGTCAGCCCCCACACCGCCGCATTCGCCAGGGCTGCGGGCACATCGGCGGGCTCGTCGTCGTCGAGCAACTGCGAACCGGTGGTGACCACCGCGAGTTGTGCGACCGAGGCTCGGTCGTCGGTCAGCCAGCTCTGCAGGAGCGACAGTACCTGTGCGGCAGCGTCTTCGGCGTCATTGGTGGCCGGGCGCACCGGGAGGAACACCACCTCCGGTGCCGCGGCAGCTGCCGAATCCGGCAGCGGAACCCACGAGGTCCGAAACAGCGAGCGGTGGAGCTGATCCGTCGCCGCCGACCGGGGTAGCGGCCGCAGCGTGAGCTGTGCGATGTCGAGAACCGGGCGATCCGAGGCATCGGTGAGCAGCAATGACACCGCGTCCCGCCCGACAGGCGAGATGCGTACCCGCAGGTGCCGGGCGTTGACGGCGTGCAGCGTGACGCCGCGCCAGGCGAACGGCACGACGGGCGTGTCGGCCTCGTCGAGCATTTCGGTGAGGCCGATGGGGTGCAGCGCGGCGTCGAGCAGCGCCGGGTGCACCGCGAAGCGGTCCGCGTCCGCGTGTTGCGCCTCGTCCAACTCGACCTCGGCGAAGATCTCGTCGCCTAGTCGCCACGCTCGGCGCACGCCCTGGAAGGCCGGGCCGTAATGCAGGTCGGGCCGATCGCCGTAGAGCCCGTCGATATTCAGCGGCGTCGCCTCGGCGGGCGGCCATGCGGCGCTGTCCTCACGTGGCCGGGCGAGCGCCGCGGTCAGCCGTCCTTCGGCATGCTTGGTCCACGGCTCGTCGGGGGTCGCGTCGGTAGCGCGGGAGAAGACGGTGACGGTACGCCCGGTGGCGTCCGGTTCGTCCACCAGGATTTGCAGCTGGAGCTCGGTGTCCCTCGGCAGGACCAGGGGCGCGCCGAGGGTGAGCTCGGCCAGGTGCGGATAGTTGAGGTGTTGCCCCGCCTGCAGCGCGAACTCGACGAACGCGGTGCCGGGCAGCAGTACCTCACCGTGCACGGTGTGGTCGGCCAGCCACGGGTGGGTGCGCGGGGAGAGCGTGCCGGTGAGCAGGGCGCGATCGCCGTCGGCAAGGCCGACCGCGGTATCGAACAGCGGGTGTGCCGAGTGACCGACGGCCTCGGCCGATTCGAGCCAGTAGCGCGCGTGTTGGAAGGGGTAGGTCGGTAGCGGCACGTCTTGTGCGCCGCTGTCGGCAAAGTAGTGGTGCCAGTTCGCATTCAGTCCGCAGGTGACCAGGCGGGCGAGGGCGGCGGCGAGGGCCCGCGGTTCCGGTTGGCCTCGGCGAAGGCTGGAGACGGCTCCGGCGGGCAGGTGGGGGAGCAGCGCGCTGCCTGGACCGATCTCCAGGTACCCGGCCGGGTCACTGGCGGCAATGGCGGCGATGGCGTCGGTGAAGCGGACGGTATTGCGGGCGTGGCGAATCCAGTGCTCGGGATCGGTGAGCGTGTGGTGGTCGACCGGACGGCCGGTGACGGTGGATACCAGCGCGACGGTGGGTGTGTGGAACGTCAGTCCGGTGACGATGTCGCGGAATCGGTCGAGCATGGGGTCCATCAAGGGGGAGTGGAAGGCGTGTGAGACGCGTAGCCACTTGGCCCGGTGCCCGTCGAGCCGACCGATCAGTTCGGTGAGCGCGGCCTTGTCTCCCGACAGGACAACGGCATCCGGTCCGTTGACGGCGGCGATGCCGACCCGGTCTTCGTACCCGTGCAGCTGCGTGCGGATGTCGTCCTCGGTGGTGTCGATGGCGAGCATGGCGCCGCCCTCGGGCAGCGACTGCATCAGCGCGCCGCGGTGGGCGACGAGGGTGGCGGCGTCGGCGAGGGTGAGTACGCCCGCGACATGCGCGGCGGCGATCTCGCCGATGGAGTGCCCGGCCAGCACGGCGGGCACGACGCCCCAGTGTTCCCAGAGTCGGAACTGCGCGACCTGCATGGCGAACAGTGCGGGCTGGGCGTACTGCGTGCGGTCGAGGAGCTCGGCGTCGTCGCCGAAGACGATGTCGCGCAAGGGTTGTGTGAGGTGCTGGTCGAGTTCGGCGCAGACGGTGTCGAAGGCTTCGGCGTAGACGGGGTAGGTGTCGTAGATTTCGCGGCCCATGCCGAGGCGTTGGGTGCCCTGCCCGGAGAACACCACGGCCACACCGCCCTTGGCCGCTCGGCCGGTGACCGCCGCCGCAGGCTGCTCGCCCGCGGCCAGGGCGCGCAGGGTCTGCCGATACTCGGCGCTCTCGCCGCACAGGACGACGGCGCGCTCCTCGAACGGAGCACGGGTGGTCGCGAGCGAATAGCCGATATCGAGCGGGTCGGCGTCGTCCACCCGGTCGGCCAGACGGGCCGCGTACGCGCGCAGCGCCTCCGGTGTCCTGGCCGACAGCAGCCACGGCACGACCGTCGGGCGGGTTCTGGTGTCCGCCGACGACTCCTGCTCCGGTGCCTGCTCCAGGATCACGTGGGCGTTGGTTCCGCTGAAGCCGAACGAGGACACCCCCGCCCGGCGGGTGCCGTCACGCTCGGCCCAGGCAACGGGTTCGGTCAGCAGTTCGACAGCACCGGAGCCCCAGTCGATTTCGGTGCTGGGTGTCTCGGCGTGCAACGTCCGCGGCAGGGTGGCGTGCCGCATGGCCAGCACCATCTTGATCACGCCGGCGATGCCCGCCGCGGCCTGGGTGTGGCCGATATTGGACTTGATGGAACCCAGGCGCAGCGGGTGTTCGCGATCCTGCCCATAGGTGGCCAGCAGCGCCTGCGCCTCGATCGGGTCGCCCAGCCGGGTTCCGGTGCCGTGCGCCTCGACCGCGTCGACCTGATCGGCGCGCAGCCCGGCATCGATCAGGGCGTCCCGGATAACGCGCTGCTGTGACGGCCCGTTCGGCGCGGTGAGGCCATTGGACCGGCCGTCCTGATTCACCGCCGTGCCGCGCACGACCGCCAGAATCGGATGACGATTGCGGACGGCATCCGAGAGCCGTTCGACCACGAGCACGCCGGCACCCTCGGCCCAGCCGGTGCCGTCGGCATTGTCGGAGAACGACTTACAGCGGCCGTCCGAGGCCAAGCCTTGCTGCCTGCTGAAGTCGATGAACGGCGCCGGGCTCGCCATCACGGTGACGCCGCCGACCAGGGCGAGCGAGCATTCCGCGCGACGCAGCGCCTGGCCGGCCAGGTGCAGAGCCACCAGCGACGACGAGCAGGCGGTGTCGATCGTGATCGCGGGGCCCTCGAGCCCGAGCGTGTACGCCAGCCTGCCGGAGGCGATACTGCCCGAGTTGCCGGTACCGAGGAAGCCCTCGACCACAGCCGGGATCCGCGCCAGGCGCGAGGCGTAGTCGTGGTACATGACACCGACGAAGACCCCGGTGCGGCTACCGCGCAGCGCGCCGGGCACGATACGCGCGCGCTCCACCGCCTCCCACGCGGTTTCCAGCAGTAGTCGCTGCTGCGGGTCCATGGCGAGCGCCTCGCGCGGGGAGATGCCGAAGAACTCCGCGTCGAACTCCGCCGCGTCGTAAAGGAATCCACCCTGCAAGGTGTCGACACTGCCCGATTCACCGGGCCGCGCGTTACGCAGTCCGTCGATGTCCCAGCCCCGATCGTCGGGGAACCCGCCGATCGCATCCCGACCGGACGCCACCAGCTGCCACAGCTGTTCGGGTGTCGTCACTCCGCCCGGATACCGGCATGCCATACCGACGATGGCCAGCGGTTCCCGGCTGCTTTCCTCGGCGTCGCGCAGCCGCTGGCGGGTGTCGCGCAGCTCGGCGGTGAGCCGCTTGAGGTACTGAAGGGTCTTTTCCTCGTTCACGTCACGTCACTCTCGTCAGGACAGGCCGAGCTCGTCGTCGATGATGTCGAAGACCTCGTCCAGATTTGCGTTGGCCAATACGTCGCCGTTGCCGTTGTCGGTCGCGGTGTGCTCCCGTGCGTCGAGCAGGGACCGCAGCCTGCTACGCGCCCTGGCCGCGTGCTGCGGTTCGAGGTGCGCGAGATTCGCTGCCAGCCGGTCGATCTCGGCGAAAAGTGATTCCGCCGTCGCGGATTCGGCGGCCAGCAGCGTGCTGGACAGATGCTCCTGCAGCGCGGCGGGGGTGGGGTGGTCGAAGACCAGCGTCGCGGGCAGGCGCAAGCCCGTCGCGGTGTCCAGGGCACCGCGCAGTTCGACGGCCATCAGCGAGTCGAAGCCGAGCTCGGTGAAGGGCTGGTCCATCTCGACCGCCTCGGCCGAGCCGTGACCGAGCACCGCGGCGACACGGCTGCGGATCAACTGCTCGATCCGCTGGCGTTGCTCGTGCGCGGGCAGCCCGCGCAGGGTGTCGGCGAGGGCGTGGCGCGGCCCGGCCGAGGTGGTGGCCGGGCGAGCCGATCTCGGAACCAGATCGCGGAGCACAACGGGGAGCCGGTCGTCCAGCGCGCGTCGGCGCAGCACCGCCCGGTTCACCGGCAGCGGTACGACGACCGGTTGGCCACCGGTCACCGCGGCGTCGAAGAGCGCGAGTCCGTCCGCTTCGGTGATCGGCGCGAGACCGGTGGCAGCGAGCCGCCGCCGATCGGAGGTGCTCAACCTGCTCGCCATGCCGGTGTTCCAGAGTCCCCAGGCGATGCTGGTGGTGGGGTGTCCGGTGGTGGTGCGGTGGTGGGCGAGGGCGTCGAGGTAGGCGTTGGCTGCTGCGTAGTTGGCTTGTCCGGGGGAGCCGAGTGTTGCTGCGGCGGAGGAGAAGAGGATGAGGGTGGTGTTGTGGTGTGTGGTGAGTTGGTGGAGGTGCCAGGCGGCGGTGGCTTTGGGTGCGAAGCTTCGGTGCAGATGCTCCGGCGTCTGGTGCTCGATCGTCGCG
Source organism: Nocardia sp. NPDC052316 (assembly GCF_044547795.1). NCBI lineage: Bacteria > Bacillati > Actinomycetota > Actinomycetes > Mycobacteriales > Nocardiaceae > Nocardia > Nocardia sp. NPDC052316. The sequence goes on from NZ_JBIUBB010000002.1 coordinate 212,166, forward strand.
TCGTCCAGCGCGCCCGCACCGTGCACGATGGCGAGCGGACGGTCCCGCGGGATCGTGTCGAGCACGGCGGCGATCTGCCGCGGATCGGTGAGATCGCAGGCGAACTGGGTGACGGCGGCGCCCTCGGGTTCCGGTGCGTTACCGCCGCGGCTGAGCAGCACCAGCTCACGGACGCCGTGTACGTCGACGAGATGCTGTGCGATGAGGGTGCCCAGTGCGCCGGACGCGCCGGTGATCAGGACGGTGCCTGAGCTCCAGTCCGGACCTGCCGATGCGGTGGCGGGTGCGGAAACGAGGCGGGGCACGTGAATCCGGCCGCCGCGCAGCACCATCTGCGGCTCGTCGCAGGTCAGCGCGTGTGGCAACGCGGCCAACGACCGCTCGTCGTCATCGATGTCCACCAAGAGCAGACGGCCCGGTTGCTCGACCTGTGCCGTGCGGGCCAGGCCCCACACCGCCGCCCCCGCGGGCGAGGGCTCGCCGTCCACCGCCACCGCGTTCGAGGTCACGACCACGAGCGTGCGATCGTCGGCGAAGGACTGGATGGTGTGCAGTACCTCCGTCACCGCGGTCAGCGCGACGTCGGGGTGCGGGTCGTGTCCATGGTTCGTCCGCAGCAGCACGTGCGTGGCGTCCGCAGGGCCGTTCTCGTCGTCGATGTCGGTGAAAACCGCGGTTGCCCTTGGTGTTTCCAACACGGGCCAGGACGGAACGAACATCGACCGTCCGGCGCCCGCGAACTGCTCCGGAGCGATCTTGCGCATGGTGAGGCGCTCGACCTCGGCAATGGGCCTGCCCATGGCATCGGCGACCAGCAGCGCCACGGCATCCTCACCCTTGGGCGAGAGCCGGGCCCGCGCCACCGGCGAACCGGCGGCGTGCACGGTCACGCCGGACCAAGAGAACGGCAGGCGCGCTTGGCCGTCCTCGCCGAACATCCGGCCGACGCCGACGCCGTGCAGTACGGCGTCCAGCAGCGCCGGATGCAGGTCGAACCCGTCCGCGCGATGCCCCTCGTCCGGCGGGAACGCCACCTCGACGGCCACGTCCTCACCGACCCGCCACGCGGCGCGCAGGCCCTGGAACAGCGGCCCGTAATCGACCCCGGCCGTAGCGAATCGCGGGTAGACGTCCTCGACGGACAGCTCGACCGCGCCGGGCGGCGGCCAGGTCTCGAGCGACCACGACGGTTCGGTGACGGGCGCGGCGTCCAGGACGCCGGTGGCGTGCGGCTGCCACGCTTCGCCCGGTGCGTCGAGTCGAGAGTGGACGCTGACGCCGCGGCGGCCGTCGGCGTCCGGCTCGGCCACCGCGATCTGCACGTCGATGGCGCCGGTCTCCGGCAGCGTCAACGGGTTCTCCAGGGTGAGCTCCCGTAGACCGCGCAGTCCGGCCGCCTGCGCGGCCTGCAGCACGAGCTCCACGAACCCGGTGCCGGGAAACACCACCGTGCCCGCGATGTTGTGGTCGGCCAGCCAGGGGTGAGCGGCGAGGGACAACCGAGCGGTGAGCACGACACCGCCGGTATTCGCGAGTTCCAGGCGCGCGGCCAGCAGCGGATGATCGGAGTCCGCCCGCCCGGGTACGGCGGTGACGTTCGGCCAGTAGCGGGTGCGCTGGAAGGCATAGGGGGGCAGGGCAACTCGACGTGCGCCTGCCCCGGCGAAGTAGCCGTGCCAGTCGGGGTCGACCCCACTCGTGACGAGCCGCGCCAGCGCGACGGTGATCGCCTCGATGTCACCCTGTTTGCGGTGCAAAGACGGGATCGCCGTGCCGGGCAGATGCGGAACCAGCGCGGCATCCGGGCCGATCTCCAGATAGGCCGACGCGGTGGTGCGCGCCATGGCCTCGGCGAAGCGCACCGTGGCGCGGGCGTGCCGGACCCAGTACTCGGGGTCGGCCAGGGTCGCCGCGTCGACGGGGCCGCCGGTGACGGTGGAGATGAACGGCACCGTCGGCGCGGAGTACGTCAGCCGCGCGAGGACATCGCGGAACTCGTCGAGGATCGGATCCATCAACGGCGAGTGGAACGCGTGGGAGACGCGTAACCAATGGGTGCGTCGCCCGGGCAAGCGGTCGGTAATGGTGGCGAGCGCGCCGTGCGCACCCGACAGGACAAGGGAATGCGGGCCGTTGACGGCGGCGAGTCCCACCTCGTCCGCGAATTCGTCGAGCAGTGGCGTGATCTCGTGTTCGGTCGTCTCGATGGCGACCATGGCGCCGCCCGCGGGCAGCGACTGCATGAGCCTGCCGCGGGCACTGACGAGGGCGGCCGCATCGGTGAGCGTGAGGACACCCGCGACGTGCGCGGCCGCGATCTCGCCGATCGAGTGCCCGGCCACCACCGTCGGTGTGACGCCCCAGCTTTCCCACAGCCGGTAGAGCGCGACCTGCACGGCGAACAGTGCAGGTTGGGTGTAGCGGGTGCGGTCCAGCAGTGCCGCGTCGTCGCCGAACACCGCGTCGCGCAACGGATGTGGCAGCTCGACGGCGGCGCAGGCGGCATCGACGGCCGCGGCGTACACGGGATAGGTGTCGTACAGTTCGCGGCCCATGCCCAGGCGCTGGGAGCCTTGGCCCGAGAACACCATCGCCACACCACTGCTCGTGCCGCGACCGGTGAACACCCCTGGCGGGACCTCTCCGGCGGCCACCGCGGACAACGTGCGCCTGCGCTCCGCGAGATTGCCGCCGAGCAGCACCGCGCGGTGTTCGAACGAATGGCGGGTGGTGGCGAGCGAGTACGCGATATCCAGCATCGAGGGGTCGGCGTCGGCGTCGAGCCAGCGCGCCAACTGGTCCGCCTGCGCGCGCAGCGCGGCCTCGTCCCGCCCCGACAGCACCCACGGCACCGGGACCGGCGCGGGCCGTGGTGCGTCGGATTCGACAGGGGCAGGGGCCTGTTCGAGGATGATGTGGGCGTTGGTGCCGCTGACGCCGAACGCGGAGACGCCCGCCCGGCGGGGCCGGTCGACCGCAGGCCAGCTTTGATTCTCGGTGAGTAGGGAGATGGCGCCCGCGGTCCAGTCGACGTGGGGTGTGGGTTGGTCGATGTGCAGGGTGCGGGGCAGGGTGCCGTGGCGGATGGCCATGATCATTTTGATGATGCCTGCGGCGCCTGCGGCGGCTTGGGTGTGGCCGATGTTGGATTTGATCGAGCCGAGCCAGAGTGGTTGGTCTCGTTCTTGTCCGTAGGTGGCCAGGAGTGCTTGGGCTTCGATGGGGTCGCCGAGTCGTGTTCCGGTGCCGTGGGCTTCGACGGCGTCCACCTCCGCGGGTTGCAGGCCGGCATTGGTGAGCGCTTGGCGGATGACGCGTTGCTGGGCGAGACCGTTGGGTGCGGTGAGCCCGTTGGACGCGCCGTCCTGATTGACCGCTGAACCGCGCAGGATCGCCAGGACGGGATGGCCGTTGCGTCGCGCCTCGGAGAGACGTTCGACGAGCAGCAGGCCGACGCCCTCGGCCCAGCCGGTGCCGTCGGCGGTGCTGGAGAACGCTTTGCAGCGGCCGTCGGGGGAGAGCCCGCCCTGTCGGCTGAATTCGGTGAAGGTGGTGGGTGTCGGCATCACGGTGACCCCGCCGGCGAGTGCCATGGTGCATTCACCGTTGCGCAACGCCTGTGCGGCCAGGTGCAAGGCGACCAGCGACGACGAGCATGCGGTGTCGATGGTGACGGCGGGGCCTTCGAGGCCGAAGGTGTAAGAAATACGCCCCGACGCCACACTGGTGGTGTTGCCGGTGAGCAGATACCCCTCGGTGCCGTTGGCTCCGTTCTGTAGCAACGAGACGTAGTCCTGGCTGTTTCCGCCAACGAACACGCCGGTCTTGCTGCCGCGCAACGACAGGGGGTCGATGCCCGCGCGTTCGAAGGTCTCCCAGGTTGTTTCGAGCAGTAGTCGCTGCTGTGGGTCCATCGCGAGCGCCTCGCGCGGCGAGATCCCGAAGAACGCCGCGTCGAAATCCGCTGCCCCGTCCAGGAAACCACCGCGGGTGGCCGTGCTGCTGCCGTGTGCGCCGTCCGCCGATTCCAGCAGCGCGCCGAGGTCCCATCCGCGATCGGTCGGGAAGTCGGCGACCGCGTCGCGGCCGGCCAGCGTCAACTCCCACAGATCTTCCGGGCCGCGAACGCCGCCGGGGAAGCGACAGCCGAGGGCGACGATGGCCAGCGGCTCGTCCGACTCCATGCCTGTCGTGCCGAGTTCGGCCTGCGACTCGTCGGCGAACAGCGAGCTGAGATGGGCGACCAGCCTGGCCGGGCTCGGATGATCGAAGACCGTGGTGGCGGGCAGGGTGATGCCGAGTGCCGCGCCGAGGCGGTCGCGCAGCTCCACGGCGGTCAGTGAGTCGAAGCCGAGGTCACGGAACGCTCGGTCGAGCTCGACCTCGCCGTCGTCGGTGTGCCCGAGCACGGCCGCCACTTGCGCGTTGACGAGCTCGTGCAGGTGCGTTCGTCGTGCCGCGCTGTCGAGCGCGGAAAGAGGGTGCCGCGCTGCGCTTTCGGACACCGCGCGCCCATCGAGCAGTGCCCGGGCCGCAGGCAGGTCGGCCAGCAGCCCGCTCGGCCGGGCGGAGACGAACAGCGGCAGAAAATCCGGCCAGTGCACATCCGCGATGGTCGAGCAGGGCTCGTCGTCGCGGACCGCCTGCTCCAGCGCCGCGACGGCGAGGTCGGGCGAGAGCGGGATCACGCCGCGGCGACGCATGTGCTCGCCGGATTCGCCCTCGGCCATGCCTGCTTCGGCCCACGGGCCCCAGGCCACCGATGTCGCGACGAGCCCGCGATCGCGGCGATGCCGCGCGAGCGCGTCGAGATAGGCGTTGGCCGCGCCGTAGGCGGCCTGCCCGCCGGTGCCCCATACGCCGGACACAGAAGAGAACAGGACGAAGGCGTCCAGCTTGCGGTCGGCGGTGAGTGCGTCGAGATGAGCCGCGCCCGCGGTCTTGCCCCGCACGATCTCGGCGAACTCGTCGAGCCCGAGATCGGACAGCGGCGTCAGCTGGCCGACACCGGCGGTGTGCACCACGGCGGTCAACGGCGTGTGATCCGGCACGGTCGCAAGCAGTTCCGCGACGGACGCCCGGTCGGCCACGTCGCAGGCCCGGGTGGTCACCGTCGCGCCGAGTGCCGACAGCTCGGCCGTCAATTCGGCCGAGCCCGGTGCCGCGGGGCCCCGGCGGCTGACGAGCAGTAGCTGCTCGGCCCCGCGGCGGGCCAGCAGGCGGGCAACGTGCGCACCGAGCGCGCCGGTGCCACCGGTGATCAGGATGGTGCCCCGCGGCTGCCACGGCGCGGCGGCGGCAGCGGGCTGCGGTGCGTGGGTGAGCCGAGCGGCGAACACGCCCGAGGCCCGCACCGCGAGCTGGTCCTCACCCGCGGGATCGGCCAGCAGCGCGGGCAGGCGGGTGAGTGTGCGGTCGTCGAGCGTCGGGGGCAGATCGATGAGCCCGCCCCAGCCCTGCGGCCACTCCAACGCGACGGCGCGCCCCATGCCCCAGAACTGGGCCTGTGCGGGCGAGTGCAGCCGTTCGGCACGGCCGATCGCGGCCGCGCCGCGGGTAAGGCACCACAGGGGAGCACCGAACCCATTGCGCTGCAACGCTTGCGCCAGCGCAACGGTCGCGGTGAGCCCGCGCGACAGCATCAAATGCCGGTGGTCGGGTTCCTCGTCGAAGGCGAGCAGCGACACCACTGCGGCGAGCCCGGAGCCGTCGCCGAGGTCACCGGCCTGTCCGACCAGCACCTGCGCGCCTGCGGCACGCAAGGCGGCAATCACGGCGAGCACGTCCGCGTCGTCGTGGGCGGACTCGGGTACCACGACGCCCCAGGTGCCCGAGAGCTCGCGCGCGACGGTGGTGAGTGGTGTCCACGTGACGCGGTAGCGCCAGGAATCCACTACCGACTGTTCGTGTTTGCGGCGGCGCCAGCCCGCGAGCACGGGCAATGCGGCCGCCAGCGTCTCGTGGTCCTCGCTGGCCAGTTCCCGCGACAGCGCAGGCAGATCCGACCGTTCGATCGCATCCCAGAATCGAGACTCGGCGGCGTCCGGCCGAACCGCCGCACCGTGCGACGGCTCCTCCTGCTCGAGCCAGTAGTGCTTGTGCTGGAAGGGGTAGGTCGGCAGGGGCGTGGTATGTGCGCCCGTGTCGGCGAAGTAGTTGTGCCAGTTCGGGTTCGCGCCGCAGGCGATCAGCCGGGCGAGGGCACTCGCGAGAGCGTGTGGTTCTGGTTGCTCGGTACGCAGGCTCGCCACGGCTGCGGCGGGCAGGTGCGGGAGCAGCGAGCGCGTGGGGCCGATCTCCAGGTGGATGGCCGGTTCCCGGGTCGCGATGGTGCTGATGGCGTCGGCGAAGCGGACGGTGTCGCGGGCGTGGCGGATCCAGTGTTCCGGGTCGGTGAGGGTGGTTGCGTCGACAGGCTCGCCGGTGACAGTGGAGATCATCGGCAGGACGGGTGCGCGCAGCTCCAGTCCGGTGATGGTGTCGCGGAATCGGTCGAGGATGGGGTCCATCAAGGGGGAGTGGAAGGCGTGTGAGACGCGTAGCCACTTGGTCCGGTGCCCGTCGAGCCGGCCGATGATCTCGGTGAGCGCGGCGTGTTCTCCGGACAGCACAAGGGAATTCGGGCCGTTGATGGCGGCGATGCCGACGCGATCCTCGTAGCCGAGCAGGCGGGGGAGAATGTCGTGCTCGGTGGTGTCGACGGCGACCATGGCGCCGCCGCCGGGGAGCGATTGCATCAAGCTGCCGCGGTGGGCGATGAGGGTGGCGGCGTGGGGGAGGCTGAAGACACCCGCGATGTGTGCCGCAGTGATCTCGCCGATGGAGTGCCCGGCGAGCACCGCGGGGGCGACGCCCCAGTGTTCCCAGAGCCGGTAGAGGGCGAGTTGTAGTGCGAACAGTGCTGGTTGGGCGTGTCGGGTCTGGTCGAGTAGTGCGGGATCCTCGCCGAAGACGATGTCGCGCAAGGGTTGTGTGAGGTGCTGGTCGAGTTCGGCGCAGACGGTGTCGAAGGCTTCGGCGTAGACGGGGTAGGTGTCGTAGAGCTCGCGGCCCATGCCGAGGCGTTGGGTGCCTTGGCCGGAGAACACCACCGCCACCCCGCCTTCCGCGGCGCGACCGGTGATCACCCCCGGTGCGGTCGATCCGTTGGCGAACGACCGCAGCGCGTGCGCGCGTTCGGCCGCGTCGCCGGCGACGAGCACCATCCGCTCATCTAGAGCGGCACGCGAAGTCGCGAGGGAGTATCCGAGATCGAGCACGTCGGTATCCGTGCCGATCCGATCGGCGACCCGGGTTGCCAGTGCGGACAGGGCCACCTTGTCCCGGGCCGACAGCACCCACGGAACCACCGGCGGTGGCGCCTGTGTGGTGGGGACGGGCGTCGGCTCGGGCGCCTGCTCGAGGATCACATGCGCGTTGGTGCCGCTGACACCGAACGCGGAGACGCCCGCTCGACGCGGCCGGTCGCGGTCGGGCCACGGTTGGTCCTCGGCGAGCAGCGAGACCGCGCCCGCCGTCCAGTCGACGTGCGGGGTTGGTTCGTCGACGTGCAGGGTGCGCGGCAGGACGCCGTACCGCATGGCCATGACCATCTTGATGACACCCGCGGCGCCGGCGGCGGATTGAGTGTGCCCGATGTTCGACTTGATCGTGCCGAGCCACAGCGGCTCGTCGCGATCCTGTCCGTAGGTGGCCAGCAACGCCTGCGCCTCGATCGGATCGCCGAGGCGGGTGCCGGTGCCGTGTGCCTCCACGGCGTCGACCTCCACCGGCCGCAAGCCCGCGTTCGCCAGTGCTTGCCGGATGACGCGCTGCTGCGCTGGGCCGTTGGGCGCGCTGAGGCCGTTGGACGCGCCGTCCTGATTGACCGCCGAACCCCGAAGTACGGCGAGTACGGGGTGACCGTGCCGTCGGGCGTCCGACAACCGTTCCAGCAGCACCACTCCGGCGCCCTCGCCCCATCCGGTCCCGTCCGCTGCGGCGGCGAAGGCCTTGCAGCGGCCGTCGGCTGCCAGACCGCGCTGGCGGCTGAACTCCACGAACGCCGCGGGCGTCGACATCACCGTCACGCCGCCCGCGAGGGCGAGCGAACATTCTCCCGCACGCAACGACTGCGCCGCCAGATGCAGCGCCACCAGCGACGACGAACAGGCGGTGTCGATGGTGACGGCGGGGCCTTCGAGGCCGAAGGTGTAGGAGACGCGGCCGGAGACAACAGCCGTCGCCGTCCCCGTGATCAGATAGCCCTCCGCGTTCTGCGCGGCGGCACCGGTGCCGTAGTGCGAGGTGGCAGCGCCGATGAATACGCCGGTTCGGCTCTCCCGCAAGCTATCCACCGCGATGCCTGCCCGTTCGAACGCCTCCCACGAGGTCTCCAGCAGCAGCCGCTGCTGCGGATCCATCGCGATCGCTTCCCGAGGCGAGATCCCGAAGAGCGCGGCATCGAACGCCGCGGCCGGGACGAAGGCGCCTTCGCGGGCGTAGGTGGTGCCGGGCCTGGACAGGTCAGGGTCGTAGATGCTGTCGACATCCCAGCCGCGATCGGTGGGGAATTCCGTGACCGCGTCGTCGCCGCGAGTCACCAATTCCCACAGGGTCTCCGGCGAGTCGACGGCACCGGGGAACCGGCAGCTCATCGCGACGATCACCACGGGATCGTCGTCCTCGGCCGCCGCCTCGACCGTCGGGGCGGCGGCGACGTCGCCGGACAGTTCCCGGGCCAGGTGGTTCGCCAGCGCGGCCGGTGACGGATGGTCGAAGACCAGTGTGGCGGGCAACGCCAGTCCGGTCGCGGCCCGCAGGCGGTTGCGCAGCTGGACCGCGGTGAGCGAGTCGACACCGAGGTCCCGGAACGCGGCCCGCGCGGACACCGCGTCCGGCGTGGCGTGCCCGAGCACGGTGGCCGCCTCCGCGCGCACCAGCTCGAGCAGCACCCGGTGACGTTCGGTGGCGGCGAGTCCGGCTATCCGCTGCCGCGCGCTGCGCTCACCCGAATCGGCTGCGGCAGTGCGCGGTTCGTCCAGGGCGGAGCGCGCCTCGGCCAGGTCATCGATGAGCGGGCGGCGCCGCGATGCGCTCAGCACCGGTGCGAAGGTGCTCCATTCGATGTTCGCGACGGTGACGGTAGTGTCGTCGCCGTCGAGTGCCCGCCGCAGCGCCGCGACGGCGAGCTCGGGTGCCATGGCAGGTAAACCGTTGCGGCGCAATACCTCTTCGGCCGCGCCCTGTGCGGCCATGCCGTCACCGCCCCATGTCCCCCACGCGACGGCCAAGGCGTGCAGGCCGCGGTCGCGGCGAGCCTGGGCCAGCGCGTCCAAGTAGGCGTTGGCGGCGGCGTAGGCGCCCTGCCCGCTGCCGCCCCAGATGCCCGCGCCCGAGGAGAACAGCACGAACGCGTCCAGTCGGGTGTCGGCGAACGCGTCGTCGAGGTTGCGGGCGCCGCGTGCCTTACCCGCCCAAGCCTGGGCCAGCAGTGCGCGGTCGGTGTCGGGCAGCGACGCGGTGGTGCCGACGCCCGCGGTGTGGAACACCGCGGTGATCTGGTGGTCCAATCCGGTGAGCAGTTCGTCCAGTGCGGTGCGGTCGGCGACGTCACACGCCACCACATCGACGCGAATGCCGGGAGCGAGTGCTGCGAGTTCGGCCTGCAACTCGCGGGTGCCGGGAGCGTCGATACCGCGTCGGCTGGTGAGCACGAGGTGTCGCACCCCTGCCTGGGCCAGCCAGCGTGCGACATGGCCGCCGAGTGCGCCGGTTCCGCCGGTGACGAGCGCGGCGCCCGCGGTGGTCCACGAGCGTTCGGTGACCCCGGCAGCGGCGCGGGTCAACCGCCGGGCGAAGACACCCGAGGCACGCACGGCGAGTTGGTCCTCGGCCCAGCCGCCCGCCAGGATCGTCGCGAACCTGGCGGCCGCCCGATCGTCGACCTCCGGGGGCAGGTCGACGAGACCACCCCACCAGCGCGGGAATTCGAGGCCGGCCACCTGGCCGAGGCCCCAGACGGCGGCCTGATCCGGATCCCGAAGGCGGTCCGCACGCCCGACGGCGACCGCGCCGGACGTCACGCACCACAGCACGCCCGCCAGGTCGGCGTCGGCGCACGCGTGCAGTAACCCGAGGGTAGCGGCGGCCGGCTCGGCGTCGAACGCGAGGAACGAGAGCACATGGCGCGGTTGGTGTTCGGTGAGCAGCGCGGTGATCGAGTCGTGTGCGAGCGTGCCGTCGACCGGGACTCGGACGACGTCGGGCAGTGCGGCCAGCGCGGCGGCGATCGCAGGGTGCGCGGTGTGCTCGGCCGGGACGAAGGCGAGAACCCGTCCGCATGTCGTCGCCGTGCGCGACGTCGGCAGTGGACGCCAGGTGATCTGGTACCGCCACCGGTCGACGGTCTCGCGCGTAACGCGGCCACGCCGCCAATCCGACAGCAGCGGCAGCGCCGGGCGCAGCACGTCCCGCGAGTCCTGATCGCCGACCGCCAGCATCGCCGCCAGCGCCTCGAGGTCCTCGTGCTCGACCGCATGCCAGAACTGCGCGTCGGCGGTGTCGTCGGCCGTCATGGCGCGGGCCGGTGCGTCGAGCCAGTAGCGGGTGCGCTGAAAAGCGTAGGTGGGCAGGGGGATTCGACGAGCGCCGACCAACTGCGCGGTCCAGTCGACGTCGATTCCGTTGGTCCAGGCCTCGGCCGCAGCGGCGTGTAGCCGCGTGGGTGTGCCGTCGTTGCGGTGCAGGGTGCCGATCGCGACCACCGTGTCGGCGGACTCCTGGATGGCCGCGGTCAGGACGGGGTGTGGGCTTGGTTCGATGAAGGTGGTGTGGGTGGGCAGCAGGGACTGGACCACGGGGTGGAACAGGACGGTCTGGCGGAGGTTGCGGAACCAGTAGTCGGCGGTGAGTTCGGTGCCGTCGAGCCGGGTGCCGGTGACAGTCGAGTGGAAGGGAATGCGCCCGGCGCTCGGGTGGACCGGGGCAAGCGCGGAGATCAGTTCGGTGCGCAGGGCGTCGACGTGCGCCGAGTGTGAGGCGTAATCGACCGGGATGCGGCGCGTGCGGACGTCCTGCGTTTCCAGTGTCGCCAAGAGGTTTTCGAGGGCGTGGGCGGAGCCGCTGACAACCGTGGACCGCGCTCCGTTGCGGGCGGCGATGCCGAGGTCGGGGTGCTCGGTGAGGAGGAGCTCGACGTCCTCGGCGGGTAGCGCGACGGCGGCCATGCCACCGTGTCCGGCCAAGTGCTGAGCGATGATCTTGCTGCGCAGCGCCACGATGCGGGCGGCGTCGTCGATGGTGAGAATCCCCGCGACGGTGGCGGCGGCGATCTCGCCTTGGGAGTGGCCGATGACGGCCGACGGCTCGACGCCGAGCGTGCGCCAGAGTTCGGTGAGCGAGACCATGATGGCCCAGAGGGCGGGCTGCACCACCTCGACGCGTTCCAGCGCCGAATGGTCGGTGCGCAGCACGTCGGTGAGCGACCAGTCGACGAAGGGTGCGAGCGCGTGTTCGCAGCGGGCGATGGATTCGGCGAAAACCGGTGCGGCGTCCAGGAGTTCGGCGCCCATCCCCGCCCATTGCGACCCCTGGCCGGGGAAGACGAACACGATCTTGCCCGTCGAATCGACGGTGCCCTCGATCACCGCGGGGTGTGGGTTCCCGTCCGCCAGTGCCCGCAGTCCAGCGAGTAGGCCGGCGCGGTCGGCGCCGACCACGACCGCGCGGTTGGCCAGCGCCGCGCGCCCGGAAGCCAAGGACCAGCCGACGTCGACCGGATCGCGATCCGGATCGTCGAGGGTGATCAGTCGGCGGGCCTGCGCACGCAGGGCCGCCGCGGTGGTGGCCGACAGCGCCCACGGGACGGACTTCGGTGCCGGACGTGCCGCGGTCTCTGGCGCGGCGTCCGCTGCCGCCTCGGCCTGTTCGAGGATGATGTGGGCGTTGGTGCCGCTGATGCCGAAGGAGGAGACGCCTGCGCGGCGAGGTCGGTTGTTGTCGGGCCAGGGCTGGTGTTCGGTGAGGAGCGCGATTTTGCCGGTGTGCCAGTCGACTTCGGTGGTGGGTCGGTCGATGTGCAGGGTGCGGGGCAGGGTGCCGTGGCGCATGGCCATGATCATTTTGATGATGCCTGCGACACCGGCGGCGGCTTGGGTGTGGCCGATATTCGATTTGACCGAGCCCACCCAGAGCGGATGCGTGCGATCCGCGGCGTAGGCGGCGATCAGCGCCTGGGCTTCGATCGGGTCGCCGAGTCGTGTTCCGGTGCCGTGGGCTTCCACCGCGTCCACGTCGGCCGGTCGCAGTCCGGCGTTGGTGAGGGCCTGTCGGATAACCCGTTGCTGGGCAGGGCCGTTGGGCGCGGTGAGTCCGTTGGACGCGCCGTCTTGATTGACCGCTGAGCCGCGCAGGACCGCCAGCACCGGGTGGCCGTTGCGCCGGGCGTCGGACAAGCGTTCGAGCAAGAGCAGGCCGACGCCCTCGCCCCAGCCGGTGCCGTCGGCTTTGTCGGAGAACGCTTTACAGCGGCCGTCGGGCGCGAGTCCACCCTGCCTGCTGAACTCCACGAATGTGCGCGGAGTCGACATTACGGTCACCCCACCGGCGAGTGCCATGGTGCACTCGCCGGTGCGCAACGCCTGCGCGGCCAGGTGCAACGCGACCAGCGACGACGAGCACGCCGTATCGATGGTGACCGCCGGACCCGCCAAGCCGAAGGTGTAGGAGATACGGCCGGAGGCGATACTGCCGGCACTCCCGTTACCGAGGTGCCCGGACACCTCGTCCGGGACTCGCTCGAAACGGCCCCCGTAGTCGTTGTACATGACGCCGGTGAAGACGCCGGTCTTGCTGCCGTGCAACGACATCGGGTCGATGCCCGCGCGTTCGAAGGTCTCCCAGGTTGTTTCGAGCAGTAGTCGCTGCTGTGGGTCCATCGCGAGCGCCTCGCGCGGCGAGATGCCGAACGGCGCCGGATCGAATTCGGCCGCGTCGTGCAGGAATCCACCGGCCCGCGCGCCGGACGCGCCCGGCGCGTCCTGGTCGGCGCCGAACAGTTCGTCGAGCGGCCAGCCACGATCCTGTGGGAACGCCGAAATAGCGTCACCACCCGAGGACACCAGGCTCCACAGTGCTTCCGGGCTGTCGACACCGCCCGGAAAGCGGCACGCCATCGCCACGACCGCGATGGGCTCGCGGTCCCGGTTCTCGACCTCGGACAGCCGTTCCCTGGTCTGTTGGAGGTCAGCGGTGACCCGCTTGAGATAGCTGAAGAGCTTTTCGTCCTGCTGCGCCATGCGCACAACCGCCTGTCGATTCGAACGGATTTCGGTAGGGGACTGGGTCAGAGGTTGCGGTCGATGAACTCCATCAATTCCTCCGGCGTTGTGGTGTCGGCGAGGTCGATGTCATGGCTCCCGTTCCCGTTCCCGTTCCCGTTCCCGTTCCCGTTCCCGTTCGCGGCGCCGCGCCCGTGCCATGTGGTGAGCAGACTGGTGAGGCGTTCGGTGACCTGCTCGTGGTCGGCCGCCGACTCGGCCTGCAGCAGCACCGCCAACCGATCCAGCTCCGCGAGCAGCGTGTCGGTGGCGCCGGGCAACTCGTCGTCGAGGAACGCGGCGAGCGCCTCCGGTGACGGATAGTCGAACGCGAGGGAGGCGGGCAGCGGCAGACCGGTGCGCGCGGTGAGCCGGCCGCGCAACTCGACCGCGGTGAGCGAATCGAAGCCGAGATCGGTGAAGCTCCGGCGAGGATCGAGCGCGGCGGGCGAGGCGTGGCCGAGCGTCGCGGCCACCTCGGTACGCACCACGTCGAGCAGCAGGCTCCGGCGCTCCTCCCCACTGACACCGCCGATCAGGTCCCGCAGCGAGTCCGCGCCCCGCTCAACGGTTTCGAGCTCGTTCGCGGCAGCGGGGACGAATCCGCGCAACACGGCGGGAACCTCGGCCGCGTCCCGCAGCGCCGCGCGGTTCAACAGCAGCGGGACGACGAGCGCCTGCTCGGAGCCGAGGGCGTCGTCGAACATCGCCAGGCCCTGCTCTGCCCGGATCGGCACCACACCCGTGCGGGCCAGGCGGCGACGGTCGGCCTCGGTCAGTTCACCCGCCATGCCTGCCGTGGCATCCCACAGGCCCCACGCCAGCGAGAGCGCGGGCAGCCGCTGCTCCCTTCGGATCTCGGCGAGCGCGTCCAGAAACGCGTTTGCGGCAGCGTAATTCGCCTGCCCGGCCGAGCCGAGCACACCGGCGGCTGAGGAAAACAGCACGAACGCAGAGAGATTCAGTTCTCTGGTGAGCTCGTGCAGATGCCAGGCCGCGTCGGCCTTGGGCGCGAACACCTTCCGCAGGCGCTCACCGGATTGACCAGCCAGCGTGGCGTCGTCGACCAAGCCCGCGCAGTGCACGACCGCCGACAGCGGCCACTGCTCGGGTACCTCGGCCAACAGCCGTGCCAGCGCCGCCCGGTCGGCGACGTCGCATGCCGCGAAGGTCACCTCGGCGCCCAGCGCACCCAGTCGAGCGGCCAGACCGTCGGCGCCGGGGGCGTCGCCGCCTCGGCGGCTGACCAGCAGCAGCCTGCGAATCCCGTGCGACTGGACCAGATGCTCGGTCACCAGGGCGCCCAATGCGCCGCTCGCGCCGGTGACCAGCACCGTGCCGCCCCAGGAGGCAGCCGCGGCGGCGGACGGCACGTGGCGAACGAGCCGCGGTGCGTAAGCCTGATGACCGCGTAGCGCGATCTGTCCCGCACCGGACGCCGCGGCCGCGGCGAGCCGCGCGGTATCACCGTCGGTGTCCACCAACACCAGCCTGCCGGGATGCTCGACCTGGGCCGACCGCACCAGCCCCCACACCGCGGCGGCGGGCAGGCGGCGATGCGGGTCGCCGGATCGGACGCCCGTGGTCACCACGATCAACCGGGAGGTGGTGCTGGACTGCCGTTCGAGCCAATCCTGCACCGAATGCAATACCTGCTCCGCGGTGCGCCGGGCCGATTCGGCGAGATCGTCTCGGTCCGCAGGCGGCACAACGACTTCGAGCACCGTGTCACCGGCCGGTAGATCCGTCGCTACCGGCAGCGCGACCGGCTGCCAATCCATCCGCAGCGAAGCGGCTCGCGCCGAGCGCGCCAGGTCAGCGGAGGCAGGCCGGCCGATCAGCGCGGCGATCGAGGCGAGCGCGGCGCCGGAGGCATCGGCCAGGTCGAGCGAGACCTGGTCGGGTCCGCGGCGAACCAGGCGGACCAGGAGTTCGTTACCCGCACGATCGTGCAACCGCACATCAGACCACTGGAACGGCAGGCTCGCTTGCGCGCCCGCGTCCACCGCGGTGATGTGCAGCGCGGCGTCGAACAGCGCCGGGTGTATCGCGAAACCGGCTGTCGCATAGTCGGAGTGGATCGAGGCGAACATCTCCTCGCCGCGGCGCCATGCCGCACGCAGCCCACGGAACGCCGGACCGTAGCCGATGCCTGCCTCATCCATCCGCGCGTAGAAATCGGTGATGTCCACCGGCGTCGCGTCCGCAGGTGGCCAGCGCACGGGCTCGCCGGATCGGTCGCCGGCCCCGGTAGCCAACACGCCGTCGCAGTGCCGCGTCCACGGCTCATCGGGGACCGCGCCCGTCGGCCGGGAGAACACCGCGACCGTCCGGCGGCCGTCCACGGGCTCGTCGACCTCGACGCGGATCTGCACACTCTCGGTCTCGGCGAGGGTCAGGGGGACGCCGGTGACGAGCTCCGCCACCCGCGGGTAACCGCTGCGGTGTCCCGCGTGCAGCACCAGTTCGAGGAACGCTGTGCCGGGGAACAACACCGTGCCGTGCACGGTGTGGTCGGCCAGCCACGGCTGGGTCGCTAGCGACACCCGGCCGGTGAACAGCATCCGATCGGCCGAGGCTGCGGTCAGCGCCGCCCCGAGGATCGGGTGGTCGGCACTGTCCAGTCCCGCGGCGTCCAGATCTATCGACTCGGCTGGCTGGTTGTCGAGCCAGAGGTGCGTGCGCTGGAACGGGTAGGTCGGCAATGGTGACGGGCGTGGGTTCGTCTCGGCGAAGTAGGCGTGCCAGTCCGGATCGACACCGCCGACGACGAGGTGCGCGAGCGCGGTGGCGAGCGCCACCGGCTCGGGTCGGTCGTGCCGCAGTGAGGCGACGGCGGCGCCGTCGACATGGCCGATCAGCGTTGCGGTGGGGCCGATCTCCACATGCACGGCGGGGGTGTAGGTCGCGATCGCGGCGACCGCGTCGGCGAAGCGCACCGTCTGTCGCGCGTGCCGGACCCAGTGCTCGGGATCGGCGAGGGTGGTGTCCTCGATCGGCGCTCCCGTGACGGTCGAGACCATCGGGAGGTGCGGCGCCGAGAATGTCAGATCAGCGACGGCGCTGCGGAACTCGTCGAGGATGGGCTCCATCAGCGGTGAGTGGAAGGCATGCGAGACGCGCAGCCACTTGGTCCGGTGCCCGTCGAGGCGCGTGAGGATCTCGGTGATGGCCTCGTGATCACCGGACAGCACAAGGGAATTCGGACTGTTGACGGCAGCGATGCCGACGCGGTCCTGGTATCCGTCCAGCAGGGGGCGGACGTCGTCCTCGGCGATCTCGACGGCCACCATCGCCCCGCCTTCGGGCAGCGACTGCATCAACCGGCCGCGGACCGCGATGAGGGTGGTCGCATCGGTGAGGTCGATAACCCCCGCGATGTGCGCGGCGGCAACCTCGCCGATGGAGTGTCCGGCGACGACGGTGGGCGTGATGCCCCACGATGCCCACAACCGGTAGAGGGCGACCTGTAGCGCGAACAAGGCGGGCTGGGCGTACCGGGTCTGGCTCAGTACAGCTGGATCATTGCCGAAGATGATGTCCCGCAGTGGCTTCGGTAGCTGCGGGTCGAGGTGTGCGCACACCTCGTCGAAGGCTCGCGCGTACACCGGGTAGGCCTCGTAGAGTGCCCGCCCCATGTCGAGTCGTTGGGAACCCTGGCCGGAGAACATCATCGCCACCCCGCCGCCGGCGGCACGTCCGGTGATCACCGACGGGTGCGTAGTCCCCTCGGCGAGCGCCCGCAGCGCCGCTCGCCGGTCGGTCTCGTCGGACACGAGGACGACCGCGCGCTCCTCCAGCGCCGCACGGGTGGTGGCCAGCGACCAGCCGACATCGAGGGCCGAGTCGGTGTCGACGATTGCGTCCGCCAGCCGAATGGCCTGGGCCCGCAGTGCGGCTCGGCCGCGACCGGACAGTGGCCATGGCACGACGGGCAGCGCACGTGGTTCATCGAGCGCGGTGTCGCCCGCCGGTGCCTGCTCGAGGATCACGTGCGCGTTGGTGCCACTGACGCCGAACGCGGAGACCCCGACTCGGCGCGGTCGCTCGCCGCCCGGCCAAGGCCGGGCTTCGGTCAGTAGCGCGACTTTGCCGGTGTCCCAGTCGACGTGTGGTGTGGGTTGGTCGATGTGCAGGGTGCGGGGCAGGGTGCCGTGGCGCATGGCCATGATCATTTTGATGACACCGGCGGCGCCTGCGGCAGCCTGGGTGTGGCCGATATTCGATTTGACCGAGCCCAGCCAGAGCGGTTGATCCCGTTCTTGTCCGTAGGTGGCCAGGAGTGCTTGGGCTTCGATGGGGTCGCCGAGTCGTGTTCCGGTGCCGTGCGCTTCCACCGCGTCGATGTCGGCGGGTCGCAACCCGGCATTGGTCAGTGCTTGGCGGATCACCCGTTGCTGGGCAGGCCCGTTGGGTGCGGTGAGCCCGTTGGACGCGCCGTCCTGGTTGACCGCCGAGCCACGCAGGATCGCCAGCACCGGATGACCGTTGCGCCGAGCGTCCGAAAGGCGTTCCAGCAGCAGCAGACCCGCGCCTTCACCCCAACCGGTGCCGTCGGCGGTGGCGGCGAACGCCTTGCACCGGCCGTCCTCGGCCAGCCCGCCCTGCCTGCTGAACTCCACGAAGGGGGCGGGCGTCGCCATGACAGTGACACCACCGGCCATCGCCATGGTGCATTCACCGTTGCGCAGCGCCTGCGCGGCCAAGTGCAACGCGACCAGCGACGACGAGCACGCGGTGTCGACGGTGACCGCCGGTCCCTCCAGACCGAAAACGTAGGCGACCCGTCCGGAGGCGATGCTGCCCGCGCTGCCGTTGATCAGATAACCCTCGACATCGGCGGGTACGTCGGTGAGCCGGGCGCCGTAATCGTGGTACATCACGCCCGCGAAGACGCCGGTCTTACTGCCGCGCAACGACATCGGATCGATCCCTGCCCGCTCGAACAGCTCCCAGGAGGTTTCCAGCAGTAGCCGTTGCTGCGGGTCCATCGCGAGCGCCTCGCGCGGCGAGATCCCGAACAGGTCGGGGTCGAACTCCGCCGCGTCGTACAGGAACGCGCCCTCGCGCGGTGCCGCCGGATCCCAGCCGCGGTCCGACGGCATCGTCGAGACCGCGTCACCGTCGGCGGACACGAACCGCCAGTACGCTTCCGGCGTACTGCCTCCGCCGGGGAACCGGCAGCTCATCGCGACGATCGCCACCGGGTCGTCGGCGTGCTGCCCGGTGGGTGCGGTGTCCGGCGCTGCGTCCGCGCGCCCGTACAGCTCCTGTTCGATGTGCTCGGCGAGCGCGGTCGGGCTCGGATGGTCGAAGACGACGGTGGCGGGCAGGCGTAGTCCGGTCGCGTTGTTGAGGCGGTTGCGCAGTTCGACCGCGGCGAGCGAGTCGAAGCCGAGGTCGCGGAACGCGCGCGCCGACGGCACCGCCTCCGGGGTGCCGTGCCCGAGCACCGCTGCGGCACGGGCCCGGACGAGCTCGAGCAGCGCACCGGCCCGCCGGTCGGCGGGGAGATCGGCCAACGGGTGGGCGTCGTCGTCCGGCCGCGCCGCGGCGCGCCGCACCGGCACGCGGACCAGATCCCGCAGCAGCGGCGGGATCGCGCCGCCAGCGGCGATGAGCGTCGCGGCCTCTACCCGAACCGGAACCAGCGCTGCGTCTTCGTGTTCGCCACTCCACGCCGCGTCGAAGAGCGCGAGTGCGGACTCCGTCCGCATCGCACCGATACCGAGCCCGGCCAGGCGGCGCAGATCGGTGTCGGTCAGCCCGGAGGTCAGTGCGCTGCGCTCGTCCCACAACCCCCATGCCAGTGACACGGCAGGCACGCCGCGCTGCCTGCGGTAACGGGCGAGTGCGTCGAGGAACGCGTTCGCCGCCGCGTATCCGGCCTGCCCGGCGGAGCCGAGAACACCTGCGGCCGAGGAGAACAGGACGAAGCGGCGCACGTCGTGCCGCTCGGTCAACTCGTGCAGGTGCACCGCGGCGTCGACCTTCGGGCGCAGCACCGTGTCGAGCTGCTCGGTGGTGAGCGACTCGATGAGGCCGTCCGCGAGCGCTCCCGCCGTGTGCACTACCGCGGTCACCGGGTGCGTGGTCTGCAGCTGTTCGAACAGCCGGGTGAGCTCGTGCCGGTCGGCGACGTCGCACGCGACGATCTCCGCCAGCGCACCGGCGGACCGCAGCTCGGCGAGCAGTTCGGTAGCACCGTCCGCACGCGGACCCTGCCTGCTGACGAGCACCAGGCGGCGCACACCGTGTTTGTCGATCAACTGTCGTGCCACCAGCCTGCCGAGCGTGCCGGTGCCGCCGGTGATCAGGACGGTGCCGTCGGGATCGATGGGCGCGGCGGCCGCGGTGGCCTCGCTCGCGGGAACCAACCGGGGAAAGCGGGGACGGCCGTCGCGCACGGCGATCTGGGGCTCGCCGCCGGCGACCGCGAGGGGCAGCCGCTGATACGAGGTGTCGGCGTCGTCCAGGTCGGCGAGGACGAATCGGCCGGGATGCTCGGTCTGCGCCGACGCCACCATGCCCCAGACGGTGGCGAACCGGGTGGCCGCGGGATCGTCCGGCAGCACCCGCACCGCGTGCCGGGTGACCAGCACGAGCTGTGAATCATCGAACAACGGTTCGGCGAGCCAGTGCCGCAGCAGTTCCGACACCCGCAGCGCTTCGTCGCGTGCTGTCGCGGCCGACGGCTCGGTGTGTTCGTCGGGTCGCAGGTCGAGGCGGGCGAAGACCAGGCTCGGTAGCTCTGCGTCGTCCTCGTCGAAGGCCGCGGCGAGCGCGGTGAGTTCGGCCGCGTTCGATACCTCGACGTGCGAGACGATATCCGCGGGTACCACCGAGGCAGGCGCGAACACGCTCCACTCGACGCGCAGCAGCGTGTCGGTGCGTCCCGCGCCGAGTCTGGTGAGCCCGGCGAGGTCCACCGGTCGCAGCACCAGTGCCTCGGCCTCGGCGATCAGCACGCCAGCGGCGTCGGTGATCGACAACCTGGCCTCGGTGCGCGACACCGTCTGCAGGTGCACGAATGCCGCTGTGGCACCGGTCGTGTGCACGCTGAAGTTGCGCCACTCGAACGGCAGCACCGACGGGGCGCCCTCGCGCAGCGGGGTCGCCAGCAGCACGGTCTGCGTTGCCGCGTCGAGCAGCGCCGGGTGCAGGGTGAACCGTTCAGCGGCCGAATGTTGTTCTTCGGGCAACGCTATCTCGGCGAATACGTCACGGCCGGAACGCCATACGGTGCGCAGGCCCTGGAATGCCGGACCGTAGGAGTAGCCGTGCCCGGCGAAGCGTTCGTACACGGTGTCGATCGGCACGGGTTCGGCGCCTGGGGCGGGCCGGGCGGTGGACGTCGCTGCGGCCGGGCGGCCCGAGCGGGTCAGTGTGCCGCCTGCGTGCAGGGTCCACGTGTCCCCTTCGAGCACGTCCTCGGGCCTGGCATGCACGCTGACCGTGTGGCGGCCGTCGCCGGTAGACGAGACCCGCACGCGCAGTTGGCTTCCGCCGTGCTCGGGCACCACCAGTGGCGTGGTGAGGGTGAGCTCCTCGACGAGGTCACAGCCGACCTCGTCGCCCGCCCGCACCACCAGCTCGAGCACCGCCGTACCCGGCAGCAGCAGCACACCCGCGACGGCGTGGTCGGCGAGCCACGGGTGGGTGTCGAGCGAGATCCGGCCGGTGAGCAGAACTTCCCGCCCATCCGGGTGGTCGACGCGTGCCGAAAGCAGCGGGTGGTCCAGCGGCGTCTGCCCGGCGGCCACGAGATTCGCCGCGCCGGTCGCCTGCCCTTCCATCCAGTAGCGGGTGCGCTGGAACGGGTAGGTGGGCAGCGGGATCGACCGTGCGCCGCGCAGCTGTGCGGCCCAGTCGACGTCGATGCCGTTGGTCCACGCCGCCGCCGCGGCGGTGAGCAACCGGGGGAGGCCACCGTCGGCACGGCGCAGCGTGCCGATCGCGGTGACCGCGGGCCCGGATTCCGCGAGGGCTGGAACCAGCACGGGGTGCGGGCTCGGCTCGATGAAGACCGTACGGTTCTCGGTGAGCAGGGTCTCGACCGTGGGGTGGAACAGCACCGGTTGCCGCAGGTTACGGAACCAGTAGTCGGCGGTGAGTTCGGTGCCGTCGAGCGGGGTTCCGGTGACGGTGGAGTAGAAGGTGATGTTGCCGGCACGTGGACGCACCGGTCCCAGCGCCACTTCGAGCTCGGCGCGGATGGCCTCGACGCCGGGCGTGTGGGACGCGTAGTCCACCGGGATGCGGCGCAGCCGGACCTCGCGCTGTTCGAGGGTCGACAGGAGCTGCTCCAGTTGCTGTCGCGGTCCGGCGACCACGGTGGCTTGCGGCCCGTTGCGGGCCGCGATGCCGACCTCGGGATGGTCGGCGAGGACATCCTCGACCGCCGCGGCGGACAGGGCGATGGAGGCCATGCCGCCGTCTCCGGCGAGGCGCTCGCCGATGATCCTGCTGCGCAGGGCGACGATGCGGGCGGCGTCGTCGAGGGACAGAATGCCTGCGACGGTGGCTGCGGCGATCTCGCCTTGGGAGTGGCCGATGACGGCGGCCGGTTCGACACCCAGCGCGCGCCAGGTATCAGTGAGGGCGACCATCATCGCCCACAGCGCGGGTTGGACGACGTCGACGCGGTCGAGCGCGTCGGTGCCGGCGCGCAGCACGTCGATGAGGGACCAGTCGACGAATGGTGCGAGTGCTCGTTCGCAACGGGCGATGGATTCGGCGAATTCTGCTGTGGTGTCGAGTAGTTCGGCGCCCATGCCTGCCCACTGCGAACCCTGTCCCGGGAAGACGAACACGACCTTGCCCGCGGCATCGGCGGCGCCTTCGACAACGTTGTCGGCCGGTGTTCCGTCGGCGAGTGCGGTCAGCCCGGCGAGCAGCTGTTCGTGGTCATCGCCCACGATCACCGCGCGCCGGTCGAGCACGGCTCGGGTGGTGGCCAGCGACCACCCGATATCGACCGGGTCCCGGTCGGCGACGGCCAGCAAGCGCCGTGCCTGATCACGCAGTGCCGCAGGCGTTTTCGCGGAAAGCGCCCAGGGCATCGCGACGGGCTCGGGGCGTGCGGTCGCTGGCTCGTCCGCGACGGGCGGCTCTTCGAGGACGACATGCGCGTTGGTGCCGCTGACGCCGAAGGAAGAGACCGCCGCGCGGCGGGGGCGCCCCTGGTCCGGCCACTGCTGATCCTCGGTCAGCAGCCGGACCTGCCCGGCAGCCCAGTCGATCTCGGGGGCGGGCTCGCCGACGTGCAGTGTGCGCGGCAGCACGTCGTGGCGCATGGCCATGATCATTTTGATGATGCCCGCGGCACCGGCGGCAGCCTGGGTGTGGCCGATATTGGATTTGACCGAGCCGAGCCACAGCGGTTGCGTGCGGTCGCGCCCGTAGGCCGCCTGCAACGCCTCCGCCTCGATGGGATCGCCCAGCCGTGTTCCGGTGCCATGGGCTTCCACGACATCCACGTCGGCGGGCCGCAGCCCGGCGTTGGCGAGGGCCTGGCGGATGACGCGTTGCTGGGCTGGACCGTTCGGCGCGGTGAGCCCATTGGAGGCCCCGTCCTGGTTCACCGCGGACCCGCGTACGACGGCGAGTACCGGCAGACCGCGGCGGCGGGCCTCGGACAGCCGAGCAACCAGCAGCATGCCGACGCCCTCCGCGGCGCCGAATCCGTCGGCATCGCCTGCGAAGGCTTTGCACCGGCCATCCGGTGAAAGCCCCTGCTGGCGGCTGAATTCGGTGAACATGTGCGGCGTGGACATGATCGCGATACCGCCGGCCAGTGCGGTGGCGCATTCACCGCGCCGCACCGCCTCGGCGGCGAGGTGCAACGCCACCAGCGACGACGAGCACGCCGTATCGATGGTGACGGCCGGGCCTTCCAGCCCGAAGGTGTAGGAGATGCGGCCCGAGGCGACGCTGGGGGTTGCCCCGGTCAGCAGATAACCCGCCAGCTCCTGCGGTGGCTCGGCGACCCGGGTCTGATAGTCGTGATAACTCATGCCGACGAAGACGCCGGTATCGCTGCCGTGCAACGACATCGGGTCGATGCCCGCGCGTTCGAAGGCTTCCCAGGTGGTCTCCAGCAGCACCCGTTGCTGTGGATCCATCGCGAGCGCCTCGCGCGGCGAGATCCCGAACAGCGCCGCATCGAAATCGGCCGCGTCGTAGAGGAATCCACCGCGTCCCGTGACCGAGGTGCCCGGCCCGCCCGGCACCTCGGACAGCAGCCGCCCGAGGTCCCAGCCGCGGTCGGTGGGCAGATCGCCGATCGCGTCGCCGCCGTCGGCGACCAGTCGCCACAGATCCTCCGGCGAGTCGATCCCGCCCGGATAGCGGCACGCCGCCGCGACGATCACCACCGGGTCGTCGTCGCCTGCTGCCGCGAGCGTGGGGCGTGCCTCGGTTTCGTCCGCACCGACGAGTACGGACTCGAGATAGCGCGCGACCGCGCCTGCCGTCGGGTAGTCGAACACCAGGCCCGACGGCAGCCGCACATCGGCCTCCGCGCCGAGCCGGTTGCGCAGCTCTACGCCGGTGAGCGAGTCGAATCCCAGTTCCTGGAACGGTTTCTCGACCTCGACGTCGAGCGGGTCGGCATGCCCGAGCACGGCGGCGATCTGTGCGCGGACCACCTCGAGCACCGCCGCCGACCGCTGCTTCGGCGGCAGTGCGCGGACCCGCGCGGCCAGCCCGGAGCCGGTCTCGTCGTCCCGGCCGCCCGCACCCGCGTCCAGTTGCGCGCGGACCTCGGGCAACTCTTCGATCAGTGGCCGCCTGCGTGCCTCGGTGTAGGCGAGGAAGAAGCGGTCCCAACGGACATCGGCCACCATGACGGTCGCCGGGTCCGATGCCGTGCCGCGCAGGAGCAGCGCCAGCGCGCGGTCGGGCGCCAGGGGCGGCACACCGTGGCGGCGCAGCCGATCCTCGACGTCACCGACCGCGGCCATGCCGTCACCTGCCCACGGGCCCCACGCGTAGGAGGTGCCGGGCAGGCCGAGGCCACGGCGATGTTCGGCGAGTGCGTCGAGATAGGCGTTGCCCGGCGCGTAGCCGCCCTGCCCCGGAATGCCGAGCACGCCGGAGATCGACGAGAACAGGACGAATTCGTCCAGCTCCCGACCCGAGGTGAGCTCGTGCAGATGCCGCGCGCCCTCGGCCTTCACCCGCAGCACTCGGTCGAGCTGGTCGACGGTCAGGGCATCGACCACCGCGTCGTCGAGCAGCCCGGCGGCGTGGATCACCGAGGTCACCGGGAACCGCGCCAGCAGCTGTGCCACCGCTTCCCGGTCGCCCACGTCACACGCCACGATGCTGACTTCGGCACCGAGGGAACGTAATTCGGCCGACAGCGCGTCCACGCCCGGTGCCTGGGCCCCGCGGCGCCCGGCGAGCACGAGATGGCGCGCGCCCTCGGCGGCGAATCGCCGAGCGACCTGTGCGCCGAGCGCACCCGTGCCGCCGGTGATGAGCACCGTGCCCCGTGCCACGGGCGCTGCCGCGGCGGGTGCGGCCGCGGCATGCGCCAAACGTCGTGCGAAGACACCGGATTCGCGGATGGCGACCTGATCTTCGGTGCGCTGGGTCAGCACCGCGAGCAGCCGCTCGATCGCCCGATCGTCGGGCGCGGCGGTGACGTCGACGAGCCCGCCCCAGCGTTCTGGCTGCTCCAGCGCGACGACGCGACCGAGCCCCCACACCTGGCTCTGCGTGGGGTGACGCAGGTCGTCGGTCCGGTGCACCGCGACCGCACCCGATGTCAGGATCCACAGCGGCGCTTCGACTCCGGCGTCGGCGAGCGCGTGAACCAGCGTCAGCGTCGCCGCGGTGCCCGTCGGAACGGCGGCGCTGCCCGGGGTCGGCGCCTCGTCGAGCGCCAGCAGGGACAGCACCCCGTCGACCTGATGCGGAATGTGCTCACGCAGTGCGGTGCGATCGGTGGTGCCCGGCCGCAACTCGACCACCTGCGCGCCGCCCGCACGCAGCGCCGCACGCACCGCCGGCGCCCAGGCGGGTTCGTGCGCGGCGGGTGGGGCGATGACCAGCCACGTACCGGTCGGCCCTGCACCGGTGATCGTGGCCGGTGTCCAGCGGACCGAGTACCGCAGGGCGTCGAGATCCTTGTTCGCTCGGCGTGATTCGCGCCAGCGCGCCAACGCCGGTGTCGCCTGTGCGAGCCAGTCCGGCCGGTGCTCGGCCAGACCGAGCATCGTCGCGACCGTGTCGGTGTCGTCGGACTCGACCGCCGTCCAGAACCCGGTCTCGTCGGACTCGGTGGCCACGGGAAGCACGGCGCTGTCGAGCCAGTAGCGGCTGCGCTGGAAAGGATAGGTGGGCAAAGGGATTCGGCGGTCCCCAGCAAATTGCGAGTGCCAGTCGACGGGGCCACCGTGTACCCAGACCCGGGCGGCTGCGGCGAGCAGATCGGCGCGCGAGCCCTGGTCGCGGCGGAGTGTCCCGATCGTGCTGACCGCAGTGTCGACCGCGTCCGCGGTGTCCTGGATGGCCGCGGTCAGGACGGGGTGTGGGCTTGGTTCGATGAAGGTGGTGTGGGTGGGCAGCAGGGACTGGACCACGGGGTGGAACAGGACGGTCTGGCGGAGGTTGCGGAACCAGTAGTCGGCGGTGAGTTCGGTGCCGTCGAGCCGGGTGTTGGTGACGGTGGAGTAGAACGTGATTCGGCTCTGTCGCGGCGCGACCTGCGCGAGCGCCGTGTCCAGCGCGGCGCGGATGCCGTCGACATGGGCGGTGTGTGAGGCATAGTCGACGGGGATGCGGCGCACCCGGATCCCGTTGTGCTCGAGGGTGGCGAGGAGCTCAGCCAGCGGCTGCTGCGCTCCGGCGACCACGGTGGATTGCGGCCCGTTGTGGGCGGCGATGTCCAGGCCGGGATGGTCGGCGAGCAGATGCTCGACGTCCTCGGCGGGTAAGGCGATGGCGGCCATGCCACCCTGTCCGGCGAGGTACTCGGCGATGATGCGGCTGCGTAGGGCGACGATGCGGGCGGCGTCGTCGAGGGTGAGGATCCCCGCGACGGTGGCGGCGGCGATCTCGCCTTGGGAGTGGCCGATGACGGCCGACGGCTCGACGCCGAGGGCGCGCCAGGTGTCGGTGAGTGCGACCATGACGGCCCACAGCGCGGGTTGGACGACGTCGACGCGTTCGAGTGCGGTGGCGTCGGCGCGCAATACCTCGGTGAGCGACCAGTCGACGAATGGTGTGAGTGCTTGTTCACAGCGGGCGATGGATTCGGCGAATTCCGGTGTGCTGTCCAGTAGTTCGGCACCCATGCCTGCCCACTGCGAACCCTGGCCTGGGAAGACGAACACGATGTCACCCGCGGCCGCCGCCGTGCCGCGGGCGAGCCCGGGATGCGGTCGTCCCGCGCTCAGCGCGGCGAGCGCCTCGGCGCGTTCGGTGGTGTGTGCGCCGAATACGGCGGCACGCGATCCGAAGACAGGACGGGCGGTCGCGAGCGTGGCACCGACCGCGATCGGATCGGCTGTTCCCTGCTCCTGCAGGTGTTCGCCGAGCCGCCGTGCCTGGGCGCGCAGCGCGGCGTCGTCGATGGCCGAAAGCAGCCATGGCCCGTCGAACTCGCCGTCGGTGGTGCCGTCCGCTGGATCGGCCACGGTGACCTCGGCGTCGGCCGGTGACTCTTCCAGCACCACATGGGCATTGGTGCCGCTGATGCCGAAGGACGAGACACCGGCGCGTCGTGGCCTGCCGAGTCCGGGCCACGGCTGCTGCTCGGTCAGCAGCCGGACCGCGCCCGCGGACCAGTCGACGTGGGTGGTCGGCTCGTCGATGTGCAGGGTGCGCGGCAGGACGCCGTGCCGCATGGCCATGACCATCTTGATCACGCCCGCGACACCGGCCGCGGCCTGGCTGTGGCCGATATTGGACTTGATCGATCCGAGCCACAGCGGCTGCTCTCGGTCCGCGCCGTAGGTGGCGAGCAGCGCTTGGGCCTCGATCGGATCGCCCAGTCGTGTTCCGGTGCCGTGCGCCTCGACCGCGTCCACGTCCGCGGGGCGAAGTCCGGCGCCGGCCAGTGCCTGCCGGATAACCCGTTGCTGCGACGGGCCGTTGGGCGCGGTGAGGCCGTTGGAGGCGCCGTCCTGATTGATCGCCGAGCCGCGCACTATCGCGAGCACCGGATGGTTGTTGCGCTCGGCGTCGGAGCGGCGTTCCACGAGCAGCAGACCGACGCCCTCGGCCCAGCCGGTGCCGTCGGCGCTGTCCGAGAACGCCTTACAGCGACCGTCCGGCGACAACCCGCCCTGCCTGCTGAACTCGACGAAGATGCCGGGCGAGCTCATGACGGCAACGCCGCCGGCCAGTGCCATCGAGCATTCACCGCGCCGCACCGCCGCCGCGGCGAGGTGCAGGGCGACCAGCGACGACGAGCATGCCGTGTCGACGGTGACGGCAGGCCCTTCCAGTCCCAGCGCGTAGGCCACCCGGCCCGAGGCCACGCTGCCGGTGGTCCCGGTCAGTCGGTGGCCGTCGGTGCCGTCGGACGGTTCGTGCAAGCGCGGACCGTAGTCCTGCGCCATCGCACCGACGAACACACCGGTGTCGCTGCCGCGCAGCGTCTGCGGGTTGATGCCGGTGCGTTCGAGTGCCTCCCAAGCGGTTTCCAGCAGCAGCCGCTGCTGCGGGTCCATGGCGAGGGCCTCACGTGGTGAGATGCCGAAGAACGCCGCGTCGAAGTCGGCTGCGTCGTAGAGGAAACCGCCTCGGGAGGTCACCGAGGCGCCCGCGCCGTCGAGATCCCAGCCGCGGTCCGCGGGGAAGGCGCCGATCACGTCCCGCTCGGTGGCGACAAGCCGCCACAGGTCCTCCGGCGAGGAGACGCCGCCCGGGTAGCGGCAGGCCATGCCGACGATGACCACCGGATCGTCGTCGCCTGCCTCCGCCCTGGCGGGCGCGACCGG
The DNA here is from genome assembly GCF_044547795.1 of Nocardia sp. NPDC052316. NCBI lineage: Bacteria > Bacillati > Actinomycetota > Actinomycetes > Mycobacteriales > Nocardiaceae > Nocardia > Nocardia sp. NPDC052316. Next base: position 240,418 of record NZ_JBIUBB010000002.1, read on the forward strand.
GTCGGCGGCGGCCGTGCCCCGCACCCGTTGCTCCAGATGGACGGCCAGAGCCAGCGGTGTCGGATAGTCGAAAACCGCCGTTGGCGCCAGGCCGACCCCGGTCGCCCTGGCCAGGTCGGCGCACAGCGTCGCGCCGACGATCGAGGTCAACCCCTGCGACCGGAACGGCGCGGTGTCCTCGACCGCGCCGGGAGTGCCGAGACCCAACGCCACCGCAGTGTGCCTGCGCACCATGTCCAGCAGCACAGCGCGCAGGTTCTCGGTGCCCGCTTCGCGCAGGCGCAGCGCCAACGCCGACATGTCCTGTGCCACCGCGGCATCGACGGTGTCGAACCAGTGGCGGGTGCGCTGGAAGGGGTAGGTGGGCAACGGGATCCGGCCGGTGCCGCCGAGCACCGTGGTCCAGTCGATCCCGACCCCGGCGGACCAGGCCGCGGCGGCCGAGGTCAGTAGCCGAGCGCGGGTGCCCTCGTCGCGTCGCAGGGTGCCGATCGCCGCGACCGGCACCGCGGCCGCCTCGGCCGTTTCCTGAACGCGCACGGTGAGCACCGGATGCGGGCTGGGCTCGATGAACGCCGTGTGCCGCCGTAGCAACGCCGTCACGACCGGCTCGAACAGGACCGGCTCGCGCAGGTTGCGGCACCAGTACGCCGCCGTCAACGCGGAGCCGTCGAGCAATCCGCCGGTGACGGTGGAGTGGAAGGCGATGTCCCCGGTGCGCGGCGTGATCGGCCCGAGGGCATCGAGCAGTTCGTCGGTGACGGCGTCGACGTGAGCCGAGTGCGAGGCGTAGTCGACAGGCACTCGTCGCACCCGGACGGCGAGGCTCTCCAGCTGCTCGAGCAGTCGTTCGAGCGGTTCGGACGGGCCGCTGATCACGACCGAACGCGGCCCGTTGAGCGCGGCGAGACCTACCTCGGGGTGATCGCCGAGGACCGAGCGTAGCTCGTCTGCCGACAGTGCGACCGTCGCCATGCCACCCCGGCCGGCGAGGTGCGTGGCGATGATCCTGCTGCGCAACGCGACCACTCGCGCTCCGTCGGAAAGGGAGAGGATGCCCGCCACGCAGGCAGCGGCGATCTCGCCCTGCGAGTGGCCGACGACGGCGGCCGGGCGCACGCCCAGCGATCGCCACGTGTCCGACAGCGCGATCATCACCGCCCACAGCGCGGGCTGCACCACGTCGACCCGGTCCAGCGACGCGGCGGGTCCGATACCGCGCAGCACGTCGGTGAGTGACCAGTCCACGAACGGCGCGAGAGCGTTCGCGCACCGGTCGATCGATTCGGCGAACACCGGTGCGGCGTCGAGCAGTTCGGCCGCCATGCCGACCCACTGCGAACCTTGGCCCGGAAAGACGAATACCGGGTCGCCGGTACCGGTGGCCCGCCCGACCGACACCGAGGCAGCGGGCTCGCCCGCCGCCAGCGCGGCGAGCCCGTCGAGCGCGGCGCCGACGGCATCGCGATGGGGCGCGAGCACCACGGCGCGGTGCTCGAACCGGGAGCGGGTGGTGACCAGCGACCGGCCCGCGTCGAGCAGGTCCGAACTGTTCTCGAGCACGGCGGCGAGCCGGGTCGCCTGCGCCCGCAAGGCCGCCGCACTGGCGGCGGACAGTACCAGCGGCACCGGCGCCTGCGTGGCGGCCGAGTCATCGGTCCGTCGCACCGGCACCGGCGGTGGCGCCGACACCGCGACGTGGCAGTTGGTGCCACCGATACCGAACGAGCTCACCCCGAATACCGCCGAGGCGTCCGGCATCGGCTCGGTGGCCGTCTGGACCCGCAGATTCAGCTCGTCGAGCGGGATCGCCGGGTTGGGTGTGCGGAAATCCGCGGTGGGGACGAGTGTTCCGGCGCGCACGCACAGCGCGGCCTTGATGAAACCGGCGATTCCCGCCGCGGCCTCGAGGTGGCCGATATTCGACTTGATCGAGCCGACCCGCAGCGGGTTTCCCGCCTCGCGAGCTGCCCCGATCACCGCACCGAGCGCGGCGGCCTCGACCGGATCGCCTGCCGCGGTGCCTGTTCCGTGCAGCTCGAGGTGGGCCACCGTGGCTGGGTCGATACCCGCGTATCGGTAGGCGGCCCGGATCGCCGCGGCCTGCCCCTCGACGGTAGGCGTCGAAAGGTGATCGCCGCCACCGTCGTTGGTCACGGCGCTGCCGCGGATGACGCAGTAGATGTCGTCGCCGTCGGCCAGCGCCGCGGCCAGCGGCTTCAGCACGACGGCGCCGCCGCCCTCGCCCTGGGCGAAACCGTTGGCGCGCGCGTCGAATACATGGCACCGCCCGTCCGGGGACAGCGCCCCGATCCGGTGCGCGGCGATGGCGTGGTGCGGGGTGAGCCGCAGGTTGACACCGCCGGCGATGGCGAAGGAGCACTCGTCACGGCGCAGGCTCTCGGCGGCGAGGTGGACGGCGACCAGCGACGAGGCCTGTCCGGCATCGACGATGAGACTGGGTCCCTTCGCCTGCAAGAAGTACGACACGCGATTGGCCACGATGGAGCGCTGGGATCCGGTGAAGGTGAACGGGGTGATCGTGTCGGCGCCTCGGCCGCGCACGAGGGTGGTGTAGTCGTCCCCGGCGACGCCGATGAACACACCGGCACGGGTGCCCGACACGGATCGATCCGGAATTCCCGCGTCCTCCAGCGCTTCCCAGCTCAGCTCCAGCATCAGCCGCTGCTGCGGGTCCATCATCGCGGCCTCCGGGGGCGACAACCGGAAAAACTCGGCATCGAACCCCGCCACGTCGTCGAGGAAGGCGCCGCGCCGGATGATGTCTGCCTCGGCATCGGACACGCCCGCCAGTGCGTCGGATGCCCACCGCCCGTCCGGAACCGGTGCCTCGACGACGGTTCCGGACCGCAGCAGCGACCACAAGGCGTCCGGGCTCGCCGCGCCGGGAAACCGGCAAGCGATTCCGACCACAGCGATGTCACCGTCGATGGGCAGCGGCATCTACTTCCCCCTTCGTGGGTTCGTGTCGACTCCGAGATCGATCGTGTCGTCTCCCGGTCGGCGGCACGGCGGCGTAATTCGAATGAAGAATTACGCCGCCGGGGCGAAAGCGGAGATTCGACGCGGTGTTTCGCGTCGAAACGTCGAGCACCGATCGACCGGTACTGGCGGACCGGTGAGAGTTGTCTCTTTCTAATAATTTCTACTGAATACGGACCCGTCGGTAAAGTGGACCTTCGTACACGCAAATTGGGCTGTGTACAAAAGTTCAATTACATTGTCCCAAGGTCCAATTCGTGGGAATTCCGACGTGCGCCTCGTCACCCGAGCACGCGAGACCGCAGCGCCGCACCGAACTCGCCGTAGGGGTAGCCGCTCGGGCACGGATCGCTGGCCTCGGTCAACCGCGCGATCTCGTCGTCATCGAGGGTGAGGTCGCGGGCCGCCAGGTTGCTCGCCACCTGTTCGGCGTTGCGGGCGCCGAGCACCACGCAGCTGACGCCGGGCCGGGCGGCGACCCAGGCCAGTGCGACGACGGCGGGCGTGACGTTCCTGGTGACGGCGATATCGTGCAGGATCTTCAGCACTTCCCAGGTGCGGTCGCGCGCGACGTGGGTGCTGTAGAGGGCCGCGACGTAGTTGTCGTGCATCATCCCGCGGTCGAGGTGCTCGCCGAAGCGGGAGCCCGCGGGGCGGTCGTGCGCGGAGTACTTGCCGGTGAGCAACCCGCCGGAGAGCGGGGACCAGGCCAGCAGCCCGAGGCCGTTGGCCAGGCCTGCGGCGATGATCTCCCATTCGACCTCGCGGCACAGCAGGCTGTACTGCGCCTGGTACACCACCGGCCCGATCAGGTTGAGCGCCTTGGCCAGGTCGACGGCCTTCTGCAGTTGCCACCCGGTGAAGTTGGACACCCCAATGTACTGGATCTTGCCTCGGCGCACCGCGTTGTCCAGGAAGGTCAGCGTCTCCTCCAGCGGAGTCAGTGGATCCCACGCGTGCACCTGGTAGAGCGGTATGGAGTCGACACCGAGCTTGGTGAGCGAGGTGTCCAGCGCCCGTGTCAGGTTGTGCCTGGTGTTGCCCCATTCGTTCATCGCGGCGCTGGTGGTGTACCCGCCGCCCTTGGTCGCGATCAGGACGCGCTCGCGGATCTGCGCGGGTTGCTTGCCGAACCAGCGGCCGACGATCTCCTCGGCGCGCCCGCCGGTGTAGCCGTCCGCGGTGTCCACCAGCAACCCGCCGGAGTCCACGAAAACATCCAGCGCGCGGCCCGCTTCGGCCTCGTCGGTGGAGTCGCCGAATGTCGCGGTGCCGAGCGCGAACACCGACGTGCCGACGCCACTGGCACCGAGTAGTACGTGCTTCATCTATTGCCACCTCGCTGGCCTGTGGTCACGAGCAAACGTTTTCATCCTCGCCCAAATGTGCGGCACAGTTGAATTGAACTTTCGTACAGCAACCGTCCGAAATGCACAAAGGTTCAATTCACACCCGGGTTTCGTTGCGGTACTAACGAATTGATGTGCAGCGCACCTTCCACGGGATCCGAGGATGAGAATGTCCGATAAAGTGCCGGAAGTCGACTACGACCACCATTCGGCCGAGTACGCCCGTGATCCATGGGCGGCCAACATTGCCTTGAATCGCCGAACGCCGGTGGCCTACAGCAGGAACCACGGTGGTTTCTGGCTGGTGACCGGCTACCAGCAGGTGTCGCAGGTCGCGCACCAACCGCAGTTGTTCTCCTCGGCGCACGAGCTGCCCAACACGCCGGGCAGGCCGCAGGGGACCGTCGTGCCCGCTTCCTCGTTCCGCGGGTTGCCGCTCGAGCTCGACCCACCCGAATTCCTGGAGTGGCGTAAGGCGTTGGCCACCTTCTTCTCGCCGCAGGCGGCGCGACGGTTGCGCCCCCGCATCGAGCAGTTCGCCACGTGGTGTGTGGATCAGCACATCGAAAGCGGCGAGATCGATCTCGTAATGGATCTGGCGAACCCGGTGCCCGCACTGATCACGCTCGATCTCGTCGGGTTGCCGATGGACGACTGGCGGTTGTACGCCGACGTCGTGCACGCGCTGGTCTATACGCTGCCTGGCACACCGGAATTCGCGCGGGTCGAGGCGGGCTTCGCGCAGCTCATCGAGACCGTGCGGGAGCTGATTCCGCAGCGGCGCGCCGCGCCGGGTGACGACCTGCTCAGCTTTCTGACCCAGCTCGAGATCGACGGCGTCAAGATCTCCGACGAGGACATCGTCGCGGTGTGCAACGCGGTCATCCCCGGCGGGGTCGACACCACGACGGCGCTGCTCGCCTCGACCCTGGACTATCTGGAGCACAACCGGACAGCGCGGCAGCGGCTGATCGACGCACCCGAGCTGATCCCGGCGACCTGCGACGAGTTCCTGCGGTACTACACCCCCGTCATGGGTGTCGGCCGCACCGCGACGGCGGACACCGAGATCGGCGGCTGCCCGGTCGGCAAGGGCGAGCGGGTCCTGTTGTCCTGGGCCGCCGCGAATCTGGATGCACAGGTCTTCCCGAACCCCGACGTCATCGACCTGGATCGGGACGCCCGCAAGCAGGCCGCGTTCGGCATCGGCATCCACCGGTGCATCGGACGGCACATCGCCCGAATGGATTTCGAGGTCGTCATCGGCGAGGTGCTGCGGCGGATGCCCGACTACCGAATCACCGCGGCCGAGAAGTACCCGACCGTCGGGCAGATCAACGGGTTCGTGCGCATGCCCGCGCGTTTCACCCCTGGCCCCCGGATCGGCGCGGAAGTCGCAGGCGCCGGCGCATTACCGACCCTGTCGCACTGACCCGAGACGAGGAGAACCATGAATCAGCAGCAGCGAACGCTGCGCCTCGGCGCCTGTATCGATGGCCCCGGCGGCCACATCGCGGCCTGGCGGCACCCGCAGACCCCCGCCGACGCGCAACTCGACTTCGCATTCCATCGGCGCAACGCCCAAGCGCTCGAACGAGCCGTGTTCGATGCCATTTTCGTCGCGGATGTCGTCGCGCTGTGGGGTACGGATGTGCAGCACCTGAGCAGGACCGCCCGCAACGAACACTTCGAGCCGCTCGCCCTGCTCTCGGCCTACGCCGCGACCACCGACCACATCGGCCTCGTCGCGACCGCGACCACCACTTACAACGAACCCTACGATCTGGCACGGAAATTCGCGTCCCTCGATCACCTCAGCGGTGGCCGGGCGGGCTGGAACGTGGTGACCTCCGCCGCGCCGTGGGAATCGCGCAACTTCGGCTTCCCCGAACACATGGAGCACGATCTGCGCTACGCGCGTGCGGACGAGTTCATCGCGGTGACGAACCGGCTGTGGACCTCGGGCCTCGAGCCGATCGAGCACAGCGGACAGTTCTTCAGCGTCCCCGGCCCGCTCAACGTGTCGACCTCGCCACAGGGACGGCCGGTGATCTTCCAGGCGGGTGCGTCTCCGGTCGGCCGCGCGTTCGCCGCCCGGCACGGCGAGGTGATCTTCACCCGGCATACCCGGCTGTCCGACGCCCAGGAATTCTACGCGGACTTGAAGGCACGCGCCGCCGGAAACGGCCGCAGCCCCAACACGATCCAGATCTGGCCCGGATTGCAGCCGATCGTCGCGAGCACCGAGGCCGAGGCCAAGGATCGACTGCGGCAGCTGCAAGAATTGATGCCCGACATCGTCGCGCTGCGCGCGCTGCAGGCGCAACTCGGTGAGGTGGACCTGACCGAGTACCCGCTGGACGGCCCGGTACCGGAGCTGCCCGTCACGAACAACTCGCGCAGCACCGCCCAGCGCTGGATCGACCTCGCCCGCAGAGAGAACCTGACCCTGCGCCAGCTGTCGGTGCGCACCGCAGGCGACATCGTCGCGGGGACCCCCGAACAACTCGCCGACCATATGGAGACCATGTTCACCCAGGGCGCGGCGGACGGATTCCTTGTCGACTTTCCTTCGTTGCCGAGTTCCCTGGACGACTTCGTCGAGCACGTCGTGCCGGAGCTGCGCAGGCGGAAGCTGCTGCGCACGTCCTATGTCGATGGCACGTTGCGTGACAATCTCGGCCTGACCGAGTCGGCGCTGGCAGGTGCGCGATGACCCTCGTACTCTTCGCGCAGTTGACTACCGCGGGCAGCGGCGGCGGCAATGGTCGCGCGACCTTCGCCCACGTCTGTGAATGGGCGCGCGCCGCGCAGCGCGCGGGAATCGACGCGCTGCTGTTCGATGACGGCCAAGACGTCCAGCCTGCGGGGCAAGGGGCCTTCGAGGCAGGCACGCTCGCCGCCGCACTGGCCGCCGCCACGGACGGCATCGGCCTGGTGCCGTCGATCTCGACCGACCAGCTCGCGCCGTATCACGTGGCCCGCTTACTCGCGACGATCGACTACCTCAGCGGCGGTCGCGCGGGCTGGGAAATGGCCGCGCCCGCCGCGGGGCTGGCCAGGGCCGAGGAATTCGCCGAGGTCGTCTGCGGCCTGTGGGACAGCTTCGCCGATGACGCGTTCCTGCGCGACCGCGAATCCGGCGTCTACTTCCGGCCGGAGCGGTTGCGCCCGCTCGACCACAAGGGCGCGCACTTCGACGTGGCCGGGCCGCTCAACATAGCCCGCCCGCCGCAGGGACATCCGGTGCTGGTACGCCGGGCCGACAGTCCCGAGGCCGCCGCACTCGCGGGGCGGGTGTCCGACATCGCCGTCGTGCCGGTCGATCGGGCCGACGACGTGCGCGAGATCGCGGACACGGTAACCGAGTCGGCGCAAGCGGCCGGTCGACGGCGCGGCGACGTGCTGATCCTGCTGGAGCGCTCGACGGCCACACCCGTTGAGCACCTGATCCGGTTGGCCGGATCAGGTGTCGTCAACGGCTTCAGCTTGGTTGCCTCGCAGCATGATTCGGCGGAAAAGGCGTATACCGACATGCTGGAGATCGCCGCCGCCGTTCGCCGTCGCTCACCAGGCGCCTCGGACACGACACTGCGGGCACGGCTCGGCTTGCGTCGTCCCCTCGGTAAATGGAGCGCGGCGTGACGACCGCTAGACCACCTCAGACAGGAGCGAATCACCCATGAGCGCATATCCGAATCTCCGCGGCAAGGTCGCCGTGGTCACCGGCGGAGCCTCCGGGATCGGCAAGGGCATCGCCGAGCAACTCATCACCGAGGGCATGCAGGTGATCATCGCCGACATCGAGCGCGATGCGCTGGCGCGGACCGCAGCCGAGATCGGTGCGGTCGGCATCCATACCGACGTCAGCGAGGTGGACAGCGTGCGGGCGCTCGCCAAGGCGGCCACCGACCGGTTCGGCACCGTGCACGTCGTCTGCAACAACGCGGGCGTAGGGCCGATCGGCCGGATCGCCGATCTCACGATCGAGGACTGGCAGTGGATGCTCGGGGTCAATCTCTTCGGCGTCATCCACGGCGTGCAGACCTTTCTACCGATCTTGCGGGCCAACGAGGACGGCGGCCACATCGTGAACACCGCCTCGATATTCGGGTTGTTCGCCCAGCCGCCGTTGGCGGCCTACGCCGTCAGCAAGTACGGGGTCGTCGCGCTTACCGAGGCACTGGCCGGCGAACTCGAGCAGGACGGATCGAAGGTCGGCACGACCGTATTGTGTTCGGCCACCGTGCAAACCAATGTGGCCACGAGCACCCGCAACCGGCCGCAGCGCTATGCGAGCGGGGGACTGAGTGACTTCGAGATGACCGAGGAGGAGTACCGGGCACAGCGTTGGCTGGCTCCCGAGGAGGTCGGCGCGATCGTGGTCGGTGCGGTCAAGCGCGGTGACCTCTACGCCGTCACCCACTCCGAGTGGTACGCCCCGATCGAGCAACGGCACAAGGAGATCGCCGCGGCCTTCGAGCGGGCCGCCGCGTTCGGCCCCGAGGTCGACTCGGCGACATAGCAAACAGCAAGAGGGGCGCGGCTTCGATGAAGCCGCGCCCCTCTTGCTGTTCCGGTGATCGTCAGCCGCGCGTGGCGGTGATGAACAGATAACCGTTCTCCGGTGTGGCCGCCGCGCGGCGCATGAAACCGGTGAACTCGTCGAGCTCCTGCTCTGTCGCGTGCACCAAGAATTCAGCACGCTTCTTTTCTACGGCGTCGGCGAGCACGATTCCCGTGCGATTGACCTTGTCGGTGATATCGGTGATCTCGACATCGATGAAACCGTTCGCGGCCAACTGCTCGCGATATTCCTCGGCGGTGCCGAGGGAGTGGATCTTATAGGTGGTGCGAATATGGTCGAGGACGACCTTCCCCTCCGGGCTGACGGGCCCGCGCTCCACGACATCGGCGATCGCCAGCCGGGCGCCGGGGCGCAAGACGCGGGCGGCCTCGGCCAGCACGCGACCGCGGTCCGGCATGTGCAGCATCGACTCCAGCGCCCATGCGGCGTCGAAGGAGCCGTCGGGGAACGGCATATCCATCGCGTCGGCCAACCGGAACTCGGCGCGGTCGGCGAGGCCGAGCTCGGCGACGCGAGCCTGCCCCTGTTCGGCCTGCACCCGGCTGATCGTGATGCCGACGACGGAGACGTCGCGTGCGTTGGCCAGGCGCAGCGTCGGATTGCCGTTGCCACAACCGATATCGAGCACGCGTTGACCGGGCTGGGCGTTCAGGCCCGCGATCATCAGATCGGTGAGCCGATCGGTTGCCACCTCGATGGGGCTGTCCTCGTCGGAATCGTTGTCCCAGTAGCCATAATGGAGATTGGCACCCCATAGCTCGTCGAGCTTGCCTTCCAGACTGAACTTGTCGGTTCCGTCGTAGAAGCTGGCCACATCGTCGGTGCTGACTGTCATCGGTGACTTCCCGTTCGGTTGCGGATTTTCAGAGGTCTTCTCGAAGTGCCAGGGCGGCATTGGGGCAGAGCCGGACGACCCTGCGCACGGTCTCGACGCGCGCGGGATCGGGCTCCGGCTCGGTGACGACAACACGGCCGTCGTCGCCGGAGTCGAAGATGTCGGGGGCCGCGCGCAGGCAGTGCCCCGCGCCGATACAGCGGTCCTGATCCGCGATGATGCGCATGCGGCGTTACCAGGTGACCGGGAACTCGTCCAGGCCGAAGATCGCGGCGTCATATTTGAACGAGAGGTCCTCGACCTGCGCGTTCAGCCGCAACGTGCTGACCCTCCGGAACAGTGTCTCGTAGGCGGTCTCCAGCCAGGCGCGGGCCAAATTCTGGCCGATGCACTGATGAACGCCGTACCCGAACGCCAGGTGATTGCCGGAGCCGCGGTGGATGTCGAACTCGCCGGCCCGGTCGAAGGCCCGTTCGTCGTGGTTGGCCGAGGCGCACAGCGCGAAGACCGCGTCGCCCGCCCTGATCACCTGATCGCCGACCGCGATATCCCCGACGGCGATGCGGCCGAAGGTCGGCCCGTCCGCGACCGAGTGGTACCGCAGCAGTTCGTCCACCGCGTTCGGCCACAGCGCGGGGTCGGCGCGCAGCTCGGCGAGCTGCGCGGGGTGCCGCAGCAGGGTGAGGGTGCCGAGCATGATCATGTTCGACGTCGTCTCGTGCGCCGCGATCAGCAGCTGCAAGACCATGCCGACGGCGGCGTTATGGGTGATCTCGCCGGTCGCGACCCGCTGGACGACCAGCCTGCCGATGAGATTGTCGCCCGGTTCCCGCTCGGCTCGGGTGATGGCGGCGTCGACGTAGGCGCGCAGCTCCGCGACCGGGGCCAGCATGTCCTCGGACGCCTCGATCTTGCGAGTCCGCACCCGAGACTGGAAGAACCGGTGGTCGTCGTAGGGAACGCCGAGGAGCTGGCAGATGCCGAGCGAGGCGACCGGCAACGCGAACGCCTCGGCCAGGTCGGCAGGGGGACCGATGGCGAGCATGGCGTCCAGCAGCTCGTCGATCATCGCTTGCACGCCCGGCCGAAGCGCCTTGATGCGCTTGAAGCTGAACTCGGGGATCAGCATTCGCCGGTAGACATCGTGCTCGGGCGAGTCCATGTTGAAGAACTCGCCCTCGAACAATTGATAGCGCTCGGCATCCGGATCCGAGGTCAGCTCGGGAAATCCGGGCCGGGTGATGTCGGTACTGATGTGTGGACTGGCCAGTACCTGCTGCACCTCGGCGTACCGCGTCACCACCCACGCAGGCTGCCCGTTGGGCAGTCGCACGCGGGCGAGTGGCCCCGCTTCGCGCAGCTCGGCGTATTCCGTTGCCGGAGCGAACGGACATTGCCGTCGCATCGGGAAGCTGCGTACCGCAGTCTGATTCTCACCGAGCGTCGTCACTGCGCTGTCTCTGGTAACTCTGCAACCGCTGTCGACATATTCGCAGTCTCGCGCACATCGATCTCGCGTTTGAAGTGAACCTTCGTACATTAAACCTTTGTGCGATGCACGAAGGTTCACTTTACGCCCGGCCCGCGGCGCGTTTAGAAATAGTTTGTTGCTGCCCAGGATTGACGGGAGAATTGGCGTGACCGAGACGAGTAGCCAGACGCGATCGGCCGTGGTCGACCAGCGATATGTCACGCAGTTCCGGGAAGACGGTTTCACGCACGTCCCGAATGTGCTGACCCCGGAGGAAGTAGCACAGTACCGGGCGGCGGCGCTGGCGGAGATCGAGCGCAGTGGCGTGGTGGCCGGCATGGGCATGAAGGTCGGTGTGACGGCGGTGCGGATCACCAAAGACGCGTTCCGCAACAACGACGTGCTGCGCGGCCTTGCCCGTCATCCGCGGGTCGGCGCGATCGCCGAGCAGCTGTCCGGTATCTCGTTGCGGGTATGGGGCGGTGAGACGTTGGTCAAGTCACCAGGGGACGCGGCGCCCACCACGTGGCACGATGATTTGACGCTCGCGCCGTTGGATGGCCGGTTGCTACTGAACGCGTGGATCGCCTTGGTCGACGTCCCGGTCGAGCGCGGCTGCATGACGTTCATCCCCGGCTCGCATCGGCGACCGGAACCGTTTCGCGCCCCGTTGACCGCTGCGCAGGAGAACCCCGAATCTTATTTGTTCGATACCTATCCCGGACTCACCTGGGATCGACGGGTCACCGTCCCGCTGCGCGCCGGCGACGCCACCTTCCACCAGTGGCGGACCGGACATACCGCGGGCGGCAACACTTCCGACGCCGACCGCGTCGCATTCATCACCACCTACACCGATGCGGAGGCGACCTACCGGCCGCATCCCGGCCACCAGTGGGCCGATCTGGAGGCAGGCCAGTTGCCGCCCGACGAGATCTATCCGCGGGTTGCGGACTTCGCGTGAGCACAACGATTTTCGAGGGAGAATAGTGCAGCACGCGGTCGTGACCGGGGCGACGAACGGGATCGGCGAGGCGATCGCGCGTCGCCTCGCCGGCCCCGGCCGGACGCTAACGCTGGTGGGGCGCAGCGATTCTCGGCTCCGGGCGGCTCGAGACCGGATCCAGGCGGCCGTCCCCGGCGTCGAACTCGTTGTGGAGCGAGCCGATCTGGCGGAGCTCGGCCAGGTGCGCGAGCTGGCGGACCGACTCTCGGCCGGGCCGCCACCGGACGTGATCGTCAGCAACGCCGCAGTGGTGACCTCGGTGGACCGAATGACCTCCGACGGTCTGCCGAGGATGCTGACCATCAATTATCTGGCGCCGTATCTGCTGCTGCGTACCTTGACCTCGGTGGTGGAGCGCGCCAGGGTGATCGTCATCGCGTCCGACCCGGTACTGCTCGCGCACGAGCCGGTCGACCTGGACGACATCCTCTGCGCCGACACCGGGCGTCTCGGCGAGCACACCGGCCTGTGGCCTTATTACGTGTACGCGCGCAGCAAGAACATGAACACGATGTTCGCTTATGCGCTGGCGCGGCGCCTCGCCGGGACCGACGTCACGGTGAACGTCTGCCACCCCGGCACGATCGCCGGTACCGGCCTCGGCGGGGAAGCGCCCGGGCTCGGCCCGATCATCGTCCAGGCGCACGCCGATGGGATTCTGCCCCAGCCAGGCCCGCAACCCGGTGTCGGGGAGTGGGAGCACGGCCGGTCCGACCCCGCGGCGCTACCCGGCCCGGACGTCGGCGCGCGGATCCCGGTATGGCTGGCCACCTCGCCCGAGGTGGCTGGCGTGTCCGGCCGTTTCTACGTGGACCGCGCTCCCGTCGAGACCGCGTCGCACACTACCGATCCCGAACGCTGCGACCGGCTGTGGCGGGAGAGCGCGGCACTGGTCGGTCTCGCGCCGTGAAACCCGCTGTCGATCAACTGGATCGGCCCCACAGTCCCGCACGGATCTCGGTCGGGGGGAGCCAGTGTCGGCCGGGGTCGAACGGTTCGAAGTCGGCGGTGATATGCCGGATGAGTCGAGGCAGCGCCGGATGCCTGTTACGCCGGTGCCACAGCATGGAGTGCGGGTAGCCGGGGGTCGGCTCCACAACTGGGATTCGGCGGATATCGGGGTGCCAAGGCACGCGCAATCGTTCGCCGGAGAACATGTAAAGGTCCGATGATTCGGCGATCTCGTCGAGCATGTGGTCCAAGCCGAAGTTCGGTCCGCCGGTGTCGATCGTGAGCCCGAAGTCCGCGGTGAGATCGTCGTAGTACTGCGCCCATTCGCTGCCCGGCTCGTTGCCGGGCATTCGGGCGGTCGAATCGACGAGATCGACGAGCCTGACCTGGCGCCGCTCGGCGAGGCGGTGCCCGGGGCCGACCAGGATGTGCAGGGGTTCGAGATAGGCCGGTATGTGGTCGATGTCGGGGTCGAGCGCGCCGACCACCCGCGCGAAGGCGACGTCGATCGTGCCGTTGACCAGGGCGGAGCGCCCGCTGCGCAACCCGGGGGAGGTCACGATGTCGATCTCCACGTCGTGGTGTGTCTCGTGGAACGTCCGGACCAGTTCGGTGGCCGCGAGCCGGGTTCCGAGCACGTCCACCCGCAGCGGTCGGCTGCGTCCCCGTAGCGAGGCGGTGGCCTGGTCGGCCAGCGCGATGAGGGACCTGGCGTGAGGCAGGAAAGCGGCGCCGTCCTCGGTCAGGCCGCTGCCGTGCCGTGAGCGGTGGAACAGTGTCGTACCCAGCGCGGCTTCCAGTTTCGCGATTCGTTTGGAGACCGCTTGCTGTGTCAATCCCAGTTGGTCCGCGGCCTCGCCGAAGTGCTGGTGGTCTGCGATGACGACGAAGGCTCGGACCGCGCCGAGGTCCAGTTCCAACCCTGCTCCTTTCACAACAGCCTGGTGTCGGCCTGCCTAGTCGGTTGTTGGACTTGGGCCGTCCAATCGGGTCAAATGGATAGAACCTGGACGACAGTACAAGAAGGGCCGGGTGTGGCCGAAACCTGGCCCCGCCTGGTCATTCCGAGGAGGCGCGAATTCTACATTCAGCTGGAATGGATCGCCACTGCGGCCGGGAGCCGGTGGCTTGCTGAGCGCCGTGAGCCAGACTCGGGACGCTCGTGTGTGCGAGAGGCGTTGTTGGATAACGACTTCGGAGTCATATAGCTCGTATCGGGTCGTGGAGATCAATGATCTTGTGGCGCAACGTATTCAGATCGTGAGGGTAGTGGAGGTGGGGGTTATCGAGCATGAAGCCCGTTGCGGCAGAACCGTTGTCGGCGATCCGAACTTCCGGTTGGAAGAAACTTCGCGGCTCGATTAGTATCGCCGGGAGGTAGGATGAATCTGGTTGGATCGACAGCGAGCGAGGGAGTCCACGAGTCGGGAGTTGAGAGCGGCTAATTGTAGATTTTCTGCGGGCACTGTGATTTTTTTGCTGCCTTCGAGCACGTTGTAGAGCCATTGTGGGGCCAGCTGTCACCGCAGGAGAAATGATAGTAGCGCGTTTCTCTTGGATAACGCGGAAGTCGGGGCGGGTCGATGAACCCGTGGCAGCCAGGGGAGAATTTTGATGTCTGAAGAGCTCGAGCAGGGAACGTTGGTCGAAGATTGTTCGATCGAGGTCGCTCCTCCGACATGGCACGATGAGACTGCGCGTGCGGCATTGCTGTCATCTCGGGAGATCCAAGTATTCCGGCTGCTCGGCAGTGGTAGATCCAACCGAGCCATCGCCGGTCAGTTACAGATCACCGAACGTACGGTGAAGGCGCATGTCGCGCGCATCATGGCAAAGGTCGGTGTCGAATCGAGACTGCAGGCCGGCCTGGTCTCATACGCCTATCAGCTCGCGCAGCAGGGGCGCGAGACATGCCACGCCGTGGGGCGGCGATGCGGGTGCAGCTATACGTCGAATATGCCGGGCCACCTCGGATCAGCTGTCTGCTGAACGCGATTCGCCGCGGCGCGGTGGTATCCCGACGACCGGGCAACCATCGCGCCGCGGCGTCATTTCATGCCGACTGTTCGCGGATCGCGGTAGTCGCGTCGGCGATCAGGGCGGCAATACAGTTCGCGTTGCGGAAATTTCGCACATTGACGCTGGATTGCGGTATGTCGCAACCGAACTCGGCGCGGATGAAGCTGATCAACTCCATCGTGTTCACCGAATTGAGGATGCCCCAGTCGAGTAGCGGAGTTGTGGCGTCCAGATCGCTGGCCGGATCGTTATCGAGAAACCGTTCGTGAATGAACGCCAGCAGTCGATCGGTCAGTTCGGCCTGTGTCATGGTGTTGTACTCCTTGTGCATTCGGTTCGGATCGGTGCTTGTGCTCGGGTGCCGCTGCGAGCAGCGCGGCGCGGTCGGTCTTTCCGGTCCGAGTTCGCGGCAGCGACGGCACGATGCACACCTCGTCCGGGACCATGTAGCGCGGCAGAGTTGCGGCACTGTGCCGCTTGATCTCCAGCACGCTGAGCCGGTGCTCCGGACGCGGCACCAGGAACGCGATGAGGCGGGCGTCGATGCCCGCGCCGCGCACCGCTGCAACGGCTTCGGCTACCGCAGGGTGCGCGGTGAGCGCGGTTTCCACCTCGCCGAGCTCGACCCGATGACCGCGGACCTTGAGCAGCTGGTCGCGGCGGCCGAGATAGTCGAAGGATCCATCGTCGAGTACCCGCACGATGTCCCCGGTGCGATAGACGCCGTGCTGTGGCTCTTGTCCCCAGTAGCCGAGCATCACCGTCGGGCCCTCGACGATCAGCTCACCGTCCTCGCCGGATTCGGCCACCGTGCCATCGGGCCGCTCGGCCCAGACCTTGTCGCCGCAGGTGGCCTGGCCGATCGGCACCGGCCGGTCGCGCAGCAGATCGGCGTCGGTCACCTCGTGACCGGTACACACATTGGTTTCGGTCGGCCCGTACAGGTTCAGCAGCCGCGCCCCCGTCCAGGACCGTAGGTCGCGTACCTGGCCGATGGGGAACGGCTCGCCCGCGAAGAGCACTGCGCGTAACGACGGCGGGGCGGGGGCATCGAGCATTCCGCCATCGCGCATCATCAGCGTGAGCACGGAGGGCACCGAGTACCAGACGGTGATCTGCCGGTCGTGCAGGAACTCGGCGAGTTGTACCGGGGCATAGGCGAGTTCGGCGGGGATCAGATGCACCGAGGCGCCGACCGCGAACGCCGCATAGAGATCGAGCACGGACAGGTCGAAGGTCAGCGGTGCATGGTTGGCGAACCTGTCGTCGGGTCCGGCCGCCAGCGTGGTGACGGCCCAGTCCACAAAGGCGCGGGCATTGCCGTGGCTGATGCACACGCCCTTCGGCGCACCCGTCGAGCCGGATGTGTAGAGGATGTAGGCCAGATCGGACGGCGCGGTGTCGACAGCTCCATCGACCGCGCCGTCCGGTACGGGCAGCTGGGCCGACAGATCGAGCCATGCCGTGCCCGCGGGGAGATTCGGGACGGGTGGGAACGCGCTGCAGACCACCGCTACGCCGCAGTCGCCTGCGAGCGCCGTCACCCGGCTCTGCGGGGTTGCGCCATCGGCGGGCACATAGGCCGCGCCGAGGCGCAGGGCCGCGAGCATCGCGGCAATGGTAATGGGGGACTTGTCCTCCCAGACAATCACCCGGTCGCCACGGCCGACGCCGAGCTGGGCCAGCGCACCGGCCAGCCCGGCCGCGGTCCGGTCGAGTTCCGCGTAGCTCATCGCAGCGAGCGGTCCGGCGACGGCCAGCCGATCCGGATACCGGGCAACCGTGTCGAGGAATCCATCGAGCAGGTTCACAGGCCCATCTCCCGTGCGATGATGTCGCGCTGAATCTCGGTGGTTCCGGAGAACAATCGTGCGGGCACCGAGTCACGCAGGTATCGCTCGACGCCACCGGCGACGAGGTAACCCTGCGCGCCGAAGATCTGAATCGCGTCGAGACTGTTGGCCACCGCTGCCTCGGATACCGCGACCTTGGACAGCGCGGCGGCGGCGGTTTGCTCGCCGGCACCCTGATCGATCAGCCAGCATGCCCGATACATCAGCAGCCGGGCGCTCTCCAGTCGCTGCTTCATCGTCGCGATGCGATGGGACACGGCCTGGAATCTGGCGATCGGTCTGCCGAACTGCCGCCGTCGGCGGGCGTGCGCGACGCAGCGCTCGAGCTGATCGTCCATCATGCCGATGTATGTGGCGAACAGGCAGGCGCGTTCCCAGGTCATGGCGTGGGCGAAGATCGCCGAACCCTGCCCTTCACCGCCGAGCAGGTAATCCTCGGACACCCGGCAGTCCTGGAATCCCACCCGCCCTGCCTGACAGCCTGCCAGCCCCATCTTGGCGAGCGGATCGCCGAGGTGGATGCCAGTGTGGCCGGCGGGTACCGCGAAGGCCGAGATTCCGAGGAAGCCGCCGTCCGGAGCCGTGGTCGCGTAGGTCACGAGCACGTCGGCGGCGGGTCCGTTGCTGACGAACGATTTCTCCCCGTTTATCACGTACGCGTCGTGGTCGCGGTGCGCGGTCACGGCAAGCCTGCTGGTATCCGAACCTGCCTCGTCTTCGGTGATGGCGTTGGCCGCCACGAGTTCTCCGGCGGCCAGGCCCGGCAGTAGCTCGCGGCGCAGGCGCTCGGCCCCGAAATCTCGAATGGCCACGGCGCCAGCGAGCAGATGGGCCGACACCCCGAAGACGAGTCCGGTGTCCGGACACCCACGACCGAAGGCGGCCAGGGTCAGCGCGGTGTCGAACGCGCCGAGACCGCCACCGCCGTACTCGGCCGGGATGCACAACCCGGTGAGCCCTAGGGCCGCAGCCGTTTTCCACTTGTCCG
This sequence comes from Nocardia sp. NPDC052316, assembly GCF_044547795.1. NCBI lineage: Bacteria > Bacillati > Actinomycetota > Actinomycetes > Mycobacteriales > Nocardiaceae > Nocardia > Nocardia sp. NPDC052316. The sequence continues at coordinate 258,481 of NZ_JBIUBB010000002.1, forward strand.
CAGCGGACGCGGCATCGTCTGCCAGTCGATCGCGAGTCTCATCCAGGACCGCCTCGTATCGCTCCAGCTGTGCGGCAGTCAGCGCAAAATCCATCTGTGTCCTCGTAACGAATTATCGGAACCGGCGTCCGGAATGGGTTTCTGAAGAACGGCAACAAAGCAGGACCCCTCGCAATCTTGCGCAATGGAGATCTTGTATTCAATTGTCCTTTCGGACATGAACCTTTGGTCTAGTGCGTTGGTTCACTTTAAGCCGATGTGCAGAAAGTCTAGAAATAGCGGGAGTGGTCCATGAGCGTCGCCTACCATGCGAGCTCTGAACGGAAGCGGGTGTGTTCATCGTGGGTAATATATTTCTCGCCGGAGTCGGTTGTGTGCTGCCGCCCGAGGTGCAGGCCGCCGAAGCGCTGGCGGCCGGGGTCTGGACGAAGCGCGACGCCATCGATACCGAACAACTCGCGGTCACCGTTGCGCAGGACGATCAGTACTCGCCCGACCTCGCGGTGGAAGCCGCACGTCTGGCGCTCGGGCGAGCCGGGCGCTCCTCGGCGAACATCGCTCTCGCGCTGCACTGCATGATGCTCACTCCCGGCGGCAGGCTCTGGCATGGTGCGCCTTACGTCCATCGACGGCTCGGCGCGCCGACGGGCCGGTGCCTGGCCAGTGATCTCGACGCCGGATGCGATGGCATGCTCGTCGGCTTGGAACTTGCGTGCGCCTACCTCGACGCCCGCGCTGAGGACGACCTCGCACTTATCACCGCAGGCGATTGCTGGCGTGCGCACGAGGTCGATCGATGGCGCACGTCGAACAATCCATTCGGTGACGGCGCGGCCGCCGCGGTGGTCTCGCGGGCAGGCGGGTTCGCGCGTATCGCGGGTATCGCGTCGTTCAGCGATCCTGAGTTGGAGCCCATCGGGCGGGGTATGAACCCATTCTCGCCCGAGCGTGAGCAACTCACCGGGCCGGTATATCTGCGCACGCGGCACGAAGAGATCGTCGACGGCGAACGCATTTGGAAGTCGGTCGCCGACGACGTACGCGGGGTAGTCTCCTCGGCCACCGGCGAGGCTGGTATCAGCTTGTCCGACATAGATTATGTCGTCTGCCCGTTTCTGGGGAAACAGTTGACGACGATGCAATTTCTCGAGCCACTGTCCCTCGATCTGAGTATTACCCCGTGGGAATTCTCGCGCCGCGTAGGGCATATCGGTCCGGCGGATCCGATGGCAGGCTTGGACTACCTCGTCAACACCGAGCGGGTGAGCTGGCGCTACATCCTCCTGTTGGCGCACGGGCTCGGCGGAACAACCACGGCGGTAGTCCTCGAATCCACCGGGTCCGGCCAGTGAGCGCACGCCGCGGCCATCGCTCCGGCGAGCGGTCCCTCGGCCGGGTACGGACCACATGCCCGGCATCTGAGTGGCCACGTCTTCGGATCGCCGAGGTGTTGCTCGGCGATCAATGGCGGGCAGCGCGGGCGAGTCGCTCTCGTTAGCCGGAGTGGTCGGCTGCGGCCAAGGGCCGCAGCATCTTTCGGGCAACCCACATTTCTCGCGCGTAGCTCATTCGGCGACGGCACCTGTATTCCCCACTCGTCATCTGGGGTTTCACCGAGCCGATGCCGCGGCTTAATCTCCGCCCATCGGGAATTCATCCGTCCCTTTGGAGGAGCCGATATGTCCCGTATCTTCCGTCGCTCGTATCGAGGGGTTCGGTGTGTGCCGGACTCGGCGGTCCGGCGGCGACCGGTCGACTCGATCCAGGTGCCCGGCCGCGAGCCGGTCGGCGTCCTGTGTGCGGGCGCGTCGGGTATCGGGACAGGCGAAGTCCGCGTCGGGGACTGCAGACAACCTCGTGCCGCGCGCAATGCGGTGGCCGGCGGTTGTGCGAGAGACAAGGGAAGTCCATGAGCAGAGTACGCAATATTCTGGCATCTATTACCGCGGTGACGGTCTGCGGTTTTTCGACGCTGGCCCTGAATCCGGCGACGGCGAGCGGCCAGGATGACTCGCCCTACTACTGGGAAGTTCCGGTGCCGACCCAGGCGCAGAAGGACATCATCGAGGAGGCCGGTATCGAAATGGTTCCGGCGGGTCCGGGGCAGGTGACCATCGCCGCGGACGAGGCGACGGCCAAGGCACTGCGGGAACGCGGACTTCAACCGAGAAAGGGTGCGCCGGTATACAAGTCGTTACCGCAGGAGCGAAAAGCTCCTGACCCCACGTATTACGGCGGTTATCACACCGCGGCGGACCTGCTCAAACATGCCTCGGATGTGGCGGCGAAATACCCGGGCATCGCCCAGGTACACAACATCGGCAAGAGCTGGAAGGCCGAGCGCGGCACCGGCGGCCACACCATGAACGTCATCTGCCTGACCGGCATCGCGAAGAAGGCCACCGACCAGGAGAAGGCGGCGGCCGCCAAAGCGACGGTCGCACCGAACGGCTGCGCGTTGTCGCCCACCGCCGCCACCAAGCCGCGCTTCCTGCTGACCGCGCAGATCCACGCCCGCGAGCTGGCGACCGGCGAACTGGCCTGGAAGTGGATCGACTTCCTCGCCAACGGCTACGGCACCGACAGCACGGCGACCTCGATCCTGGACAACACCGAGATCTGGGTGGTTCCGGTGACCAACCCGGACGGGGTCGACGTGACGGCCAGCGGTGGGAACCGGCCGAAGATGCAGCGTAAGAACGTCAACAACACCCAGACGCCCTCGTCCTGCTCGGTCGTCGACGGGTCGGGCAACGGTCCGGGCGTGGATCTGAACCGCAACTTCACCATCCGCTGGGGCGGCGATTCGCGCAACCCATGCTCGCAGACGTTCCAGGGTCCGCGCGCCGCCTCCGAACCGGAAACTCAAGCGGTGCAGCGGCTTTACGCGAGCCTGTTCACCAATCAGCGCCCCGCGGGCAGCCGGGATGTTCCGGATACCGCCAAGGGAATCGTGATCGATCTGCACGCGTACGGTAATTACGGCATCATTCCGAGCGGTGCGACCACGAAGAACGCCGGCCAGTTGCGCGCGTTGGCCAAGAAGATCGTTCCCGGATTCATCGTCGGCACCTCCGAAGAAACCGTCGGATACTCGACCACCGGAACGACCGACGATCAGGCGCACGGCGCATTGGGACTGGCCGCCCTCACCATCGAGATCGGCCCGAACAATTCGTCGTCCTGCGGCGGCTTCATGCCCCGCTACTCCTGCGTGAACGACACCTTCTGGCCGCAGATCAAGCGGGCGTTCACCACCGCGGCGCAATCCGCGGGCGCACCGTACAAGCAAACACAGCCGAGCCCCGCTGACAACCAAATACAGCAGAGTCCCGCAGGTAACTGATTGCATTCCGCGCGCCGACCTGGTCCCTGGTGGCCGGGTCGGCACTCGGCTGTTCGGGCTCGATACAACCCACGAGCCGCGCAACCGATCGCGAACCGGCGGACCTGGCCGACCGCGCGGTGACATTGGTAACTGGACCGATTTTTCCTACCGGAATACTGATAGCTTGTGCTGGCCATGCTTGCGCCATGCGTGCGATCTCGGTCCGGTGGTCGTCGTTGCCGGTCATTTCGTCGCCGATGTAAGGGCGGTATCGTGATGGCCAACAGCCGCTTGTCATCTCGGCCCCGGTGGCAATACCGGGTTGATTACAACTGGGTGGTCGATTTTCTCGAATACCATTCCGTACTCGGCCGGATCAAAATCGTGATCGGCGCGGGCGGCATGCTGATGCTTGTGAACGCCATGCTGATGGTTATCTCGCCTTCCGGTGTGCGCGGCGGGGCAGGCACCGTGGTGACCACGGCTTCCGCGGTTATCGGCGGTTTGTGGGCGGTGCGCTGGTGGGCGTTGCCGTGGCCGCGGGAGTCCGAATCACTGGTTTGGATCGGCGTCATCGATGGCGTCATCACCGTCGACAGCATGTTCGTGCAGGATCGGGTGCTCGGTGCTTTGGGGATCATCATGCTGGTCGCGACCGGAAGCTACGTGGCGGTCTTCCACAGTCCGCGAGTCCTGGCCTTGAGCGTCGGCTGGTCGTTGCTATCGATCGCGGTGTTGTCGGCCACGATGGTGTTCGGCACTGGACGGTGGCGCGGCGATATCGCGCTGGGTGTCGCCGTCGTAGTGGCCAATCTCGCCGTGATGGGGGTCGTGCTTCCGACGGTGCAACTGTCCCATTGGCTGCTGCGGATGGACGCGCTGTCCGACCCACTCACCAGACTGCTGAACCGGCGTGGCCTGGACTCGCACTGGTCGCAGGGCTACGGATCCGCCGGGCGCGCAACGGGTTACGCGATAGCGCTGGATCTGGACCGATTCAAATCGGTGAACGATAGGTTCGGCCACCCGTTCGGCGACGAGGTGTTGCGGCGGACAGCGGATCGGCTGCGCTCGGCGGCCGACTCCGACGCCCTCATCGCGCGCACCGGCGGCGAGGAGTTCGTGGTCGTCGGCCGGGTGCGCGACGCGCCCGCCGCCGTGGTCGCCGAGCGGCTGCGCGCTGCGATCGCGACGATGCCCGGACTGCCGATCACGATCACCGCCAGCGTCGGCGTCGCGGTCTTTGCGGCGGCGCGGCCCGATGGGCTACCGGCCCCATATCGTGTGCTGCGCGCCGCGGACGCGGCGATGTATCGCGCAAAGCGCCTGGGCGGCAACACTGTTGTCCGCACCGAGGTGAGCTGCCAGGGGTACGACACCGCGCCGGAGCCCGACCCGAGCTGCTTCGCGGGGGCAGGCGCCGAGGTTTCCAGGCTCACTCGACCGCGACACGAGCAGCACCGCCGATCCTGAACCTCGTACGGTCTACCCACGAGGAATGGATAACAGCGATGACAGCAGCGTCCGACGACGTCAGGCCCGCCTCCGCGGTCGACAACGGTCGTGCCGGACCACCCGGCTCCGCCGAGGTGGCGCAACTGAACGACCTGCTCGATCATGTCCGAGCCAACGCCTTGCGCCTGCAAGCCGAGTTCGGTGTCCCGCCGAGCGTGCTGCGCATTCGCGCGGGGGAGGTCACGGTCGAGGCCGAGTGGCCGCAAGCTTCCGCTCCTGACCTGGGAGTCGCTGCGCACCAGCATGTTTCGATCTCCACCGAGGGTGAAGAAGTGGTGGATTCGCGTCATCTCGTGCGCGCTCCCTCCGTCGGCGTGTTCTACCGGGCTCCCAAACCTGGTGCCGCACCGTTCGTTTCGGTAGGCGACCACGTCGAGCCGAACACGCAGGTGGCGATCGTCGAGGTCATGAAGCTGATGATCCCGGTGCACGCCGGCGTCGCCGGACGGGTGGCCGAGGTACTGGGCCCGGAGGGTGGCCCGGTCGAGTTCGACGAGCCGTTGTTCGCCATCGAACCGGATGTGGCCACCGCCTGAGCACTTCGTTCAGGCGGTGGCCACGGGGAGCTCAGGCAGGCACGATGGCGACGACGCGAGTCCAGCCCGCGCCTGCCCCGCCCACCGGTATCGGGAAGCACGCGATGGTGAACCCGGTGGCGGTGGGCAGCTCCGCGAGCTGTGCCAGCTTCTCCAGTTGCAGATATTCGCGTTCCCGCCCATAGACATGGGCGGGCCAGAGCGCGCGGGGATCGCGGCTCCGGCGGTACTCGTCGATCATTTGCCGCATCGGCCGGTCCAGGCCCCAGGCATCGATGCCGATCACCCGAATGCCTTGCTCCACAAGGAATTGCGTACCTTCACCGCTGAGGCCCGGATAGTGGTCCAGATAGGCCGCCGTACCCCAGAAGCGGTCGGCGCCGGTCCACAACAGCACGATCTCGCCGGGCGAGAGTTCGTGGTCGATGCGGTCGAGCGCGGCCGCCAGATCCGCCGGGGTGATCGCCTCGCCCGCGGGCACGGCGCGCAGGTCCAGGCGAACGCCGGGACCGTAGCACCACTCGAGCGGCACCTGATCGATGCTGCGGGCCGGCCTGCCCTCGCAGAGCGGACCGTAGTGCAGCGGTGCGTCCATGTGGGTTCCGGTGTGCGTGGTCAGCGTGACGGTCTCGTTGGAGATCGCCATTCCGTCCGGAAAGTCCTCGGGCGCAAGCCCGAGGACGGTCGCACCGCTGCGATGATCGAGCAGATCGATCTTCACCGGCGTCGCCTCGCTCGGCGCGTCCCGGAGCACCACGCTCAGATCGATCAGGTGAGTCATGCTGCGGTCCCGGCCGATTCCACGGTGATCCGCTCCGCCTCGGCCTTGACCGCGGCCAGATCGGCGACGCTGTTGCGCTCGACCGCGGCCTGCAGCATCTCGTCGGCCTCGGCGTAGGTGTACTTCCCGGCGACCAAGCCGTCCACGGGTTCGCGCGCCACGAAGTCGTGGGTCAGCACCAATTGGGTGCGGTCGGCGTCCAGCGGCAGCGCCCGCCACTCACCGCCCATGTGCCCCATCAGCGGCGCCTTCTCCAGCTGCTGGTAGGCGATGACGTGCCGGTCGGCGTCCAGGTCGCGGCGGGAGACCCACGACTGGTTCGCCCCGCTCACCTCGACGACGAGCCGGGCGATCTGGTGCGTGGGCGACTCCTCGAGGATGGTGACCTGCTGGGTCGGCGGGAAGATCTCGGCGTACCCCTCGACATCGGCCAGGACGCCCCAGACGACGTCGACCGGCGCCCCGACGGTGACTGTGTGCTCGGTGTGGTGCATGGTGGCTCCGTTCGTCGGTGTGCGGCGGGCGAGGAGATCCTCGTGATTGGCGTAGGCGGCGTCGTAGGTGATCTTCGAGCGCCACTGGGAGATGAACCCGTGGACGTGCGGCAGTTCGGAGAAGGTGCGCAGGTCCGCGATGGTCCGGCAGGAGAATTGGGCGATGGCGTCGGCGGTGACGCCCTGGGCGCCGTCGTCGACGGGCAGCCGGATGTGCGGGCCGTGGCCGAATTGTTCGATCAGGTCCGAACTTTCGGCGAGCGCGCGTAGTTCGGTGAAGAACTGTTCGCGGTCCTGTTCGCTGACCGAGTTCGCGAAACGGTAGATGATTGTGTGGATTATCAAGCGAGCCTCCGCTGGTCGAGTGCTGTCACGCTCGATCGTGCGCGGGCCGGCTCGAGGTTCACTCGTACGTGAGTGGAAACGGCGCGGCGGACACCGGCTTGTCGGCCGACCACCACAACCCCTCACGCGCTGCGTACGGAGCGCTCCGTACGCAGCGCCGCGGTGGTCGGCCGGCCGAGGTGCCATCGGTCCTGCCGCACCGAACGCCGACGGTAGTCCCGCCGTTACGCACCAACAGGTGCCTAACGGCTTGGCAGGCTGGGAATCATGACGACGCCTGCCGATCCCCGGTACTCCTCGTCCCACAACGCGGTCGCGGACCGTTGCCCGCCTTGGTTGGTGGCCCATCTGTTCGGCAACTCCTGGCTCACGGTCACGGCGTACACGCTGCGCGACGGGCCGATGCGCACGGGCCAGCTGCGCCGCAGCATCGGCGGCATCAGTCAGAAGATGCTCACGCAGACGCTGCGGCGGATGGAAGACATGGCGCTGGTCGAACGCCGCCGTTATCCGGAGGCCCCGCCGCGCGTCGAATACCAACTCACCGAGGCGGGGAAAGAACTGCTGCTTCCCATTTTCGCGTTGGGTGCGTGGGCGCACCGCCACGGTGATGCGGCGCGCTCCGCGATGGCGGAACATCCCGCCGGGCGGTAAACGCCCGGCGGGATCGCTGCTAGTAAGCCACCCGGTCCTCGGTGAGCAGTTCCTGCTGGATCGACTGGAGCTCCGCGGTAGGCCGCACACCCAATTCCGCGTCGAGTACCTGCCACAGATCGCGATACGCCGCCAACGCTTCCGCTCGGCGGCCGCACTTGTGCAGCACCTTTATCAATTGGGCGTGCAGATTTTCGTTGAGCGGATTCTCCGCCACCAGTAACCGAAGCTGCGGAATAAGTCCTCGGTAATTACCCGTGCGCTGCTTTATTTCGATATCGAGTTCGAGCGCCGTGAGTCGGACTTCTTTCAGATAGGTGACGTAGGCGTCGAGTACCTGGCCCTTCGGAATACCGACCAAGAACGGCCCGCGCCACAATTTGCGAGTGATATCCAAATGGTCGATCACCGATTCCACATCGCCCTGTGCATATGCTTTCGTGGCTTTGTCGACGTGCGCGATGTACGCGCGCACGTCGACCGACTCGTCGGCCACCTCGATGGCGTACCCGGACGGCCTGGTGACCAGGGTGTCCTTGCCACCCGACAGTGCCGCGAACATCTTGCGGGCGTGGTACACGTAGGTTTGCAGGGTGGTGAGCGCGCTGCGTGGCATGTCTTCGCCCCAGAGTTCCTCGATCAAGGAATCCACGCTCACCGTCTCGCCGTTCTGGATCAATAACAAGCCGAGTAGTTGGCTTATTTTCGATTGTGTCAACAGGATCGGCCCTTCGTCGGCGACGATTTCGAACTGGCCGAGCAGCTTGAACCTCATTTTCCATTCCCCCCCGGGGTGTCGGACATGCGTCAAGACGGTCAACGTCGCGCTGGTCGTAGCTGACCGTTGAATGTGTTCGATCCAAGAGTACGCCGCGCCCCGGCCGCGACGACTCCAATGACACCGAGTCGACGAGGATTTATCGCTCGTTTCAACCCGAATCGTGTCGCTCGAATGCTATCGCGGCTATTCTCGACGCCCCAAGCCCTGACTTCTGTGGTCGGCACCTATCGGTGCTCAACGATAGCCCGAGTTTCACATTTCGGTTCGGTTACATAATACCTATCGTCCGAAAGGCGCATGTCCTATTTATCTGATTCGGCAACGCAAACCGTGCCGTAATGCGGCGATCTGGTCGCGTATCATGCGTTGCGACACGGCTGCGTGCGCCAGTCCGATCGAGGCGTGGAAAGTGCCGAGGTAATGCACGATCTCGGTCTTCGTGCCTGCCTGAATCAAGCGGTGCGCGAAGGAAATTCCCTCATCGCGCAGCGGGTCGTACTCGCAGACTCCGACGAACGTGGGCGGCAACCCCGAAAGGTCAACGGCCCGGGCCGGCGCCGCGTACTCCGACGGCGGACCGTCGCCGAGGTAGTGCCGCCAGCACAGGGTCAGTGCGGTGCGGTCGAGCATCGGGGTGTCCACGAAGGACCGCGCGGAGACGGTGGCGAGCCGGTCGTCGAGCTGGGGAAACAGCAGGTACAGGAACGCGATTCGGGGACCGTGCCGGTCTCGCGCGAGCAGCGCGACCCCCGCGGCCAGCCCGCCGCCCGCACTGAAACCGCCGACCCCGATCCGGTGCGGTTCCACCCCCAGTTCCGCTGCCTGCTCCGCGGTCCATGCCAGGGCGGCGTAACAGTCGTGCAGGCCCGCCGGGAACGGATGCTCCGGCGCGAGCCGGTACTCGGGGGACACCACGACCGCGCCGACCTGATCGGCGATCCGGGACGCGAAGGTCTGCGCGGTATCCAGATCGCCGGTCACGAAGCCACCCCAGTGCGGAAATATCAGGGCGGGCAGGGGTTCCGGCCGGTCGACCGGACGATAGATCCGCACGGTCACCGGGCCTGCGCCGGGCGGGCCCGGTATCGGCCGGTCCACGATCGCCACCCGCGACCCGGCCTCGTAGCCGGGCTGGCGAGCCATCACCGCGCGCAGTGCGGCGCGGGCGGCCACCGGATCCGAGTAGTCGAGCGGTTTCAGCTGCGGCACCGACGGTGCCAGCTCAGGGTCGAAATCGTAAGTCACCGGCCCACTCCCGTCATCCGTCGCCAGCACAACAGGCGTCGCCCGGTCCGGCCGGACGCCGCGGGCGCCACCGCGTGCAGAGTCAGCCGATCATCGGCCAGCTCGGCGTCGCGGTGCTGCACGGTCCCGACCAGGTAGTCGTGCGAGCTGACCAGCACCCGGTGGCTCACTTGCCTGCCGGACAGCTCCCAGGTGCCCGCGTACCCCATGAAGCCTGCGCCGGTCCCCGGCGAGCGCATCATGGACACCGACATATGACCGTCGGGTGCGTAGAAGAGCAGGCCGCGCGGGTCGGCGCCGAGCGGCCCCTCGTGCACGCCGCCGTCGTCGCCGATACTGCGATAGGCCTCCAGCCACCAGGTGCCGATGAGGTCGTCCGCGCGCATCCCGCTCACCCGCCGACCGAGGACGACGTCATCAGGATTTCATCGACCAGCGCGGTGGTGTGCGTGGCCGACCGGAAGCGCTCGTGGTCGAGCACCTCGGCGAGGAACGGTGCGGTGGTGCGCAGCTGTGGGCCCGACATCCGGAATTCGTCCAGCGCGCAACGCATTCGGGCGATCGCGCTGTCTCGGTGTGGTGCCCACACGATCAACTTGGCGAGCAGGGAGTCGTAGCTGGCCGGCACCACATACCCCGGGTAGACATGGGTATCGACCCGCACGAAAGGCCCACCGGGCGGCACGAATTCGGTGATGGCGCCGGGCGCGGGGGCGAAGCCGTGCGCGGGATCCTCGGCGTTGATCCGGCATTCGATGGCGCAGCCGGTGGGTACCACATCGGCCTGGGACAGGCCGAGCACGCCACCCGAGGCGATGTCGAGCTGGGCGGCGACCAGATCGATGCCGGTCACCATCTCGGTGACCGGATGCTCCACCTGAATCCGGCAGTTCACCTCCATGAAGTAGTAGTTGCCGTCGGGTGCGAGCAGGAATTCGAAGGTGCCCGCGCCGACATAGCCCGCGGCCAGCGCCCCGTCCACCGCCGCGCGGCCCATCCGCTCTGCCAACCCGGTCGGCAGCTCGGGCGCCGGGCTCTCCTCGATGAGCTTCTGGTGTCTGCGCTGCACGGTGCAGTCGCGCTCGCCGAGGTACACGCCGTTGCCGTAGCTGTCGCAGAGCACCTGTACCTCCACGTGCCGGGTCTGCGGCAGGTACCGCTCGACGTAGACGCGGCCGTCCCCGAACAAGGCCTGGGCGACCGCCTGCGTGCGATGGAAGGCCTCGTCGAAGTGCTCGCCGTGTTCCACCACGGTCATTCCGCGTCCGCCACCCCCGGCGGACGCCTTGATGATCACGGGAAACCCGATGCGCGTGGCCAACTGCCGGGCCGACGCGTGATCCAGCGGCTCGATACTGCCCGGCAGCAATGGAATTCCCACGTCCGTCATCAGTGCCCGTGCGGACGACTTGTCGCCGAGCTTGTCCATCACCGACGCGGGCGGGCCGATCAGGGTGATGCCGAGCGACTCGCAGGCCTCGGCGAAATCGGCCGACTCGGACAGGAATCCGTAGCCGGGATGGATCGCGTCGGCGCCGGTCTGCTCGGCCGCCTGCAGCACGGCGGCGGCGTTGAGATAGCTGCGGCCCGGGGGAGCGGGACCGATCTGGACCGCCTCGTCGGCGAGCCGGACCACCGATGATTCCCGGTCCGCGGTCGAATGCACCGCGACCGTGGCGATGCCGAGCTCGCGGCAGGCCCTGGCGACCCGCACCGCGATCTCCCCGCGATTGGCGATCAGTACCTTGCTGAACATTTTCCTACCTCCGCCTGGCCCAGTCTTCGATGTCGGCCAGCTCGGTCTCCACCGCGACCGAGGCGCCGAAGCCGCGGAAGCGGGCCCGTCGAGCCAGCCGCAGCTGTGTCGGTGCCAGTCCGTCCAATTCGTGCAGCGCGGCGAGCAATGCGGACCGGAGTGTCGCGGCGGCCCGGAGTGGGTCCGCGCCGACACCGCCGTCCGGCTCCGGCAACACTCCGTCGACCACGCCGAGCCGCAGCAGTTCCCTGGCGTTGAGGCGCAATGCCTGTGCCGCCGCGGTCACGGCCGTGTCGTCCTTCCACACGATGGCCGCGCAACCCTCGGGACTGATCACCGAGTACACGGCGTCGGAGAACATCAGCACGCGGTTCGCGACCGCCAGTGCCAACGCGCCGCCGCTGCCGCCCTCGCCGATGATGACGGCCACCACCGGCACCGACAGGGTGGCCATCAGCCGCAGGTTCTCCGCGATGGCCACCGCTTGGCCGCGCTCCTCGGCGTCCGCGCCGGGGTACGCACCGGGTGTATCGATGAGCGTCACGATCGGCACGCCGAGTTTGTCGGCCATGCGCATCAGCCGTGCCGCCTTGCGATAGCCGGCGGGCGAGGCCATGCCGAAGTTCCGCTCGGCCAATTCCGTTGGCGTGTGACCTTTCTGGGTGGCCAGCACCATGACCGGCAACCCGTCCAGGCGTGCCGTTGCGCCGATCAAGGCCGGGCACTCGCCGGAGATCCGGTCGCCGTGCAGCTCACGGAAATCTTCGAAGGCGTACCCGAGATAGTCCAGCCCGGTAGGTCGATCGAGTGAGCGTGCCTTGCGTACCTGGTCCCACGGGTAGGCGTGCGGCAGCTGATCCGGGTCGGTCACTATCGCGGACGAGGGATCGGCGGGCCGGGCAGTGCGTTGGGGTCTATCACCGGAGCCGTTCAGCCGCAACAGGTTTCCCAACTCGGCGCGCAACTGTGCCCTGGGCACGATCATGTCGATGAAGCCACGCTCGAGCAGGAACTCGGCGGTCTGGAAGTCCGCAGGGAGCTGTTGGCGGATGGTCTGCTCGATCACCCGCCGTCCGGCGAAGCCGAGGCGGGCACCTGGTTCGGCGATGATGACGTCCCCGAGGGTCGCGAACGAAGCCGCTACGCCGCCGAATGTCGGATCCGCGATCAACGAGACGCACAGCCCGCCCGCCCGGTCGAGGTCGCTCAGGGCCGCACTCGTCTTGGCCATCTGCATCAGTGACAGTGCGCCCTCCTGCATCCGCGCGCCGCCCGAGGAGGTGACCAGCAGCAGCGGAACGCGTTCGGCCAGCGCGGTCTCGATCGCCAGGGTGATCAACTCGCCGACGGCGGTGCCGAGGCTGCCGCCGAGAAACCGGAAGTCCATCACCGCCGCGATCACCGGTTGGTCGTCGATGGTCAGGCGCGCGCAGAGCACGGCCTCCGCCATGCCGGTCTGCGCCTGGGCGCGAGACAGCCGCTGCCAGTAGGGCATCGTGTCGACGAAGCCGAGCGGATCGGTATTGGTCATCTCGAACGGCAGCACCGTGAATCGGCCCTCGTCGGCCAGCTGCGTCAGCCGTGCACGGGCGGTGACCGGGAGATGCGCGGCACACTCCGGGCACACGTGCAGATTGCGGCGCAACCGCCTGCCGTAGATCGGTGTCTTGCAGGCGCGGCACAGCACCCACTCGACGTCGGGCGCCGGATCGCGCTCGGCGACCGGCGGGTTCATGACGGTTTCGGTCATCGTGATTCCTCACGGTCGTCGATCACCTGATGGGAGAAGGCGATTGCGGCCGACTCGACCTGCAACGCCTGATGCCCGGCCACCGAGTTGATGTCGCGCCAGAAGCGCTGCACGGGGTGGCCCGTGGCCTGGCCGCTGGTGCCGACCGCGCGCAGCAGCCGGTTGGCGACCCCGACGAGCATGTCGGTCGCCACCGCGACGTCGCGCCAGTTCCGCATGGTCTCGTACGGCGTGATCGGTGGGGCGTCGGCGGTCGCCGCGGCGCGGCCGAGCAGCAGTTCGGCCGCCTCGATCTCGGTGCCCGCGCGGGCCAGCGTGACGTCGTGGGAGGTGCGGTTGAACGTCGGCATGCCGGGCAGGGCCTGCCTCGGCTGGTTCGCTGCGGCGCGGATCTTCGGGGTGACGTGGTCGAGCCAGCCCCGCAGCGCACCCTTCGCCGCGCCGAGCACGGGGTCGGCGAACATCATGGTGGTGGCCTGCATCGGGACCGAATGACACGGCGCGGCAGAGTCTTTCGCACGCCCGGCGAACAGGTCGGCGCGCGCGATGGTGCGCGCCTCGGGGACGAAGACGTCCTCGACGATCACCATATTGCTGCCGGTCGCCGCCATCCCCATGTTGCGCCAGGTGTCCACCGTCCGCATCGCGGCGCGGGGCACCGCGAGCACCCTTGGCTCCGGCTCGCCGTCGCCCGGCACCAGCGCCGTGAGCATGCCCCAATCGGCGTAGTCGATCGCGCTCACGAACGGCCAGGTGCCCGACAGTCGATAGCCGCCGGGGACGGGCTCGGCGGTGCCCGAGGGCGACAATGCCGCCACCAGGAGGGCATCCGGTCCGTCGGCCCAGATCTCCCGGTAACCCGCGGTGGGCAGGTGCGCCGCCATCCGCGAGGTGTGCGCGGCCAGCGAGGCGCACCACGCGGTCGCGGTGCAGCCGGTGCCCAGCGTGGCGACCGCCTGGCCGAGCTCGGCGAAGGTGCCCATCGTGCCGCCACACTCGGCGGGCACGAAGTGGCGCGGAAAGCCCGCGACGACAAAGGATTTCACCACATCGGGAGCCAAGCGCCGATTCGCCTCCGCGGTCGTGGCTTCGGCGGCCGCCACGGCCGCGACGTCGTGCGCCGCCGACAGCAACAAGGTCGAGCTGTTCTCGGACTCTGACATGAATTCTCCTCGGCTCAGGGGCAGTTCGGTGGGGTAGTCCCGTTTCGGCCGACCGCCCCGAGGGCGACCGGTACCACGGAGACCACGGTCGCAGCGGCGAGTCGAGATCCGCTCGATCCGCGCTGGGGCACTCGGCACCAGCCGGATTCGACCGGAATCCGAGCGGGCCACGCGACGCTGAGCGTCATGAATCCGGCGATCACCGCGGCCGACGACGAGTTGCGTGCGTTTCTCGACCATGCGGAACTTCCAGCGATGCTGATGACCGTTGCCCACCTCACCGGCGATCTGTCCGTGCTGCGCGAGGACCTGCGCGCACCGGGCTGGCTGTTCGCGCCGCAGGGCGGCCTGACCGACGCCAAGCAGGCGCAGGCCAGACAGCTCGCCTTCGCGGCGTTACGGCGGCTGCGCGACGAGGGCCTACCCGCGGCGCCGCCCGACTCGGCGCTGCTGCGGGCGATCACCACCTGGGCCATGGGTTCGGACACCTCGGACCTCATCGGACTGCTCACCGAGGAGATCGCGTTACCCGAGCACGACCCGAAGGCGCCGCGCTGGGCCGCGGGCGCGGGTACGGGCCCGTTCAGCGTGGCGATCGTCGGCGCGGGTTTCAGCGGATTGCTCGCGGCGTACCGGCTCGCCCAGGCCGGCGTCGATTGCGTGATCTACGAGAAGAATTCGGAGGTCGGCGGCACCTGGTTCGAGAACTCCTACCCCGGCTGCCGCACCGACGTGGCCAGCCACCTGTACAACTATTCCTTCGCGCCCAAACCCGATTGGCCCGAACACTTCTGCACGCGCGACGTGGTGCTCGACTACCTGCGCACCTTCGCCCGGGAACACGGCCTCACCGAACGCATCCGGTTCGCTACCGAGGTTCGCGAGATGGCCTGGGACGACCGGGAAATGGTCTGGCAGCTGACCACCCGAGGCCCCGACGGCGACGATTCCGTCCGGCACAACGCGGTGATCTGCGCCGTCGGGCAGCTGAACCGCCCGCGCCTGCCGGACATCCCGGGCCGCGACGAATTCACCGGCGCCGCCTTCCATTCGGCGGACTGGGACCACTCGGTGGACCTCACCGGCGCGCGGGTCGCCGTGATCGGCACCGGGGCGAGCGCCTATCAGCTCGTGCCCGCCCTCGCCGGTACACCCGCGGAAATTACTGTGTTCCAGCGCAACCCGCCGTGGCTGCGGCCGACCCCGCACTATCACGACACGCTGTCCGAAGGCGCGCAGTGGCTCTTCGCGCAGGTGCCGTACTACCTGCAGTGGTACCGCTTCTGGCTGTTCGCGCCGGGGCTGCGGGGGATCCTGGAGGGCTGGATCGTCGACGAAGACTATCCGCCGAATGAGCGCGCGGTGTCCGCGCGCAACGAGGAGTTGCGGGCGTCGTTGTGGCAGGCGATGCGGGCTCAGCTCGACGATGCGCCCGAGCTCGTGGACAAGGTGATCCCTAGGTATCCGGTCGGCGCCAAAAGAGTGCTGCGCGACAACGGCCGCTGGCTGGCGACGTTGAAGCGCCCCGATGTCCGGCTCGTCTGCGACCCGATCGAGCGGATCACCCCCACCGGCGTGGTCGCGAACGGAACCGAGTTCGAAGCCGACGTCATCATCTACGCCACCGGTTTCCGCGCCTCGGAGTTCCTGCTGCCGATGCGGGTCGCCGGCCAGAGCGGGGTCGACCTGCACGAGATGTGGAACGGCCAGGCGCGGGCCTATCTCGGCATCACCGTGCCGCAGTTCCCGAACCTGTTCTGCCTGTACGGACCGAACACCAACCTGGTCGGTCAGGGCGGCAGCATCGTGTACTTCTCCGAATGCGGCACGACCTACATCCTCGACGCGATCCGGCTGCTCCTGGCGAACGGGAAACGCGCGCTGACGGTACGCAAGGACGTGCACGACGCCTACAACGCGCGGGTCGACAACGGCAATCGCCATCGCGCCTGGCAGCGGACGACGGTGGGCGGCTGGTACAACGAGAACGGCCGCTCGGCGGTGAACTGGCCGTTCACCGCCCGCGAGTACTGGGCCCGCACCAAACGGGTGAATCCGGCGGATTACGATCTCCTGTGATCGAAACCCGCCGGAACACCAGCGCCTTCTAGTCGGGCAGGCGGATCGAGAACGAATGCCGGAACACGTCATTGGGGTCCCACGTGCACTTGGCTCGCTGCAGCCGGTCGTAGTTGTCACCGAACATGAAGGTCGGCCAGGCGACACCGGACTGGTTGAACCGGTCATCGAAGATGTCCGGATCCGGCGAGTTGATCTGGCAGCCCTCGTAGCGATCACCGGGCACCGGATATCCGCCCGTCGACGCGAACGTCTGACCGTAGATATCCCGAACCCAGTTGATGTGCATGTCGTCGTCGCCCGGTTCGGTCCAGTAGGCCTGGAACCACGCGAAGAAGGCGGAGTCCCGTTGGAACACCGGCGTTTCCTTCGGATCGAACGAGTTGACCTTGCCGCCGGCGATCGCGCCGAGCTGCAGCACCGCCGCGCCGGGTGGCGGGGCCTGGTAGTCGGAGCGGGTCATGTTCCGGTAGATCGCCGCGATCTGCTCGTCGGTGAAGTTCTCCCGGAAGTAGGCTGCCTTGACCGTGCTGCGCAACGTCGCGTTGGTCATCACCGTCGGGTTGCTGGTGTCGACCGTCTCGGTGGACGCCCACCACCCCAGCCTGCGGCGGGGGAACGGGCCCGTGATGCCGGTCCCCGCGGTGACGGTGGCGAGGTAGTCGTCGAGCAGCTTCTCCGCGCCGGGCACGGTCGCGTCGACCTGGGTGAGCATCCCGATGCCGCCGCCGGACACATGCCCGACGAAGATCATGCCCGCCAGCTCCCGGCCGGGGGAGTCGGGATGCTTGTTGTCCACATGCCATTGCCCGTGGTTACGGATCAGGTTCGCGAACTTCTCCTCGTCCAGGACCGCCCACGGAATGAACTGCGTGTGGATGAGAACTTCCGTCGGTGGCTGCGGCAGTTGCATCTCCGGATCGTCGCCGAAGGCCTCGCGCGAACGGAACCAGAACCGGGTGATCACGCCGAAGCTGCCGCCGCCGCCCCCCGAACACGCCCACCAGAGATCGTTCAGCGCGCCCGTGTCGTCGCGGCACGCGACAACCGCCCTGGCACAGCCTTCGGCGTCGACCACGACGATCTCGACCGCCTCGATCAGATCACTGACATTGCCGTGCAAGCGCGACAGCAGCCCGTGGCCGCCGCCGGTCGCGTGACCGGCGATGCCGGTCGACGGACATACGCCGCCCGGCAGCGTGACACCCCAACCGCGGAACAGCGTTTCATAGATTTCCATGAGCAGTGCGCCGCTCTCGATCGCGAACGCGCAGCGGTCCCGGTCGTAATAGATGGCGTTCATCTGTGACATGTCGAGAATGATCTCGGCCTCGGCGTGGTAAACGAGATCGCCATACGAATGGCCGCCGCCACGAATGGATATTCGTTTGCCGGAGTCGACCGCCTCCTGGACTGCTCGCACCAGCTGTTCGGTGTTACCGACCAGCCAGACCGATTCCGGTGCGGCGACGAATCGCCTGTTCCATCCGACGACCATTTGTGGATAGCGTTTGCTGTCGGGCGTGATGATCACCGGCCCGAATTCTGTTGCGGTCGACATGATTTCCTGCACAGCACCCTCCCGTAATGCTCGCATAAAACATCCGGCGTCCGGCCGATCGGTCGCGGACGCCAAGGCACAGAAAAGAAATCCATCCCCTTGCGGTGAGGTTATCGCCGGGCCGGGCGGGCCGACAATCGCTCGAAGGTACGGGTTCGGCTACTCGACCGGCTAGTACTGCCGGCCGCGCGTGCGTGTGAGGATGAGAGGGCGAACAGGTTCGAACGTCGGCAAGGGAGGGCCATGCAATCGAACAGCACGACCGTGGTGGGGGAAGACGCGCTGGCGCGGCAGAAGCGGCTGGTCAGCGATTTCATCCGGCTGTTCTACAACGAGAAGAACTTCGACCACGCCGCCGAACTGCTCAGACCGGATTTCGTCAACCATCATCCTGGCGTGGGAGTGGGCAGGCAGCGCACCGTGGACACCTTCCGAAAGGAGGTCGGTGATCCGTTTCCGGAGTTCACATTGACGATCCGCCGGATGGTGGCCGAGGACGACCATGTGTGGACGCACGGCCTGGTGCAGCTCGAACCGGACGGCCCCGTCGCGATCGTGGTCGACATCTGGCGCATCGAGGACGGACTGCTCGCCGAGAAGTGGGACGTGCATCAGGGTGTGCCGGAGGGCTCGAGCGTCGCGGAGATGCTGTCGGACTGGCCGTCATGATCTAGGCAACGCCGCGGTCGGAAAGCCGAGGGATCGGGCGATGGCCGCGGCCTCGCCGCGCGAGCCCGCGTTGAGCTTCTTCAAGATCCGCGCCACATGGAACTTCACCGTGTGTTCGCTGATGTGCAGGTCGCCGGCGATCGCGCGGTTGCGGTGACCGAGCACGAGGTGGCGCAGCACGTCGACTTCGCGCGGATTCAACGTGCTGCGCAGGTCGGAGCGCGGTATCTCGCGGACCAGCAGCGGCAGCCGGATGGAGACGGTGGCACCCCAGCCGGGCACCGCGTCGAGTTCGAGCGACCCGCCGAGCACGGTGACGCGATCGGTGACCCGGTGCGGGGTGAACGACTCGACGGTGAGCGTGCCAGGCCCGTCATCGCGGATCGTCATCAGCAGTTCGGTGTCGGCCAGGTCCCAGCACACCCGGATCCGGCTGATCCCGTCCTGCGCGAGCATGGACAGCACGCAGCCGCGCGCGACCGTCCTGGCGATCTCGGTGACGTGCGAGGGAATGTGGCGCTGGCCGCCGTCGAACGCCGAGTATTCGAGGGTGACGCCGCCGTAGTGCGAGAGCATCCCGAGCATGTCCGACAGCCGGGTGTAGGCGCGGTCGGCCCGTTCCTCGCCGAGGATGTCGGCGACCCGGTCGACGTCGTCGACCGAGCGGTGCCGGATGATCGCGGAGACCGCGATGTCGACGGCGGTTCTGCGGGCCGTCGCGTCGTCGAGATCCCGGGCCCGCAGGGCGGCCAGCAGCGTGGACAAGGTGGCGGCGTGCTCGTCGGCGAGGTCGGCGATCGCGCGGACCCGATCGCCGCCCGCGAGTAGCCCCGAGGACTCGACGGGGGCGACGGTCTGGATCAGGTCGCGGATGCGTGCCGTGGTCAGGTCCCAGAGCTGCTGCACCGTTTCGGTGGTCGCCGCGGGCGGCTCGGCGTCACCGTCGGTGACGACCGCGAGCAACGCGCCCGCGGAGTTGGGCGGAGACGCCGCAAAGGCGAGCACGTCGCGGGGCGCACCGGCCAGCACCGCGCGCCCGAACCTCGGCGTGCCGACGTCGACTTCCCGTGCCAGCGCCGACATTTCGGTCGTGCTGACGCACTCGGTGAGCTCGGCGTCGCCCGTCGCCCACAGCGGCGATTTCGGGCAGTCGCCGGTGAGCATGATCAGCGCGCGATGGTCGATCAGCTCCAGGAGAATGGTCGACAGCGTGGCCAGAATTCCGCTCAGTGGCGCACGCATCAATTCGTTCGCCGACGCCAAGGCCCTTGCCGAATTTCCCCAAGCCCCGCCTGCCATAGGCCCGAGAATACGTCGCTCGGCCACGGGTGTCGCCGGTATCACCGAGCCGCGACCGAGCTGTGCTCGACCGGGACTCGAGTCGGGCCGCTCAGCATTACTTCCGACATCAACCCTGGAGAGAGGTCGTGTTGAGCAAGATGACCATGATCACCGAGCCCGTTGGTTCCGTGCGATGACCCCCCGCGTGGTGATTACCGGAATAGGGGTACGCGCCCCTGGCGGCAACGGCGTCAAGGAATTCTGGAACCTGCTGACCGAAGGTCGTACGGCTACCCGGCGAATTTCGTTCTTCGACCCGTCGCCCTACCGCTCCCAGGTCGCCGCCGAGGCGGATTTCGACCCGGTGTGGGAAGGCTTGAGCCAGCGCGAGATCCGCCGGATGGACCGGGCCACCCAGTTCGCGACGGTCTGTGCGCGGGACGCGGTGGCGGCCAGCGGGCTGGACTTCGAGTCGATCGACCCGCATCGGGTCGGCGTCACCCTCGGCAGCGCGGTCGCCGCGGCGACCAGCCTGGAACGCGAGTATCTCGTGCTGTCCGACTCCGGCCGGAACTGGCTGGTCGACTACGAGTGGCTGTCCCCGCACATGTTCGACTACCTGGCGCCCAGCGTGATGCCGGCGGAGGTGGCCTGGACGGTCGGGGCCGAGGGTCCGGTGTCGTTGGTCTCCAACGGGTGCACCTCCGGACTGGACTCGGTGGGCCACGCCTGCCAGGTGATCCGCGAGGGCAGCGCCGACGTCATGCTCGCCGGTGCCACCGACACCCCGATCACGCCGATCGTCGTGGCGTGCTTCGACGCGATCAAGGCGACGACGACCAACAACGACGACCCCGAGCACGCGTCGCGTCCATTCGACCGCTCCCGCAATGGATTCGTGCTCGCGGAGGGCGCGGCGATGTTCGTGCTGGAGCGGTACGAGCACGCCCGGCGGCGCGGCGCGCACATCTATGCCGAGATCAGTGGGTACGCCAGCCGGTGCAACGCCTACCACATGACCGGCCTGAAGACCGACGGCCGCGAGATGGTCGAGGCCATTCGTGCCGCCTTGGCCGAGGCGCGGATCGACGGCACCACCATCGATTACATCAACGCGCACGGCTCGGGCACCAAGCAGAACGACCGGCACGAGACGGCGGCCGTCAAGCGCGCGCTGGGCGAGCACGCCTACCGGACGCCGGTCAGCTCGATCAAGTCGATGGTCGGGCATTCGCTGGGTGCGATCGGTTCGGTGGAGATCGCCGCGTCCGCGCTGGCGCTCGAGTACGGGGTGGTGCCGCCGACGGCGAACCTGCACGAGGCCGACCCCGAGTGCGACCTCGACTACGTGCCGCGCGTCGCGCGCGAACTCGACGTGCGGACCGTGCTCACGGTGGGCAGCGGGTTCGGCGGATTCCAGAGCGCGATGGTACTGCGCCGCCCGGACGGAACGAGCCGATGACCGCCGGCCACCCCGTGGTGACGGGGATCGGCGTGGTCGCGGCGAACGGCCTTGGGCTCGAACAGTTCTGGGACGCGACATTGCGCGGCGTCAGCGGGATCGATCGGCTGTCCCGGTTCGATGTGACGCGCTATCCGGTGCAACTGGCCGGCGAGATCACCGGTTTCGACGCCGCGGACCACCTGCCCGACCGGTTGCTGCCGCAGACCGACATCTCGACCCGGCTGGCGCTCGTCGCGGCCGACTGGGCGCTCGCGGACGCCGAGCTGAAGTCCGGCGAACTGGTCGACTACGACATGGGCGTGGTCACCGCGAACGCCTGCGGCGGTTTCGAATTCACCCACCGGGAGTTCCAGAAACTGTGGTCGCAGGGTCCGCAGACGGTGAGCGTCTACGAGTCGTTCGCGTGGTTCTATGCGGTCAATACCGGGCAGATCTCGATCCGCAACGGTATGCGCGGCGCGAGCAGTGCCCTGGTCGCGGAGCAGGCGGGCGGACTCGACGCCATCGGTCACGCACGGCGGACCATCCGGCGCGGGACGCCGTTCGTGGTGACCGGCGGCGTCGACTCGGCGCTCGATCCCTGGGGCTGGGTTTCCCAGATCGCAGGCGGGCGCCTCAGCGACGCCACCGATCCGGACCACGCGTACCGGCCGTTCGATTGCGCGGCACAGGGTTTCGTGCCGGGGGAGGGCGGAGCCATCCTGCTGCTGGAGGATCCCGATGCGGCCATGGCTCGTGGCGCGAACCACGTGTACGGCGAGATCGCCGGGTACGCATCGACTTTCGATCCGCCGCCGGGTTCGCCGCGGCCGCCGGGTCTGCAGCGCGCTGCCGAGCTGGCGCTCGCCGACGCGGGTGTCACGCCCGCCGAGGTGGACGTCGTCTTCGCCGACGCGGTAGCCCTGCCCGATGCCGACCGGGCCGAGGCAACGGCCATCGCCAACATCTTCGGCCCGCGCGCGGTGCCGGTAACCGCGCCGAAAACCCTGACCGGGCGGCTGTATTCGGGCGGTGGACCGCTCGATATCGCCGCGGCGCTGCTCGCCATCCGGGACGGCGTGCTCCCGCCGACGTGGGGCACGCACGACGTGCCCGACGACTACCTGCTCGATCTGGTGCGGCAGGTGCCGCGGCCGGCTCGGGTCTCGACCGCCCTAGTACTCGCCCGCGGCCAGTGGGGTTTCAACTCGGCCGTGGTCGTACGGCAGGCGAGCGGCTGGCCCGCCCGTCCCGCCGTGTCCGAACACCATTCACCTTCAGAGGAGACATCATGCGCAAGATAATGACCATTGCGGACCTGCGACGCATCCTGATCGCCAGTGCGGGCGAGCCGGACCGGGCCGTGTCCGACACCGATTTCGCGGACACTCTTTTCGAAGACCTCGGCTACGAATCGCTGGCGCTGATGGAGTCCGCGGCCCGGATCGAGCGGGAGTTCGGCGTCGGTGTGCCCGACGATCGGCTCATCGACCTGCGCACGCCGGGTGAGTTCGTCGCACTCGTCAACGAGGCCGCCTCGGACGCGGCGTAGGCGGCCGTCTTCATGCCTGTCACGACCGACACGACCGCGCTCTTCCGCGAGGTGATGGCTCGCTACCCGAGCGGCGTCACGATCGTCACCACGACCGACGGGCCCCGGCCGGTCGGCTTCACGGCCAGTTCGTTCTGTTCGGTCTCCGCACAGCCGCCGCTGGTGCTCGTCTGCCTGGCGCGGAATGCGAACTGCTACCCCGTTTTCGCGCGTGCCGACCGGTTCGCGGTGAGCATCCTGGCTACCAGCCAGGGTGCGCTCGCGAGCCGGTTCGCCGGCAAGAACGGCGACAAGTTCGGGGCGGGCGGTTTCCTGCCGACCGCGCGCGGCGGGCTGGTGGTTGCCGACTGTGTCGCCGCGCTGGAGTGCACCGTCCACGACCGGCGCTCCGCCGGGGATCATCTGATCATGGTCGGTGCGGTGGAACAGCTTTCCGCGCCGAGCGAGCTACCGCCGGCCGTCTACTGCGACCGCAGGTTCGCCGACTTGGTGTAGCACGAGCAGCTCCGGGACGGCGACGACTCGCTGCGCCGGATGACCCTGTACGACGGGCGCCCGGCCTGGGTCGTCACCAAGCACGAGACCGCCCCGTCGACCGACTGACCCTGCGCCCGGCTCGACAATCCACGGCGTCAACGGCCTCGTCGAAGTGCTCGACCCCACCGCCGTTGACGAGCCCGCGGTTCGCGAGGCAGTCGATCTCTGCCCGTCCGGTGCTCTAACGTTGACGGGGTAGACCGCATTCGGCGGAAGTGCCGACCATCGGTCTGGGGGCTTGCGCGGACGGCACCCGCTGGCAATATTGAAAAGTATGATTTTCGAATATTTTGGGCGTTTAGCCAGGGTGGGAACCCGATGATCCGTACCGCGATCCGGTGGTTCCTTGTCGTCGGAATCGCGTCGTGTCTACTGTCTGTCGCGACGCCCGTTGCCCAGGGAGAGCCGGGGGAATTGGTTGCGACGCAGCCTTTTCCGGCCGCGTGGGGCGATGGTCACATCGTCACCTATCGCACCGAAGGTTCCGATGGTCGCCCGGCGCTGGCGCGTGGACTGCTGATGTTGCCGCAGGGACCCGCCCCCGTGGGTGGCTGGCCGGTTATCTCCTTCGATCACGGGGCGGGGGGCCTCGGTCCGACCTGTGGCGCCTCGGTCTCGGCCACCGTGCCGGTGGATGTGCGGTACTTCCGCAGGCTCAATTCCCTTGGCTACGCGGTTGTTTCCACCGACTACCTGGGGATGAGTCCGGTGGCCGAGCAGGTGCACCCATACCTGCACGCGCGCACCGAGGCGACCGCCACCATTGATATCGTCCGTGCCGCACGGCAATTCACCGATACCGTCGCGAAAAGCTGGGCGGTGTTCGGGGTGTCGCAGGGCGGTCACGCGGCGCTGGCCACCGCCCGCCGGGCGTCGACGTACGCGCCCGAGCTCGACTTCCG
Source organism: Nocardia sp. NPDC052316 (assembly GCF_044547795.1). NCBI lineage: Bacteria > Bacillati > Actinomycetota > Actinomycetes > Mycobacteriales > Nocardiaceae > Nocardia > Nocardia sp. NPDC052316. The sequence goes on from NZ_JBIUBB010000002.1 coordinate 282,854, forward strand.
CGGCACCGCGGCATTGGCGCCGGGGTCGCAGCTCGAGTACCTGTTTCCGCTCGCCGGACCCTACATTCCGCGGTCGCCACTGCTGGACAATTCGATAGCGGGCGCGTCGGTGCTGCTCATTGCCTTTCTGGCCGGAATGTGGGCCACCGACCCAAGTTTCGACCTGACCCCCTACCTGACACCCGTCGGTGCCCGGGTGCTGACCGAGATGAGAACTGCCTGCCAGGACCGGTGGCCCGCGATCATCGGCGGGCACGGGCTCGGTGAGTTGCTGGCGCGTCCGCTGTTCGAGGAGCCCGCCCGGCGCGCGATCGGCGACTACGTCGCGATACCGGCCGACGGATACCGGCAGCCGATCTTCCTCGGGCACGGAACCCGCGACGTCGCGGTACCGCCCATGCTGACACAGGCATTGGCGAACGAATTCGCCATAGCCGGAACAGAATACGAGTACCGCACCTTCGACACCGATCATGCGGGGATCATGGGCCCCGGATTCGACGCCGGGGTGGAGTTCATGCAGCGGATACTTCCGACCGGACGGTAGTCCTCGGCAGGGGCCATGCCGACTGCGGCCTCGCGGTTGCCAGCGGTCTCGTGCTGTGGTCGCCGGTCCCAGGGCAGCGGTGCGGACCAGGGCAGCGGTGCGGACCAGCGCGGCACGGTGCCGCCGCCGGGTCCCTTGTCGATGCCGAAGGTGCCGCTCGGTGTAGCGCGCTGCGCCGGTTGACCCTCGTCGAGGGTCGCCCAGCGCAGTGCCGACGGCGTAGTCGGCTCGTCCGTGCCGGATCAGTGGGCGGGGCGGGCGATGATGACGGGGCAGTCGGCGCCGTGCAGCACCGCCTGGCTGACCGATCCGAGGGTCATGCCCGCGAAGCCACCGCGGCCGTGGCTGCCGACGACGAGCAGTTGGGCTTCCTCGGCCGCCTCGAGCAGCCGCTTGGCGGGCCTGGCCTCGGCGACCAACCGCAGGACCGCTACGTCGGGGTACTTCTCGGCATAGCCCGCCAGGCTTTCGGCGAGCAGTTCCTCGGCTTCTTGCTGCATGTCGTGGCGGGGAATGTAGCGGTTGAACTCGGACCAGGTGAGGACGGCGGTCAGCGTCACCCGACGGCGCGCGGCCTCGTCGAAGGCGAGGTCGAGGGCGAGCGCACTGCTGGGCGAGCCGTCCACGCCGACCACCACGGGACCGCGGGCGGGCGGTGCGGGTTCATCGGGGATGACGGCGACCGGGCAGTGCGCGTGCCGCGCCACCGAGGTACTCACCGAGCCGAGCAGCCCGCGACGGAACGCGCCGAGGCCGCGGCTGCCGACGACAACCAGCCGCGCATCCTTGGAACGGTCGCACAGCACCGGAATCGGCGGGGCCTCGGCCACCACGGTAGTGATGTCGATGGACCGAAGGGGATCGGCTGCGGCCCTTGCGGTTTCCGTCGCGGCGGCGACCGCGGCGGCCCCCGCCGTTCGGTAAGTGTCGTAGTCGAACTGATCGAAGGCGAGCCCGGGTCCGAAGTCCATCGGCGCACCGATGGCGTAGACGATATGCAAGGGCGCGCCGTGCGTGGCCGCGTCGAGCGCGGCCCAGCGCACCGCCTCGGTAGCGGCGGTCGAGCCGTCGGTGCCGACCAGGATCGGGGGATTGATGCTGTTGGTAGACATCTGAATTCGCGCCTCTCTGCCTGCGGATCCGTCGTTTTCGATACCCGTAGGTTAGGAATGCGGCACGTCCCGGCACTGCTGGCGTTGGTCCCGAATCGAGAGGTCTTAGGGCAGCGGTACCCACCGGTGCGGCGCGCCGGACACCATTTCCGTCGAATGCACGCACGTTTGCGCGCACATCTGCAAGCGCAATACGGCACTCGGAGTGTCAGACTCGAAGCGTGAACGCAGATCGAGCCCAGGTACGTGAGGAGCAGGCGGACCTCCGTGCCGTCACGAACGTCGCGGATGTGCCCACGGTGCTACGGCGGATGCTGGGGCTGCGACTCCAGCAGCTGCGCAAAGAACTGGGCCTGACCCAGCTGGAGGTCGCGCGCGCGGTGTTCGCCTCGGCACCGAAGATCAGCCGTATCGAGTCCGGCATGGTCGGACTCGATCATCGCGAATTGACCGCGCTGCTGCGGCATTACGGCCTCACCGACCCCGAGGAGCACGACCGATACCTGTCGCTGGTGCGGCTCGGCAATCAGCCTGGCTGGTGGCACCGCGACAGCGATTCGCTGCCCAAAGGATTCGAGCTGCTGAACCTGGAGGCGGCCGCGCGCACGATCCGCTGCTACGAGCCTGCGGTGGTCCCTGAGCTGCTGCAAACCGCCGACTACGCCAGGGCGGCGATCCGACTGCGCTACCCGGATCTGCGGGAGCGCGAGATCGATCGACTGCTCGCTGTGCGACTTCGGCGGCAGCGGATTCTCGACCGGGCCGACCCGCCGTACCTATGGATCCTGGTCGAGGAGAGCGCGTTACGTCGGCGGATCGGCGGCGCCGAGGTCTGGCGCGATCAGCTCGCGCGGCTCGAGCAGCTGATCAGCGCGGACAACATCTGTGTGCAGATCGTCGGCGACGAGGTCTTCGGTCAGGCGGTCGCGGGCAGCGCGTTCGTGTACATGCGTTTCATCGAACGGCAGTTGCCCGACGTGGTGTGTGTCTCGCAACCGACGAGCACCTTGTACCTGGAGAGCCCGGCGGACATCGCCCGCTATCTGGATATCGCCGAGGTGCTCGCAATCCAGGCCGCACGACAGAGCGAGACGATGGAACGTCTACGGGCATTGCGGTCGCGGCCGAATGGGCGAGCGAGCAGTGGGGAGCAGGCATGAGCTCTATTCCGCCTCTGGAAGATCACACCTCCCAGCCTTCGGCGCCACGGCCGGCGGGTCCGCCTTGGCCGGAGTTGGCAGCCGCTGTCGTGCTCGCGGCACCGGTGGGTCTGCTGACTGATTGGCCGACCGCGGTGGAGGTTCTGCTCACCATTTTTGCGGGCATGCTCAGTGTCCGTCAGGTATCCGGCCGCCGTTGAGGCACAATGCTGAGACAGTGCTGGCACGGTTCCTGCCGGGTCTCCGGCAATTCGATGGCTACCAGCGGGCGTGGCTCAGGTCCGACCTGGTCGCCGGTATCACCGTGGCCGCGTATCTTGTTCCGCAGGTGATGGCGTACGCGACGGTCGCGGGGCTGCCGCCGGTGGCGGGGCTGTGGGCGGTGCTCGGGCCGCTGGCCGTGTACACGTTGCTGGCTACCTCGCGGCAGCTGTCGGTGGGGCCGGAGTCGACGACCGCGTTGCTCACCGCGACCGCGCTCGCTCCGCTGGCCCTCGGCGACCCCGATCGGTATGCGGCGCTCGCGGCGGTGCTCGCGCTGCTGGTCGGCGCGGTGTGCCTGCTCGCCGCGGTCGCCCGGTTGGGGGTGCTGGCGGATCTGCTGTCCAGGCCGGTGCTGATCGGGTATCTGGCGGGCACCGCGGGGATGATGATCGCCAGTCAGCTCGGGCGGGTCAGCGGGGTGCCGGTGAGCGGGGAATCGATTGTCGCGCAGTTGCATTCGTTCGTGACCCAGCTGGACCAGTGGCACTGGCCCACCAGTGTGCTCGCGACCGCGGTGCTGAGCGGGCTGTTGGTGCTGGCCTGGCGTGCGCCTCGGGTGCCTGGCCCGCTGCTCGCGGTGCTGCTCGCCACCGGGGTGGTGGCGTTGTTCTCGTTGCAGCGCTATGGCATTCGGGTCGTCGGGACGATTCCCGCGGGTATCCCGGTACCGGGGCTGTCCGCGGTCCCGGTGGCCGATGTGGCGGCGCTGCTGCTGCCCGCGATCGGTATCGCGGTCGTCGGCTTCTCCGACAATGCGCTTACCGCACGGGCTTTCGCCGCACGCAACGGCTATCGCGTCGAGGCGAACACCGAATTGGCGGCGCTCGGTGCGACCAATGTGGCGGCCGGGGTGCTGCACGGCTTCCCGGTGAGCTGCAGCGGCAGCCGCACCACGATCGCGGACGCGATGGGCGCGCGCACCCAGCTGTACTCCGTTGTCGCGCTGGGCAGTGTGCTCGCGGTGCTGCTCGGTGCGCGCGATGTGCTGGCGGCGTTTCCGTCGGCGGCGTTGGGGGCGTTGGTCATTTACGCGGCGTTGCGGTTGATCGATCTGGCCGAGTTCCGGCGGATCGCCCGATTCCGGCGCAGCGAGCTGATTCTTGCGCTCGGTACGGTCGCCGCCGTGCTGGCGCTCGGCGTGCTCTACGGGGTGCTGGTGGCGATCGCGCTGTCGACGTTCGACCTGCTGCGCCGCATCGCCCGCGCGCACGATGCGGTCCTCGGCTTCGTACCGGGGTTGGCAGGCATGCATGACATCGACGACTATCCCGGCGCGAAACCCGTTCCGGGACTGGTGATCTACCGCTACGACGCCCCCCTGTGCTTCGCCAACGCCGAAGACCTCCACCGCGGAGCACTCGCGGCGGTCGAGTGGTGGAGCGAGCACGGCGGCGAGCCGGTGCGCTGGTTCGTCCTCAACGTCGAGGCCAACGTCGAGGTCGACCTCACCGCCCTCGACGCCGTCGAACAGCTCAGGGCCGACCTGGCCGCGCGCGACATCGTCTTCGCGATGGCCAGGGTGAAACGGGATCTGCGCGACGACCTGGACGCCTTCGGATTGACCGCCGCGATCGGCGAACACCACCTCTATCCCACATTGCCGACGGCGGTGGCCGCCTACGAGGCCGATCAGGAGAAGAGGCCGCCCGCAAGGTGACCAGGCCGCACTTGTGCTGGTTCAGCCCGTCGGGCCCTTGACAACTCGCTTCGGTAAGCGAAAACTTACGGTTCGTAGAGACTTACCAAGCAGGAGACGAATGGAGTGCGCTCGCCGATCGCATGCGACGCACGATTGTGGAGCGCCTGGCCGAGAAGCCGCAGGCGGTCGGTGAGCTCGCGCGGGACTTGCCGATCAGCCGCCCTGCGGTGTCCCAGCATTTGAAGGTGCTCAAAGACGCGGGGCTGGTGCTGGATCGGGCCGTCGGGACGCGCCGGATCTACCAGTTGAATCCGGACGGGATAGGCGCGCTGCGTGCGCAACTCGACCGGTTCTGGGGTCGAGCCCTCGCGACGTATCAACAGATAGTCGACGAAGATCAGGAGAAGTCATGACCCAGACCGAGGCCGAGCCGGTGCAGTTGCAGATCGTCGTCAACGCACCATTGGCGCGTGCGTTCGCGCTGTTCACCGAGCGCTTCGACGCGATAAAGCCGCGCGAGCACAATCTGCTTGCGGTCCCGATCGTCGAGACGGTGTTCGAGCCGCGAGTCGGCGGGCACATCTATGACCGGGGCGAGGACGGCAGCGTGTGCCGGTGGGCGCGGGTGCTGGCCTACGAGCCGCCGAACCGGGTGGTGTTCAGCTGGGATATCAACGGGCGCTGGGAGATCGAGACCGACCCGGACAAGACCAGTGAGGTGGAGGTCCGGTTCATCGCCGAGGACGCGGAGCGCACGCGGGTTGAGCTCGAACACCGGCATATCGAACGCCACGGTGACGGGTGGGCGGCGGTGCGCGCCGGCATCGGCGGCGAAGGTGGCTGGCCGCACTACTTGCAGCGCTACGCCGAGGCTGTCGACGGGGCTCGCGGCTGACCCGGCTACGCCGCGTACGACCACTCTCGGGCCTGCGTTCGGTGCGGGCAGTTGCCGGTACGGGCGGGCCGCGGCTGGGCGGTTGCCGCGGCCCGCTCGATCAGCGTGCCGGTCGGCGGTCCATGCCGGGCAGGGTCCTTGGTCCCGTGGCGACCGGACCAAGGTCTCCGAAAGCGGGATGGATGTTCAGCCACGTCGCGTGGTGAACACGTCGGTCAGCGGGCGCCGCGGGGTCGGGGGCGGTTCGTGGTCATCCGGGGCCGTGCCGACGCGGATGACGACCTGCGGCAGGCCGCCATGGGCGGTGAGGGAGGCCAGCAGTCGGCGTCCGGCGGGTACTTCGGTGACGTGGGTGAGGGCGCAGGTGTTCAGCCCGGCGGCCGTGCACTCGAGCAGCACCACCGACAGCGCTTCCCCCGTGTGCAGCCACTGCACGGCGGAGTCGCCGGTCGAGCTGAGCACGACGAGTTGCGCACGGTCGGTGAGTTCGGCGCGGCGCATCGAATGCGGCACCGGCGGAAACGCCCGGCCGACGCCCACCCTGGCGAACTCGGCCTCGGAGACCATGGACGTCGGTGGGATGCCCTCCGGCATCTCGCGATGCCCGGTCCACCACTGCAATTCGGCCTGGTACTGCATGTCGTAGCGGCGCAACGCGGCCGACTGCGCCGAGGCGGTGGACAGCCGGGCTCGCGCGCTCTCGTCGAGCACGTCGAGCTCGATCTTGTGCGGCGACAACAGCTTTCGCAAGGAGTGCACGATGTCGTCCCAGCGTTGCGGCGCGAGCATCGGCAGCCGATCGGTGTAGCGGCGCTCGATCGCCTCGGTGCGGGCGCGGATCCCGTCGGGCGGGTCGGGCCATGGCCGGAACTCGATGGTCGCCAGGTGCTGCGGCTGCGCGGGGTCGGGCAAGCGCACGGTGTCGGTGTGCCAGTGGTAGGCGGCGAAGGCGCTGCGCAGGTGGTGCAGCCCGGCGCCGCAGCTGATCAGCTGCTGGCGCCGACGCGGATCGGTGGCCAGGAGTTGGCGGTCGGTGTCGGTGTAGAGGCGCAGTCGGGCTCCGTCGAACACCCAGCGCCACGGCTGCGTGTTGTGCACCGACGGCGCGCGGCAAGCGAGCCGCAGTGCTGCCAGCATCGTCGGGCGATCCGGCACCTCGGGGTCGTTATCGGTCATACCACGAGTTTCGTCGGGGTCCCTGTGCCGCCGATATGGCCTTTGCGCAGCTGATTCGGGGACCTCTGGCCCCAGTTCCGGCGAGCGCTGCCCGGGTGCGGTCGGCAGGGTCATTGTGAGGCAATCGGACCCTAGGGTCTCGGGACCTTCGGCCCTGCCCGCCCGTCGCACGCGGTGGTGACATGGGAGCCGCCGGAAGCCGGTCGAGCCGAGGGCATTCCGCCGCATTCCTCGAAGTGAAGGGTAGGGAACACTGTTGCCGCGCGATCTGACACAACGCGAGATCCTGACCGACCTCGAACCGATGGCCGAGGACTGTGTGCACCGGCACCTGTCGATGACCAAGGACTGGCAGCCGCACGACTACGTGCCCTGGGACGAGGGACGCAATTTCGCGGAGTTGGGCGGGATCGATTGGGAGGCAGGGCAATCACGGCTCAGCGAGGTCGCCAAAGCCGCGATGGTGACGAACCTGCTCACCGAGGACAACCTGCCCTCCTATCACCGCGAGATCGCCGAGAACTTCTCCCGCGACGGTGCCTGGGGCACCTGGGTCGGCCGCTGGACCGCGGAGGAGATGCGGCACAGCACCGTGATCCGCGACTACCTGGTGGTGACCCGCGGCGTCGACCCGGTCGCGCTCGAGCAGGCCCGAATGATCCATATGACGCACGGCTTCGCCTCCGGCGCCACCGCCGCCGACGTGGCCAGCGGCGCGGGCTTCCTGCATTCGGTGGCGTACGTGAGCTTTCAGGAACTCGCCACCCGCGTCACCCACCGCAACACCAGCCGGGTCTGTAACGACCCGGTCGCCGACCGGATGCTGCAGCGCATCGCCGCCGACGAGAACCTGCACATGATCTTCTACCGCACCATCTGCGGCGCGGCCCTCGACCTGGTCCCGGATCAGGCGATCGAGGCCATCGACGCGATCGTCCGGAACTTCCAGATGCCCGGCGCGGGCATGCCGAACTTCCGGCGCAACGGCGTCCTGATGGCCAAGCACGGCGTCTACGACCTGCGCCAGCACCTCGAGGACGTGCTCTCGCCGGTGCTCCGGCAATGGAACATCTTCGGCCGCACCGATTTCACCGCCCGCGGCGAGCAGGTCCGCGAGCGCCTCGCCGCCTACCTCGACGACCTGGCGACGGTGAAGATCCCGAAGTTCGAAGAGCAGCGCGACCGTTCGCTGGCCCGCGAGCGCGCGCGAGCCTGAGGCGGCGCTCGGCCTGGGGCGCCCGCCGTGATCGTTGAGCAGAACTACACCCCGCGTTGCCGAGTTGTCGCTTGTTGGCCCGGGGTGGGCTCGATGAAGATCATGGTGCGCCAATCGGCGTCCGTGATGTAGGTCACGAGTTGGGTGCGGTTAATTCCGCGGCGAGCCGCTGTCTGTATGGGTGAGCGCGCAGGACATCGCCGCGGTAACCAGTTGCTAGGAAGGTAAGACGTTGGAGAAGATCACCACGCCTGGGGGAGTCGAGCTGGCCTTCGATCGTATCGTCGGCGGTGACGCCGGAACGGTCATTCTGATCGGCGGGGCTTTCAGCTACCGCGCATTCCCCAAAATGGTTGAGCTGGCCGAGAAATTGGCCGAGCGCTATGGATTGACGGTGGTGAATTACGATCGGCGCGGACGGGGCGACAGCACCGATTCGCCCGGCGTGTACGACGTGGTGAACGAGATCGAGGATCTGGCCGCGCTGATCGAGGCGGTCGGCGGCGACGCCGCGGTGTTCGGTTGGTCCTCGGGCGCCGGTTTGGCGCTGTCGGCGGCGGCCTCGGGGCGGGTGCCCGGCATCACGAAGGTGGTCGCCTTCGAGCCACCGTTCGTGACCAACCGCGAAAACTTTGTGCCACCAGCGGATCTCGCGGACCGACTGCACGCGATGATCGCCGCTGACCGGCGGGCCGAGGTGGTGCGGTACTACATGACCAAGGGGATGGGCATGCCCGCCTTCATCGCCGCGATGATGCGCCTCACCCCGTTCTGGAAGCACCTGCTCGCCACCGCCCCGGCCACCGCGCACGACTGGGCGATCATGGGCCGCTTCATGCGCGGCGAGGCGCTGCGCCCGGCCGACTGGGCTGGCGTCGACGTGCCCACGTTGGTTATTTCCGGCGGCAAGAGCGAGGCCTTGTTGCGCACCGCCGCCCGCGCCATCACTGAAGTGCTGCCGAATGCGCGGCACGTGGAGATAGCCAAGCTGAGCCACAACCCGAATATCGAACTCCTGGTCCCCGTTTCGGGTGAATTCCTCGTCGGCGCGAGCCGATTCGTGGCCTGACTCAGCGGCCTGTTTCCCACCACACCTTTTCCGACGGAGCTTTGTCATGCCCGAAAACACCGGACTTTTCTTTCCACGCGACGGCGTCGCCTTATCGTTTGCCGCCCTGACCGCAGTGGCCTTGGCTGCCGTGCTCGTCACCGGCTGCGACAGCGCCGAGGCCACCGACCGCGCCGTCACCTCGGCGGTCCGCCCCGTGACCGACCGGGCGTCCGCCGACGGTAAAGGCCAGTACGCCGCGGTCAACGGCGGTCGGCTCTATTACGAAACCCACGGCACCGGCCAGCCGTTGCTCCTGTTGCACGGTGGTCTCGGCACCGGTGAATCCACTTTCGGCGCAATGATTCCCGAGCTGGCCAAGACCCGCCGGGTCGTCGCGGTGGACATGCAGGCGCACGGCCACACCCCCGACTTCGCACGACCGTTGTCGTACGAAGCGCTGGCCGACGATGTCGCGGCCCTGATCAATCATCTGCAACTCGGCAAAGCCGACCTGCTCGGCTACTCGCTCGGCGGCGGCGTCGCCCTTCAGGTTGCTGTCCGCACCCCGGATCTGGTCGACCGGTTGGTCATCGCGTCGGCCCCTTTCCGTTCCGACGGCTGGGTACCCGAGACCCGCGCGGGCATGGCCGCCATGAATCCGGATGCGCTGCGCGAAACTCCGTTGTTCCAGCTCTACAGTGGGATCGCGCCGGACCCGGCGGGTTGGCACGCTCTGGTCACCAAGACCAGGGACCTGCTCACCAAGGACTACGACTGGACGCCTCAGCTGGCGCGGGTCCGAGCATCCGCGCTCGTCCTGACCGCCGAGACCGATGCCTTGTACCGCGACCACGCCGCCGACATGGTCGCCCGGCTCAATACCGGTAAGGCCGCTTCTCGACTGGAAATCGTGCCGGGCACAACACATTACGACATCATGTACCGCGCGGATCTGTTGCTGCCGTTGATCGGCACCTTCCTCGACACCGCCCGATAACCGTCCACCGGCGAGCCGCGACTGATACCTCGGTCGCGGCTCTGCTTGTTGCATCGTCGGCGCGCCAGGCCGATCACCCCAGCACGGCCGCCTCGGCGATGGTCTCGAGGAAGGGGTGCACCAGTGGGTTCTTACCCGCGGCCGGCCACATCAGGCCGTAGTCGATCGTCGCCGCGTCGTGGAAGGGCACGAAGACCACGCCCGGCCGGGAGTGGAATCGGGCCGCGCGCAGCGAGACGGTGCTGACGCCGACCCCCTGGCTGACGTGCACGAGAACCTCGGGCCAGAAGTTCGTCGCCGGTCCCTGCCGGATCGGACGCCCCAGCGGCGTGTGGCGCGGGAAGTACCGGTCCATCCAGTAGCTCGGGATGAGTTCGTCGGCGAGGGTGACCAGGGTGGCGTTGGCGAGATCCTCCATCGATACCGATTTCCGCGTCGCGAACGGATGATCCTCGGGCACCATCAGCGCACGCGGTTCGGCGAACACGACCGGCCCGGTCTTGATGTCGGGTTCGGCGATCGGGAACTCGGTGAGCTGGAGATCCACTGCGCCCGAACGCATCCGGCCGAGCGGGTCGGTGAGCTGGATCTCCTCGATGTCGACCACCGTGTCCGGGTAGCGGATGCGGAACATCTCCGCCGCCCGCACGATCAGGTTCCCGCACCAGGGCGCGGAGAACCCGACCGTGATGGCCCGTTGGGCGCTGTTGCCCTTGCTGGCCGCGGTGACGCTTGCCGAAATCTGGTCGTAGGCCGGGCGCAGTTCGTCGCGCAGTTGCTTGCCGAGTGGGGTGAGAGTGACGGTGCGGCTGTTGCGTTCGAACAGCGGTGCGCCGATGCGCCGTTCCAGCTTGCGAATCGTCTGACTGATCCGGCTGGTCGTCACGTGCAGACGTTCTGCGGTCCTACCGAAGTGTAATTCGTCGGCGAGCGTGAGGAAGGCCTCCAGCTCGAGGCGTTCCAGCATGCGTCTTCCCTCGTATCGTTGAGCGAGGCTCAACGTAGCATGCTCGATTCGGCTCTTGCACTATGTGCTGCGCCATGATCGACCAGGAACTGTGCACCGGCACCGGGCCGGGAATGACCAGCCGATCGGCGGTAAACCGCAAGCTGCCGGCAGTGCGTTCCGGAGCTTTGGGGGGAGGTGGCGGATCGAGGGCGTGCGTAGCGTAAATCGGCGTGGATATGGCCTTTTCGGGAACGCGGGTTCGTAAGATTTGGCTGCTCGCGGGCGTTGCCTGGTTGGTGCTCGGCGGGTGTGCGGGCTCGGCGGAGGACGGGTTTGTCGCGGATATTCGGGCCGATAGCAATCGGGACGGTGTTGTCGACGGACACGATGTCGGTCGGATCGACAAGGGCGAGTGGACCGCCGAATTCGGAGCTGTTCTGTTGCCGAATATCGGTGATGTGGCGCGGCGGTGTCCGTCGAGCGGGAGCGGAGTTTCCGACGATGAACTCGCGGGCTGTCACGACGCGGCCGATGATGTGGCGCGTGCGCCCGATTGTCTGGCGCCGATGGTGACCATGCCGTTCGGTCGGGCGGCGGAGGGGGCGACCGGGCGGGTGGCGGCGGTGGGTGCCGGGGCCGAGAAGATCCGGATTTTCGTGCACCGTGCGCAGGCGTGGGTGCTGCTGGGGGCGGGCGCGTCGCTGACCGAATCCGAACTGCGGCATGGCGCGACCCTGGGGATCGATGCGCGGGACGTCGTGCGTGATCGGGCGGTGTGGGACGGGTCCGTCACCGTTCGCTTCACCGTCCAGCGCGGTGATCGAACGGTGACCGATGAGGTCGCCCTTCGTGTTGCGCCGGTTGTCCTTCATCACCACAACCAGAGCGTCGAGACACTGCTGGTGTCGGAGAGCGGTGACGACGAAAGCCACGCCCGGTTCGTCGAGGATTTGGCTGCGGCGGCGCGTGCCAGTGGGCTGAACGCGCCGCCGGTCCGGATGAATACCACCGATACCTGGGGCCAGGACTTCCTGGAGTTCGGCTATGCGTCGATGCCCAGTCGGGGCGGTAAGAGTATCTCGATCCGCATCGCGATCCGATCTCCGCAACCCGAACGCGAAGGTGGCCGTGCGGTTTTCGACCTGCGCGGCCCCGGCGTGGGAGCGATTCAACTCGGTGGAGTCGGTAGCGACCATGTGGACGGGTTCGGAAATGTCGAGACGATACCGCCGCACACGCACGCGGGCCGCGAGTTTCCGGCAGGTCGAGTGATCCTCGGCACCGGCAACGTGGACAACCCGGCCGCGACAAGCGTGGTCTTGCAGAAGTTCTTCACCGCACAGCAGATTCAGCCGCCGGTGGTTCTGGACGCCGCATGGCTGATCGTCGGGCACGTCGATGAATTCGTCCAGTTCCTGCCGACGGCGTCCGGTCGCGGGTGGCGGCCCGCGGTTACCGATCCTCGGCGCGGTCTGCAGATCCTGCGTGACCAGCAACGAGCCGGGCATGGCGGCGCGCAGGCTTTGTCGCGCCCCGGTGTCTCCGATCGGACCATCGACGACATGCTGGCGGACCAGAAATTCGTCGCCGACAACGAACGCGCGGCGCAGAAGATCGAAGCGAACGTGGCGCGGTTGCATCAGGAGGCCGGGCTGAAACCCGAGGAGTTCGTGCGAATCCCAGGGCTCTACAAAGGCGGCGACATACCGGAAGCACCGGACGCACTCACGAGCTTCTACCCTGGCGCGGTCAACGGTGTCCTGATGAACTCGTCGAACTACATTGCCGCCCGGCAGTGGGGCCCGATCATCGACGGACGGGACGTATTCGAAGCCGCGGTGACCGAGGCGTACCGGTCCGCCGGAATCTCGGTGCACTACGTCGACGAGTGGGAGGCGTTGCACGAGGGCGGTGGCGAAATCCACTGCGGGACGAACGTCATGCGTCAGCTAGGCAGTCCGTCGGCTAGGTGAAAACTACCGACGCGAACATTGCGCCGCCCCCGTGACGATGGGTGCATGGCAAGACGACAGTACCTACCCATCCCGACCGGTCACCCGTCATGAGCCCGCAGGCCCCAGCCGACCGGCCGGAAAGAACAGCTTGTCGGGGGATACGCCCGAATAAGCACTGCCACTTAACGTTAGAGCCCGGTGATCAGCCGCACGGACTGCCCTCCGTTGTCGCTGTCGGGTGGCACGGCCGATCACCGCACAGGTCCGCCGGTCTCGGTTATCGCTCGCCAGGCACCAATCCCTCGACCCTGGCCCGAGACCGGCGGACCGATTCCCGCCCCGCCACCGCGACCAGCGCATGGCCGCACCACCTCTGGAGATGTATTGCGCACCGCAGAACGGGAACTCGTATCCTTCCGCACCTCGGCGATACTGCCGATCGTGTTCTTCCTCCCGCCGCTGGTCAGCTTCGCGGTCGCGCCGGGAGCCGTCTGGGCCGAGTATCCGGGCATCCTGTTCCATCTCGCGATTCTCGTGCTGATCGCGCGGATGGACGCCCCCGAATGGGCCAGGGCAGCGGGTTACGGCTGGATCGTGACCGATGTGGTCACCGGCGTGCTGGTGATCAACGAGGTACCCGAGGACATCACCTGGCCGGTCCGCCTGGGCGGGCACATTCTCGCGGGCGTGTGGATGATCGCGGCGTCGCTGCGCGCCGAGTCGACGGCTGTCCGGGTCGTCGGGGTGCTCGTCGGCGGTTGGCTCGCCCTCTACAGCTTCGGCAGTCACTACCTGCCCCGGCCGTTCCTGTACCCCGCCAGCATTCTCACGGTGGTCTGGCTCGGGCTGCTCGCCGCGTACTACCGGCCCGTCCGGCGGGCCGACCCTACCGCTGGGTGAAGTGGGCCAGCGTGTTGATGACGCGTTCCGCGATATCGGCAGGCCACGGAAATGAGGGTGCGGCGGCGTGCTGGTGGGCGAGCCCGTGCAGGCCGAGCCAGAGCGCTACCGCATCCGCGGCGGGGTCGTCACTGGCGGCGTCGCCCGCGGCGACGCAGTCCGCGAGGCCATCGGCGAGCAGTTGCATGCTCGTCTGGCCGAGGGTGGCCACGTCGGCTGCGGTCACCGAGGACTCGTCCAGATCGGGCACCCACAGTCCGCCGAACATGGTGCGGTAGCGCCCCGGGCGGGCGCGCGCGAACTCCAGATAGCCATGACAGACGGCCAGTAATCGCGCGCGAGGCGTGTCGTCCGCGGCATCCCTGGCGGTGCGCAGCCGCTCGTCCAGTTCGGCGAAGGCGTTCTGCACCACGGCCAGCATGATGGCCGGCTGATCGGGGAAGTGGCGGTAGATCGACGGGGCCGCGATCCCGGCGCGGCGCGCGACCGAACGCAGGGTGATGGCGTTTTCCTCACCGGTTTCGTCGAGCAGTGCGACCGCGGCCGTCACGATCTCGTCGCGCAGTCGAGCGCCCTCGCCGCGGGGGTTGCGCGTGCGGGCCGGGGTCGCGACCTGGTTCTTTCCCATACCGTCAGCTTACATCACAAAACTTACAGCTGTTATCTCTTGCGCAAACTATGGTTACAACCGTAGCCTTACACTCGTTAGCTCAACCGATCCGGAACGGACCACCTCATGGAAAACAGCACCGCCACCACTACCGTCACCGCGGTCGTCCTGCCGGGCAGGGTCGAGCCCGACGGCTTGCAGGTCACCCGGCGCGGACTCGCCGCACCCGCCGCCGGTCAGGTCGTGCTCGGCATGGAGGCGACGGGCGTCTCGTTCGCCGAGCAGCAGATGCGCCGCGGCAAGTACTTCGACCAGCCGCCGTTCCCCTTCGTGCCCGGCTACGACGTGGTCGGCACCGTCACCGCGACCGGTCCAGGCGTGGACACCGCGCTGATCGGGCGTCGGTTCGCCGTGGTCACCAAGGTCGGCGCCTGGGCCAGCGCCCTGCTGGTCGATGCCGCGGATCTGGTGCCGGTGCCCGACGGCGTGACCCCGGCCGCCGCCGAGACCGTGGTGGTCAACGGTCTCACGGCCTGGCAGCTGCTGCATCGGTCGGCCGAAGTGCGTTCCGGCGCAACGATTGTCGTGCTCGGCGCGAACGGCGGCGTCGGCTCCACGCTCGTACAACTGGCCCGCCATGCCGGAATGACGGTGATCGGCACGGCCGCGCCACGCCACCACGCGGCGCTGCTCGAGCAGGGCGTGCACCCGGTCGACTACCGCGACCCCGAAATGTACCGCCGGATAAGGGAACTCGCGCCCGACGGGGTGGAGGCGGTGTTCGACCATGTCGGCGGCGCTGGGGTGGTCGAGTCGTGGCGGCTGTTGCGCCGCGGCGGAACGCTGGTCTCCTACGGCACCGCGTCGACGAAAGACGTGGACGGCAATTCGCAGCTGCCGGTGCTGAAGTTGTTCCCGCGGTTGCTGATGTGGAACCTGCTGCCCAACGGTAAGAGCGCGCGCTTCTACAACCTGTGGGCGGGCCAGCGGCGGCGCGACGCCTTCCGTAGCCGGCTGCGCGAAGACCTCACCCAGGTGCTGCGGCTGCTCGCCGACGGCGTGCTCACCCCGCAGATCGCCGCGGAATTCCCACTCTCCGAGGCGAGTTCGGCCTTGGCGTTGGCGGAGTCACGCACCGTCGCGGGGAAGGTGGTCATCGTGCCGGACGCACGCCACTCCTGATTCCGCCCGCTCCCTTTCCCACTTCGTGCGTACCCGCACCGACACCTCGAAGGCTCCAGCCATGACCACCTATGTCGCCACCTCGATCCCCACCGTCCCCGCCGTCACCCGCAGCGGTGACGTCGACAACCGCGCCACCTACATCAGTTTCGGACTCGCCTACCTTGTCGGCCACGGTGCCGCCGCGCTCTCCCGAGGTGACAGCCCAGTGGTCGCCCTGCCCGGGTGGTTGCCGATGACGCTGCTCGGTCTCGGTTTCCTGATCGGCACCGTCTGCGCCACCCGCGCCGCCCTGCACGCCCAGCGCGGCGCCGACAAGGCCGAGGTGCTCGGTGGAAAACTCCTCGGCCTGTCCTGGGCCGTGGGTTTCGGGGCGCTGATCCTGGCCATCACCGGCCTCTCGTCCACGCTGGCCGTGCCCGAACTGCAAACCTTCCTGTGGCCCGCCGGCTCCGGACTCGTCGTCGGCCTGCTCTACCTCGGCGAGGGCGCCGCGCGCCGCAACGTGCTGCACTACGGCCTGGGCGGCTGGCTCGCGCTGATCTCCACCGCCGCACTGTTTTTCAGCGTCCCCGGCTTCTTCGGGATTCTCGCTGTCGCCGGTGGCGGCGGCTACGCGGTGGCCACCGTCCTCGAGTTCCGCCGACGCGGCCGCCGCTGACCACCACACGCCAACCCCCGGCACCTGGCCGGGGGTTGCCCATGCGGTCATCCGATCAGGCCGGCGCCGACCCCTCGCTGAGCCGAGCCAAGTCGGCGACCAGCCGCTCGGTCAGCGGCATCGCCACCGAGTGTTGCCGCGCGATACGCAGCAGCGCCCCGCCGATCGCGTCGAGCTCGAGCGGCCGTCCCGCCTCTGCGTCGCGTTGCATCGATGATTTGGCCTCCGGCGGAAAAGCGTCGTAGAACCGCAGGGCCGCATCGACATCGGCGGGCACGCCCGCCGCGTTGCTGAGCGCCGCGACTTCCGCGACCAGGTCGACCAGCTCCGCGCGGTGCACGGTCCGCATCTCGCCGACGGGACACTTGTGATGGGTGGTCATCAGGGCGAATGGTGCGAGGAAGAACAGCTTCCCCCAGAGCATGGCGGCTTCGTCCGCGCGGGTCGCCGCCCGCACGCCCGCGCCGTCGAGCACCGTGACCAGCTCGTCGAGCCGCTCGGCGGGCGTGGCGGCGCTCGCCAGATCGATCTCGACGAACGGGCTGCCGTGCTCGACGATCCCCGGCGCGACCCGCGTCGACGCGACCCGGATCACGCCGGGCACCACCAACTCCGGGCGATACCGCGCACGCAGCGCCGCCGGATGCTCGATCCCGTTGAGCAGCGGTACCACCAGGCCGTCCCCGAGCGCGGCGGGCGACACCCGGTCCAGAGCCGCGCCGAGGACGTTCTGCTTGACCGTCACCAGGCACACGTCGACCGGCTCGCGTAACTCGGTGTCCGCCTCGGCCCGCACGGTGAAGTCACCGAACATCCCACTGCGCACCTGTATTCCGTGTTCCCGGACGGCACGCACGGTTTCTTCGCCGCCGAGGAACGTCACCCGATGCCCGGCCCTGGCCAGCAACGCACCTACCAGCCCGCCGACACCGCCCGGGCCGAGTACTGCCACACGCCACGGTCGCCCTGTATTCATCGCGTCCTTTCGTTGGTAGCGGGGAACCAGATGTCCTCGGCGGCCAGATCCGCGATCCGGTACTTGCCGAGCGCGCTGATCAGGAGCCGCAGCTCCAGCTCGAACGCGACCAACAGGTTCGTCAGTCCATGATCGGCATTCTCGTCGGCGGCCACCAGCGCCGCCCGGCCGAGTCCGACGGCGGAGGCGCCGAGGGCCAGGCATTTCACGACTCTGGTTCCCTCCCAGCATCTTCCGGACACCAGCAGACTGTTCCCCTGCCGGTCGCGGCCGGCGACCCGGCGCAGACACTCGGCCAAGGGCAGGCCGACGTGCTCGAGAAAACCGTGCGGCGCCCAGCCGGTGCCCGCCTCCGCGCCGTCGACGGTCACCGCATCGGCGCCCGCCGCCCAGGCGACCTCGGCCGCGTCGCCCACATCCCGGGCAGGCGGCAGCTTCACCCAGATGCGGCAGCGCGGATAGTTGTTGCGCATCAACCGAATCTGTTGCCGCAGGATCTCCGGGGTGAAGGTGCCGGGGGTGGCCGAGCGCAGCAACGGCGCCGCCGCGCCGTCGTAGATATCCAGCATGTCGTACTGCGCCGACAGGTGCGCGGCCCGATCCGGGGGGAGCAGGGTCATGCCGCCGAGTCCGGGCTTGGCGCCTTGACCCACCTTCAACTCGAAAGCCAGGCGCCCGCTGGTCAGTAGCTGCTCACTCGCCGGATCGCTGTACACCAGGTTCCATACCTCGGCGTCGGCGTCCTCGGTGCTCTGCTGGACGATCACCCCACCGGTGTCCTCGGCGGCCATCTTGGTGTACTCGGTGAGCCGACGCAGCAGCGAGCTCTGCTCCTCGTCCGCCATCCGCCCGTAGCCCGACACGGGCACGATGTTCTCGCCGATCACCATCGGCACGCCGGCGGCACCGGCTTGCCCGGCCACCGCGACACCGAGGTCGCCGTCGGCCACGGCGGTGGACCCGAACGCCGAAACATACACCGGCAGTGTCGATCGCAGGCCGCCGATGGTGGTGGAAAGATCGACGTCACCGGCCAGCGGTTCCCTGCCCAGATCGAACATCATCTCCGCGCGCAGCGGCACGAAGACGGGCGGCACCAGCCGCGCGTGGTCGATCGCGTCCATGAAGTCCGGTGCGGCTGTCGGTTGACCCTGCCCGAACAGGGTGGAGCCGTACCGCACGTTGTCGGGGAACACCGAACCCGCCGCCGTCCGCGCTCGCGCGCGCACCTCGCGCTCGGGGAATCCGGGAGCCGACAGCACACTCATGGCCGCGGCTCCCCCGGAATCTTGGGGTAGGCGCTGGCCTGCCAGACCGCGTCCAAGCCGCCGAGGAACCGGGTGAACCGCTCGACGCCGAGGCCGAAACCCGCACTGGGCGAGAGGCCGTCGCGGGCCAGGGTGAGGTACCACTCGTATTTGGCCGGATTCTCACCGGTTTCCCGCATGCGGGTCAGCAGCGTGCGGTAGTCCGACTCGCGGGCGCTGCCGCTCATCATCTCGCCGAAGCCGCCGGGGAAGATCAGGTCGAAGTTGCGCAGCGTGCCCGGTTCGTCGGGGTTCTCGCTGTCGTAGAAGCCGCGCGAACCCTTGGGGTAGTCGGTGATGAAGAACGGGCGGGTGGCGGCCGCGGAGATGATTTCCTCACCCTGCCAGTCGATCTCGGTGTGCTCGCGCTGGTCGTGCCCGAGCTCACGCAGCTGCGCCACCGTCGCCGAGTGCCGCTTACGGTCGTAGGGGCCGGCGAGCACCTGCTTCAGCTGTTCGAGGTCGCGGTCCAGGATCTCCAGTTCGCGCTGGGCATTGCTCAGGACGTGCTCCACCGCGTATTTCGTCAGCCGCTCGGCCACGTCCATCGCGTCTTCGCGCGAGCCGTTCGCGATCTCCACATCGAGCTGATGGAACTCCGCGAGGTGCCGATGCGTCACCGCGGTCTCCAACGGTTCGAGTCGCACATTGGCGGCCACATGGAAGATCTTGTCGAACGCGAGCAGCGAGGCCTGCTTGTAGAGGATGCCGCTGGTCATCAGTTTGTAGCGGTGGCCGTAGTAGTCGATGTCGACCTGTTTCGCGCCGCGCGCCCCAGGGTCGGTCACCGGACCGATGATGGGCGGCAGCAGCTCGGTGAAGCCCTCTGCGGTCAGAAATTCGCGCGCGGCGGACAGGAATCGTGCCTGCACCGTCAATGCCGCGACGGTTCGTTTCGACGTGAGATGCGCACGCGGTAGTGGGGGCGCGGATCCGGTCGGTTCAGTCACTTCAGGCAAAGTTCGATCCGTTCAATAGTCGTGCGAGGGCGGTCGAATTCCGGGGCGCGGATATTCGCCGTCGGAGATATCTGGACGAGCCGATCGTGCCGCCCGATATTCGTCGATCCCTCGAATGCAATTGGTCTACTATCGACTAACGTATCTATCCACGTTAACTGTTCTCGCGTGATCGACGCGAATACGCGGTAACTGGTGGGAAACTATTGCTTGACGGCCTTCGTCGAACCCCCCTAACCTGTCGAACTGTGCTGCTAACGCACTGGTAGCGGCCCTATTCTCCCTCGTTGCGGCGAGGTCGTCCACCCCCCGAATGGGGGGTATTACGGTTGTGAAGATCGTTTAGCAGCTCTGTTCGATACCCCCGATAGGGGTTGCCGAACAATGGTGTTAACAGCGCGGTGCAGGCAGCTTATACCCCTTTGACAGCGGCGGGAAGTCGATGTAACTTTGCCTTAACAGGGCAGGGGGAGTTGGACGGGGTGCGACTTTCCATTGATGCTGAGAATCTTCTACTGTCTCCGTCGCGATAACTGGAAGTGGATCCCGAGAAAATGAACTACGACCGTACGAACTTCGCCCCGCTCTCGCATTCCCGAGTCGAGCCCGGAGAGCTGAGGTTCCACTGGTGCGCGCCGCTGGACAGTGGCCAGCAGAAGGCCACGGAGAAGTATCGAGTCGGCGAGCTCGACTTCGACGGGATGGTCGACTTCTGCCAGGAGGCCGACACGCTCGGCGTCGACTCGCTGCTGATGGGGATCGCCGACTACATGCCCGACCCGCTGCCGATGATCGGCGCGCTGGTCCGGGAGACCGAGAACGTCACCTTCATCCTGGCCTACCGGCCCGGCCTGTTGTCGCCGACCTTGTTCACCCAGGTCGTCAACACGATCTCCTGGATGTCGGACGGGCGCATCGCGTTGAACCTGGTGGCAGGCATCTCGCCGGCGGAGCAGGCGGGCTACGGCGATTTCGTCGCCCACGACGGCCGGTACGCCCGCACCCAGGAATTCCTCGATATCTGCCACCGGTTCTGGGGTGGCGAGAAGCCGCTGTCCTACGAGGGCGACCACTACGTCATCAAAGAGGCCGCGCTCGGCTTGGGCTACAAGGGCGGCGGGCGGCCCGAGATCTACTTGAGCGGCGCGTCGGAGATCGCACAGGAGACCGCCGCCATGTACGGCGACTGCTGGTTGCGCTACGGCGACACGCCGGAGGGCATGGGTGCCGCGGCGCGGCCGGTCCTCGACAAGGGCACCAGGGTCGGTACCCGAATGCACGTGCTGGCCAGGGAAACTCGCGCGCAGGCGCTCGCCGATCTCGCCGCCATGCAGGAGAACCCCGACGAAAAGCATCGCGAGTGGGTCGCGCAGGTGGTCGCGGCGTCCGACTCCGAAGCCGTGAAAACCTCCTTCCGGCTGGCCGAAAAGGCCGCCGACGACTGGCTCTCGCCGATGATCTACTCCGGCTTCGTGCCCTACCGCGGCGGGCCCGCGCTGTGCGTTGTCGGCAGCTACCAGGAGGTGGCCGACTACCTCTACCAGTACAAGGCGGCCGGGATCAGCGAGTTCATCTTCTCCGGTTGGCCGACCCGCGACGAGATGCGCATCTTCTACACCCATGTCCTGCCGCTCATCCGTGAACGCGAGAGACGGCTGGGATGAGGCAACGGGCGGTGGCTCGGCGCCGGGGGAAAGCAGTAGGCGGAGCCGACGGGGTGGGTGAGCCCAGCAAGAAGCCGACAGGCGGAGCCGAGGGGCTGAACCGGCTCAGCGTGCTGTTCGCCACCGGCGTTCTGCTCGGACTGGTTGCTGAACAAGTGGTGCTGTTCGCGGTGCCACTGTTGATCTTTCACGACACCAAGCAGGTCTCCACCCTCGGCTTCGCGTTCGCGCTGGAGTGGCTGCCCGCCCTCATCGCCTACCCGTTCGCAGGCATGCTCGCCGACCGGGACGGCGGCGCCAGACTGTTCACCCGCGTCGCGACGATGCGCGCGCTGATCCTGGTCGCCGTCGTGCTGGTCTGCGTTCTTCGGCCCGGTTGGCTGGTGCCCGCCTTGATGACCGGTGGCGCGTGCCTCTCGGTGTGTGTCGCGCCCATCCGGATGTCGATCGAAAGGATGGTGCCGCAGCTGGCCCGCGACTCCCAGATCGCCACCGTGCAGTCCCTGGTGCAGAACATGGAGTTGCTCGCCATGGCGCTCGGGCCCGCGCTCGCGATCGTCGGCGCCGCCTTGCTCGGCAAACTGCCGCTCCTGCTGGTCGCCGCCGCCGCGTTCGGCATCAGCGCGTTGACCTGGCTGCCACTGCCGCGGCCGAAGGTGCGGGCCGCCGTCGGCTGGGTGGCCCGGGAAGTGCTCGCGGAGTTGGCCATCGGATGGCAACTCATGGTGCGGATCCGCCCCGTTCTGCTGCTCGGCATCCTCAACTTCACCATCAACCTGGTGGTCGGCGTGCTGATCGTCTCGAACGCAGCCCTGGTCACCGACGTTTTCAAAGCACCCGACTCGGCCTACGGTCTGCTCAACGCGGCCGTCGGCGTCACCGGGCTGCTGAACCTCTTGCTGATGCCCGCGCTGCTCCGGCGCGTCGGTGTCGGGCCCATCGGGGTGACGGGATTCTGGCTGATGTGCGCCGCGTTCCTGATAGCCGCTCTCGCACCGTCGTATTGGGTCTACGCCCCCGCCTTTGTCGCGATGCTCGTCGGCGACGCGCTCTACAACATCTACAACCGCACCCAGCGGGTGAAGGTGATCCCGATCGAGCATCTCGGCAAGGTGATGGGGCCGTTCTATCTGCTCAACCTGTTGTCCTATCCGATCGCGGGCCTGCTGATCGGTGGTCTGGGCGCCACCATCGGCCCGCAACGGCTCGCGCTGTGGCTCGGCATCATGCTCTGCCTGTTCGGCGCGGTTTTCCTGCCGTTGACGATGGCCAGTTTCCGAAAAGCCTTGCTGGCCCGCGAGAACGCTAACGTTGAGGTCGTGACATGAACGTTCGTTTCCGGTGCGTGCTGAGCACCGTGGAGTCCGATTCCCATCTCTGGAATCTGGTGTACCTGCAGAAGTTGCTCGAGGAGAACGGCGCCTCGGTGCACAACCTCGGGCCGTGTACGCCGGTCGAGAGCGTGGCCGACGCCATCCGCGCGGACCGGCCCGACCTGCTGGTCGTGTCCAGCGTCAACGGCCACGGTTTCCACGGCGCGCGGGTGCTGCTGTCCGGCCTGCGCGAACGCGGGCTCGAGGTGCCGTGTGCCATCGGCGGCAAACTGACCACCGCGGTCTCCGACGACGACCGGGTCCGCCGCGAACTGCTCGACCTCGGCTACACCGACGTGTTCCTCGGCGACGACGCCATCGCGCGCTTCCGCGGTTTCCTGCGTTTCGGTCTCGCCCAAGGGTTTTCGGCTTGGCGCGCGGACCCGGCGCTGATCACGCCGTGGGACAGCGAGAACTCCGCGACCCGAGAGGTGTCCTGATGCATATCGTCATCGTCAACCGGTGGCCACGTTTCTTCGACGGGACTCGCTGGGACAACGAGCTCACCCGCTACGAGGAGTTCATCGACCACGACGCCAACCAGGTGAGCTACGTGGTGGACGGTCCCGGTGCCGAGGGCGTGCTCGCCGACCCGGCGAAGATCGCCTGCCAGGTGCGGGTCGGCGACGTCAACGACGTCGCGGCCCTCGGCGCGGCCGTCCTGGAGATCACCGAGCGGGTCGGACCGGTGGACGAGCTGATCGCCCTGTCGGAGTTCACCCTGGAGATCGCCGCCAAGGTCCGCGAGGATCTCGGCATTCCCGGACCGACCCGCGCGGAGGTCGCCGTCTACCGCGACAAGGTACGGATGAAGCAGGTGCTGGACGAGGCGGGAATCCGGGTGCCGCGCTTCGATTCCTGCGTGCGCGCCGAGCAGGTGCGCGCGTTCGCGGCGTCCTGCGGCTATCCGCTGATCCTCAAGCCGGTCGCCGCGGCCGCAAGCATCGGGGTGCGCCGGGTGGACAACGCCGCGGAACTCGACGCCGCGCTGGCCACTATCGACCTCGGCGACTACGAGATCGAGGAGTTCATCGCGGGGGAGATCTACCACGTGGACGGTTTCGTCGATGACGATTCCCGCATCACGTTCCAGGCGACCTCGCGCTACATCAACGACTGTCTGTCCTTCACCCACGGCGCTCCGCTCGGCTCGGTGCTGATGAGTCCGTCGCCGCGCCGGACGCTCATCGAGGACTTCTCGCAACAGGTCGTCACCGCACTCGGCCTGCGCCGCTTGCCATTTCACCTCGAGGTGTTCATCACCCCGGCCGGTGATCCGGTATTCCTGGAGATCGGCGGCCGAGTGGGTGGTGCCGAGGTGCCGCACCTGATCTACCGGGTCTTCGGCGTCAACCTGTACGAGATGTTCCTGCGGGTGCTCTCCGGCGGCCAGGTGCCGCCCGTGCCCGACCTCATCGACTCCTCCGGGGGTTGGCTGATCATGCCCAAGTCCGCCGCGCAGGCCGAGCGGGTGCTTCGGGTCTCCTCCATGCGTGACCAGGTGCCGATCGTCTGGCGCGAGCTGCTGCCCGAACCCGGGCATGTGCTGGCGCCGGGCGGCGCGTACGACGCGCTGCATCGTGGGCGCTTCATTCTGCTGCACGAGGATGAGCACGTCGTCGAGGCCGGCATCCGAAAGATCATCGAGAACTTCGACTTCGAGGCGGAACCGCTGTGAACACTGCCCATGATGCCAACGACGACCGGACGCGCTACGAGCAGCTGATCGGCTTCCTCACCGAGGAGGAGCGACTAGGGGTGGCCGCCGTCGGCGACAAGTTGGTCGAAGCCGCGGGCGGCCGCCGCAAGCTCGCCGACTACAAGGTCATGGTGGCCTACGGCGGCGGCAAGGACAGCACCTACGTCGTCGCGTTCGTGCGTGCCGTGCAGTTGCGTCTGCAACTCGCGCACGGCAGTACCTTCCTGATGCGGGTCGCGAACATGCGCCATGCCGGTGTGGTCGGCGCGGTGATGGAGAACATCGACCGGGTGTACGCGGCGCTGGGCCTGCTGGATGACGAGCGGGCCGAGCTGCTCACCATCGACCACACCGAAATTCGTCGCTTCCGGGTCGATCTGCCGCTGCCGGAGAAGCTGGTGGCCATCAACCGGCTCGACGTGCTGATGAACGGGCACCGCTCGGCCGGCGACGGCCGCCCCACCTTCTGCAACAGCTGCAATCTTGCGGTCGCTGACTTCTACGGCCGCGCCGCGTGGTGGCGCGGCGGGGTCGACGCGATCATGACCGGCGACTCCCGCCGGGAGCAGGCCCTCTACGCCGCGTGGATCCTGCGGCTGGCCAAGGGGATCGGGATCGACGTGCAGCGCAAGGGCATGACGTTCCGGGATCTGCTCGCCGCGCTGCGTGGCGTCGGCGACGCGTACTTCCGCGAATTGTTCGGCGACGACCGGCACGAGCCCGCCGAACGCGAGGTCGCGGTGGGGGACCGGTCGGTGCAGCCCACCTTCGTCTCCATCTACGACCTGGTGAGCTACCGGGTGCACGACCACTGGGATCTGATCGTCGATTTCCTCGGCTTCCGCTTCGACGACCTGGCCTTCAGCTTCACCGAATCCGACTGCGCCAATCCGACACTGATGGCACATTTGCGCGGACTGCGCGTTGAATACGTGGAGGGGCGCACCTACGCGGCGGGCATCACCGAGTACCTCGAGTTCGCCGAGACGATGATGCGCAAGAAGGAGATGCCGGACCGGCTCATCGATCTCGCCCTGGCCCGCTACGACTCGCCGGAGAAGATCGCCGAACGGCGCGCGGTGGCGAGTGCCTACGCCGAGAACGCCTTCGGGTTGAACGAGGACGCGTTGGTCGCGATGGTGTTCTCGCCGTTCACCGACAAGGGCGCGCGGCTGCCGCAGTTCATCGAACGCTGCCACCCCGAGTGGCGCGACGAGATCCCGGCCTTGCACGCCGCGCTGCTCGCCGAGGAGGGCAGCGACCATGCCGCCGCCTGGCTGGCGGAGGTGTCGGGGCTGTCCATCACGCACCTGCGCACCCTCTATCGCAGCTCACTGGTCGACTTCGCGGCCGGGGACACCGTGATGGCCAGGGTGCGGGCCGGTGATCCGCACAAATCTCAGGTGCACACCGTCGACGCGCAGTCGGGACTGCCCACGCTCGAACTGATCTCGGGTCGGTGACGTGGCAGGATTTTTCGACAGTTTTGTGGCGGACCGGGCCGCGGCGGGGCAGCTGGTCGTCCAGCCGCGGATGGGTTTCGGCAGCCTCGCGGCGATGCGGTCCGGTCTCGCCAGGGTCGCGCACCTGGATTTTCCGGTGATCGGCACGATCACGCTCGACAGCTACACCCGCGTCGGCGATTACCGGACGCCGCTGGAACGCCTCGCCGTCGGGGAGGAGTTGAACGGGTACCCGCTGGTCTCGCACTCCGTGGCGGACACGAAGCAGGTGCTCGACGGCTTGTACGGGCCGACGTTTCCGGTGCAGGCGCGCCACGGCACCGCCCTGCCGTTGCGCGTCTTCCAGCGATTGGTCGAGGTCGGGCTGGATGCGACCGAGGGCGGCCCGGTCTCGTACTGCCTGCCCTACAGCCGGTTGCCGCTGCGCGACGCGGTCGCGGCGTGGTCGGAGAGCACGCGGTTTCTCGCGGGGGAGACCGAGTTCGGCCACATCGAAAGTTTCGGCGGGTGCATGCTCGGTCAGCTGTGCCCGCCGTCGCTGCTGGTGGCGCTGGCGGTGCTGGAAGGCTGCTTCTTCCGCCAGCACGGCCTGCGCTACATGTCGCTCAGTTACGCGCAAGGTACGCTCGCCGAGCAGGATCGCGGCGCGCTGCGTGCCTTACGGACCCTGGCCGCCGCGTACCTCGGCGACGTGACCTGGCACGTCGTGTTCTACACGTACATGGGACTTTTCCCGAGGACAGCCGACGGCGCGACGCGGCTCATCCGCGACAGCGCGCGCCTGGCCATGGCCACCGGCTGCGAACGGATGATCGTGAAAACGGTATCGGAGGCGTGGCAGATTCCCTCCGTCGCGGAAAACGTTGCGGCACTGCGCATCGCGGCGGAGGAGGCCGCCGGGCCACTCGATCCGGCGTCCCCGGCCGAGGCGCAGTACTTCACGGAGGTCAACGACGAGGCGCGGATCCTGATCGACTCGGTGCTCGACCTCGACGCCGACGTGGGCAAGGCGTTGCTGAAGGCCTTCGCCACCGGCCTGCTCGACGTCCCGTTCTGCCTGCACACCGACAATCTCGGCGCCACCACCTGCGTCATCGACGAACAGGGCGCGCTGCGCTGGGGGTCGCTGGGCCGGCTGCCCTTGCCCGCCACCGCCGGTCGCGACGATCTCGCCCGGCTCGGCTCCGACCAGCTCTACGGGATGCTCGACCACGTCGCGAACAGCTATGACAGCAGGCTGGTCCCGTGACTACCCCGAGGGGATCTTCGATGTCCGAAGCTGATTCGCCCACCGTCGTGCTGGTGGACGCGTTCTCCACCGGAGCGCTGCTGGCCCGCCAGGCGCGCAGGCACTACCGGCTGATCCACGTCCGGTCCCGCGCCAACCTGTCCGCGACGTTCGCCGCGAGCCTGCCCGCCGAGTTGTTCGACGAAGACCTCTCCTACGCCGACCAGGCCGACGACGTGCTGCGCCGACTCGCCGAACTGGCACCGGTCGCGGTGATCGCGGCCAGCGAGTTCGGCGTGGAGGTGGCCGACGAGATCGCGGCGAAACTCGGGCTGCGCGGCAACGATCCGGCGCTGTCGTATGTCCGGCGCGACAAGTTCCAAATGGTGGAGGCCGTGGCCGCCGCCGGCCTGCGCACCGCACGGCAGCGGCGCGGCACCGATGTGGCGACGCTGCTGGACTGGCGGCGCAAGGCCGGCCTCGGACGCACCGTGGTGAAACCCCTCGACAGCGCGGGCTCCGACGACGTGTTCATCAGCGACTCCGAGGCCGAGATCCGCGCCGCGGTCCATGCCATCATCGGCAAGACCAACCTGATGCTGCGCACCAACGCCGCTGTGCTGGCACAGGAATACCTCGTCGGCGACGAGTACATCGTCAACTCGGTCAGCCGCGACGGCAGACACTGGTTCACCGACGCCTGGATCAGCCACAAGGTCACCGTCCGCGACAACCGCAGAATCTACGACTACGAAGACCTCCTGTCCCCGACGGACCCGCGCTGCACCGAGATCCTCGACTACGTCTCGGGCGCCCTCGACGCACTGGGCATCGCGAACGGCCCAGCCCACACCGAACTCATCTACACCGCCGCAGGCCCGGTGCTGCTGGAAACCGGCGCCCGCATCTCCGGCCTGGCCAACCCCGCCGCCCTCGACCGCTGCACCGGTGTGAACCAGGTCGGCCTCACCATGGACTGCTACCTCGGCGAGGGCCGGGCCCTCGCCGCCCAACCCCCGGTCTACACCCGCCACGAACACGCTCGCTGCGTGAATCTCATTGCCCACCGCGAACTCCCGCTACCCGCCCAACTCCTGCGAGCCGAACTCGAACAACTCCCCGCCATCGAAAGCATCCGCTTCCGCATCGCCGACCAAGCCACGACCCGACCCACCGTCGACCTCAACTCTTCCCCGGGCGTCGTCTTCCTCGTACACCAGGACCCCGCCGAAATAGACCGCTCCTACTTGAAACTCCGCCAACTCGAACACGACCTGTTGTAGTCGCGGGTCGGCTCGCAGCGCCGGATTCCGAAGCGGCTCAGGTGATTACGTGCGGGCCGCCAAGGGGAGACGGGAGCGGCACTTCGCTGGAGTGGGGACCGATCAAGAGTTGTTTGATGATCTTGCCGGTCTCGCCGCGGGGGAGCGAGGGGAGGAAGGTGACGTCGCGGGGGACGGAGAAGCGGCTGAGGCGGTGGCGGATGTAGGAGCGGATCATGTCCGAATCCAGGCCGGAGTCTTCGCGTTTCACGACGAAGGCGGCGAGGCGCTGGCCGAATTCCTGGTCCGGGACGCCGACTACGGCGACCTCGCTGACCTGGGGGAGATGGGCGAGGGCCTCCTCGACGGGGCGGGGGAAGACGTTCTCGCCGCCGGAGATGATCATTTCGTCGTCGCGGCCCGCGATGAACAGGCGTCCGGCGACGTCGAGATATCCGAGGTCGCCGGTGTCGAGCATGCCGTCGGACTCGGCCGGGGGCGCCGAACTGACGTAACCGTCGAACAGCATGTGGTTGCCGACGTAGATGTTTCCGGTGACACCGATCGGTACCGGGCGCCGATCCGGGCCGAGCACCGCGACTCTGGTGCCCAGCGGCGGCTTGCCCGCGGTGGTCGGCGCGGTCCGCAGGTCGTCGGGGGTGGCGATGGTGGCCCAGGATACTTCGGTGGAACCGTAGACGTTATAAAGGATTTCACCGTAGACGTCCATGAAGCGCAGCACCGTCGCGCCGGCCAGCGGGGCGCCGCAGCTGACGACCGCGCGCAGGCTCGACGTGTCGTAGCGGGCCCGCACGGCGGTGGGCAGATCGAGGATGCGGTTCACCATGGTCGGCACCACGATCATGCTGGCGACCCGGTGTTCGGCGACGAGCCGCAGGCACTCCTCGGCGTCGAAACGTTCCGGCAGTACCACGGTCGCGCGCAGTGGCGTACTGATCTGCAGTCCGGCCAGCCCCCAGGTGTGGAACAGCGGCGCGGGGATGAGCATCGGCTGTTCCATGGGCAGCGGAATCCGCGACAGCAGCGCGGCGATGGTGGCGAAGCCCTTGGGTTCGGGGCGGCGCGCGCCCTTCGGCGTGCCGCTGGTGCCCGAGGTCAGCACGATCAACCGTCCCGGCCGGGTCGGGCGGTGAAAGTCCCGCTCGCCCTGCGCGATCAGATCGTCGATGGTCTTGCGGTGCGGCACCGGCGGGTGGCCGTCGGTGTTGAAGCGCGCCAGATCGGTGTGCAGGTAGCAGACCAGCTGCTCGAGGTCGCCGTCGACGAACAGCGCGGCGATCCGGTGCCGCTGCACGATGTCCTCGATCTGCCTGCCGGACAGCCCGACGTTCAACAGCGCCACGTCGACGCCGAGTTTGCCTGCGGCGACCATGCATTCGACCATGCCTGCGTGGTTGCGCGAGAGCAGACCGACGGTGTCGCCGAAGCCGAGGTCCAGCCGCGCCATCGCACCGGCCAGCGCGCTGGTGCGCGCGTGCATCTCGGCGAAGGTGCGGGTGCCGGAACCGTCGATCACGGCGATGCGATCCGGATCGTAGGCCGCGGCCGCCGCGTAGCCACCGGCCAGGTTGAAGCCCCACTTCGCCAGGGAGCGAGCCTGTTTCACGCCGATCGCGAGATTGGTGGTGCGCCCGACACCGACGGTGACCATCTGCTTGGCCACGCTGACCTGCCTGCGCAGCGGGGCGTTCTCGGCATTGACGATCGTCGAGGTCCGCGCGCCACGGATGACATCGACCGCCCGCCGCAGCCCGCTTTTCACCCACGCCACCACGGCGGCGTTGGACTGCTCGGCGATGTGCGGATGCCACCGGCCCGGCGCGAACACGGTGACGACGACCTTCGTACGCTCCTCCTCGCCGCGTAGCTTGACCGACACGAAGCTGCCGGTCCCCGGGCACTGCAACTCGAAGCTCTCGTACCAGCGCCACACGGTCAGCCGCAGCTGGTGCGTGCGGATACCGGACTCCGCGGTGCCGATGCGCACCTGTGCGATCCGGCTGTCCGGTCCGGTCTCCACGAGCTCGCAGGCGCCGATGCCCGCGAACAGCCGCGGGTAGGTCTGCGGTTCGAGCAGCAGATCCCACAGCGCCTTACGGGCGACCGCGAAGTCGGCGCTCACATCGATGACGTCGGTTACCAACTCACGCACTTCTCGTCGGCCGGTTCGAACAACTCGGGGCCGGCGGGTGCCCCTCGATTCGCCGGTCACCCGTGCGGCCGATGCGTCAGCGAACCGGCAACCTGCAATCGACCCCAGTATGAGACGCGACGGCGATGTTGCCCACCATTTACCGCTACATTGTGCGCCGCACCCATCGGGGGCCGACCTGGATGTGAACTCGCCCAATTCGCCACGGTCCCCGGCCGGTGCGTCGGTCTATCCGGATCATCGCGCGCACGTGGTGACCGGCCGCAGGTTCAGCCGGTGCGCGATGAGCTGGATGGCGGCCCGGATGGCGATGGTGTGGTCTGGGTGATCGAGGTCGTGATACAGCTTCAATTGCGCCGGCGGAAGGGTGATCTGAGCATCGGCAGCGTGCGCGAGCCAGTGCCTGCGCGCGGTGCCGCCGGTGGTGGCCAGCGCGATCACCGGGATGCCGAGCTCACGGGCGATGGCCGCTTCTTCGGCGGTGCCGTTGCCGCCGCCGAAGAGCAGAGCGAGCCGGGCGCGGCGCAGCATGATGTAGCGGGCATGGGTCGGGGTGGTGTCGAGGTGGCTGA
Organism: Nocardia sp. NPDC052316; assembly: GCF_044547795.1. Taxonomy (NCBI): domain Bacteria; kingdom Bacillati; phylum Actinomycetota; class Actinomycetes; order Mycobacteriales; family Nocardiaceae; genus Nocardia; species Nocardia sp. NPDC052316. Next base: position 313,844 of record NZ_JBIUBB010000002.1, read on the forward strand.
TATCGCCGAGCGGCCGGTAAACCGGGCCCAGCCGAGTAGACGTGGTGCGGACGAAGAGCGTGGTTCGATCGGAGGAGTAGGTCCGGTTGTCGCGCAACGACTCTGCCATGGCGTAGCTGACGTCGGCGCCGACGTGGGACCCACCGGCGAGCAGATTGATCGGCAGCGTGGCGAGGGCTTTGCCGAGGTCGGTTGCCACAGCTTCGGCTGCGGCACCCTGGTCGGTATATCGGCCGCCGAGGAAGACCGGCGGTGCGTTCTTGACCTGGTAAGCCTTGTCCAGCCGAGCGGCGAGCTCGGTCAAGATGCCGCGGCGGCGGCGTTTGAAGAGTTCGTCGGAGAAGCCACGATCGTGCTCGCGCACGTACTTGCAGCGTTGGGTCACCGACTTGCCTTCGAATTCCGCGACCGTGGCCAGGATCGCTTCGGCGATGCGCCGGTTGATCGGGTCCTTGATCGCGGCGATCTCGGTACGTAGTTGCGCGACAACCCATTCGGCGAGATCCGCGCGGAAGGCGGGGTCCTCGTGCACCCGCGAGCCTGCCAGCTCGACCAGCACGTCCGGCCTGATCAGCATGGCTTCCGCGGAGAGACGGCGCGCGTTCACGCCATAGCTTTGCAGGGCGAGGTGCAGCGGCGAATCGGTCATGCTGGCCATGATGGTGCGCGCACGGCCCCGCGTGAACTGATCCCCCAACTTCGACACCATCTTTTCCGCGCCCCGGTTCGTAAGGTCGACACCGGCGGAAGTTCCAGAACGGACGGTTCCAATTGGGCCGGTAACCACGTTCAGCAGAAAGGAAGTGGTACGCAATGGCCAGCCACCGCAAGGAGATCGAGCCGTACAGCCGACAGTTCGCCGTGCTCTCGGCGGCCGCCGTCGCCGTGGCCTGGTATCTGGTGTTGCGGTCGAAGCGAATTCGTCGGTAAGCGGGGTCAGTAAGCGAGTTGAGCGGTGAGCCAGCTGCGGAAGGCGGGGTAGTCGGCTTGCGTGGTGATCCAAGCGAAATGGCCTTCGGGGTCGAGACTCATTCGAGCGTCGTCCCCCAAGGAGATTCGCCTGCGGGTGAAGTCGACGAAAGGTAGTTGTAGCGCGGTGGCCAGAGCGAGCGGGTCGTGCTGCATGCTGCTGGGGTGGAAGGTGTTGAACCAGCGATCCAGATGCGTATGTAGCAGACGAGCCCATTCGGGTGCGTGCGCCGCCGCGAGCAGCCGATAGGTGTCGGAGCCGGAGTTGATGGCGATCTCCTCGGTAAAAGTGATATCGGAGAGCACAAGCAGCAGATCGGCGGCGGTGGCGACCACCGAACGGGCGGCGGCCGGGTCAAGCCGGAAGTTGTGCTCGGCTCTGGTGGGGTCGCGGTAATTGATCGCACCACCCATTTGCGTGATCACCAGCCGATCGACGAGGTCGGGCGCTTCCCGTAGGACGGTGCTGAGGTTGGTGAGCGGGCCCATGCCCACCCAGCGCACCTGCCGGTCGGTGCCGGCACACACCTTGCGTACCGCGTCGAGCACATCCGTCGACTGGGCGGGGACGTCGTCGGGAACGAGCCCGTCGACCACGTAGTAGAGCGTGTTACCCAGATCGGCGCCTGCGACGACCGGCACGTCGTACCTGCCGTGCAGGTCGAGCAGGTGGCGGGCGAATCGCGCGCGCCCACCGTTGTTCTCGTCGGTGGTGAGCACCAGCGCCAGTTCGGGCAGGGTGCGCGCGGCACAGGTGAGCGCGACGGCATCATCGGGGTCGCCGCCGATATCGGTGTCGATGATGATCGGCGTGTGCTGCACCCGAGGCGGGGGCGGGCCACCGGCGCGGAGCTTCGCAGCGAGCGGGCCGTAGCCGAGGTCGGCGTAGCGGTCGGCGAAACCGAGCAGGGCCGACCACATCGACTCCAGGGATTCTCGGGTTTCGTCGGGGTCGGTGTCACCCATGGCTGGCTCCTGTCGACGGATCGGTGCGGCGGTGCACGAAGGCCTCTTTCGCTTCGAGCGAGCCGAGTTGCTGGTAGTCGCGCCAAACCTGGGTTGCGTCGGAGTCGTCGAGTCCGCGGTGTTCGATGGCGGTGCGCAGGTTCCCGACGAGGTTCTTGTCGGTCCGGCGGACGAAGGAATCGCACAGCTGCGCGAACGCCGGGTCGGTGTCGCTGTCACGTGTCACCCATGATCGCACTTGGCGCAGGAAAGTCTCCGACTTAGTTGCCAGTTCGTTGTGCCAGTCGCCGCCCGCGCGACGCAGCGCGGCGATGTCGCTCGCATAGTGGCTGACGGCGAATTGGTTGATCTCCATCACCGCCAACCGCACATTCGCATCGACATAGTCCCGGGCGACGTCGAGCGGGTTGATCTGATCCAAGGGCGGCGACTCCAGTTCCTGGGCCGGAATGTGGTCGGGGCCGAACCGGACCGCCTTGGAGTAGGGGCCGCGCAGAATGTGCTCGATGGCCAGCACCGCGTCCTTCTCGGCCAAGATCGCGGCGGGATCGTCGGCGGGATCGGCGCTGCCGCCGTCGACGGATTGGTGCAGGGCATACCCGGTTTTACTGCCCGGGTGCGGGTCGTTCGGCGACTCACCGCAGATCAGGTAGCGGCCGCGGAAGGTGATATCGGGGTAAGTGGCCGACAGCAGTTCTTGCACTGTGCCTTTGAAACTGCTGTCGACCAAGATGACGGTCGAGCCGGGGGTGCCGACGGGTAATTCGCGCAATTCGAGGTAGCGCGTCAGTCGGGCTTTGGCGCCGGGGATATCGGCGGGGTCGACATCGTCTCGGGCGCTGCGGAACTCCTCGATGGCCTCGAAGGTCTTGCCCGCGTTGCGCTCGAGGTCCTGCACGGCCGAGTCCGCGAGACACCGCGATACCGTCACTTCGGTGCAGTTGGTCTCGAAGAATTCGCGATCCAACTCGTAGGCCGCCAAGGCGATGGGGTGACCGTCTCGGCCGAGATAGGCGACGACGGCGTCCGGTGTCGCGGCGAGATCCTTCTTGCAATCTTCGAGGATGTCGATCGTGTGGCGGACGACGAATGGCGCTTGGTAGTCGAAGACCACTTCGTAGGCCTTTTCTACGGCGGCCCGGCCCTCGGGAGTGTCGACCTGGTGCCGGGCACAGACCGCGTCGACGGCCGCGGTACGTCGCTGTTCCGGTTCGATCACCTCAGGGCCGGCAGGAATGTCGTATTGTGCTGGGGCGCTGTCGGATTCGAGAGCTTTCGGGTCGATGTCGGGACCGCGAGGTTGATTGGTGACAATCCGTTCGGCGGGGTCCGGCCCGGCCGGTTCGGCGTCCACGTCGGCCGCGTTCTGCTCTTCGGCGAGTGTCATGCGGTGGTTGTCGGTGGTGCGCGGTTGCTCGGGAGCTGGTGTCCGAGTGTGCTGTTCGGCTTCGACGTGCCGCATGTGTTCGGCGTCGGGACCGCGGTGCTCGGCCGTGCCGAGGTCGCTGTGCTCGGGTGTTGTCGTGGCGCCGGGGTCGTCGGCGGGGTGGTCGCGCGCGTCGATGCTCATCGGATGTCCTGAGGTCCAGGGCTGTCGGCGGCGTCCAACAGCGCGAGCGGCCATGCGGTGGACAGGTGCAGATGCGGAGTGGCCGCGCGGAGGCGCTGCGCGGCGGTCGCGGCGTGGCTGAGGCGAGCGATGGTGGCGGCCAGCAAGGTGGGCTCGGGTCCGGTGACGATGCGGCGATCGGCCCAGGTGTCGGGGTGGCTGTGCAATGCGCGGAGTTGCTCGTGCGGTGTGCTGCCGGTCAGGACCAGTCCGCGGTCGACCCAGTCTGCGGTGGCCGGGTGCGGGTGGTCCGCCGGTAGTAGCGGGTCGTTCAGCGCGCGTTCTACGTCTGCCCATCGGTATGGCCCTGCCTGCCAGCATGTTTCGGCTGGAGCGCAGCGGCCGTCGGCGCCGTAGACGGTGGCGAGGGCTTTGCTGGTTAGGTGGTGGCTCAGGTCTTCGGGCGGGAAATACTCGCGCAGGCCGGTGTATCGCAGGTCGATACCGGAGCGGACACGGAATCCGACGGCCTCGGTGAGCAGCGCCCGTGGGTGGGCGTGACCCAGCGCGGCCAGCCATTCGGTGTCGGGGGTCGGCGGCGGGCGTCCGACGAGATGCGCGAGCAGCATGAGCTCTATCCACAGGGTCAGGGGCGGGTCATCGGCGATGCGGTGGGCTCGGTGCAGATCCCGCAGTAACAGTGGTTGCCCGGCCGGGGTGGGGGATAGTGCGAGTGTTGGTGCCTGGCACCGAGCCTCACGATGCTGACCGAGCGGCACCGCGATGCGCACCGGCCGGTCCATGCCGTCGCCGAAGACCACCCCGTGCCCGGCGGGCAGCGAGACGACGTGGCGCGACTGGGCCGGGGCCAGGTTCATGGTGGCGCCGACGAGGTCGCGGTCCTCGGTGGCGGGCAGGCGGTGCAGGATCTTGAGCGCGGTGTTCTTGACGACGTCCGGGGTGATCTTGGTGGGGATCTGTTCGGCGACGATGATGCCCTCGCCGTAGGCGCGTATCTCGGCCAGCAGTGCGGCGAACAACTCGACCGCGTGCGCGGCGGGCGTGCCGGGTTCGGCCCGGCGGAGCAGCCGATGGGCTTCCTCGACCACCGTGACGTGGCGAAGTCGAGAGCCGTTGGCCGCGCGATGAACTCGCAGATGTTCGAAGAGGCGGATGAGCACCGCGCCGATGAAGAAGGCTTTGTCGGCATCGTTGCCGATGTCCTCGATCTCCAGGACGACGTTGCGCCGCAACAGATCCGCGATATCGAGGCGGTAGCCGCCCTCGAAAAACCGGCCAGGGGTGCCGAGCCGCAGCGCGCTGAGCCGGACGTCGATGAAACCACGGACGTTGTCGGTGATCTCGCGGCCGTAGCCGATGCCGTCCACCACCGTCAGTGCGGCCGTCTGTAACTCGGTGAGGGTCGGATATTTCGGGGTGACCCCCGGCCGACCAGCGGCGCTGAGGACGGTGTCCCAGCCGAGGTCGGTGTAGCAGCGCGCCAACGCGTGCGAGAGCACCTGGGGGAAGGGTTCGACCGCGTCGAAAGCGGCCAGGAACAGCGCGCGCACCAGGTCGATGTGGGTCTGCAGTGGAAAGCCCGACTCGGGTTCGAGCGGGTTGAGCCCGACGGGGACGGCGTCGGGGTCGCCGGGGCGAACGACGTTGACCGGGGCGCGGATGCGGCCCGCCATCCCGGCGTACTCGGCTTTGGCCGGTTCGATGACCAGCCACGGCACCCCCGCCGTGTGCAGACCTTCCAGCAGATGCCGCACGGTTTGCGACTTGCCCGACCCGGTGGCGCCGGCCACGAAGCTGTGCCGATTCAACGTGTCGAGGCCGACCCGGAACCGGCCCACCGGTTGATCGGCGTCGTCGAGGATCGCGCCGAGGTCGACCTCGCCGTCGCGTTCGGGGGTGAGGTCGAAGCGGACGCGTTCCACGGCTCGAATCCCCGGCAGTTCGCGGCGCGGCGGGCGCGCCAGCGCGGCCAGCAGTTCGCCGCAGGCGAGGAACGGGGATCCGAACCCGGCCGGGTCGGTGGGAACGGCGGTGGCCCAGGTGTCGGCCAGGCTCGCGATGCGTGAGTGCGGCTGGAGTACGTACGGCAGGGCATCGAGATCTGCCGCACTGCACAACAGTCCGGCCGCCCGGCGGGTGCTGAGCTCATCGGCGCCCCCGACGAGAACATGCACGGCCCACATGCCCGCCGCGCGGGCGCGGGCCAACTCGCGGTATCGGAACTCGCCGCGCTGCAACGCGATTCGATCGGGCTCGGAGTTCTCGCGGGCGCGCAGGCGCGGCAGCCGCACCTCGAGGTCGGCCAGCTCGGCGTCCACGGCAGCGCAGCTGAGCGGCTGCGCGACGGTGAGCCAGACGAACTCGCCCGGCAGATGCGCGACGTAGTCCTCGAAACACCCACGCCCCTGGCCGGCTCGGGTCTGCGTACCCGCCTCCTGGACGGACAGCGAATCCGGCCGCCCACCACAGCGCAGCCACGTCGGCACGCGCGCCCACTCCCGCAGCACCGAATGTGCCACGCGGGCAGTGCTTCCCGGCGGATACATCACCGCAACGTCGCCATCCCCGGCGAGCACGGGCGGAAACCGCGGATTGCCGCCGACGAGGAAACGCAGCCGATGCTCGCCGGCCCGGCGGTCCCACGCGACCGCGAGCCCGGCATCCGGTGCGGCGGCGAGCAGTTCGCCGTGGGCGGCGGTGAGCGCGGCGAACAGCGCGGCCTCGGCACCGGCCTGCGCGCCGTCGTCCTCGGACATCGAGGGAATCGGCGTGGTCAGTAGCTGATGGAAACCGAATCCGGGTAACGGGGTCATGGCGGGCCGCCGTTGCGCTGGAGCGGCTCGGCCGCGACCCGATTCAGCAGCGCGATTCCAGGATTGCAATCCCCGGCCACCACCCGCCGGGTACCCGAGCCCGTCTCCACCAGGATGAAAGCGGTCGCCGGTAAGGACTGGAAGGTGGTCGGTTCGATCGAGTACTCGTAGGCGCGGGCGTAGGTGCGGCCGGTCGAGGTGGAGTCCGACCCCGACCAGCTCGTCGTGCTGGACCAGGTCGCCGCCCGCGACACCGAATCCGAGACGCTCACCGACGTGCCGGAGTAGCCCTCGGTCGTGGTGGCGGTCAGTGAGTCACCGCTGGTGTCGGACACGCCCGCGGTGAAGCTGCGACCGATCTGATCGGAGAGCTGCGACAGTACGAATCGGTGCCCGCGCCCGACGTAGTCCGCCGCAGCGGCCGCCTCCGCCGCGTTGCCCATCCGCATCAGGATCGAGGCGCTGTCGGAACCGCCGAGCAACTGGGTGAGGTCGCCGCGCAGATGTTCGACGAGCACCACCAGGCGCACGCCCGCGCGCCGCGCATGCCGGGCCAGCGCTTCAACCCCGGCCAAGCCGAGGTGATCGGCCCCGGCGACGACCACCACGCTGCCGGGACCGGTGTGTTCACCGCAGCGCAGACCGTGCAGTACCCGGTGGAACACCACCCGGTCCAGCAGATCCTTCCGTCGCGCGTTGGCGTCCTCCGTCGCGATGATCCGCAGCCCCGTCGCGGGCCACACCGGCATACCGGTCGCGGGGTCCGGTGTGCCCTCGTCCAACAGGCTCAACAGGCCGCCGAGGAAACGCAGTTCTTCCCGCGCGGACTCCGCCGAACCGACCACGTCGAGCAGTCGGTTGACTCGGCGGATCTCTTCACCGGATAACGTCGCCTCGTGCTCGGAGATGCTGCGCAACAATCGAATTCCCGCGGCTATCCGGCCGAAGGTCACCGGGCGCACCAGGTTCGCGGCCACCAATTCGACTAGTTCCGCGGCCAATCCGCGCGACTGGGCCGAGCGTGCGTCCGAATCCCGCAGGGTCGTCACGGCTTCGGCGACGACCTCGCCGACCTCCGCCGGTGCCAGTCCCGTGAGCAGATCGACGCCACCGCCCGGCAGCACGGCGACCGACACGGGATGAGCACACGCCCGGCCCAGCGCCGCCAACTCGACCGCGACCCGCTGCTCGGTGAAGTCGAGCACCAGCATCCGCGCGCCGGTGGCCAGCAGCGACGCACCGAGGGTGCCGAGCAGGCTCGCCCAGCCGTCGGCGGTCCCGCCGAACACGTCCACCCGCGCCGATTCCCGGCCGAGCCGCAGCGGATGCCACAGCACCGTCGAGGAAACGCGAGACCGCTCGCGGCGATCGTGCTCGGCCACCCGCGCGACCCATTCTTTGTGCGCCGCTTCATATCTCGCGATCTCGGCAGAACGCCAGGACTGGTATGCCCGCCGCGCCGCCGAATGCCGCACCATCGTCTGCGCGCACCAGCCCGCCGACGCGAGCACGCCTGCGGGCAGCACGACCGGCCACAGCGCGAACCCCCACGCCGCCGCCAGCACCGTCGCCCAGGCCGATGCCGCCGCGCCGACCCCGAAGCGGACCGGCAATCGCCGGGTCTGCTCGTGTAACCGCCGCAACTTCGCCGGGGGCGGCTGCTCGGCCCAGCGCGGCGCGCACTCGCGCACGGGGCTGGGCGCCGGTGGCGCGGGGACGGTGAATTCCCAGCCCCAGCGCTCGCACGGCACCGAAAGGCGCACCGCGAGATCGCGATTGTCGATTGCCGGTAACCGATCCACGACAACCCCCAACCTAAGGCGTGGCGTAAACCGAATCGTCGCCACAGAATACCGGCCGGTGCGCCGACAAGTATGCCTATGCGGTTGAATTAGTGTGGGGCAGCGCCGGTTTCATCGGTAGGGTGCTTGCGATAGGCGGTACTTCACATCACGGATCGGTAGCGTTCGTTCGCGCGTAGATCGGTGACAGCCCCCGATGCCATTGCCCGACCGGTGCACACGCAGCTGTATTTACACCTAATCCGCGTTGTCTCAGCACAATCGACGCGGCGAGAATCACGCCTCGGCGACCTTGACGATCACCTCCAGCAGGTCGTTCAACGTCTGCCGATCGGTCGTCGGTGACATGAGCGCGGCGCGCAAATAGGGACGGCCACCCAGCGCGAAAGACGAGAGATAGAACCGACCGTCCTGGATCAGCCGCGCCCGCAATTCGAGCTGCCGGTCGCCCCAGGGCTCATATCGGAAGCAGAGAATATTGCTCTGCGGCTGATACGGCGCGGTGAAATCGGCACGCTCCTGAATGAGCTCCCACAAATCGGTGGCGAGGCCGTATTGCCGCTCGATATAAGAGCGCAGGGAGGCTTCACCGCGATAGGCCAGGGTCAGCAGGATCTTGAGACCGAGCGGCGCCTTGGAGGTTTCGAAGGTGTACTGCCCGGGGTCGACGTCTTCGGCCTCGGGTCGATACAGATAACTCGCGTCCTGCTTGAACATTGTGTCGAGATAACGCTTTTCGCGGAACAACACCCCGGTGCACAGCGCCGAGGTCCGCAGCATCTTGTGCCCGTCCCACACCGTGGAGTCGGCCCGCTCGATGCCTGCCAGCAGGCCGCGGTGGCGCGGCGAGATCAGCGCGGCGGCGCCGTGCGCGCCGTCCACGTGGAACCACAGGCCGTTGGCCTCGCAGAACTGCGCCACCTCGGCGATCGGGTCGTACAGGCCCGTTCCGGTGGCGCAGCCGTTGGCCACCACCGCGACCGGACGCTTACCCTGCGCGCGCACCTCGGCGAGCGCGGGCTCGAGCTCCGCCGGATCGATCCGGCCCAGTGCGTCGGTGCGCAGCGGGTACACGCCGCGTTCGCCGAGCCCCATGACGGCGGCGGCCTTGCGCACGGAGTAGTGACTGGTCGCCGGGGCGAAAATGACGAGATCGCCGGGGTTTCCGTCCCGCCACGCGGTGGCGTCGGCGTGCGAACGGGCGGCGAGCAGCGCGGTCAGGTTGCCGAGCGTGCCGCCGTTTGTCATCGCCCCGAGCCCGGTCGCCCCCCAGCCGACGTGGTCCAGCATCCACCGGCACACCGCCCGGTCCACCGCCGCGGCCGCCGGGGCGAGCTCGTACACCAGCGGAATGTTGTTGGTCATCGCCTGGAGCAGGTCGGCGACCACGCCGGGGGTGTCCGACGGCGCGATCTGATGGGCCATGTATCCCGGGTGGTGGTGGCCTGCCGAGATATCGCTGTAGGTGGTGACGAACGACAGCAACTCCGGCAGCGTCATCCCACCTTCCTCGACCCACCGGCGCAGCTCCAGCCGCTTGGCGACCGTATCGATGTCGGCCGAGGAAACGACCTCGCCCGCTCCGGTCCTTGCCGTCTCGATATGGGCGGCAAGGGTTTCGAGGACCGCCGTCCCGACTTCTCGCACATCGTCGACCAAATCGACATGAGACATGATGGATCCTCTCTGGACTAACTCGGGAAGCTCGCCTGGCCCACGTCGGCGAGCGCGCGTCGATCAGCGCGCGGCCGTCCCCACCGGGTCGTGGTCGCCGTCGATGTCGCGCATCATGATTCGGTCGATATCGACCTCGGGCACCTGGAAGTCGTTGATCAGGAACTCCTCCATCAGCAGCACGCTGAGCAGGTGTACGTACGCGTCACCGAACGGGTACGGCACCCGCGGCGCCTCCGACGCGCGCACCTGCTCGACGAGCCGGTCCACCGCCTCGGGCACCAGGAACCCGACCCGGCGAATCGCGCTGGGGGACAGGATGTCCGACACCCAGTCGGTGCCGTCGGGCAGCAGCGCCTCGGCACCGGGCAGCCGCATCCCGAACTTCGGCCGGTTGACGATCCCGTGCGGCAGCCGGTCGGCATAGGCCTCCCGCAGAATGTGTTTCGCGCGGGCGCCGTTCAACTTCCACTCGATGGGCAATGACGCCGCGTACTCGACGACGTTGGAGTCCATGAAGGGATACCGGCCTTCGACGCCGAAACCGGTTCCGGCGCGGTCGCCAAGGCAGGTCATGCCGTAGCCGATCAGGAAGGTGTGCATGTCCACCAGCATCGATCGGTCGATGGCCGGTCGTTGATCGAAGTCGGGGAAGTCGGCGCGGAGCCTGCCGAGCAGCACGGCGTGGTCGTCGAAGACGTCACCCGACGCGTCGATGAGCTGGTCGACGGGCTCGGTCTCGAAGCGCCGCAGATGCGCACCGAGGGTGAAATCGCGGTCCGATCGATCCGCGTAGAACCGAAGGATCGCGGCGGCGTTGGTGGCGTCGCTGTAGCGCATGTCGTTGAGCGCCAGCTCCAGCTCCTCGGCCGCGCCGGCGAATGATCCACCGCGCAGACAACGTTCGAGAATCATCGCCTCTTTGGCCACGTCGTATCCGGCGAAGAGCTCGTCCGAGCCTTCGCCGCCGAGGATGACGCGCACCCCGGCCAGCCCCACCTGCTCGGCCATCACGCCGTAGGCCACCGGCGCGGTGAAATGCAGCGGCTGCTCACACTGCCGGACCACATGCGGGAACCGCTCGCGGACCTGTGCCCGCGTCACCGGTATCCGAGTGTGCTTGCTGCCCAGCCGATCCACCATCGCCTGCTGGTACGGCGACTCGTCCACCGGGCTGTCCGCGGCGTCGATGGAGAATGTGGTGAGCGGCTCGTCGATCAGCTCGTTCATGACCGAGGAGACGACCGCGGAGTCGATGCCGCCGCTGATGTAGGTGCCCAACGGGTAGTCCGTGCGCAGGCGCAGCCGGATCGACTCCTGAATGACCTCGCGAAGCCCGACCTTGGCCTCTTCGAAGGACTTCGGGGCCGGGATCGCGTTCTGCTGCGCGATGCCGTGGTAATACTTCGTGAGCTCGGGGCGGCCGTCGCGGACGGTCAGTATGTGCCCGGGCGGGATCGCGTCGATGCCGGTGAAGCAGGTCTCGCCGGGGACCGGGCTCCAGTACCGCATGGCGCGGCGCACCTTGTCCGCGGCGAGTTCACGGGGTACTTCGGGGAACGCGAACAGCCCTTTGACCTCGGAGGCGAAGTAGCAGGTGCCGTTGCGCTCGGTGTAGAACATGGGGCGCTCGCCGAAGCGGTCGCGGCCGAGGATGAGCTGCCGTTCCCATTTGTCGTAGAAGACGAAGCCGAACTGCCCGTTGAGGCGCAGCAATGCGTCCTTTCCCCAATAGGCGAGGGAGTGCAGCAGCACCTCGGTGTCGGAGTTCGTCTTGAAACGCACTCCGTAGCTTTCCAATTCGCTGCGCAGCTCGATGTAGTTGAACACCTCGCCGTTGAAGCCCGCGATGTAGCGATTGTCCGGGGTCACCATGGGCTGCTGGCCGAGCCTCGGGTCGATGACCGAGAGGCGGACCGTGCCGAGAGTGAAGGACGAACTGTCGTACAGGCCCACTTCGTCCGGGCCGCGATGGGCGATCGCCCGAATGCCCCGCCGTACCAGATCCAGTCGCTGGTCTCTGCGTAATCCGCTGTCAATGAATCCGACCACACCACACACGGGTCTATCTCCTGTTTTCTCGAGAATTACGGGGCATCGCCGACTACACCGAATCCAGATACCGGGCGCGCTCCCCATCGGTCACTTCGCGCTGCGCCGCCGCCGCCTCGCTGCGCGCCACCCGGCACAGGTTCTCCACCGTCGCCGCGCCGAGCGCGCGCCTGGCGAACTCGCTCTCGCCGAACAGGTTCGCGGCCGCCCAGATGTTCACCGGCAGGGGTGGATACTCATCCGAGACATAGGAATTCGCCGCGGGCGGTGGCGGTTTCAGGTCTTCGGTGACGCCGGCCAGGCCCGCGGTGAGCTGGGCTGCGGCGAGCAGGTAGGGGTTGGCATCGGCCGCGGCGATGCGCGTCTCCACCCGGGTGCCGCCCGCGTCGCGGACCAGGACGCGCACCGCCGCGCACCTGTTGTCCACACCCCAGGAGAGGTTCGTCGGCGCGAACGAGTGGTCGGCGACGCGCTTGTAGCCATTGGGCGTCGGGACGGACACGAGCTGTAGCTCGGCGGCGTACTTCAGGAGCCCGGCCACGTAGTTGTGACCGATGCCGCTCAGCGTGCCCGCGTCCCAGAACGCATTGTCTTTCCCCTTGCGCCACATGCTCTGATGGATGTGCAGGCCGCTGCCGGAGAGGTCGCCGAACGGCTTGGCCATGAAGCTCGCCCGGAATCCGTGCCGGGGTGCCAGTTGCTTCACGGCATAGCGGAAGAAGAGCAGCCCGTCGGCCGCGGTGAGCGGGTCAGACGGGGTGAGGTTGATCTCGACCTGACCCGGCGCGTACTCGGCCCCGCACGCCTCGACCTCGACATCGGCGCTGAGCAGAGTCTGGCAGACGTCGTCGAGAAACGGCTCCAGGTAATGATTGTCGTGCAGACTGTAGACCGGGTTCCGGTCGCCGTGGGGGCGCAGCGTCTGCGCGTCGAGTGCGTAGAACTCGCTCTCCATGGCGATGTAGGGCGAGAGTCCGGACTGCTCGAGCTCGGCGACGGCCCGGCGCAGTACCTCGCGCGGCGCTACCGTGGCCGGTTTGCCCGCCGCGTCGACGACGTCACAGAAGACCAGGGCGGTCCGCTGCTTCCACGGCACGAGTCGCAGCGTCGCCGCATCGGGGCGCAGGAATATATCGGGGTAGCCATTGGACCAGCTGTAATCGTCGGTCTGGATGACCTCCATCTGGTAATCCCAGGCCAATACCGCCGAGGACAAACCGACCCCACCCGAAAGGCCACTGGTCAGAAATGTTTCGACCGGGATTCTCTTCCCCCGGATAGCGCCTGTCATATCCGGCGTGGCGAGCTCGACCATCGTGATCGAATGCTCTTTCAGGAATTGCTCTACCGCTTCCATATCGATCCTCTCACCCCCCGGCGGCGCGACCCCCCTGGCCACTTCAAAAAGTGTGGACTCAGGTGACCTCGGCGATTCGGATCGGCCCGGCCCGCGACCTCGTCCCGTCCCCGGCGGACCCGCCAGGCAGGCGGCGGGTAGCGCCCCGCCGCGCCGACCGACCCCGAACCGGCTTGGCGCGCAACGTATCCCCACCGCGCAGCGTCGACATCTCGTGCGGCTCCCTCGGGTGCGCGACCCGTTCCAGCATCAGGTTTCGACCGGCATCGTCGCGCATCGGCTCAGTCTGGCAGAGCCGTCCGCCATCCGGCATGCCCCGGATGGGGGGTTGAAATCCGGGCGGCAACCCCTGATCTTGGAGAAAACGAGATAGCATCCAGATCTCCCTGAAAGTCACCCATTTCGTGTGGGAAATATGGGAAGCGAACACCGTGACTGAAGTTTCACCCCGTGTCGGCACCGTCGCCGACCCGATGCGCGCGCCCGGGCCCACCGGCTTGGCCGCGTTCCGGGCCATGGCGCAAATCCGCAACGATCCCTGCCTGGCCTTCCAGAGCCTCATCGAGCAGTACGGCGATGTCGTCCGAATAGACATCTCGGGTGGGCATTTCTTTATCGTCAACGATCCCGAGCTCGTCGAAACCGTCTTCGTGGGACGCCAGAGCAACTACGTCAAAACCCTCAATGCCAAAGTGGCGGCGATGGCGTTGGGCAATGGGCTGCTGACCAATGAGGGCGACGCCTGGACCAGGCAGCGCCGGATCATGCAACCGCTGTTCGCCCGCCGTCAGCTGGATCGCTTCGCCGAGTACATGATCACCGCGGCGGACCGCTCGTTGCGGCGCTGGGAAACCCGGCCCGACGGGGATCAGCTGGACGTCTCCGTCGCCATGAACGCCTTGACGCTCGACGTGACCGCACCCGCGCTCTTCGGTAGCGATCTGTCCGAGGACGCCGCGCACGTGCACGAGGCGCTCGTCGAGATCCTGCGCTGCGTCGGCAAAGCCATGACCTCGCTGCTCACCTGGTTGCCTGCCCGGCTGCCAGGCGTCACGCCCGATATGGCGCTGCGGCTGCAGGCCCCACGCTGGCGCAAGCTGGACGCCGCGGTCGCTGTGCTCGATGACGTTGTCGCGCGGCTCATCCGGGAACGACAGGCGAACCCGCAGGACGACCGGCACGACCTGCTCGGCCTGCTGCTCGACGCGCGCGACGAGAAGGGCGCGGCGGCCATGAGCCCGCGCCAGGTCCGCGACGAGCTGGTCACCTTCTTGCTGGTCGGCCACGACACCACCGCCTACTCGCTGGCCTGGACCTTGATGCTGCTGTCCAACAATCCCGAGGCGCGCGAACGGCTCATCGCCGAGGTCGACACCGTGCTCGGCGACCGCCGCCCCACCCCGGCCGACCTCGACGAGTTGCCGTGGACCTCCGCCGTCATCGAAGAGGCGATGCGCCTGTATCCGCCGTCCTGGCTGATCGAACGGCAGGCCGCCGCCGACGACGTGCTCGGCGGCTACGCCATCCCCGCCGGGGCGACGGTGTACGTGGCGTCCTACCTGTTGCACCACGACCCGAAATCCTGGCCCAATCCGGAAGGTTTCGACCCGCGCCGTTTCCTGCCGGAGAACAAACAGTTCGTTTATCCGGCAACCGGTGCGGGGAGCCCGAAACCCCGTTCGCGCTATGCCTATCTGCCATTCGGTGCGGGCCACCGCCAATGCATCGGGCTGGGTTTCGCGCGCATTCAAGCCAAACTCATCCTCGCCATGCTCACCCAGAACTACACCTTCGACCTCGCGGCAGGTGCGCGGGTCGCGCCCGAGCACACGCTGACCCTGCGGCCGCGCGACGGATTACCCATGGTCTTGCGGCGTAGAACCCGCACCGAGTCGGTGTAGGCCGATCATCGCGCTTGCCCCCTCGCAGGCGCGAACCGGTAGTGCGCTACCTCAGCTATTGAGGTAGCGCACTACTCATGTGCGCGCCCGCCGAACGGAGGATGCTGAAAGCTGCCGAGAAATCTTGCCGGTGGTGAGCGTGTTTCGGCAGGCAAGGAGTGCGCCATGGACATTCGGCGAACCATAATTCTGGTCGTGGCGGCGTTCGCGTCGGCGGCGGCCTGCAGTACCTCCATACCCGACCGAGAGCCGGCAAATACGACGGCACAGCGGACGTCGGAGACGGCGACGGTCCCCGGAGCACCGGGACGACCCGAAAAGACCAATGCCGGAAATGTTCCCGGCGCGCCCATCCGCATTCCGGCATTCACCGAGCTGCAAGGACTTCCGCTCGTCACGGTCCGTGATCTGGCGCAGACGAGGATCGCCAGGGAATGTGATGACTGTGTGCGCATCGCTACCGCCGTGGACAGCACCGCCACTCAGTTCAGCGTGTGTCAGTACGTCTCCTTCCGTGGCGGGAAGGCGGACCCGACGCCGAACGACGAGTCGCCGAACGGGTCGGTGCTGCTCACTCCGGGCTCGACCCTGACGCTCGTCACCGGTCCGAGCGCCCCGCAGCAACTTCCTTGCGGCACCGAGGGGTATCTGCCCAAGACGTCGGTGACCGACGATCCCGACCCGACCACCGGGCCCACGCCGAGCACCGCGCGCCCGACCAGCAAGCCCCGTGTCACACCCACCGGCTGAGCAGCCACCGGCCCCGGCGGGGTCGGCGTTCGACGGATTCACTCAGGTCGCGAAGTCCATCGGACAGTTCGTCGCGCCGACGACGCTGCTGACGGCTCTGCTGTTCTTCTTCGGCTGGAACCACGTCTACCGGTTCTTCCACTACTTCGGCGTCGACTCCACCACACTGGAACCGAGCATCCGCGAGTACCTGATGCGCACGGTCGACGCACTGTTCGTGCCGCTGATCGTGGTCGGTCTGCTCTGCATGGCCGTGCTGTGGGGCTATACGGCCCTGCCGAACTCGGTGCGCGAACGCAGGCCCGCGTGGTGGCTCAACGCCGTGATCACGGTGCTCGCCGTGGCGGTGCTGCTGAACGGGGCGTCCCGGGTGTTCGTCGTGACTCCGTTGAACGACGGGCTCTGTGTCGCACCTGTCTCGATCATCGTCGGAGTGTTGGTGCTGTGGTCGCTGATAGTGCTGCGCCGCAACAGGTTACGTGCTCAGTTGCCGGAGACCGCGCCGCCGCGATCGCAGGCGGCCGCGGTGACGGAGTGGGCCATCCTGTTCGCCGTGATCGGTATCAGCTTGTTCTGGATCGCCGCCGACTACTCCATCGCGGTCGCCCAGACGCGAGCCAGCGAGTGGGCCGCCCAACTACCGAGCAGCGCCCAGGTCGTCATCTACAGCGAAAAGGACCTGCACCTTTCCCGATCGGACGTCCACACGACCCGCTGCGACACCGATCCGGCCGCAGGCTCCGCCTACCGGTTCCGCTACGACGGCCTGGTCCCGCTGACCCGCATCGGCGGCCACTACGTCCTGGTTCCCCGAACCTGGACGCCCGGCAACGGCGCCGCGATCGTCCTACCCGCATCGCCCCCCGGCGCGATCCGCTTCGAGTTCCGCCTCGCCGGTGACTCCCCGTCCCCAACCTGCTGAGGCCGTCGGCCCGCCTCGGTGCGGGCCGGTCAGCCCCGCAGCCCGCGGAATGCGTGTCTGATCTCGGAGACCAGCAGATCCGGCTGTTCCATGCCGGGGAAGTGGCCGCCGCGATCCAGTTCGTGCCAGCTGTGCAGGTCGGGGTAGCGGCGTTCGGCCCAGCGGCGCGCGGTCGGCCACGGGTCGGCGGGGAACAGCGAGCAGGCGGTGGGGGTGGTCACCGGCTGCGCGTTCTCCGCCGCCGCGGTGCGCGGCACCCAGCGCAGCGCCTCCCAGTACCAGCGGGCGGTCGCCGCGCCGGTGCCGGTCAGCCAGTAGAGCGCGATGTTGTCGAGCTGCCGCGAAAGGGATACGCCGCCACCGGCTTCGGGGCGGGTATCGGCGTAGGCGGTGAACTTCTCGCCGAGCCACGCGGCCAGTCCGGCGGGGGAGTCGAGGAGCGAGTAGCCGAGGGTCTGTGGTCGGGTGCCCATCAGCATCCCGAAACCGTAGCCGTCGGACATGTGTCGGTCGCGCCGGTCGAGCATGCGCTGTTCGGCCGGGCTCGCCGTGCGCCGGTCCTGCGGCAGCGGCGCGGCCACCGGCGTCGTCAGGTGCAGACCGACGATGCGGTCGGCGGCGATCCGCGCCAGCTCGGTACTGACGAAAGCACCCCAGTCACCGCCGTGTGCCCCGAAGCGTCGATAGCCGAGCACGGTCATCAACTCGGCCCAGGCTTGCGCGGTGCGGCCGGGGTGCCAGCCCGGCTCGCGCGGCCGGTCGCTGAATCCGAAGCCGGGCAGCGCGGGCACCACCAGGTGGAAGGCCTCGCGTGCGGAACCGCCGTGCGCGACCGGGTCGCTGAGCGGGCCGAGCACCTGCTCGAATTCGAGCATCGAGCCGGGCCAGCCGTGGGTCAGCACCAGCGGCAACGCGGCAGGCTCCGGGGAGCGCACATGCCAGAACGCGATGCCGAGACCGTCGAGAACCACCCGATAGAGCGGAATCGCGTTCCACCGGGCCTCTGCGGCGCGCCAGTCGTGCGCGCGCCAGGCGTCGAGCAGCGTCATCAACCGCGCCAGTTCGAACCCCTGCGCCGCGTCCGGCACGGTCTCGCGTTCGGGCAGTCGGACCCGGTCCAATCGGGTACGCAGGTCTGCTAATTCGTGCGCATCGATGTGCACGGTGTAGCGCTCGACGTGCGGCACTATGGTCTCGCCCGGCAGATATCGGTCACAGCACCAACCGTAGGAGCGGACCGTCGCCGACCCAACGCGCCAGATTGCCGGATACCGGTCGAGAATTGCGATCCGCCGGGGTGCGCCGCGTGGCCGCACGAAACCGATTCGGCGAGATCTCCAGCCAACTAGGAGTTCAATGGGACCATGCGTACCGGCGGCGAGCCCGACCACGACTACCTCGAGGCAGTCGAGCGGGTGGTCGGCGCGGGCACGCCGCTGGGTACCGGTGGCTTCCGGTTCTGGTTCGCCGACCGCCGCTGGGAATGGTCCGACGAGTTGGCCCGCATGCACGGCTACCGCCCGGGGGAGGTGGAGCCGACAACCGAATTACTGCTGGCCCATAAACACCCCGACGACCGCGATCGAGTGGAAGCCGCGCTGGTGACCTCCGTCGAAGACGACACGCCCTTTTCGAGCACTCATCGCATCATCGACACCGACGGGGCGGTGCGCCAGGTGATCGTGGTTTCGGAGCCGATGCACGATGCGGCCGGAAAGACCATCGGCACGGTCGGCTTCTATGTGGATGTCACCGAGACGCTGATCGGGCGTCCTGGGGGGCTGGACACGGTTCGGCCGGAGGCCACGCCCGACGGAGCCGAGCACGAGGCGAACAACCGCGCCGGCTTCGACGTCATGCTGCCCGAACTGCTCAGTGCCCGAGCGGCGATCGAGCAGGCCAAAGGCGTGCTGATGGTGGTCTATCGGATCAACGCCGAACAGGCGTTCCGAGTACTGCGCTGGCGTTCCCAGGAGACCAACACCAAGCTGCGGGTCCTCGCCGAACAACTGATTTCCGGACTGAACCGGGTCCCGGCCGCCGAGGCATCCATGCGCTCCCGCATCGACCACCTGCTATTGACGGCCCACAAGAAGCGGCACTCCGCATCCACCTGATTCGGCTGCGACGGTAGCCGAGGGATCGCTACCGGGGCCGCAGCGTCGGCTCGCCCGCGTTCCCGGTGGGTGCGGACATGACCTTGTCCTCGGCGGCGTCCGCGAATTCCCGTCCCGAAGTTGTTGTACGTCAACGGTAGTGCCGTCTCGCGGGGCACGACCGGTGACGGCATCGACGCGGTAGTGGGGGCAAACGCCGGGTGTGCCCGGGAACCGACCGGGTATGTGCGGTAGGGGGGGAACCGGAGTTCAGAACGTGCGACGCGTGCCGCCCCTCGTTCTCGCCCTGCGGCGGCGGCCGCTGTCGGCATCGACCACGGAAGGAAGAGGATTATGACAACTCCCACTCCGCTACCGGAGGACCGGGCGGGCGCACCGCTTCGAGCGGTGGTGACCGGCTCCGACTCCGGCATCGGCGCGGCGATCGCGGTCGCACTGGCCGGCGGCGGCGTCGATGTCGGGATCACTTATCACGAAGACGCGCAGGGCGCCGAACGCACCGCGGCGGAGGTGCGCGAGCGTGGCGCCACCGCGGCGGTCCGGCGGCTCGACCTGGGCGATCTGCCGACCGCGGCCGCGGTGATCGATGAATTGGCCGACGAGTTGGGTGGCATCGATGTGCTGGTGAACTGCGCGGGTACCGGCACCGCGCAACGGGCCATGGAGATGGATTTCGATACCTGGCGCCACGTGCTCTCGGTCGATCTGGACGGTGCGTTTCTCTGTGCGCAGCGCGCCGCCCGCCGCATGATCGAGGCGGGCCGGGGCGGCCGGATCATCAACATCACCAGCGTGCACGAGCACGCACCCCGGGTCGGTGCGGCGCCGTATTGCGCCGCCAAGGCTGGCCTCGGCGCGCTGACCAAGGTGCTCGCACTGGAACTCGCCGAACACGACATAACCGTCAATTCGGTTGCTCCCGGCGAGATCTCGACGCCGATGACCGGCCAGGACGATGTCGACCCGCGCACCGAATCGCGGCCGGGCATCCCACTGAGCCGTCCCGGTCACGCGAAGGAGGTAGCGGCCGTAGTGGCCTTCCTCGCGACGCCCGCGGCCGGATATGTCACCGGCGCTTCGTATGTGGTCGACGGCGGACTGCTGCTGATGGGTCCCCAGGCTGGCACCATCCTGACCGACGAGAAGTGGCGGTCGCCGTAAAAAGCGAACCGGCACAGCGACCGGGCTGCCGAATCGGATCGGTGCGTCATCCGCAGTGGTCAGCAGGTAGGCCGGACCCCGCCGGCGAGCCGTAAGGTGCTGCCTACCAAGATCTTTCGACAGAAAATTCGCCCTAGCGATGTTTCAGCAATGCGCGGCCGGGCACCCGGCAGATGAGCCAACCCTGAGGCTCGAACGTCGATCGGAAAGGAGAAACGCAATGGCAGACTCCAACAACCCGGGACAGTTCGGCAACCGGGCGGATACCGAGCAGCAGGCCAGCAAGGGCGGCCAGGCCAGTACCGGTAGCTTTGGCGACAAGAACAGCGCCGATCCGTCGGCCGCCGGTAGGAAGGGTGCCGAGGCTCAGCCCACCGAGGCCAAGGCCAAGGGCGGCCAGCACAGCGGTGCGAACCGCTGACAGGCCCCTGGCTCGATACGCCGACAGCCCCCGCTGAGCAGGTGCTCAGCGGGGGCTGGCTGCTGTTTGATCAGGCGGGTCGGCGTTCGGCGGCCGCCTCGATCGACGGGTAAGCGGGGAACAACAGGAACGCGCCGGTGACGTCGAGCGCCCGCTGCACGGCGGGATGGTGAAAGACCAGCCGCAGGTCGAGGCCGCGCGGCGCGGCACGATGCTTGATCTCGACCAGTTCGCACGCGACGCTCAGCGAGAGGAACTCGACCTCGCGTAAATCGAGGATCACCGCTCCCTCGTCCAAGGAGCCGAGCGCTCTGGCAATTTTTTGGCGCAGGCCGGGTATGTGGGACGCGTCCAGATCTCCCTGTGCGGTGACCACAGCGGTATCGGAACTACTGGCGCGGCGGCGACTCACCTCACCGATGGGCAGCGGCAGCTCGTTGGCTACTGCGACGGGTTTCGGCTCGGCCATGGTATTTGTCATCACTAACCCCTTGCGTCCGAGGCTTGCACTAACCACTCGTCCTGGCTGCGGGCGTACGCGGTGGGCAGGTGATGAATGAACACACCGCCGCGTGGCGGGCGACCCGCACATGGGACGCTACGGCTGGCTGTTCAACCTCTACCGGTTTACCACGACGGCTCGGTGCTGTCTACCGCCCGAGACGTTCCGAATCGTCGGCTGACGCCCGGCCGCCGCCCGGAAGGGGGCGAAGCCGGGTGTATTCCTCGGGTTGCGGCGTCCGGTCAGAACGCCGGGGTGACCGCGGGGGCGACCTTCGGCGGGTCCAGTTCGTAGATGGCATAGGCGGCGCGCAGTACCGGTTGGGCGACGTTGCGCACCCGGATACCGCCCGGTGTGGTCCCGCGTTCGGAGCCCGCGTGCGCGTGGCCGTGCAGTGCCAGGTCGGCGCCGTTGTTGTCGATCGCTTCGCCGAGCAGGTAGGAACCGAGGAACGGGTAGATCTCCCTCGGTTCGCCGTGCAGCGTATCGCTGACGGGGGAGTAGTGGGTGAGCGCGACGGTGACGTCGGTGGACAGCCCGGCCAGCGCGTCGGCCAGCGAATCGGCGAGTGCGACGGTGTGACAGGAGAAGTCGCGCATCTGGCGCTCGCCGAAGATGCTCGCGCACTTGCCCGCGAAGCCGCCGCCGAACCCTTTGGTCCCGGCGACGCCGAGCGTCCGGCCGGAAATGGTATAGGTGGCGGCGGTACCTTCGAGCACGGTGACGCCGTGGTCGACAAGCAGCTTGGTGATGTCGTCCTCGGCTTCGCTGTGATAGTCGTGGTTACCGAGCACGGCGACCACCGGCACGCCGAGATCGGCGAACTCGGCGGCCACCACCTTCGCCTCCTCCACCGTCCCGTGGCGCGTCAAATCGCCTGCGAGGAGCAGGATGTCGGCGTGCTCGGGCAGCTCGCGCAGCGTAGGCCGCCACAGCCCGTGTGAGTCGACGCCGAGATGTACATCGCCTACGGCGGCTATTCGCATGCGGCTCAACCCCTTCCGGTGTCCGTCGAACCGAGCGCCTCGCTGTCGGCCGGCGCGCCGGGACGGGTGACGTGCACGTCGTTGTGGATCCGCGCTTGCGGAAGCTGTTCGCGCACTATCGTTTCCAGCTGTTGTTTGCGTTCCTCGGTACTGACCTCGCCGCCGAGGACCACCACGTCGCCGCGGATGGTCACCCCGATGCCGAGCTCCGCGGTGCGCGGATCCTCGGCCAGGGCTCGGCGCAGATGCGCGACAAGGTATTGCGGCTGCTCCATCTATTTCACCTTTCCGGTGTCGGTGATACCGAGATCGTCGAGCAGCCCGAGAAACGCCCGCGCGTAAGGCGACTCTGCGGTCTGGCGCCGCGCTTCGGCCCAGTCGACCTGTTCTCGTAGGTCGCGCGCGATGTGCAGCAGCGGAGCGAAGTCGAGGCGGTGTGCGTCGAAGACGAGCAGCTTGTCCACCATGAGATCGGTGCCGCTGACCACCGGCGCGGAGGTCGGTCCGATGCGCATGGGCGTTGCGCGGTCGAGCAATTCGTCGGTGACGTCCCGGTAATTGGGTCGGTAGATCACGTCGATCAGGACGTCGCCGTCGTAGACCTTGCGCAGCCAGTCCTCGGGGGGATCGCAGACCCGCAACCCGGCCTCGGCCAGTGTGCGTACCGCTTTCGCGCAGTCCTCGGGTTTGACGAAGATATCGACATCGTGCTGCGAGGCGGGCCCGCCGCGTGCGTACACCGCGCAACCGCCTGCCACCGCGAACTTGATGTCCGCCTCGGCCAGCGCGTTGACGGCACGGGTCAACGAATGCAGCAATTGATCGATCGTGGCGACCATGATCGGGCAATACCCGGTTACCAGTCGACTATTCGGCGGAATCGAGCGCGCGTGCTTCGCCGGACAACAGGCCAGGCAGCAGCGTCGCACCCGCTGTCGCCGCGACGGCCGACCCGGTCGCGATCGTCCAGCCGAACGGCCCCAACGGCGTGCAGCCGAAGTAGGTGCACAGTCCAGGTGTCATGACCACCGCGCCGAGGACGCCCGCGCTCGCGGCGGTGGTCAGCCACACCAGGGGACTGCGGTACCCGGAGACCAGGGTCTGCCCCAGCTGGGTGCCGATGAGCGCGACCAATCCGATGGTCGCGGCCCGGCGTTCGGTACCGGTGTAGCGGCCCAGCGTCCAGGCGACGGAGGCGCCGGTGGCCGTTGCGATGCCACGGGTGGCGATGGTCCTGGTCAGGTCGTTGCCGAGCTCGGCGCGCGGAATCTCGCTGAGCTGCGCGGACCGCTCGCGGACCGCCGCGGCGCTGTCGGCCGGATCGATGCCGCGGTCGTCGGGCGAGAGCGCCAAGGCCAGCGCCGGGAACATGTCGGTGAGCATGTTCACCAGGAGGAACTGGCGGGTGCCGAGGGGGCCTCGGCCGCCGACCGCGGTGCCGAACAGGGTGAACGCGACCTCGCCCGCGTTACCGCCGACCAGCACGCCGACGGCATCGGTGATCCGCCGCCACATGCCGCGACCCTCGACCAGCGCGTGCAGGATCGCGATCGGGTCCGGGTCCGTCAGCACCAGGTCGGCGGCGTTGCGCGCGGCGGTGGATCCCTGTGCGGCCAAACCGATTCCGATGTCGGCGCTGCGAATCGCGGCGGCATCGTTGCCGCCGTCGCCGGTCATCCCGACGACGTGACCGTTGCGGCGCAACGCGGTGACGATGCGCACCTTCTGCTCCGGATTCACCCGAGCGAACACCGTGCTGCGCTCGATCAACTCGGCTTGCTCGCGGTCGTCGCAGCGGTCCAGGTCGGCGCCGGTGACCACGGTGTCGACGGCGATGCCAAGCTGGCGCGCCGCCGCGGCGGCGGTCACCGGATGGTCGCCGGTGATCATCCGGACACCGATGTTGTTGTCCTGCAAGGCGGTGATCAGCGGCAGCGTCTGCGGGCGCGGGGTGTCGGCGATGCCGAGGAAGCCGAGCAGCGTGAGCTCGCCGACCGCGCCCGCCACGTCGTCGGGCTCGGTGGCGAGATCGCGGCGGGCCACGGCCAGCACGCGCAGGCCCTGTTCGGCCAGATCGCGCACGGTCGCCTCGGCGCGCTCCCGCAAGTGTTCGGACAGGGCGATGGTGTCGCCGTTGCGCACCTTGGTGCAGCGCGGCAGCACGACCTCGGGCGCGCCCTTGACGACCAACCGCAGCCTGCGCTCGGTGTTGCCCAGCGCGGCGGCATACCCGCGATTCGAATCGAAGGGGATCGCTTCGATCGGGTGCCAGCGCCCGTCGTCGAGGATCTCCGCCGCTTCGAGTACCGCGCGATCGGTCGCGTGGGTCACCGGACCCTCGTTCGGGTCGGGGCAGGCGCGCGCGGCCGCGCGCAGCAGCCTGCGCGCCTCCTCGGCTTCGGCGCCGGGCTCCCATTGCTGGTGCAGGTCGGCGAGTTTGGTCAACCGCAGCCGCCCCTCGGTCAGGGTGCCGGTCTTGTCGAAACACAGCGTGTCGACCCGGCCGAGCGCCTCCACCGTGCGGCTCGCCCGCACCAGCACGCCGTAGCGGGACAACCGCCGCGTTGCCGCGAGTTGCGCCACCGTGGCGACCAGCGGCAGCCCCTCCGGTACCGCCGCGACCGCGACGGCGACACCGTCGGCGATGGCCGCGCGCAACTCCCGGCCGCGCAGGCCGCCCAAGACGCTCACGATCGCACCGCCGGTGAGCGTCAGCGGCAACGCCCGATCGGTGAGTTGGCGCAATTGTGCTTGCACGCCGCCCTTTTCGGGCGGCACCGCACCGGCGGTGGCCCGCCCGACCTGGGTGTCGGCGCCGACGGCGACCACGACGGCCCGCCCGCGGCCGTTCACGACGGTGCTGCCCTCGTAGATCATGCAGGCCCGGTCGCTGGGTCCGGCCCCTGGTGTGGCCCCCAGCTGCTTCTCCACCGTGACCGATTCACCGGTCAGCCCGGATTCGTCCAGCTCGAGATCGTCGACGTCGAGCAGCCGCGCGTCGGCGGGCACCACCTCACCGGGGCGGACGGCGATGACGTCGCCGACCGCGAGCAGGGTGGCGGGCAGCGTAGTTTCGCCCGGGTCGGGCTTGTCCACGTCGGCCCGGTCGATGACCTGCGCGGTGAGGCTTTCTCGATCGAGCAGCGTGTGCAGGGCCGATTCGGCGCGCTGGCGCTGCCTGGCCGAGACGACCGCGTTCACGGTGAGGACCGAGGAGAGCAGGATCGCGTCGGACGGCGAGCCGAGGATGGCGGTCGCGGCGGCGCCGACGCCGAGGATCGGGGTCAACGGGTCAGCCAATTCGGTGCGCAGGTGGCGCAGGAACGAGGTGGTGCGCGTCAAACCGCCGAACCAGGAGTCTTGCTCGGCCGGGGACGACGCGGCACGCTCCGCCGAGGCGGGCGGCTGCGGTAGTCGAGCGAGCACCTCCTCGGGTTGCAGTGCGTGCCAAGGCAGCAGCACCGACGGTGACGGCAGTGCCGGTGCGCGCATCATGCGGAACCCGGCCAGTGATCCGTTCAGCAGGCCCGCGAAATGGGCCGCCGCCATCGGGGACACCTGGGCCCGCCGGGACGGCGACACCGCGAGCAGCAATCCGCCGAGGGCGGCTGCCGAGAGCGCGAGGGACCGGCCCTGGGCGCTGACGTGGCGCGCCGGTTCGATCGCCCCCAGTATTCGTTCGACCTGACTCAGCTCGCGACACAACGCATCCGCGGTCCACGGCGCCCGCTTGCGGCTGTGCCCGGTATCGAGCAGTCCGATGGCCACATCGGACCAGGCGAGTGCTTTGTAGGCGTGGGCGCTCACCGTGGCGACCACGTGACCGTCGCGCTGCAAGTCGTGCACGATTTTGCTCAACGAGGTCGAGGCGGAGACGAATTGGTCTACCCGGGAACGCAACTCCGCGGCGTCGGCGCTCGCGGCGAGGGTGACGCGCAGGCCCGCCTTGCGCGCCGTGGTCAGCAGCGAGTGTGCTCGCGGGTCGAGTTCACGGCCGATCAGGACGCTGCCGACCGTGCGGTCGCCCGCACGCAATTCCCGCAGGGCCGGGCGGATCGTGGCGCCCCGATCCGGATTTCCGCTGTCGGCGTGCACCAATCGCAGCTCGTGCTTGCGCGCTCCTCCGTTCCGTTCGGGCGCGGTGGGCTCGGACGAGGAGTGCGGGGGCGACCAGAGCAGCCGCTGGGCGGCACTCCAGACGTCGGCGGTGGACCAATCGGCGTCCGCGGACTCGGCATCGAGCACCACCCGACGCGAGGTGAGCAATGCTTCACCGTCCACGACGAGCGCGGTGAGGCGGTCGAGTCGTCGCCACGCGGTGGGGTCGAGCGTCAGCACGCCCGCACGGGCCAGCAGCGTGGTGAGGGTCGCGGCGTAGGCCTCGCGGCAGGCGCGCGCGGCCTTCGGCGCACCGAGGGCGAGCGCGTTGACGGCATCGCCGGCATTGCCGAGGGTGGCAATGGCAGTGGCGCCCACCACCATTGCCGATCCCGTCTCGTCGGCGACCCGCTCGAGCGGGCCGGGCGGCAGCTCGGCGGGGCGGGTGTAGGGCGGCAGTGGCTCCGCGACGCCAGGGTTGTCGTGGTGCAGCAGCTGCGGCTCCCACCCGCGCCAGCTGACCCGGCGCGCGACCGCCTCGGTCAGCAGCATGGATCGTTGCGCCGCGTCGAGCAGCAGTGTCGGGATCCCGTCCGGCGCGCTCTCGCCGAGGGCGGTGCCGAGGGCCGAGACGAGTGTCAGCACGAGATCGGTGCGTGCTCGCCCCAGCCGCTGCTCGAGTTGGTCGCGCACCCGCGGCTGTGTCTCGGCGATCGAGGCGAGTGCTCGCGCCGCGCGCAACGGCGGACGCAATGGTGGCGCGACCCCGGCCAGCGAGATCGCGACGGCACACAGATCGCCTGCCACCTGAATTGCCGCCGCTACCACCGGTTCTCGGTCGCCGGGATAGTCGACCGCGCTGTCCCAGTCCTGCTCGTCGACCTCGGTGTCGTGCTCGATCCGGTCCACCGTGGCGAGCAGTTCCGGCAGATCCGCCGCGCCGCGGGTCAGGGTGGCGACCACTCGTCCGGTCACCGCGTTCACCTGCCACCAGCGCACGCCGCCGAGGCTTTCCAGCCGCCGCTCCAGTGCACGGGCGACGGTGGCGCTGCTGCCGCCCGCCAAGCCGCGGACCTCGATGGTCGCGCGCCTACCGTGCACGGCGACACGTCGCCGGGTGCGTTTCAGATGCGGGTCGACCAGCGCTGCCACATCGTCGCGCAATTGGCCAGGGTCGGGCACATCGAGGAGTTGCCCGGCCTCTGCCGCTTTGCCTGCCACCGTCTCGATGGCTTGTAACGGCGCGGTGGCGAGCTGGGTTGCCGCGCCGATGGCCAGCAGCCCGCCCCGGCGCACCGCGCCGGTCACCGCGGCCGCGGGCGCCTCGATCCACCAGGCAGGTCGTAGATGACGTGTCGATAGGCCCATAACGGGCAGCTACCCGGCAGGTTGCCCGGTAAACAAGACCGCAGTTGTGCTCGCGGAGAACAGGGTTGGGCGGATGCCGGAGCGCGCCCGTGCGGAACAGTTTCTCCGGCGGCATACGGGGTAACGTCCGGGCATGACCTCATCGACCGACGGCCGGGCTACTCGGCTTGGTTTGCCGGACACCATCTCGGTCGCGCTGTTCGATCTCGACGGGGTCCTCACCGATACCGCGTCGGTGCACCGGCGGGCGTGGACGACAGTGTTCGACGAGTACCTCAGGCACCGCTGCGGACCGGACTTCGTGCCGTTCACCGAAGACGACTATCTGCGCTACGTCGACGGGCGCCCACGCGCCGACGGCGTCCGCGAGTTCCTGCGGTCCCGAGATATCACCCTGCCGGAGGGTGCTCCGGCGGACGAGCCGGGAAATACGACGGTGCACGCGCTCGGCAATCGTAAGAACAGCGTGCTGCTCTCGCTGATCGAGCGCGAAGGTGTCAAGGTTTACCCGAGTTCGGTCGACTACGTGACCGCCGTCCGGGCGGCCGGACTGAAGGTGGCCGTGGTGACCGCGTCCGCCAATGCCGTTGCGGTGCTGGAGGTCACGGGCATCGCCCGCAGCGTCGACGAGCGGGTCGACGGCAACGATGTCACCAGGCTCGGACTCCGGGGTAAGCC
This sequence comes from Nocardia sp. NPDC052316, assembly GCF_044547795.1. Lineage (NCBI taxonomy): Bacteria > Bacillati > Actinomycetota > Actinomycetes > Mycobacteriales > Nocardiaceae > Nocardia > Nocardia sp. NPDC052316. Next base: position 341,951 of record NZ_JBIUBB010000002.1, read on the forward strand.
TGCCCCCGACGGATTCCTCGAGGCCGCAGCCCGGCTGCACGTAAAGCCCGAGCAGGCAGCGGTTTTCGAGGACGCGGTCGCGGGAGTGGCGGCGGGCCACGCGGGCGGCTTCGGGTTCGTCGTCGGGGTGGACCGCGTCGGTGACGGCAGGCACGGGCCGGAGTTGACGGCGGCGGGCGCCGACGTCGTCGTCCAGGATCTGGCGGAGCTGAAGGAGTAGGCGGATGGCTGCGGACTGTCGCGGTTTCGAGGTGGATCCATGGCAATTGCGCTGGTGCGGGCTGGATGTGGACGCACTGCGCCGGACCGAGTCGATCTTCGCGTTGTCGAACGGTCACCTGGGTCTGCGCGGCACGTTGGAGGAGGGGGAGCCGGTCGGCGAGCCGGGCACCTACCTCAACGGCTTCTACGAGAAGCGCCGATTGCCTTACGCCGAAGTAGGTTACGGATACCCGCAGCAGGGGCAGACCGTGGTGAACGTGACCGACGGGAAGATCATCCGGCTGCTCGTCGGCGACGAGCCGATGGACATGCGCTACGGCCACGCCGACGCGCACGAGCGGGTGCTGGACTTCCGCTCCGGAACACTGCGCCGCAGCACCGTATGGACCTCGCCCACCGGCCAATCCGTGCGGATCAGGTCGGAGCGCCTCGTCTCGTTCACCGAGCGTGCGCTGGCCGCCATCCGCTATGAGGTCGAACCGCTCGACGAGGATCTCGATCTGGTGATCCAATCGGATCTGCTCGCCAATGAGCCGGTCGTGGCGCGCCACGGTGATCCCCGGTTCGCGGCGGCGCTGGATCGCCCGCTGGTGGCCGACTTCGCGGCCGCACGGGATTTCCATGCGGTGCTCGCGCACCACACCAGGGAATCCGGACTGCGCATGGCCGCGGGGATGGATCACGAGCTGGCCGTGCGGGCCACGCCACGGTGTTCGGTGCACACCGAGGACGACCTGGCCCGGCTGACGATCGCGGTCGACGTCGCACGGGGCGAGACGGTGTGCGTGACCAAGTACTTCGCCTACGGCTGGTCCAGCCAGCGGTCGACCCCCGCGCTGCGCGCCCAGGTGGAAGCGGCGCTCGCGGCGGGATTGGAGACCGGCTGGGACGACCTGCTGGCCCGCCAACGCGCCTACCTCGATGATTTCTGGGCCAGCGCGGATATCGAGATCGACGGCGATCCCGAGATGCAGCAGGCCGTGCGCTTCGCGCTGTTCCATGTGTTGCAGGCCGGGGCACGCGGCGAGACCCGTGCGATACCGGCGAAAGGGTTGACCGGCCCCGGCTACGACGGCCATTCCTTTTGGGACACCGAAACTTTCGTGCTGCCCGTGCTCACCCATACGGTGCCCGCCGCGGCGGGCGACGCGCTGCGCTGGCGGCATTCGACGCTCGCGCTGGCGCGGCAGCGAGCCCGCGAACTCGGCCAGACGGGGGCGATGTTCCCGTGGCGATCGATCAATGGTGAAGAGGGCTCCGGCTATTGGCCGACCGGCACCGCGGCGGTGCACGTCAACGCCGACATCGCCGACGCGACCATCCGCTATCTGGCCGCGACCGGCGACGAGCAGTTCGAAGGGGACTGCGGGGTAGAGCTTTTGGTGGAGACCGCCAAGTTGTGGGCGGTGCTCGGGCATCGGGATTCGGCCGGGACCTATCGGATCGACGGTGTCACCGGGCCCGACGAATACTCCGCGCTGGCCGACAACAACATCTATACGAATCTGATGGCCCAGCGGAACCTGCGCGGCGCGGTGGCCGCGTGCGAGCGCAGGCCCGAGGTGGCGCAGCGGCTCGGGGTCACCGCGGGCGAGCTCGATCGCTGGCGCGACTGCGCCGAGCGGGTGGCGATGCCGTACAACGACGAGCTCGAGGTGCACGAGCAGTCGGAGAATTTCACCAGCTACATGCGCTGGAATTTCGCGGATACCCCCGCCGAGCGTTACCCGCTGCTGCTGCACTATCCGTACTTCGATCTGAACCGTAAGCAGGTGGTCAAGCAGGCCGACCTGACGCTGGCGATGTACCTGTGCCCCGACGAGTTCACTCCCGAGCAGAAGCTGCGGAACTTCGACTATTACGAGGCGCTGACGGTCCGTGACTCCTCGCTCTCCGCCTGCGTCCAGGCCATCATGGCGGCGGAGGTCGGTCACCTGTCGCTGGCCTTCGACTATTTCGTCGAATCCGCGCTGACCGATCTGCACGATCTGCATCACAATGTGGCGACCGGATTGCATATCGCCTCGCTCGCGGGCACCTGGAGTTGTTGCGTCGCCGGTTTCGGCGGCATGCGTGAATGCGATGGCGAATTACGTTTCGCCCCGCGCCTTCCCGACAACCTGGACCGGCTCGCCTTCCGAATCCTGTGGCGCGGCAGCCGAGTATCGGTGGTCATCACCCGCGACACGGCGACCTACTCTCGATTGTCCGGTGACCCCTTCACCTTTCGCCACCATGGTGTACAGCACACGCTGGACGGGACACCGCTGGAGTTGGGCATACCGGACCTCCCGAATGTGTCGAAGCCCGAACCGCCGGCCGGACGTGCCCCGTACCGCCGGGATTAGCGGATCTGTCGGTGTGAATTGCCGGGCCGATCGCACCCTCGGCCGCCGTGCGGCTCGGCTCGGCAATGGGACCCCGACGTAGCCGTCGCCCGGCTGCTGTCAGAGCTCGTGTTCGGGGCTGTGGTCAGGGCCACCAGCATGGCAACGGAGCCGGTGGTGAGAATTGCGGATCTTCGCATCGGAGTAAGTCTTTCGCGTCGGGTCATCCGTTGGCGGCGGGGTGCAGGGCTTCGACGATCGCTCGAGCGGATCGGGCGACGAGCGGGTCGTCGGCGGGCGCGTGTTCCTCGGTGTTGATCGACAGTACGGTGATCACGATCGGCGAGTCGCTGGCGGGCGGCCAGGTCACCGCGGCGTCGTTGGTGAGCCCGTAGTCGCCGCCGCCGGTCTTGTCTCCGGTCTTCCAGTCCTGCGGCAGTCCGGCGCGGATCCGGTTCAAGCCGGTGGTGCTGCGCAGGAGCCATTCGATGAGCTGTGCGCGCTCCGGCGCGGGTAGCGCGTCGCCGGACACCAGCGCGCGGTAGTCGGCGGCGAGCGCGGCGGCCGTGGTGGAGTTGTGCTCGGGGTTGGTGTCCCCGCTGTTGCTCAGTGGTTCCCAGTCGTCGAGGCTGGTGACCGTATCGCCGAGCGTGCGAACGAATTTCGTGATGGCAGTAGGGCCGCCGAGCAGTTTCAGCAGCTCGTTGGTCGCGGTGTTGTCGCTCTTCTCGATGGCGGCGGCGGCCAGCTCGCGCACCGTCATGCCGCTGTCGACGCGCGTCTCGGTCACCGGCGAGTACTTCACCAGATCGTCGGCGGTGAAGTGGATGACCGTGTCGAAATAGCCGTCGGCCAGTGGATGGTCGCGCAGCAACGCGGCCACCGCCAGCGTCTTGAAGGTCGAGCCGATCGGAAACCGTTCGTTCTCCCGGTAACCCAGAAAGACACCGGTCTTCGTGTCGACGGCGAAGGCACCGACTCGGGCGTGGTGCGCGGACTCGAGATCACGCACCTGAGCGGTCGCCCGCGCGGCCGTGGCGGCGTCGGGCACCCGGGTTGGCTCGGTCGCGGATTCCGGCAACGAGCACGCGCCGACCAGTGCGACTGCCGTGATCGCGACTGTCAGCACACCGATTCTGGACCTGGCTGTCATGAGTGTTCTCCTTGGAAAATGGCTCTTCGATGGGGCGAGACGGAGCATGGCACTCACTCATTCATGCCGTCCAAGGCTGCACGACGCTGATTAATGCCGAACTGGCATACTGGCTCGTCGTGGATATGGTCGAAGCCTGCCGAGCGTTCGTGGTGGTCGGCGAGTACGGCAGTTTCACCGACGGTGCCGCCGTGGCGCGTATCCCGCAGTCGGTGGCCAGCAGGCGCGTCGCGGCCTTGGAGCGCCGTTTCGGGGCGCGACTGTTCAACCGGTCCACTCGCGCGGTCACCTTGACCTCGTTCGGCCGCGAGGTGCTGCCCTCGGCCAAACGACTGGTCGAACTCGCCGACACCTTGGATCACCACGCCGAACGGGCCAAACTGCGGCCGTTTCGGATGGCGGTGCCCACGATTTGCAGTCCACTGCAGCTGGCTCGGCTGATCGCCGCTGGGCGGCGCACCGGGCTGAATCTGGACCTGCACGCGGCCGATCCGGGAGAGCGCGCGGAGTTGCTCCGCACGATGGAGGTGCGGGCGGCCTTGGTGGCGATTCCGCCCGGGGAGGGCGGTTGGCGGGTGCCGCTGGGACTGGCCGGTGACGCCGCGCGGAAAAGCCGGGCACTGTATGTGGAGTCGCTGCGGCCGAGCCGCGCCGACCGGGACGCACCCCGACGCCGCATCTGGGTGCAGCCGGAAGACGATGTACCGCACATTCGTGACCCGCTCACGCGGCTCGGTGCCGCGGTGGGCTTGCAGCCCGCGCAGGTGCTGGTGGCGAACTCGTTCGCAGCCGCGGCGGCGGACGCGCTCGCAGGCACGGATCTGCTGCTCTGCTCAGCGAGTCAGGCCGGTGAACTCAGCTTGCCTTGGCTGCCGATCGGTGAACTCGCCGAGCTGGCTCGAGGCTACCGGCTCGTCACCGGTTTGAGCGAGGACACGCAGCGAACACAGTTGCTGCCTGCCGCCGAGATCGGCCACTGCCTCGGCCAACCGGATACCGATGGCTGAGGGTGCTGAGCCAACAGACAGGATGTGAGGGTGGGAGTGGCTGAGATTGTGCTGGCGGCGCGCGAGGACTTGGACAGCGCGGGGCTGCGCGGTTCCTTTTTGGTACGCGACCTCGACACCGGCGACGAACTCGGCATCGACCCCGACACCGAGTACCCGTCCGCATCCCTGGTCAAGGTGCCGCTCGCGGTCGCCACGCTCGAACGGGTTGCCCGCGGCGAACTCGATCCGACGACGCCGATCGTGGTGCAGCCGGGCCGCGTGACGGCGCCCGGCCCGGTCGGGATTACCAAATTCCGGCATCCCGCCACCATCGCGCTGGCGGATCTGCTCTATCTCACCCTGTCGATCAGCGACAATGCCGCCGCCGACGCGCTGTTCGGGCTCACACCACCGGCGGCCGTGTCCGCCGAGATGGCTCGGCTCGGCATCGAGGGCATCTCCGTCCGTCACCTGCTGGACGAGCTCACCCGCACACCGACCGAGATGTTCGAACCAGACCACGCCCACCTGGCCCATACCCTCGCGATCACCGCGACCACGGCCGGTCGCGGGCACCCGGTCCCGCAGCTCGACATCAGCCGAGCCAACACCGGCTCGGCACGCGCCTTCGTCGCACTGCTGCAGAAGATCTGGCGGCCGAGCAGCATCCGTCCCGAGGCCGCGGCGCAGGTCCGCCGACTGATGGGGGAGAACATGCTGCGCAACCGGCTGGCCCCCGACTTCGGCTGCGACGCGTCCCGATGGTCGTCGAAGACCGGCACCTTGCTCAACCTCCGCCACGAAATCGGCGTCGTCGAGCACGCCGACGGCCAAGCCTTCGCCGTCGCCGCCCTCACCGAATCCACCGTGCCCGCGACCGCCCAACCCGCCGCGGAGGCGGTGATGGCCGGCGTGGCCCGGCGGCTGCGCGACGAACTTCGACGGAGGTAGCACCCCCGGACCGCCGACGAGAAGTGGGACGGGCGTAAGAGTTTCGTGCGATGCTCGGAGCATGACATGGTCGGTTCTCGGTGGTTTCGTACTTGCGGTGGCACTCGCGGCGATGGTGCCCGGTCCCACTACCGCGCTGGTCATTCGGCGCAGCGCGCTGGGTGGCGCGCGGGCGGCGGTGCCGATCATCGGCGGCATGCAGGTCGGGTTGTACGCGTGGATCGCGGCCTCGGCGTTCGGGCTCTCCGCGCTGGTGGCCGCCAGTGACGTGGCGTATGTGGTTATTCGGATCATCGGTGCGGCCGTGCTGATCTACCTCGGTGTGCAGGCGTGGCGGGCGGCGCGCAATCCGTCCGGCGAGGCGCTGGTCGATGAGGACGCAGTCGGGGCGAAGCCGTGGCGGGCCGCGGGCATCGGCATGCTGACGAACCTGACCAACCCGAAGGTCGCGGTGTTCGCCTTCGCGTTCTATCCGCAATTCGTTGCGCCGGAGGCGAATATCCTCGCCACCACGCTGCTGCTCGGGCTGCTCCACCTCGTCATCGACGCCACCTGGTTCATCACGGTCGCCGTCTTCGTCGGCCGCGCACGCGCGTTCTTCGCCGAGACCCGAGTGCGCCAGTGGCTGGAGCGCATCACCGGTACCGTGCTGGTGGCGCTCGGCGTCCGCCTCGCCGTCAGCGAGGTCTAGCGGCGAACTGCCGCACCGCCGCTCGGGATCCGCACCGACTCCAACGCCCCGTATCGGGTGCGGGTCCCAAGCGGCGGTGCGGGTATGTGGGGGTGGGGGCTCCGCATAGAGTGATGCGGTGGCTGTTGTTGTGGGCGTCGTCGTGTTGGGGATTTTCGGCGGGCTGCATTGGTATGTGTGGCGGCGGCTGGTGCGGGATACGACGGTGCGTGGATCCGTGGGGCGGCGGGTGGGGACGGGGGTGCTGATCGCGGGGCCGGTGTTGCTGGTCGGTGCGTTCGTGGCCGAGTCGGCGGGGATTCCGTTTCTGCTCATTCAGATCATTGCCTGGCCTGGGTACCTGTGGGGTGCGCTGTTCATCTATCTCGTGTTGTGGCTGCTGGCGGGGGAACTGGTGCGGCCGTTGGTCCGCCGGTGGAGCGCCCGGTCGGACAGTTCCGCGAGCAGAACGCCGGAGGACGTGCTGATCGCCGCGACCGGGGGAGCGGATGCCGCGCCTCGCGATGAGCCGGAGGTGCCGGTTTCGCGGCGGCTGTTCGTTTCTCGCGCGGTGGGTGGTGCGGCGGCGCTGGCTGCGGTGAGTACCGTCGGCTACGGCACGCACAGCGTGTTGTCCGGTCCGCAGGTGAAACGCCTGACGATCCCGCTCGCGAATCTGCCGCGCGCCGCGCACGGCTTCCGGATAGCCGTGGTCAGCGACATCCATCTCGGCCCGATTCTCGGTCGGGGATTCGCGGAACGGGTGGTCGAGACGATCAACGGCACCCAGCCGGATCTCATTGCCATCGTGGGTGATCTGGTCGACGGCAGTGTCGAACATCTGCGCTCGGCGGTGGAGCCACTGGCCCGGCTACGCGCACGGCACGGCGCGTATTTCGTCACCGGGAACCACGAATACTTCTCCGGCGCGGAGCAGTGGATGGACCACGTGCAGGAACTCGGGCTGCGTCTCCTGGCGAACAGTCGCACGGAGTTGCCGTTTTTCGACCTCGCCGGTGTCAACGACATTCAGGGCAAACGCATCGGGCAGGGGCCGGATTTCGGTGCGGCACTTGGCAATCGCGACCTCACGCGCACCGCGGTGCTGCTCGCGCATCAGCCGGTGCAGATCCACGACGCCGTCGAGTTCGGCGTGGATCTGCAACTGTCCGGCCACACCCACGGCGGGCAGGTCTGGCCGGGCAATTTCCTTGCGGAACTGGCCAATCCGACCGTCGCCGGGCTGGAGCGCTACGGCGACACGCAGCTTTACGTCACGCGTGGGGCGGGTGCGTGGGGCCCACCGGTCCGGGTGGGCGCACCCTCCGACATCACCGTGGTGGAGCTTGCCTCGAAACAGGCCTGACCGTCCGTCAGGAGTCGAGCAGATACTGGGCGACGATGTAACCGGAGTTACCGGAAACGCCCGCACCGGGCCAGGTTCCCGCGCCGAGCACATACAGATTGGGCACGAAGGTGCGATGACCCGGCGCCGCCGCGATGGGCCGCAGGGCGAAGCTCTGCGCGAGATCCTGGGCACCGCCGTAGGGGTCGCCGGGACCGCTGTTGGGGTTGAACGCGGCCAGCGTGGCGGGGGTGATCATCGACCGGGCGACGATCGTTGCGGTCAGTCCAGGGACATGGCGTTCGACAACCTCGAGCACCCGGTCGGCGTAGCGGTTCACCACTTCGGCATTCCAGGTGCCGTCGGTGGTTATCAGCCCCGCCGCGTCACCGCGCGGACGGGTGGGGACATCGGTCACCTGGATGCGCAGCACGCTGGTGCCCTCGGGCGCGCGCGTCGCATCATGCGCGGTCGGCGAGTCGATGGTCATCGTCGGCCACGCGGGGAGCAGCCCGGCCCGGGCCTGGGCGACGTGCAACGACAGCCCGTCGAGTGAATCGGTGAGGAACGGCTGCCCGATCCGCTCGAAACGCTTGTCCGCCCAGGGAATCGGCGCGGAGGTGGCGAGGTGCAGCTGGAAAAGCCCGGTGCCGTAGCGGTAACGCCGGGCCTGCGCCAGAATGTGCTCGGGCACTTGCGTTTCCGCGAGCAGCCACTCGTAGAGCTGGTCCGGGTTCACCGAGGCGACGACGCTGTTCCTGGCCCGGTACGCGCTGCCGTCGGAAAGTTGAACCCCCACCGCGCGCCCGTCGGCCACCCGGATCCGGGTGACGGTGGCGCCGGTCTGGATGACACCGCCGTGCTCGGTGACGATGCCTGCCAGCGCCTCGGCCAGTTTGCCGATGCCACCCTGGGGGATCGGCATGCCGCCGCCGGTGAAGCCGAGCGGGAAGATGGTGGTCCAGAACGCGCCGCCCGCGTCGTCGGGCCCGTGGCTCACGTGCGCCGGCCACGAGCCGAAAAGGCTGCGCATGGCCGGAGATTCGATCTCCGACACGGCCGAGCGCGCACTGTCCAGCGCGAGTTCGGCCACCTCGGACCAGCCTTTGCCGTCGCGCACCAGCTGGGCGAGCGTGGCACGGGCCGCGTCGGAGGTCAGATCCTGACCCATCAGACCGAACGCCGCACCCGTCGACGGTCCCAGGGCCGAGATGATCTCGGCGACCGCGGAACTGTCGCCCGGATGCAGCCGGTCGGCCTCCTCGGCCAGCGCCACGGGGTCGCGCGGGAAGACCGCGGTGGTGCCGTCCTCCAGCGAAACCCCGGTCGGAAACTCGGGTTGCAGGATCTCCAGACCTTGCTTCCGCAGATCCGGGCCGAGGTCGCGCCACGCCGGGCCGCTCGTGAACAGGGGCACCGCGGACGAGAACGGATCGTAGATCACCCCCGGCGCCAATTCGGCGCTGCGGACGAACCCGCCGACCCGATCGTTGCGGTCGATGACGAGGACCTCGTGTCCGGCTCGGCTCAGATAGGCCGCCGCGACCAGCGCGTTGTGGCCGCCGCCGACGAAGATGTGGTCGAAATTCTGCATGCCGTCAGTCGACCAGCCCGCCGTGGCGGCGTCGATAGCTCTTGTCGCTGAACGGACCGGGACCGGCGGGTGGCTTGGTGGCCGTCACGATCTCGAACGGTCCGGGCAGCACCTCGACGTCCCGGAAACCGATCTCGCCGAGCATGCCGCGGTAGTCGGCCACCTCCCGCAGCATGCTGGTGCAGCTGTCGACGCCGATCAGGAAGTAGGACCAGAAGAATTGGCGGGCGAGCCGCTCGGCATCGCGGAACTCCTCGCAGATGAGCACCCGCCCGCCCGGCGGCAGCGCCTGATACGCCTTGGCCAAGAGTGCCCGCGCCTGCGGTCGCTGCCAGTCGTGCAGCACCCGGACGAAGGACAGGATGTCGTACCCGGTGGGCAGCGGTTCGGCCAGGAAGTCGCCGCCGACGAACCCGAGCCGGTCGCCGCTGCCCGACTCCGCCCGCGTTCGGTCCACCAGGGAGCGCACCGCAGGCAGGTTGTAGACATCTGCCCGCAGTGTGGGGTTGTCCCGCAGCAGACGCGCGGCCAACGTGCCGTCACCGCCGCCGACATCAAGCAAACGCGTCTCGCCGCTCCACAACTCGGCGTGTCTTCGAAATGTCTCCGCGATGGGGCCGATCCCGGCCGCCATGCTGTGTTCGAAGCCGGCGACCTGTTCGGCGCTGTCGAGCGGCCAGGTGAATGCGGTCGGCGGCATGCTGAGCTCGCCGCGGAGCACGTCGGGCAGTTTGCCGTAGAGCGTGCGCCACGGGTAGCTGTCCCGGTCCCGCTCGAGCGAGTCCGGGCCGAGCACCTCGGCGACCGCGTCGTGTACCCCCTCGATCGCGTGATACTCGGTGTCCCGCAACACATCCGACGATACTCTCGTGACGAGGCCGAGGCACTCGAGACAGTCGAGCAGCTTGTACAGGCGCACCGGCACCAGTTCGAATCGGTCAGCCAGATCGCCCAAGCGAGCAGGCCCGGCATCCAGCGCTGCCAGGACGCCCATTTCCCACGCGGTCCGCACGGCGTCAATAGCTTTGTCGCCGTTGAACAGCAGGCTCATCAGCGCACGGGGCGAGAAGGCGAGCTCGCTCATCCGCGCAAGGCCTTCCGTTCGGCGACGAGCGCATCCATGAAGGCGTCCACCTCGTCGACGGTGTTGTAGATATGCGGCGCTACCCGCAGCCCCTCGCGCCAGCTGCACACCATGCCGCGTTCGGCCAGCCGCTTCTTCACCATCTCGTCGCCGGGAAAGCACAGGCAGACAACCCCACCGCGCTGATCGGGCGCGGACGGCGTGCGTACCGGGATCCCCGCATCCACCGCCCGCGCCATGATGCGATCGGTACAGCGCAGCGAATGCGCGCGGATCGCGGGCACGCCCACCGCCGCGAGCAGGTCGAGGCCGACCCGAGACATCATGGCGGTCAACGGAATCGGTGTGCCGCCGGCGAGCCGCCGCGCATCCGGGGCCCAGTCCTCCGCTGGCCGGAAAGTGAGCGGATCGCGACCGGCGAACCACCCGGTGGCCGCGGGCCGCAGTGTCGGCAGCAGGTCGTCCCGCGCGTAAAGAAATGCCGTATGCGCCCCGCAAAGCCATTTGCCCGCACCACCGAGCACGAAGTCGACCTCCAGCGCCCGCAGGTTCAGCGGAACCACTCCCACTGTCTGAAATGCGTCCGCGATGACGAGCGCGCCCATCCGATGTGCCTGCGCGACAATGCGTTCGAGATCGAGGACCGCCCCCGTGGTGTAACTGCCGTGCGCGACACAAACGAGCAGAGTCCGCTCGTCTATCGCCGAAAGCACCGCATCGGTGTCGAAATCGGCCATCACCCGTTCGGCGCCGTACTTCGCGAAGCCCTGCCACAGGAACGGCACGGTGGGGAATTCCCGGTCGGTGGTGACCACTCTGTTGCGCTCGCCGCGGAAGTCGAAACAGGTGGCGAGCCTGCCGAGCAGCGTGGTCAGGTTCGTGTCGGTCACCACCGTTCCCGCTGGGGCACCGAGGAATTCGGCCAGCACACGAAGGTAACCGTCCAGTTCGTCCAGCCAGCCACCCCATGCGTCGTCGCGCCAGGTGCGCATGGTCGCCCAGTAGCGACCGAGCACCTGCTCGACGCCGCGCGGTAGCGCACCGGTCGAGTTGCTGTTCAAATAGACGCAGGTCTCGAGCACCGGGAATTCCGCACGCAGCGAGTCGATCCGCAGCTCCTTGTTCATCGGGCCGTCGACCTCCGCGCCGCACCCGGCGCGTAACCGCCCTCGCGCCGCCAGCTCTCGGTCAGCTCGCCCCTGACCTGCCACAGCGCCCGGAACAGCGGTTTGGTCATCCGGCCCGTCAGCACCCTGGTCGGCACGCCGTCCAGGGCATTCACCCCTTGGCCGACGCCGATCGTCCGGCGCACCAGCATGAAGTGGGCGACGAGCCACAGCTGGAAACGCTCATCGAAGTCGACCAGCATCTCGCAGAGGCGTTTGAGATCGGACTGCGCCCCCGCGCCATACGCCTTGGCGAGTTCGACGCCGCGGCGACCGAGCAGCCGATCCAGCGCCGCGGCAACATATTCGGCCGCGGTGAGCACCGCGTTGTAGCCGGGCGACTCCTGCCCGCTGCCCTTGCCGAGGCTGCGCCGGATCACCTGATAGGTATCCGGCGTCATGGTTTCCAGAACCCGCAGTTCCCGCGCGAGGCAGTCGGCGATGCGGTTCGCCCGATCCAGCAGCGCGGCCGCCGCCCACAGCGCGTCGCGGTCCAGCTCCTCGACGACCCCGGCGAGCTCATGCGACAGGAGCTTGAGCCAGACCTCCTGCGCCTGGTGCACGATCTGGAACATGAGCTCGTCGGAGTCGGTGAGCTCGTCGACCGTCGTCTGCAACGACAACAGCTCGGGCGTGCGGAGATAGACCTCGTAGTCGGTGGTGCCGTCGCCGACCCAGGTCTTCAAGACCGTGTTGAAGATCGGTTTGGCCAGCGCTTCGCGCAGCTGGTCCGCCGCGGTGCCTTCCTGCATCGTGGACAAGGCGTTGCCTCCTGGCGACTCGTCGCCGTTGATTGTTCGCAACGGTTGTCACCCCAACGCCGGTATCCGGCGACCGCCAACCGAAATGGTCGGAGGCCACGGTGGCACACCGGCGTCGGCGCAGGCATCGTTTCGGTCCGGCCAGCGGATCAGGCGAGGCCGAGCAGCTCGGGTTTGCTCGCCCGGGTGCGCAGGCTCGCGGCCGGGTCGTCGACCAGGCGCCGGTTGCGCAGGTCGAGCAGCGCGCTGACACTGCTGATCTCGGCGACGAGCGTCCCGTCCGGCTTGCGCAGGACATGCTCGACCCGGTGCGTCTTACCCGTGCCCCAGACGAAGGCGCACGACACGTCGACCTCGTCGTCGCCGCGCAGTTCGTGGTGGTAGCGCAGGGTGGTTTCGAGGTTGATCGGGCCGAGGCCGTCGGCGAGCAGCTTGTCGGGGGAGAGCCCGGCCGCCTGCGCACAGGCGAAGCGGGATTGGTCCGCGTACTGCAGGTAGACGGTGTGGGCGACATGATGCTGGGTGTCGAGTTCGTAGCTGCGGACGGCGAATCGGATGGTGAACGGCTCGGTGGTCATGGGTGCCTCCTCGGCATCGTGCTGGATGGGGACTGGTGACCGCGCGGTCACGCGGCGTACATGGCGGCGATGAGCTCGGCCTGCTCGGCATGCACGACCGAGCGTTTGACCTTGCCGGTCGAGGTCAGCTCCCCGCTGCGGTCGGTCCACGGCCTCGGCAGCACCCGCCAGGCCTTGACCTGTTGGAACGCGGCGAGCCGGGCATTGGCCGCCGCGACCGCCGAGCGCACCTCCGCGAGCACCACCGGATGCGCGGCCAGTTCGGCCGGGCCGCCGGCGAGGCCACGCGCCGCCGCCCACGCCGTCACCACGTCGCCGGCCAGGGTGAGCACGGCGACCAGGTGCGGTCGCCGATCGCCGAAGACCAGGGCCTGCCCGATCAGCGGGTGTTCCTTGAGCAGGTTCTCCACCGCGGCGGGCGCTATGTTCTTGCCGTTGGTGGTGATGATGATTTCCTTTTTCCGGCCGACCAGCGATAGGAAGCCGTCGGCGTCCAGCACGCCGAGGTCGCCGGTGCGCAACCAGCCGTCGCTGTCCACCAATTCGGCTGTCTGCGTGGGTAAGCCGAAGTAGCCGGGGGTGCGCGCCGCGCCGCGGACCTGGATCTCGCCGTCAGGAGCGAGGCGCAGTTCGATCCCCGGCAACGCGCGCCCGACCGTGCCCAGTTTGAAGGCGACCGGGTTGTTGCCGGTGACCGCGCCGGTCATCTCCGTCATGCCGTAGACATCGAGGATGAGCAGTCCCAGCCCCGCGAAGAAACGCGAAACCTCCAGCGGCAAGGGCGCACCGGCGCTCATCGTGTACAGCACCCGGTCGAGCCCGAGCTGTGCGCGCAAGCCCGCGAGCACCGCCGCGTCGGCCGCCGCGAACTTCTCGGCCGTCGCCGTGGTCGGCGACCGTCCGTACTGCCGACTCGCCACGTAGGCGCGCCCGGCCCGCATCGCGTCGGCGATAGCCGCGGTGTCGGTCTCCCGCGCGAGCCGCGCCTGGACGACAGCCATCATCTGTTCCCAATCCCGGGGCACGCCACGGAAAATGTGTGGGCGGGCCGCCCGCAACACGGCGGGCAACTGGGCCAGGTCGGCGCAGAAATGGGTGTGCGACCCGCGCACCACCGGCATGTACAGGTTGAACATCCGGGTGGACACGGCCGTGAACGGAATATGGGACACCTCGGTGCTGCGCGCCGCGGACGCGGCCGCCGACGAGACGGCCTCCTGGTAGAGCGCCATCCGATGGGTGATGATCACGCCTTTCGGATTACCGGTGGTCCCCGAGGTGTAGAGCAGGGTGAGGGTGCTGTCGGGAGTCAGTGCCTGCCAACGCTCATCGATCGGTGCCGTAGCCAGCCGCTGCCGCCCGATGCGCAAAAGCTCAGGCCAGCTGAGGAATTGATCGCCGGGTGGACAAGCCGCCGCGTCCACCACGATCACCTTGCGCAGCCCAGGCAGGTCGGCCAGCACCGGCAGCCAGCGGTCGAGCTGTTCCTGGCCGTCGAGGACGGCGAACTTCGCGCCGCAATCCCTTGCGACATAAGCGATCTGGCCGGCGCCGAGACCGTCGTGGACGGTGCTTGGGACGCCGCCCGCATGCACCGCGCCGAGGTCGGCGAGGACGTGCTCGGTGCGATTTCCCATCGCCAGGACCGCCACGTCGCCGGGTGCCATCCCCAACTCGGCAAACCCCGCGGCAACCTCCAGTACCCGCTGCCGCGTCTGGCCCCACGTCATGGTCGAACCGTGCTGGGTGAACGCGGGCAACTCGGCATGGTGGCGTGCCGTGTCGGCGAGGGCGTCGCAGATCGTCCTGCCCGCGATCGTTCGCTCGAACTCCGCCCGTTGCGCCGCCGCCTGCGCGCCGCCGACCACCGGACTACTCAACAACTTCATGAGTGAGAACCCTGCGCAGCCCCCGAGCGGGATACCAAGAGTCTCGCGACACTGGTGTTGGCAACACCTGGCAACCGTTTGCCCGATGATGGATCATGGGCCGGTGCCTGTGACCGCCCCTTCCGCCCGCCGTACCGAGCTCGCGGCCTTCCTGCGTAGCCGCAGGGACCGCGTCACGCCCGCCGATGTCGGCATGCCGCCCGGATTGCGGCGCCGGACACCGGGTTTGCGGCGGGAAGAGGTCGCCCTGCTCTCCGGGATCGGTGTCACCTGGTACACCTGGCTGGAACAGGGCAGGCCGATCAATGTCAGCGGCCGGGTGCTCGACGCGATCGCCGACACCCTCCAGCTGAGCGATCCCGAGCGTGAACACCTGTACCACCTGGCCGACGTGCCGATCGCCGCGGTCGCGACCAGCGCCGCCCGGATCACCCCCACCGTGCAGGCGATTCTCGACAGCATGTCCGGGTTCCCGGCCGCCGCGCTGAACAGTCGCTGGGATCTGCTCGGCTGGAACACCCCGTGTGCGGCGTTGTGGCCGCGGCTGACCGCGCCGGACAGCTCACGCAACGTCCTGTGGGAGCTGTTCACCACCCCGGAGTGCTGCCGGCGCTTCGTGAACCGGGACACCGGATTGCCGCACATGGTGGCCTCGTTCCGGGCCGCGTTCGGCCAGCACCTCGACGACCCGTCGTGGACCGAACTGATCCGCAGGCTCGCGGCGGCCAGTCCCGAGTTCGCGCGGCTGTGGGCCACCCACGATGTGGCGACACCGCCCAGCGCGGTCATGACCTACCGGCACGCCGCGATCGGCGACCTCTCGTTCTCGCTGACCCGCCTCGACCTCACGGCAACACCCGAGACCCTTATCACCGTGTGGACCCCGGCCGACGCGGAGAGCAAGCAGCGGATGGACTGGCTGCTCGCGCACCCGGACGCCCCCTCGGTGGACCACACCCACTGAGGGGGCCGAAGGCGCACCCTCTCTCGGGATCCGCACTGGTTGCGGGCCCCCGGAGTGGGTGCGGATCCCGAACGTGAGTGCGGATCCCGGAAAGGGTGCGGGACCCGGGAGAGGGTGCGTCTTTCGGGGGAACCTGGGTGGTATCCGAGTGGCGTGCGCACTGTGGGCGTCGGTAGCGGTTAGGGTGGACGTGCCCATGCGGACGTGGCGGCGTCCCTGGGTGAACGGGGAAGTGGCCCGCCCGGCCGGAGCTTCGAGTTCCAGCCGGGCGGGCCACACACCGGATACCGCGCGTGGCCCGCGTCAACAGAGATCATCTGGGTATTGGACGAAGATGGCCCTCGCACTCAAACGGGCGGTGAGCACACCGCTGCTGTACTTCTTCATTCTCGGCGACATTCTCGGCGCCGGTGTTTACGTGCTGGTCGGTGCGGTGGCCGGCAAAACGGGCGGTGCGATCTGGCTGCCGTTGCTCACCGCGCTGTTGCTCGCGACCCTCACCGCCGGTTCCTACGCCGAGCTCGTCACCAAATTTCCGCGTGCGGGCGGTTCGGCCCACTACGTGACCACCGCTTTCGGGCCTGCCGCCGGATCGCTCGTCGGGTTCTGCATGCTCGCCGCCGGGCTGGTTTCGGTGGGCGCGCTGGCCAGGGCGTTCGCCGGGGACTATCTGCAAGCGCTGGTCTCGCTGCCGTCGATGGCGGTCGTGGTGGTGTTCCTGGCGGCGCTTGCCGCACTCAATATTCGCGGGATCAAGGAATCGCTGCGCGCCAACGTGGCGGCGACGCTGGTCGAGCTCGGTGGGCTCGTGCTGATCATCGGTCTCGGGGCCTGGATCATCGTGCGGGGCGACGCCGACCTGGATCGGCTCACCCAGGTCGGCACCGCCGAGCACGGCGCGTTCGGGGCGGTGCTGGCGGGCACGGTGCTCGCGTACTACTCGTTCGTCGGCTTCGAGACATCGGTGAATCTGGCCGAGGAGGTTGAGCAGCCGCGAAAGTCCTATCCCACAGCGCTATTCGCGGCGCTGCTCACCGCAGGCGTCGTATACGTGCTGATCGGGATCGTCGCGAGCGCGAGTGTGCCGACGGAGCAGCTGAGCCAGTCCAGCGGACCGCTGCTCGAGGTCGTCCGCGCGGCAGGCGCGATACCGGACTGGGTGTTCAGCCTGATCGCGCTGGTCGCGGTCGCCAACGGCGCGCTGTTGACAGGCATCATGTCGTCCCGGTTGGCCTATGGCATGGCGCGTGACGGGTTGCTGCCGCCGGTGCTGAGCCGGATTCTGGCGGGCCGCCGCACCCCATGGGTCGCGATTCTGGCGACCTCCGCGGTGTCGCTGCTCCTCGCACTGACCGGTGAAGTCGATTCGCTGGCAGCGACATTGGTGCTGCTGCTCCTGATCGTCTTCTCCTCGGTGAACGCGGCGGTGCTGGTGCTACGGAAGACCGAGGGCGAGGCGGACCATTTCCGGATCCCGACCGCGGTCCCGTGGCTGGCGCTGGCGTCGTGTCTGTTCCTGTTCACCCGGATCGAGGGTGAGGTCTGGGTGCGCGGTCTGATCCTGGTCGGCATCGGCGTGCTGCTCGCCGCCGTCAACGCGGCCCGTGCGCGCCGGGGCGATCTGGTGCTGCAAGGTCAGGACCGGTAGGTCACGGCGCCGAACTCGATAGGGCAGTGCCCGATCCGAGTTCGGCGCCGTCACCGGATAACGGACGGGGGATTTAGTGGTTCAACTCGCCCGACGACTGCGCTTGCGGTGGCTGGTATCGCAGAGTGGGTAGTTCTTCGAACGTTTGCAGAGGCACAGCGCCACCTGGAAGCGATCGCAGTCGATCCGGGTGCCGTCGGCGGTGACGATCTCCACCGGCCCTTCGATAAGCGCCGGTCCGTCCTCGGTAAAAGTTATTCTCCGCCGGTCACTTCCGGGTCCTGTCGGCACGGATCACCACCAATTCCTCGTCCTGTTGCCCCGGTCGGATCAGTCCTTCGTCGACGAGATGATCGCTACATTGTCGCATCACAGGCCCGAACGGGATCGTCGTGCGCGCGACCGCCGCGGCTTTCAATCCGCCGTGCCGCAGCTGCGTAATGGTCAGATCCGGGTCGGCGACCATCGAGTGCACAATAAGCGCAGTGCCGTTGGGGGCCAAGAGTTTCGGGGCCGCCGCACAGAGCCGGTCCAGGAACGACCGGCCGTCCTGCCCGGCATTCCAGGCTCGCGCACGGCCCCGCGGGGGCGGTCCCTGACGAACCGGCACATACGGGGGATTGGCGAGCAGAACATCGAATCGGCGATGTCGGAGCATCGCTTCGAAGTCCCCGCGCAGTACCTCGACGTCGATGCCGCGCAGCCGGCAATTGAGCCAGGTGGACATGCTCGCCCTGCGCGAGATGTCGACCGCGGTGACCGAGGCGGCCCCCGCCAGGCCCGCGTGTACGGCCAGCGCGCCGGTTCCGCTGCAGATATCGACCACCCGCCCGCCGGGGGGGAGCGCGGCATCGGCCAGCGCGGCGGCCAGCAACCACGTATCTGTCTGCGGTCGGTAAACACCCGGGGTGCGTATCAACATCACCTTCGGGCAATGCCCGCCCGCGACGAGATCAATCACGATCAGCTAGCGGTTCGCGCAGCGAAGTACGATCCGCGCGCCAGCATCCCAGCACATGGTCGGCGAACCGGTCCTCCAGCATGTTGGTCACCTGAATCCCCAGCACCACGGACTCGCGTAACTCGGGCTCGCGGTCGAGCAGATCGGTGATCACCTCGCGCATCACCTGCTCGTGTACCGCGTCGGCTTCGACGTGTTCGTTGTAGAACAGCGTGCAGGCCGGGTCGGAATCCCAGCGGCCCAGCGCCTGCGCCATCCGGCGCGAGCCGGGCGGGGAGGTGATCTCCACGGTCGCGAAGTGCCCTACGAGCGCGCCACGCCAGGCGCGATGCAGGCCGAACAGCGACATCATGTCGACCAGCGCGAGCATCGGCGCCGGCACGATATCGAGGTAGTGCAGATAGTCCGGGTTCAACCCGGCACCGGCCAGCAGGTCGGCGTAGAGCTTGGCGTGCACGCGCTCGCCGCGCCCGCCGCCGTACTCGTCGAACTCGACCGCGACCAGCGACGCCTTGGCCTGACCACGCAGCCGCGGAATCACCCACGCGTACGGATCGGCCTCCTTGTGGTGGTAGATCGAGCGGTGCACGAAGTACTCGCGCAACTGCCACGGCTCGCCCTCGTCCCGCAGGAACGCGCTGACGCCCGACTCCTCGACCGGAGTCACCAGTAACTGCTCGAGCTCGGCGTCCAGATCGATCCCGCCGGGCACGTCCGCTCGCAAGGCGCGCAGATAGCGCTGCTCCATGGTCGCGCGCAGGGCGAGCAGCCCAGGATCCCACTCCCAGCCGTCGTCGACCCCCTGATAGCCGTAGTAGTGCAGTTCGTAGCAGGTGTGCAGGGCGAGCTGGAAGTCCTCGCCGTACGGGTCGACCTCGGGCAACGTCGGCACCGCACTGCCGGGAGCGCCGGCGAGCACATCGATGATCCCGGCGGACAGCTCGCCGCGCGGCGCAGGTAAAGCACCGACCTCGGTGTGGTGAGAGGTAGTCATGATCTCGAGGTACCCCCGATCCAGCACTCGACGCGCAACTTCGCACACTCCGGGGCATCGGGCTCGTCACACACCACCCCGCGGCGACAGCGGAACAAGCGGGCCGCCGCCGGCCCCCCAGCTCGTTTGTGGCGACCGGCCATGGGCATACCGCCAGTGCTGGTGAGCTCCGAGTGGGTACGTGATACGGACTGCCGCCGGGGGCGGAGGCGGACGATAATGACTGTATCGCAGGCGAAATTGCTCTGTTGCGCGGATTGAGGTGCTGTGATGGCGGACAGGGGTCCCCCCGAGAATGTCGCCGAGCAACTATCGGCCGCTGACGCCCACGCGTCCGGCTTGTTGCGGTCCAGGCAGGCCGTGTACAGCGCGCTCGCGCGGCTCAGCTCGTCGGCCGCCGCCGAGATCGTCGCGTCGACCGCCCGCAACACGGAGGCCGGCTGAGCCATGTCGCAACCTGGTGCAGATGGATACCGAGACCAGTTGGCCGCGGCGTACCGGGCCAGCCAGCTGACCATCAATGAACTGTGGCTGCGGTACTTCGCGCTCGGCGGCATCATCGGCCGGATGGAGATGGAGGCTTACCTGAGTGGATTGATGGAGGTTCCGGCACTGCAGCACGACATGCTCGCACTCGCGATCAACGAGCGGCTCGACGAAATCGCCCCCGTCCGAGCCCCTTACCGGCCCGTGGACCTATCCGAGGACGCCGACCGGGAAACCTCAGGGCCTGCGGCGAACCCCCTCACCTCGCAGCAACCACAGTCCGAGCCCGACAGCGAGAATCCGTGATCCGTGCGGCCTGGTGCGGCGACGGCGGAAGCCTCGTCGATCCCGCCGCGGTGGCCGAGCTCAGCAGGTGGTCATCGCGTCCCGGACCATGGTGAGGTGATGCTGAATGGTCGGTGCGGCGTCGCGAGCCAGCCGCGTTACCCGCTCGTCGGTGCCCAGCTCCATCTGGCGAGCTCCGGCCTGCAGCGACTGGACGTGGAAGCGCTCCTGCATGCGCAACCAGGACAGGTCGAAGTCGCGCCCGAACCGCATCCCGGTATCCCACATCTGCTGGGACTGTTCGGCATTCGGCGTCAAGGGCAGTGGCACGCCGTTGGGTAGCGCGACCGCAGCGCCCATGGCGTCGAGACGGATGTGGTCGGCGACCAGCATGGCGCCGATCGCGCGCACGGCCGGACACTCACCTTCTTGCCGCGCGAGTGCCCGCTCGCGCCCGAGGTATGCGACGCCGGCGCCGCGTCACCGAGGGGCGGGAGCGGGGCGAATTCCCAGCGCACGTGCTCGACTATCCCCTCGAGCGAGCCGGGTGAATACGCCGATGTGGTTTGCACGCTCGGCGGCAGGGTAGGCGGTGGACGACTCGCATACCGCGTTTCCCGAGGAGGACCGATGCCACGCTCGCTTGCCCTTCAAACGGAAACGGAACTCGGTGGCGCGCTGAGCGTTCTGACGCTGCAACGCCGTGATCACCAACGGTTGGACCTGCTCCTGGACCGGTCGCGGGACCGGCTCGACCAGTTGTCGCGACGCGCACCGGCACCGCTGGCGGCCGGATGTCGTGGCGCGAGCCGAACACTGGCCACCGTGGCCGGTGCCGTCGAACACATGCCGCCGCTGCGCCGCGGCGAACATCCGAGCACGCGAACCTGATTCACCGACGGACCTCGAAGGAGTCCAGATGAGTTACATCGATAAGGCCAAGGAACAGCTGACAGATCTGGTTGGCAAGGTTATCGACTCCGGCAGTAGCAGCGGCGGCGCGCAGACGGTCACCATCAACCGTCCGCGGGCCGAGGTCGAACAGTTCTGGCGTGACCCGGACAAGTTGTCGCGGGTACTCGGTGACCTTGCCGAGGTCCGTGCGACGGGACCGTTGAGCTACGAATGGATTCTGCACCGCCCGGACGAGGAGTCGGTCACCTGGGATACCACGGTGGAGACGGAGGAGAACGGCCTGCGTTTCGTGCGCAGCACCGGTAACGGTGACCCGTCCGAGGGCGCGGAGATCCGGGTGACGTTCCGGGACGCCCCGCGCGACCTCGGGACCGAGGTAACCCTGCGGGTGAAGTCGCCGCTGCCCGACTTGCTTACCGGCGCAGCAACATTCAAGGCGCTGTACCGGGCTCGTGCACTGATGCAGACCGGTGAGCTGCCCACCCTCGCACACAATCCGAGCGCGCGTGCGGCCGCGCACTGACCTGGGAGACGACAAATGCGTGCACTGTGTTGGAACGGCGTCAACGAACTGGCGGTGGAGACCGTCGACGATCCGTCATTACTCAATCCGCACGACGTCATCGTGCGGGTAGGGCTGACCACGACCTGTGGCTCGGACCTGCATTTCATCGACGGCTATCTGCCCGGCATGCGCGAAGGCGACGTGTTCGGGCACGAATTCATGGGTGAGATAGTCGAGGTGGGCAGCGCGGTCACCGCGCGCAAAGTCGGTGACCGCGTGGTGGTTCCGTCGTTCATCGGCTGCGGGTCGTGCTGGTTCTGCGAGCACGAACTGTGGTCGTCGTGCGACACCACGAACCCGAATGCCGAACTGCAACAGCCGATCCTCGGGTATCCGACCGGCGGAATCTACGGCTACACCCACCCGTTCGGCGGCTATCAGGGTTCGCACGCGCAGTACGTGCGCGTGCCGTTCGGCGACGTCAACTGCTTCACCATCCCCGAAGGCATCACCGACGAGCAGGCCCTGTTCCTCTCCGACGCCGTGCCGACCGGCCTGATGGGCGCGGACTTCTGCGATATCGCACCCGGTGACACCGTCGCGGTGTGGGGCAGCGGCGGGGTCGGCCTGATGGCCGGGCACACCGCGCGTCTGCTCGGCGCAGGACAGGTCATCGTCATCGACCGCTACCCCGAGCGATTGGCGCTGGCGCGCAAGCAGTTCGGCGCCGAGACCATCGACTACACCGCGGTCGACAGCGTGCCGGCGGCGGTGCGCGAAATGACCGGCGGCCGCGGCCCGGACGCCTGCATCGAGGCGGTCGGGATGGAAGCGCACGGCACGGGACTACAGCAGATCTACGACCGCGCGAAGCAGTTGCTGCGGCTGGAGACCGACCGCGCGACGCCGCTGCGCGAGGCGATCATCGCCTGCCGCAAGGGCGGCATCGTCTCGGTGCTCGGCGTCTACGGCGTGACCGACAAGTTCCCGATGGGTGTGGTGACCAACAAGGGGCTGACGATCCGGTCGTCGCAGCAGCACGGCCAGCGCTACGTGCCACGGATGTTCGACTACATCCAGCAGGGTGATCTCGATCCGTCCTACCTGATCACCCACGACATGCCGCTGGAGGACGCGGTACGCGGGTACGACATCTTCAAGAACAAGCGGGAAGGCTGCATCCGGGCGGTATTCCGCCCATGACCGAGAATCAGCGCCGCTTGGGCGGTTACGCGGCGACGATGACGCTCTACGCGTTCATCGTCGCCGCGGTCGCACTGTTGGGCAGGGTGACCGATCGGCAACTTCCGCGCGCCATGACGGCGCGGGACCTGATCACCACCGCCGCTGCCGCACATAAACTGTCTCGCACGGTGACCAAGGCCGCCGTCACCAGACCCCTGCGGGCCCCGTTCACCGAGGAGACCGAGGACACCGGTGGTCCCGGTGAGGTAATGGAGCAGCCGAAGGACGACGCGGGCATCCAGCACAGTTTCGGCGAATTGCTGAGCTGCCCTTTCTGTTTCGACGTCTGGGCCGTCACCGCCTTCACCATCGGCCACGTCTTCGCGCCGCGGGCAACCCGCCTGCTGGCCGACGGCATGGCCACCCTGGCCGGCGCCGACTTCCTGCACCTCGCCTACGCCAAAGCCCAACAGTTGGCCGAAGGTTAGACGTACCCGCGGCCCGGCGAGGCCGGCCGATCGTCCGCGGCCGCGAATTGATTGCTCATGTATACCCCTTTCGCGAGCCGTACACCCTGTTCGCGCGGGATGAGCGCACGTGCGGATTTCTACTGTGCGGCGGCGACGGAAATCTGTCGGTAGGGCGCGAAAACCGTGTTTAGGCAAGGGATTCAGCGGTAGACGCGTCGAGAAGGGGATTACTTTCACGGCTGGAGGCCCGACATGTTTCGACATACCGACCATTTACAGTTCGACGTCAAACCGGAGAAGCCGGACCCGGTGTACGCGCGTAAACTGCAGGAGCTCATCGGCGGCGCCTTCGGTGAGATGACCGTGACGATGCAGTATTTGTTCCAGGGCTGGAACTGCCGGATGCCCGGCAAGTACAAGGACATGATCATGGATGTGGCGACCGAGGAGATCGGTCACGTGGAGATGATCGCGACCATGGTGGCCCGACTGCTCGAGGGCGCGCCCGCGACCCATGCCACGCAGGCGGCGATGGGCGATCCGGTGGTCGCCGCGGTGCTCGGCGGGATGGACCCGCAGCAGGCGATCGTGTCCGGTGGTGGGCCGGTGCTCGCCGACAGCAACGGTGTGCCGTGGAACGGCCGCTACATCGTGGCCAGCGGCAATCTGCTCGCCGATTTCCGCGCGAACGTCACCGCCGAGTCCCAGGGTCGCATCCAGACCGCACGGCTGTACCACATGACCGACGACCCGGGTGTGAAGGACATGTTGAAGTTCAACCTGGCCCGCGACACCTACCACCAGAATTTGTGGCTGTCGGCGATCGCGCAGCTCAAGGCGGACGGTATCGAGGACACGATCACCCCGAACGCGCTGTTCGACGAGGAACACTCCGAACACGCGACCAGCCTGTGGCATCTGTCCGACGGCGTTGCGGCCGATCAGGGCATATGGGCACACGGCACCGCACCGGACGGGGTGCACAAGAACGGCTTCATTCCCGACCCGGTTCCGTTGGGGGACAAGGCTGCTCCGCCGCCGCCGGACCCGCAGCTCTACGTCACCTACGACGGCTCGCAGGGCAAGCCGCGCTCGACCGAGATGGGCACCCAGGCGGGTCTGCTCGGCAAGATCAAAGACACGTTGGATCCCGACAAGCCCTGATAGCGGCGCATCGACGCGGCGACCGGCTGCGGTATCACATCGTGGCCGGCCGTCGGCTATTCGTCGCCGCCCCGCTTGCCGACGAGTTCACCGCTGCGCGTGAGGTATTCGGCGACCTCGGCGAGCTTGGTGTTGGTGTGCTGGCTGGCCCGCACCAGCAGGGCGAACGCTTGGACGCTTGTGAGCTTGTAGCGCTCCATCAGAATGCCCTTGGCTTGGCCGATCAGGTCGCGGGTGCCCATGGCCTGGCTCAGGTGCGCTCGCTCCTGAGCGTCGGCCATCGCTACCGCCGCGTGTGTCGCGAACAGCAGCCCCACCTGCTCCGATTCGTCGGTGAAGGCCTCGGCGTGGCGGGAGTACAGGTTGAGCGCGCCGAGATCGTCGCCGGTGACGTAGAGCTGGAACGACAGCATGCTGCCGATCCCGAGCTCCCGCGCGCGGGCGGCGAAGCGCGGCCAGCGCCGCTCCTCGGCAGTGTTCGGCAACCACACGGTGTGCTTTTCGTACAGCACGTCCAGGCAAGGACCCTCCTGGAAGTCGATCTGTACTTGGTCCACCTGATCGACCACCTCGGCGGATGCCGCAGGCGTGCTCATGGTTTCGCGACCTCGCACCACCGACAACCCCGCGTATTCGGCGCCGGGGACCGTTACTACCGCCGCATCGACGATGCCCTGCAGGGTCTCCTCGACGCTGCCTTGTTCCTGAAGGAAGCGCGCCAGATCGCCCAAGTGCAGGGCGAGTTTGTCCAGTCCCTCGACGCCGACGGCGCTGTCCGTCACCGATGCGTGCGGCGCCGACCCGATCCAGCCATCCTGCGCGTCAGCCGTCACCTCTACAACCGTCCCGTCGGGAGAAGCATTTGTCCTGAGCTTGTCATGACGAGTTCCTGTTCGCGTGGCATATCGTACGCGCTCGGCACACTCGGCTCACGGACATGGTGTGCGGGTCGCCCGCACGTGCGAACGACCCGCATCCGTCCGAATTACTGGCTGTATTCGGCGCCTCTGGCCCACACGCGATGTTCAGGAAGCAGCGCGGCGATCGCGTCGAATGCCGCGGCAACGGTCTTGGTCGCCGCGACACCGGCGGAACTGTCCGAGATACCGGCGGCACGGAGGGCACCCGCTCCGTCGGGGGTGTAGGCGATCCCCTTGAGATGGCGATGCGCCTCCTGCAGAAGCAGGGTGAGGCGCAGGTCGTCCACGGTGCTCGCGATGACGAGCGCGTCGAGCTCGATGGAGCGGACGGTGTCGAGGGTGCGCGAGACCGTCACTTGCGTTCCACCCCTTTCGAGTTCGCCGCCGTGCGGTGCGATCACCAGCGGAGTCATCGACTGCGCGGAGATAGTGGCGACGGTGGCGGCCAGGTCCTTCAGGTCGGCCGTCTCGTCGGCGACGATGCCGATGATCCGGCCGTCGGTCGGCCACTTACCGCCGAGCTGGGAGAGCGCGGGCGACACCGTCACCTTGACCTTCTTGTTCGCCTTGCCCGCGGGAAGCGGCAGGCCGAGCCCTTCGGCGACGGTCTGGGCGAGCCGCTCGTCGATCTGCCGCAGCACCGTCACGGCGCGCAATTTGATCGCCTTCTCGTAGCACTTGCCCAACTCGAAGGTGTACGCCTTGGCGACGTGCGCCTGCTCGACCGGCGACAGGCTGGCGTAGAAGAGCCGAGCCGAGCTGAAGTGGTCATCGAAACTCTTCGGCGCCGCGCGCACCTTCTTGCCCGCGACCGCCTCCGGGTACTCGATCAGGGCCGCATCCTTGTTTCCGGCCAGGAAGGGGCAACCGCCGTCGAGGCTGTTCGGGCGGTACGGCGCGACGCCGGAATGTACGGCGCTCTGGTGCATTCCGTCGCGGAACATGTCGTTTGTCCCGACGTGCGGACGGTTGATCGGCAGCTGCGCGAAGTTGGGGCCACCCAGGCGCGAGATCTGGGTATCGAGGTAGGAGAACAAACGGCCCTGCAACAGCGGGTCGTCGGTGTGGTCGATGCCGCGCACCAGATGGCCGGGGTGGAAGGCCACCTGCTCGGTCTGTGCGAAGTAGTTCGTCGGGTTGGCGTTGAGCGTCATCGTGCCGATGACCTGTACCGGAGCCAGCTCTTCCGGAACGAGCTTGGTGGGGTCGAGCAGATCGATGCCTTCGAAGGTCTGGTCTTCGGTGTCGGGGAACACCTGCACGCCGAGATCCCACTGCGGGAAGGCGCCTGCCTCGATGGCGTCGGCCAGATCGCGGCGGTGCATGTCCGGATCGACACCCGCGGCGATCTGCGCCTCTTCCCAGAGCAGCGAGTGCACACCGAGTTTCGGCTTCCAGTGGAACTTCACCAGGACGGTCTTGCCGCGCGCGTTGATCAGCCGGAAGGTGTGGACCCCGAAGCCCTCCATCATGCGATAGGAGCGCGGGATGCCACGGTCGGACATGTTCCACAGGGTGTGCGCGGTGGCCTCGGTGTGCAGCGTGACAAAGTCCCAGAAGGTGTCGTGCGCGCTCTGGGCCTGGGGGATCTCCCGGTCCGGATGCGGCTTTCCCGCGTGGATGATGTCGGGGAATTTGACGCCGTCCTGGATGAAGAACACCGGGATGTTGTTGCCGACGAGGTCGAACACGCCCTCGTCGGTGTAGAACTTGGTGGCGAAGCCGCGGGTGTCGCGCACCGTGTCGGCCGAACCGCGCGAGCCGAGCACCGTGGAGAACCGCACGAAAACCGGCGTCTCCTTACCCTTCTCGAACAGCGACGCACAGCAGATCTTCTCCGCCGCTCCGTTGGCCGCGAACACCCCGTGCGCAGCCGCGCCGCGGGCGTGCACGACCCGCTCGGGGATGCGTTCGTGGTCGAAGTGGGTGATCTTCTCGCGCAGGTGGTGGTCTTGCAGCAGTACCGGCCCGCGCGGCCCGGCCTTGAGCGAGTGGTCGGTATCGGTCAGCCGTGCGCCCTGCGCCGTGGTGAGGTAGGCGCCCTGCTGTGCCATCGCCTCGACGGGTGCCGTGACCGGCGCACCGGTCGGCGTACTCAGTCGCGGCGCCGCCTGGTCCGGCTTCGGCGGCAGCGGCTCGTGCGGCTGGGTCGGCTCGGTCACCGAGGCGGCGGCGACGGCGGGCGCTCCGGGCACGACGGGCGGCGTTTTCGACTTCGAGCGACGGCTGGATCCGGGCATTCGACGCACCTCCTAGGGCGAGCGGGCACAAAGGTCTCTCGCGAGCGGCTTGCCCAGCTGGCCTCGATGCAAACAGCCCTGGTCGGTCGGTCTCTGATCCGCCGCTCAGTTCGCGGGCAGAATCGTCGCGGCCGGTGCGGCGGCGACGGCCGGCGCGGCGGTGACCGCTTCGGCGGTGGTCGCGGGGTAGTAGTCGGCCGTTTTGGTGCCTGCGATGAAGTCGTCGGACCAGCCGCGCGCGAGCACCTGCAGGACCGAGGTGTTGGCCACGTCGGGGGTGCCGCACAGGAGGTTGCCCATCGAATCCGAGCTGGTGCCCTCGGCGTCGGTGTGCAGACCGTTACCGAGCCGGATGCCGAGGAACGGGCGGTTCAGGCGTTGCTGCACGGCGTCGGTGCCGTTGCCGAGGTTGTTGCACAGCGACGGTTGCGCGGCGATCGTGAGGATCGGCAGATCGGTGGGGTCGAGGTCGGCCAACGCGCGGTCGGTGTTGTCGCCGAGGAACGACTTCACCGGGTCGAGCAGCACCAGTCCGCGCAGCCGGTGCCACGTGTCCGGGTAGGCGACGTGCAGCCGGTGCGCGACGAACTCGACCGCTTCCGCGCCCGCGGAGTGCCCGACGAAGACGAAGTCGCGCGGCAGTTGCGGGGGCGGCCTGCCCGCGTCGGCGGCCGCGGCCGCGAGACTGCGCGACAGTGCGCCGTCCGGGTGTGCCGCGGTGCCGAACAGGTTCGCGACATTGTCGAGGAAGCGGGTGTTGTCGCCGAGATTCTGCAGCGTGCACCCGGCGAGATCGATGAAGGGCAGCGCGGGGGCGAAGACGAGATAGCCGCCCGCGGCAAAGGTGGTGGCCAGTTGCGCGACATTGCTGTGCGTGCGGGCGAAGCCGTGTTGGATCCAGACCATGCCCTTCGGCACGCCGGTCGGTAGATACCAGTCGACGCCCTGATGCAGAGTGGTTGCGGCGCAGGGAATGTCGACAACACCGGGCAGCCTGGACAGCTCGGCGGCGGCGGCCGGTGCGGCGGTGGCGCTGAGACAGGTGACGATGGCGGCAGCGGCGGCGAGGGCCGGACCTCGGAAATTCATGGCGACTCCAACGGCAATGCCCAGGGTGTTTCCCTTGATGGAATGGCGTTTCTTAGCCGTTGGTGTTCATTAGCACCTACATCGGGACGGCTGTCAAGCGGCGGAATGGCTTTGGGTGGAGGGGGATCGATGCTGCACGATGCTGGTGCCCGCCTTTTCCTGTTTCTCTGAGAGAAACTATGTTTCGAACTGTTGACCGGATGAGCAGCGCCTGGTTACTGTGAATCGGTGCTCGACTCTGGCCGCGGTCCCGGTGCTCGGCCCACCCGAGCCGCGCGGGTGCGATCCGCGCTGTACGTGCCCGGCAACCGGCCGGAACTGTTCGGCAAAGCATTGGCCGGTCCTGCGGACGTGATCCTGCTCGATCTGGAAGACGCGGTACCGCCGGCCGACAAGAACGCGGCGCGCGCGGCGGTGTCCGCCTGGTTGCGCGAGGTAGCCGTTGCCGGGCAACAGATCTGGGTCCGGGTCAACGCCGGTGCTGTCGGGCAAGCTGATCTGGCGGCGGTAGCACTGCCCGCGGTGTCGGCGGTCTGCCTGGCGAAAACCGAGACGGTGGACCAGGTCCGGGCCGCCGCCGAGGTGCTGGGGGAGTACGAGCCGCGGCGTGACGCCATCAAAATCTGTCCGCTGCTGGAGAGCGCGGCCGCCGTACTCGACGCCCGCGCGATCGCCGCGGGCCCACGGGTGGCCCGCCTCCAGCTCGGCGAGGCGGACCTGCGGGCCGAGCTGGGTATCGAACCGAGCGCCGACGACCGCGAACTGCTGGCCGTGCGCGCTCAGGTGGTACTAGCCAGTGCGGCGGCGGGTATCGCGGCACCGCTGGGACCGGTCAGCACCGATTTCCGGGACCCGCAGCGGTTACGCGAATCCACGTGGGCGTTGGCGCGCATGGGTTTCCGTGGCCGCGCCTGTATCCATCCGGCGCAGCTCCCGGTGGTCAACGAGGTATTCACGCCAGCGGAGGACGAGTTGGACCGTGCGCGAGCGCTGGTGGACCGCTTCGAATCCGCGGCGGGCGGGGTGCTGCTCGACGAGGCAGGCAGAATGGTGGATCTGGCCGTGATCCGCCAGGCTCGCCGCCTACTGGAAGGCTGAAGTACATCCCGATGGGTTCCCTGTGATCGTTTCGGCGCTCTTCCTGCTGCTCGCAACTGGGCATCTCGTCCTCGCGCTGTTCGGTGTATCGCGGATCCGCGCCGGTGCTGCTCGGATGTTCCTGCTGCCCACGGTGTTGTGTACGGCGCTGTGCTACGACAACGCCGTGCTCGCCTTGGGGAGCACGATAGGTGAGGGGCGCCCACTCGAGCTGCTGAGCGTGCCGCGCTTCGTACTGCACGCGATCCTGACCCCGTTGCTGGTGCTGTGGGCCCGCGCCGCGATGGATAGCGCGGACATCCCGGTGGTGCGACGGCCCGGCGTTCGACGCGCGGCGGTTGGCCTGACCGTAGCGCTCATAGCGGTCGGGAGTCTGCACGTCCTTCAGCTCGACTTGCGGCCCCGGTGGTGGGCGGGCGCGCTGCGCTATACGGGCGCTACCGGCTCCGCTGCGACGGCACTGCCCGCGATCATCGCAGGCTTGGCCGTGCTCGCGGCAGGCATAGGCCTGTGGCGCCGACATCGCTACCGCCTGCTCTTCGCGACGTCGGCGGTCATGACGCTGGTCGCCGGAGCCGCGCCCGTCATACCAGTACTCGGCAACGCGGGCGAGCTCGTCCTCTCGGCGGGTCTGCTCGGCACCGCGGCCTGGCTCCGGCGGCGCGACGAGGACCGCTCAATGGTCCCGCAGTAGCGATCCCGCGCCCTCGATCCGGTCCCGGATACTGTTGTCGCGCAGCGCCATCCACCAGGTCGCGGCGTTGATGGCGATCACCGGTTTGCTCAACCAGCGTTCGGCCTCGTCGGCCAGGCGCACCATGGACAGATTGGTGCCGCACTGGACGAGGGCGTCGATATCGTCGCTGTCCACCTCGCGCAGCGCGGCCCGCAGGTCGCTCTCCGACACATGGGCGATGGATACCGCGGTGGGGCAGCGCAATCCCTTGATCGCGGCCACCTCGAAACCCAGCTCGCCGAAGAACCGGACGACATTCGCGTCACCGATCGGCTGGTAGGGCGTCACCACGCCGATCCGCTTCGCGCCGTTCAGCGTCAGCGCGCGCCTGCACGCCTCCGCGCCGGTGGCGACCTGCAGCCCGGTCGCGTCCTCGATCTGCCGCACGAACTTCTGGTTGCCCGCCACACCGCCCCAGAACGTCTCGGCCGACATGCCCATCACCATGTAATCCGGCTCGCAGGTCAGCACCCGCGCGCAGGTCGCGTCCATCTCGGCGCGGATCTGTTCGAGCAGCCGGTCCATGCCCGCGTCGTCACCCATATTCTGGTCCCGGATGTGGATGCGACCGAAATGCGCGGTCACCCCCGGCACCCCCATGCGCGCGAAATCCGGCTCCACCACGGTATTCGTCGACGGAGCGAGCACCCCGAACTTGCGCCGCCAGCCCAAAACGTCAGGCATAGAACATCTCCCAATCGCTACGATGTGTCGTGCTCATTCGGCGAACAGATCGCGCCGCCGGAACGGGGCGGTGGCGAAGCGGCCGAGCACCTTCGGTGTGGTGAGCCAGCGGACGTGCGCGCCGTTGCGCGGGTGCGCGACAGCGCGTTCGGCCAGCCACGGCGCCACAATCTCGACCCGGTCGGCGAGAATGTTGAAGATCCTGCGGGCCTTGGCCAATTCGTCTGGATCGGCGTAGCCGTGGGTCAGCAGGTCGGTGACGACCATACCCGGGCTCAGCAGACCCACGGAGACACCGGTGGGCACCTCCTTGGCCAGTGCCTCGGTCAGATAGGTGAGTGCTCGCTTGCTCGCACCGTAGACCGACAGTCCGGGTACCGCGCGGCCGTCGCTGCCGAGACCCTCCATATTCCACACGTGCCCGCCGCCCGCCTCCGCCATGCCCGCGATCGCGACGGCGGAGCCGTTGAGCGCGCCGATCAGGTTGGTGTCGAACACCTTCCGGACATCTTGGGCGGGCAGCTCCCACATCGGCGTCCGGGTGTGCGTGATACCCGCGTTGTTGATCCAGACATCGACGCGGCCGAAGCGGGCGACGGCGGCATCCCAGAGACCTTGCAGCTGAGCGCGATCGGTGACGTCGGCGGCCACCAGCAGCGCTGCATCGGACAGTTCGGTCCGGAGCTTGTCGATCCGCTCGGTATCGGTGCCGCACAACGCGACTCGCTGTCCCCGGTCGAGCAGCGCCCTGGCCAGACCGAGCCCGAGGCCGCGGGTGCCGCCGGTGACCACGACGGTGCGGCTCGCGGGCGCGCTCATGACCGCTCCAGCACGCCGTGCAGCACCGCGCTGAGGCTGTTGTGTTCGAACAGTTCGTAGACCACGGCGAGCTCGGTGCCCGCGCCCATCCCCGGTTCGGCGTCCATCATGAATTCGCGGCCGTTGAGCTTGCCGCCGTCGGACAGGTGCAGCACCGGATAGTTGGCCCGGCCGTAGGCGGTCGCGTTGCCCCAGGCGCCGGGCCCCTCGTGGAACGAGCGGACGCCGTCGCGGCGCACCGTCGCCTCGAAGGTGCGGTCGAGCGCGCCGCTCCAGGTGACGCGGTGCTCGGCGGTGAGCAAGCTCAGTGGCGTCACGTCGAGGACGATCCGCACCGTGCCGCGCGGCTGCTGGTCGGCGCCCCACAGTTCGCAGTCACCGGCGTAGCGGCAGTCATCCTTCGTCGGCAGGACAAAAGGTGTAGCCCCACAACGGGTCTCGTGCTCAATGAGGTCGTCTCTGCGTGCGGTGTCGCGGGTGTAGACGCCATTGAACACACCGATCATCGCCGGCCCCTGGTACAGCACCGAGGAGTACACCTGCGTATCACCGAGGGTCTGGTTCCACGTGTTCAACCCCACCTGCCAGCCGGGGCCGTAATAGTGCGCGTCGACGAAGCCGCCGTACGGCCTGCCCGCACCGTAGAAGTCGGGTCCGGTGTAGAGCCGGTCGTTGTCGGAGTCGACCACCCCGAAGGCGAACGGCGCGCCGAGGGCGAACCGCCCGGCCATGTCGCCGCCGCCGGTGAGCCCGCCGTCCATGTAATAAGTCGTTGTCCCGTCGGCGAAGACCGAGGAGCGGCGGATGTCCTCGAAACCGCGCCAGACCCCGTCGGCGGCGAACAGCGATGGCCTGCCGACCCATTCACCGGCAATGCGCTGCTGCCACCGGCTCGGCGCCGCGGCGGTCATCCGAGCAACTCCGCTCGCACCCGCTCGGCCTGCTCGTCACCCAGCAAGCCGGCCACCTGCGCCCACACCGGATCCACCTCGGGGCTGAACAAATTCGCGCGGTTGGTGCGGTCCCGGGCGGCGGTATCGCCGGTGACCGCCGGAACTCCCTTGTCCACCAGGGTGAGCCAGTGCTGCAGATAGCCGTCGACGGTGCCGTCCAGTGCGCGGAAGGCGGATTCAGTGGCGCGGCACACGACCATCCACGGCGACATCATCGCCCGTTGCCGCGGTCCGATCGCCGCAGCCGATACCCCGTCGAGCTGCCACGCCGCCTCCAGCAGCGGGGTGAGCGGCAGGTACGCGGCATCGAGGTAGGCCAGCTGCACCGCGAGGTCGGTACGGGGAATGAGATCGAGGTGCATGGCGTGATAGTGCGCCGACCGCACCGAGTCCAGGGTGAAGTGCGGAACGGCCGAATCCGCCGGGGTGAAGGCGAAGATCATGTGGCTGTCCAGGCCGATGGCGGGGACAACCAGATCGACGGTGACGACCTTGTCGATCGGGCCGCCGCGCAATACCCGCAGCCTGCCGACCGGGTCGGGCGACATCGTGCTGGTCAGCGCGAGATCGTCGGCGGTGGTGAGATCGAGCGCGGCGCTCAGCGTCCGCAGGGTGCGTTCGCTGAGTTCGGTGGGCAGGCTCATCGCGGTGTTCCTCCGTTGCGGGCCTTGTGCACCCAGGCCTGGTCGAGTTCGGGATTGTCGCGCCGCGCGGGCGAGGCGATGACGGTGGCGGTGCGGCGTGGCCCGTCGCCGGTGATGATGTCGTCGGCACCGAGCCACCAGCCGTCCTTGATCAGCTGGGCCCGCCTGCGCCGGTAGGCGATCTGCAGCGCGTCGCTGCGCACATGCAGTTCGTCGGCGAGATCGAACGGCAGCAGCTCCGGGCGCTGCGACTCGACCACCGGCTTGTCCTGCAGCAGAATGTCTTTGATTCTTCGGCGGGTGTCGGCGTCGGCCCAGCGGCCGGTGAAGAAGTTCCGGTAGCCGAGGATCTTGATCAACGTACGGTCCTGCGACAGCGGGATGTTGAAGTCGTAGAGCAGCAGATCCCCGATGGGCAGCCGTATGTGCAGCTTCACCAGGTTGGGCAGGTACCAGCCGTTGGTCACCGTCACGAACTCCGGGCGCGGCTTGTTCCTGGACAGCATGCCCCAGAGCCCGCTCGGTGGCGGGGGACTGAGCTGGATGTCGGCCTCCGCGGACCAGTCGTCCTTGCGGACAGTGAAATTCGGGATCTCCGGCTTGTCCGGATTGCCGAACCTGGTGCCGTGGACGAACGGCGTGTGCGAGGCGTCGACGACGTTTTCGAAGGTGCGCTCGTAGTTCGCCGCGACCTCCATCTCGAACTGCACCATCCGGAAGGCCGGGTCGTCGTGCACCGGGATCTCGGGGATCGGCGGGCGCTCGTGCTCGGGCAGATCGCCGAGGAAGGCCCAGACCATGCCGTACCGCTCCTGCGTCGGGTAGGCGTCGACCCTGGCCTTCTTCGGAATGAGCCGATCCGCCGCGTTCGCCGGTATCCGGACGCAGGCGCCCTCGGCGTCGTACTGCCAGCCGTGGTACGGACAGGCGATACAGTCGCCGGTGACGGTGCCCATCGAGAGCGCACCACCGCGGTGCACGCACAGATCCGACAGGCACACCGCCGTACCCGCGGTGGTGCGATACAGCACGAAGTCCTGGCCGAGGCAGGTCACCTTTTTCGGGGTTCGGCCGACCTGGTCGGCGAATTCCAGGGCGTACCAGAAGTTTTTCAACATTGTTCGCGCTCCGCTAGGTGGGGCCGCAGCACCTCCGCCGCGACGTAGTCGGCGAGTTCGGTTCGGGCCGTTGCCGAATCGTGCAGGTGTGCGTGCAGGAAACTGGACGTGAGGCGGGCGAACGGTGCCAGCGCGTCCACGTCACCCGGCCCGTCGAGGAAGGCCCGTGCCGCGGTCGGGTCGGCGTCGGCGATCCCGAAGTGGTTGGCCTCCGGGATGATTGCGAGCAGATGGTCGCCCGGCGGCAGCGCCTCGTCGAATGTCCTGGCGACCGGGTCGGGCCGGTGGTCGCCGTCCTCGCCGTACCGGTCGGCGCTGCCGTTGATGACACCGTCGTTGGTGCCGACACCGAGCAGCACCGGGCAATTGACCTGAGCGGGCAGCACGGTGCCCGCGGGCCAGCCGAGCATGGTCGCCACCATCGTGTGCGCGCCCCACGCGAAAACCGCACCGACCGAGGGGAAGAAGCGCGCCGACTGGAGCACCACGGTCCCGCCCGCGGAATGCCCGCCGAGCGCGATGCAGTCCAGATCCAGTGCCCCGCGCAACGGGCCGTCGCTGTTCAACTCGGTGAGCGCGTCGAGGATCGCGCCGATGGTCGGGCAGGTCGGGCGGGTGCCGTAGGCGTCGGGCCTGGCCGCGTCCAGATCGACTCCGACCGTCAATCCGCGCAGGCCGCCGAACAATTCGGCGACCCGATCGAAAGTCACCACCACGAAACCGGTCTCGGCGATGGCGGTGGCGAACCGGCGATAGGCGTCCTGCCCGACATTGACCCCGGACAGGAAGACCACCACCGGATACGGTGCGGCCGCCGGATCGGCGGCGAAGACGCCGGTGAGGCGCTCGTGGTCGGAGCCGGTGGCGATCGCGGGGTAATAGACCTTCAGATGCGCGGTATCGAACGGCGCGTCACCCGCGGTGCGCGCCGACCACCAGAGCGAACGAACAGTGCTCATGACCGTGCCTCGCCGACACTCGACGGTGCTGCGCCGCTCGGCCGTGGCAGCACGCGGTCGCCGCCCCAGAGGCCACGCACCAGGCGCTGGGTGAGTTCGGCGCCGAACATGCGCTCGCCCATCACATTCGCGGGATCGCGTTCGGCGATATTGCGGCGGACCGCCAGGTCACGCGCCGCCAGGGCCGCCTGCTCGTCGGCGGGCACCGGCGCGGCGGCGTCGACCCAGCCGAGCCACTGCTCGACCCGCGCGCCGAGCAGCGCGGCGACGGTCTCCCGATTGGCCCGATGCGGCGGGAAGGAGTAGCAGTACGCGGTGGGCGACAGGCTGCCGCGGATGAACCCCGTGCGGCTGGTGAACCAGGTGAAATCGGGGTGCTCTTCCTTGAACGCCAACCACGGTGCGTCGTTCTCGGCGTAGTAGCTGTCGAAGTAGTCGCCGTCGCCGACCAGATCGCCGCGCGGCACCGCGTCGACATAGAACCAGCCCTCCGGCCACAGCAGCAGCGCGATGCCCAAATGCGGCACCCGCACCTGCGGTCCGAGCCACACGGTGAGGTGCAGGTTGACGAAACCCGTTGCCGGGTCGCCGATCCAGGAATGCACCAGCCAGTCGATCTCGGGTCCGGTGTAGGCGGCCAGGCTGCCGGACGGGCCGGTGGCCGGGTCGCCGTAGCTGTCCAGCTCGTCGGTCGACGGATCCCTGGTGAGGTCGAAGCGTGCGGCGATCCGAGATTTCAGCCCGCTCAACAGGTCTCGCCATTCCTGAAAGGTCTCGGTGACGTCCGTTCTGGCCGTCTCGTCGACCAACTGCTCGACGTGTCGGACTGTTTCACTCATCGTCGCTCCGGGTTCTGTCGTCACTGTGCTTCTGTCGTCATGGCGTAGAGCGGGTGCCGCGGCCGCCCGTCCAACAGGTCGGTGCCCCTGGACACGGCGCGGTTCACGGCCTGCGCGGGACGCACGGTCGCGCACACGCTCGGCGCGCCGGGCGGGGCCTCGGTCACGATGGGGTGGCTGATCACGCCGGTGAACGGCCCGCTCCACGCGGTCCACAGGGTGAAATCGGGGCTCAGCGCGTAGATCCCGCCGACGAGTCCGCCGCGCTCGTCGCTGCCCGCGGCGACGATGTTCATCCTGTTCTCCGCGGCGCGCTCGGCCAGGCCGAGGGGCAATTCCCATGGTTCGGTAGGGGAATACGGCACGGCGACGACGTCCACGTCCTGAATCGCGGCCAGCCGGAAGCTCTCCGGGAACAGCGCGTCGTCACCGACCACGAGTGCCATTCGGCCCCAGGGCAACTGGAATACGGCCAGCGCGCTGCCCTGCCTGGTCAGCCACGGATGACGGTTGGTCGGGTGCAGCTGCGGCTGGCAGCCGACCACCCCGTCGGCGTCGACCAGCACGCCGTGGTGCGCGCCGCCGGTACGCACGCTGAGCACCGCGTGTGCGGTGCTACCGCGCAGCGCCCGTACGACGTCCGGGACCGGCACCGCCGCGAGTTCGGGCAGCACGATGAGGTCGACGCCGTCGGCCGCGAGCTCGGCGACCAGCCTCGTGTCGGCGATCGCGAGCGCGGCCGACAGCGTCGGCGACCCGGCCGGTGCGCGCCGGCCTAGTGGTGCGCTCGTCAGCGGGGCATAGAGCTCGGGCCTGCGCGCGGCCAGGATGTCGGTGCCGTCGGGCCTGCGTTTGTCGTCGGCCAGCGGCACGTCGATATCGGCGACCACGATCGCCTCGCCGGTGACCGGCGCCATCGCCACCGCCCTGCCGTCCGGGCCGACGATCTGGCTTTCGCCCGCCCCGTGCAGGCGATCCGGTGGCACGCCGAGCCGGGCGGCGATCTGCGGTAGCTGCGCGGCGGGCAGCAGCGGCCCGACCTTGTTCGCGGCGATTACCCACACCTTGTTCTCGGCGGCCCGCACCGGTATGTGCAGGCTCGCCTCGTCGATCGCGAACGAGTTGAGACTGTTGAGCAACAGCTGCGCGCCGCGCAGCGCCAGCGATCGGGTGACCTCGTTGATGACGCCCTCCATGCAGGCGTACATGCCGATGCGGCCCAAAGGCGTGGCTATCACCGGTGATTCGGCCGTGCCCGGGTCGAGATAGTCGTTCTCGGCGCCCATCAGGATCTGCTTGTCGGACTCGCCGAGCAGCGCACCGTCCGGCCCGAACAGCAGACCGGTGCCGGTGGTGCGGCCGTCGGCCCGCGCCACCGTCACGCCGATCTTCACGTAGCAGCGGTGCCGTCGCGCCCGCTCGGCGACGGCGGTGAGGAAGGTGTCGCCGAGCGTGCAGGCCATTCGGCGCGCATGCGTCCGATCGTCGTACCAAGATAGATGGTTACAGAATTCCGGCAGCACAACGAGTTCGGCCGCCGCGTCGGCGGCCTGGTCGATCAGGCGAAGACAGGCGTCGAGGTTGACCGCGACGTCGGTGCCCGCAGCGAGTTGTGCGGCTGCGACTCGGGTCATGGACTCGACCCTTTCGTTCATTGCGTTTCGTAGGACGAAACGCGGTTTCCAACTTGTTCCGATTCTGTACCCCGGCAAAGGATCTGTCCAGGGGTGGCGAGACATTCGCCTTGACACTGCCCGACGTCGCGGGCACGATATGGCAATCGTGAAACTGCGTTTCCCTCAGTGGAACGCGAGTGGAGGTTGCGGATGACGAGGCATCGCCCATCCCTCGGTAATGCGGACAGCGGGCGCCCGTCACCGTCGCCGATCGACCACGCCCACCACCCGCGATACGGCGCGCGCCGGACCGTGCGTCTCGGTGCGGCAGTGCTCTGCGCGGTCGCGGCGGGGCCGGTGGCGGGCGGTCAGTTGGTGCTGCTCGGCAAGCCCTTCGGTGGACTGCTCGGAGTGCCAGGGGCGGTGGTCGGTTATCTGGTGCTCGCCGCCGGGGTGCTCGGACTACTCGCCGCGGCGCTTTGCCTGTGGCGGTTGCCGCTGTCTCTCGGAATGACAAGCGCGAGTGGGAGTCTCGCTGGCATCGCGGCAGTCGTGGCGGGTCTTGTCGACACCGTCGCGGTGTTCACGATCGCGGTGCTCGTCGCTGGTGCGGCGACGGGCCCGCTGCTTCTCGCCGCCCGTGCCCTCGCGGCCGAGTTCGGTCGCGGAAGCTTCGTCCTTCTCCATGGGGCGGCGGCAGGGGGAGTAGCCGTCGCCGCATGGCTGAGTGGCCTCTACTACGAGAAGCCCAATACGGGCGTGCTCATCGCGGGCGCGCTGACCGCAGTCCTCGGCGTGGCCGCCGGACTGGCCGGGCTTCGCGACGCGGGTGCTGTCCGAGTGGGAGAGAACTCTGCTCCTGCTAGGCCGGTCGTATTCGGATATGTCGCAATAGGACTCGTGGTGGGGGGCACTGTGCTGCCCGCGCTGCATCTATTGCTGTTCCGGTGGAATGAATTCGGTGCCGAGCAACTCGGCTGGCTCGTGGTCGCGGCCGCACCAGCGGTGGTGGTCGTCGCGTTGCCCGGCCGTCGACCCGCTGCCGTGCCGGTGCTGCTGATCCTGGCGGCGGGCGGGGCATTGCTCGTGGTGACAGCGCCGGGGCCGGTGCCGTTGACCATCGGGCTTGCGGTGACGCTGGCAGCCGCGGCCCGCGCGATGACCGCGCTAGATGAGCTGGTCCGGGAGACCACGCCGCACGCCGTGGGTTTGTGCGCACTTGTGGTAGCGACCGCGGGATTGGCGGGACTGGGTCTGGTCGATCTGCTCGCCCGGCTCATCGGCATGGGGTCGGCGCTGACCGTCCTCGGTATGGGCGTCCTCATCGCGGCGTGGCTGTCCGGCCGACCCGACCGACGCCTGCTGCCCGGCACGCGCGAATCGTCCAGCGAAAGAGGTGCGCCATGAGAAGTTTCGGTACGACGGCTCGGGTAGCGGTGACACTCGCGCTCAGTGGCTGGCTACTCGGTGCTCCGGCGATGGCGTTCGCCGATGAATCGGCGGCGATCCGGGTCGACGCCACCACGGAGCTGACCGATGGCCAGCGAATCACCGTGAGTGGCAGCGGCTTTCGCGCCGGTCTCGCCGCCGTCGCGGTGGGCATGTGCAAGACGGGCTTCAGCAACGGACTGAAGGACTGCGACTTGTCCGGCGGCGCGACGTTCGTCAATATCGGCGCGGACGGCGCCTTCGGCCCGCTGACGCTGACCGCGCATCCCCGATTCCACGAGATCGACTGCACCCTGCAGCAATGTGTGATCGCGGCCGCGCCCCTGCCCGGTACCGAACCGCCGGCCGTCGTAGCGGCGAACTCGGCTGCGGTGCCGGTAACTTTCGCGGGCGCGCGACAACCGGCCGCCCCGGCATCCGTGCCCGCCGCGGCCGCGCGCTCCGACACCGATATCGAAGGTCCGTCCACCGTGCTGTGGACGGCCACCGCCGGCCTGCTCGTGCTCGTCGCCGGTTTCGCCCTCGCCGATCGGCGGCGACTGTGAAATCCCTCAGGAGGAAAATGTGAAGCTCATCGGTACCCGGCCCAGGACGCATGGGATGCTCGCCGGACCACGCCTCGTGGCGCTGGCCGCGCTCACCACGGCCGGGCTGCTCGGCGGCGCGCCGACCGCGCTGGCCGCCCCGACGCTCCAGGTGAGCCAATCCACGGGACTCGCGGTGGGTCAGACCGTCACGGTGACCCTGAACGGCCTGCCCGCCAATATGGCGGCGGTCGCGGTCGGCCAATGCAAACCGCGGATCGCGGGGCCGGGGGACTGCAATCTCACCGGTTCGATGATGGGCGCCGCCGACGGGCAGGGCAGTTGGCAACCCACCGGGGACAAACGGGCCATCACGCTCGTCGGAGCGGTCGGTGGCACCGACTGCACCGCGGCACCGGGTGCCTGCACGATCAGTGTCACCAGCCTGACCAACGCTACGGAGATCATCGCCTCGGTACCGTTGACCTTCGGGCCGCCCGCGGAGACTCCGAAACCCTCTGCTGCCGCGAGCGATACCGCCGAGAGCGACGACTCCGACAGCAACACCCCCATCATGGCGGGCATCGGTATCGCCGCGGCGGTGCTCATCGCGGCCGCCGTGGTGCTCGTCGCGCGTCGTCGTCGTAGCTGACCGCAGCGGGTGGTCCGGGGCATGCGCAAGTCGTCCCGGGCCATCCGCTGCGATCATTCGGGCCGGTGCGGCTCCGCGGACGCGCCCGGATAAGCACCGGCGGGTAGACCGGTTCCGCCCGCGCGGAAGGGGCCGGGTGCGTGCGTGACGGTCGGCTGGACGTACTCGCACAGACCTTCCTGCGCGTATTCCCGGCCGAAGCCGCTGTTCTTGGTCCCGCCGAACGGGGCGCGCAGCGACATGCCGGTGCGGTTGTGGGTGTTGATGAAGGTGAAGCCCGCTTCGATGCGCGCGGCGACGGCGAAGGCCCGGTCCTCGTCGGCCGACCAGACCGATGCGGCCAGCCCGAGCTCGGAATCGTTGGCGCGCGCGAGGACCTCGGCCTCGTCGCGGTAGGTGAGGATCGGTACCGCCGGGCCGAACTGCTCCGTGCGGACCAGATCCGCGTCGTCGGGCACCCGGAGCGCGAGTACCGGATCGAGGAAGTACCCCTCGCCGGTCGGCGCGCAGGCGAGCGGGACGATCAGCGCACCGAGGTCCCTGGCGTCGGTGACCAGCCCACGCACCCGTTCGGCGGCGGCCCGGGTAACGACCGGTCCCATGGTGACGGTTTCGTCGAGCGGATCTCCAACCAGCAGGATGCGTTGTGCCGCGGCGATATACGATTCGACGAACTCGGCGAGCCGGGTCTCGGGCACGTACAGCCGCTTCGCCGCCATACACACCTGCCCGGCCGTGGCGAACGAGGCGAGGACGAGACGCTCGAAATCCGCCGGGGTCAAGGCGAAGTCGTCGAGGAATATCGCCGGATCGTTGCCGCCGAGTTCGAGCAGCACCGGCGTGATCGCCGCGCCCGCCGCCGCCGCGATCGCGCGCCCGGCGTGCGCACCGCCGGTGAACGCGACCTTACGCACCAGCGGGTGGGCGATCAGCGCGTGCACCGTGTCCGGGCCACCGTGGATCACCGTGGTGGCGGGCAGCAATTCGGCGGCGGCGGTAATGGCCAGCGGTGCCAGCGGTGACGGTTTGAGCACGACCGCGTTGCCCGCGGCGAGGGCCGGACCGAGCTTGAGCATGGACAGAATGATCGGCGCGTTCCACGGCGTGACCGCGGCGACCACGCCGAATGCCCGCGGCGACACCACGACTCGACCTTGCGCGTCATCGACGGTTCGGGCCCCGAGCACATCGGCCGCGTGTGCTCGCACCCACCGCAGATAGGTGGCGGCGAAACCGATTTCACCCCGGCAATCGGTGACGGGTTTACCGGTCTCGCGCGCCAGCAAGGTCGCCAGTTCGGCCGTGCGGGCATCGAGGGCGTCGGCGGCGCGGCCGAGCGCGGCCAGGCGAGCTTCCAGCGGTTGTCGCGACCATTCACGAAAATGCGAGTGCGCCTCGCGTACCACGGCATCGACCGCGTCCGGCTGGGTCGCGGTCACCGCTCCCACGATCTCGCCCGGCCGCGCCGGGTTCTCGCGTTCGATCCTCACGGCCGGATCTCCAACGAGTCGAGCAGACACGCCCGACGCAGATAGGTGCGGGCCGCCACCGGATCGGCGGCCAGTTCACGCAGCTGCTCGCGGTGGCTCGCCGCGTCGCCGCGCAGCCGGTTCCAGTTGTCATGGCTGGTGCGTTGCACGTGGTCCACGGCGACTCGATGCCGGTGCGCGGCAACCTCGTCGAGCCGTGCCTCGGGTCCGCCCTCGACGACATCGGCCAGCGCGGACGCGAGTTGGACGGCGTCGTGGATGCCGCTGTTCATGCCGAGCCCGCCGAGCGGATTGTTGACATGGGCAGCGTCGCCGATCAGCAGGACCCGGCCGTGCCGGAACCTGCCGGCGACCCGCTGATGTACCCGATAGAGCGTGGCGTGCGCGATCTGCCACGGTCTGCCGAGATCCGCGACCGCGGTCAAACGCTCTGGCAGCCTGCGTAATTCGAGGTCGTCGTCGCTGTCGGCGGGTGTCGGCAGCAGCACCCGCCAATGCTCCGGCGTGCGCAGCAGCACCAGCCATTCCGCGGGATCGAAGACGTAGTTGATCGGCGCGATACCGGGCAGCGCCTGCGCCAGATCCTCCTCGACCGACGCGACCAGGAAGCGTTCCGGATAGGTGCTGCCACCGAATTCGACACCGAGCCCGTGCCGGACGGCGGAGTGCGCGCCATCGGCACCGATCACCCAGTTCGCGCGCACCGGGCCCTTGGCCGTCCGCAGCACCACGGCATCATCAGTGCTCAGCAAGCCGTCGACGCGGTAGCCGAACCGCACGTCGGCGGCGCCGAGGGCATCGAGCAGCAGGGGAGTGAGTTTGCTCTGCTCGCATTGCACCCGGAACGGGAAGGGGGTGTCCGCTGCCAGCACGGTGAGATCGAGCGTGGCGATCTCACCGCCGCCGCGTTCGCGGTATTGGAAGGTCGAGGCGACGATGCCCCGGTGCAGCAGCGGATCCAGGACACCGAGGTCGCGCAGCATCTCCAGGGTCGGCGGATGAAATGTGGACGCGCGCGACTCGGTGGCCAGCTCCGTGCCCTGCTCCAGCACGGTCACCCCGATCCCGCGGCGGGCCAGGG
Source organism: Nocardia sp. NPDC052316 (assembly GCF_044547795.1). Lineage (NCBI taxonomy): Bacteria > Bacillati > Actinomycetota > Actinomycetes > Mycobacteriales > Nocardiaceae > Nocardia > Nocardia sp. NPDC052316. The sequence goes on from NZ_JBIUBB010000002.1 coordinate 385,168, forward strand.
TCAGTGCGGCCGTGAGCCCGACCGGCCCGGCACCGACCACGACGACCGTCGGCGTGCTCATGACGTGTGCAGGGCGAAGCGCCCTTCGACGCCGACGACGCGCGCGCCGGTGAAGAAGCGCAGCGTCTCCGCCGTGCCCTCCTCGCCCAGGCCGGACAGTCCCCACGCGGGCCGCGGCGTCATCAGGTGCAGGCTCATGATCGAGGAGCCGTTCACCTTCACCTCGCCCGCCCGGATCTGCCGCGCGACGCCGAGCGCCTGGTGCTCGTCGACGCCGCAGACGTAGCCCTCCAGGCCGTAGGGCACGGCGTTGGCCAGCGCTACCGCCTCCTCGGTCCGGCGGTAGGTGGCGACACCGGCCACCGGGCCGAACACCTCGTCGCTCAGGTCGCCGTCGAGCAGCGTTGGGGCGAAGTAGTTTCCGTCCTCCGGAACGGCGCCGAAGCTCCGTGTGCCGCGTGCGTCGAGCGAAGACCGCAGCTGCTGAACGTGTTTCGAGTGCACCAGCGGGCCGAGCTCGGTCCGCGGATCCATCGGCGGCCCGACCCGCAGCGCCGCGAGGCGTTTACCGATGCCGTCGAGCAGCTCGTCGGCCCGGTCGGCAGGCAGGATCAATCTGCCGAGCGCCCGGCACCATTGGCCGTTCAAGGTGGTCAGCAGCTCGGCGGCCATCCGCGTCGCGGCATCGGGATCGGCATCGGGCAACACCACGAGCGGATTGTTGCCGCCGAGCTCCAGCTGGCATGGGCGCAACATCGCGGCCGACGCCGTGGCGACCGAACGTCCGCCGGCCAGCCCGCCGGTGAACGAGATCGCCTTGATCCGGGACGCGGCGACCAGCTGCGCACCGACTTTCGCACCGCCCTGCACCAGCTGGAACATGCCCGCTGGCACGTGCTCGGCGATCACCTCGGCCAGCACCACCGAGCTGTAGGGCGCGAGTTCGCTGACCTTCAGGATCACCGGACAGCCCGCGGCGAGCGAGTTGGCCACCTTGTGTGCGGCCATGGGGGCAGGCGCGTTCCACGGGACCAGGCACAGCGCCGGTCCCAGCGGCAGGCGGAGCACCTCGACGCCGTCGCGCTCTTGGCGCAATACGCCGGACCGGATCTGCTCGGCCGCGAGCCGGAACGAACCCGACACGATCGGTCCGAGCAGGGTGGTCTGGGCCAGCGGGACACCGGTCGCGCGGGCATCCAGTTCGGCGATCCAGGCCAGCCGTGTTTCCAGGGCATCGGCGATCGCGTCCAGCACGGCGGGTTCGACACGGCCGGAGGCGGTTTCGGCGCGGCCCGCGGCGGTTTCGGCGACCGCGAGCGCTCGCTCGACCCGGTCGGTGGCGGTGGCGACGGCCCTGGCCACCGGCGCCGCGGTGGCCGGATCCTCCAGCGCGACACCGAGATCCACCGACGGCGTGCCCCACTCGCCGTCGATCAGGTCGGCGATGGCGGGTAGTTCGGTACTCACCGGCCCGCCTCGGCCGGTGCGGTGGCGAACAACTCGTTCGCCTTGGCGTCGGTGACGATGCGGGCCACCTCGAGCATGCCGCGCTCGGCCGGGAAGGTCATCACCAGGCCCATCGCCAGATCGCGCAGCGCGCGCCCCGCTACCCCGCTCATCGCGGCGGCGGAGGTGCCGCCCGCCTTGAAAGCGCCGAGTGCCACCTGGAAACAGGCCTCGGTCACCGCGCCCTTGCCGAGGCGCCACTGGGTGAACACCTCCTGCTTGGGCTTGAACGGCGGCTCCGCGGTCTCCACCGTCAACTGATAGCGCAGCCAGAGATACGCGGTCTGCAACTGCTTGGTCATCTCGCCGATGAGCACCTGGTGCACCGGCGAGGACGCGATCGGCTCGCCGGTGTCGGCGAAGGTCTTCGCGGTCGCGGTGGCCAGCATCTCGTCGTAGACGTTCTGCGCGCAGCCGGTGTAGACCGCCGCGATGGCGAGTTGGTTGCCGACGAAACTGCCTCTGCTCATGCTGAGCATCTTTGTGAACGCGCCGGGCACGGCCAAGGCCTCGTCCTGCGGAATGAACACCTCGTCGAGCCGGATCCCGTTGTTGGCGGTCGCGCGCATGCCGAGGCCGTCCCAGGGGGCGCGCACGTGCACGCCGGGCGCGTCGCGGGGGACGAAGAAGGTCGCCAGCCCCTCGGCGGTGTCGTAGCCCTCGATCTTGGCCGAGGTGAGGTAATAGTCGGCCACGCCGGTCGCGCAGCCGAATGACTTCTCGCCCTGCAGGATCCAGCCGTCGTCCACCTTGCGGGCGGTGGTGGCGATGGTGATGTTCGCGGCGGCGGTCTTGATCGCCTCGGAGGCGAAGTTGGCCAGCCAGCAGCCGTCGGCCATCCGGGTGAGCAGCTTCTCGGCGAAGGCTCGCACCACGGGGATCTCGTCGTCGGCGAACAGTCCGGCGTCGATCGCCTCCAGTGGGAGCAGACCGCGGGATGCGCTGGTGTTGTGGAAGAAGTAGGCCAGCGCGGTGGACGGGCAGGCGGTGCCCATGGCGTAGGTGGCCGCGGCCAGATCGCGCAGCGTGCCGCCGAGTCCGCCGAACTTCTCCGGTACCACCAGCCCGAGCAATCCGGCGTCGCGGAGCAGGTCGACGTGGGTGGGGGGAAAGGCGCCGAGCCGGTCGGCCTCCTCGGCGGCGGCACGCAGCGCGGGTAGCACAGCGTCGACCCGTTGTGCGCGTTCGCGTTCGGCGTCGGTCATATCTTCGACGAGTCGTGCACCGATCATCGGACCATCCTCTAGCGGTCTGTATTGCCGTTTCGATAGTCGAAACATTGTTACGCACACGGTAACGCCGAGTATCGGCGGCACGCAAGCCGTGATGGGGATGGTGTTTCCCATCGGGAAATCCACCGCCTACACTCGAGGCGTGTCCGAAACCGAATCCGACAACCAGAGCCGGTCGATCGCGGCGGTCGAACGCGCCATGGATGTGCTGTTGCTGTTCGGCCGCAGCGGCAGGTCCGACCTCGGCGTCACCGAGATCGCCACCGAGCTCGGCATCACCAAGGCCGCGGTGCACCGCATCCTCACCGCGCTGCGCAATCGCGACCTGATCGCCCTCGAGCCGACCACGCGTCGCTACGCGCTCGGCCACGCCGCCATCGCGCTCGGCCGGGCTTACCTGGCGCGCACCGATCTTCGAGTGATGGCCGCGCCGGAACTGCGCAGGCTGGCGTCGGTGACCGGGGAGACCGCGACGCTGTCGATCCGGCGCGGCGACACCCGAATGTACGTGGATCAGGTGGTGCCGGACCAGGAACTGCGCATGGAGGTCGCGCTCGGGGTGCCGTACCCGCTCTACGCGGGCAGCTCCTCCAAGGTGATCCTGGCGATGCTGCGCAAGGAGGAGATCGACGAGTATCTGAGCAGGCACGAGCTCACCGCGTTCACCGATGCGACGATCACCTCGGTCCGGAAACTGCGCACCGAGCTGAACGCCACGAAGAAGCGCGGCTACGCGATCTCGATGGGGGAGCGCCAGATCGGGGCCGCGTCGCTGGCCGCGCCGATCCTCGACCACGACGGCGGCGTGGTGGCCGCGATCAGCGTGTGCGGGCCGCTCTCGCGGTTCCAGCCACGGATGGACGAGTACGTGCCGATGCTGCTGAAGGCGGCGGGCGCGGTATCCGCTCAGCTCGGCTACACGCCGTAACCATCGCTCACAGCGCGGCACCGGGCTTGAACACGCCCAGTGCCGCCGCGGCGAGCACGCTGCCCCAGATCAGCCACACGTACGGCAGGCAACCGTCGACGCTGCGCCGCAAGGTGCGCTCGACGGACTCGCTGGAGCCGGTGCTCATCAGTGCGCCGAAGGCGGGACCGAAGGGGCGCAACGTCATTCGAATGCCGAGCCCGGCCGCGATGGCGAGGGTGTAGAGCAGGATCTTGCCGCCGAGCCAGCGTGGATTGGTGGTGACACCGAACGGCTCGTGCACCAGCAGGGCATAGAGGCCTGCCCCGGTCATCGCGGTGATGACCGCGAACCGCAGGCCGAGATCGGCTCGGCGCACCGCGGCGAGTTGCCCGTGCGTGCGGTGCGCGAGCGCGGTGAGCGTCAACCACACGGCGGCGAAGATCCACACCGCCGCGACGAACCACCAAGGGAACAAATCGATTCCGAACGCGCTGGCACCGTGTGGCTCCAGCGCCATCAAGGTGATGCCGCTGGGCAGGAACAACACCAGACAGATCTTCGGCGCGAGATCTAGTCCGCTCATGATGGCCAGCGCGGTCGCGCGCGCGGGTGGGGTGAGCGCTGGATTGATGACGAACCGGCTGGAATAGAAGACGCCGAGATCGCCGCCGAGCCAGCATACGAACAGCACCAGGTGCAGCATGATCCACCAGCCGTGCAGGTGTGGGCCCATGGGAATCCTTTGTCCGCTAAGCGAGTTCCGCGCCGGCGGCGGTCTCGGGGGTGTGGTGCCTGCCGCCTGCCGCCGAGCGCAAGACCGCCAGCGCCTCTGTGCGGCTCAGCACGTCGGCGTACTTGATGTCCAGGTCGAGCAGATTGGCTTCGTGCAGGGCGGTAGTGCGGTCGCCGCAGGCCTCGGCGACGACGAGCGGGCGGAAGCCGTGCTGGAGCGCGTCGGTCGCGGAGGCGCGCACACACCCGCTGGTGGTGAGGCCGACGATGACCAGGGTGTCGATGCGGCGGGCGGTCAGCAGCGCGGCCAGCGGGGTGGCGTGGAACGCGCTCGCGTACTGCTTGGTGATCACCGAGTCGCCCGGGACCGGTGCGGGATCGGCGAGAAAGTCGCCGAGTGGGTTGCCCGCCTCGAATACCCGCAGTACCGGCACCTTTCGGCGGAACAGCCCGCCGTCGGGGCCGCCGGGCTCGTAGCGCACCCGAGTGAAGATCACCGGCAGGCCGGATTCCCTTGCCTGGCCCACGATTTCGGCGGCCACGCGCACCGCGTCGGCCACCGGCGCGTAGAGCGGCGAGTCCTCGGTGACGTAGGCGGCGCAGACATCGATCACCAGCACGGCGGGGGAGTCGCCCGCCCCTAGCCGCGCGCTGTAGCCGGAGCGGCGGTACTCCCCGGATCGCTCGGTCACCGGGCGGTTCTCAGATGATGCCATCGGCGGTGAGCTGTTCGATCGTGTCCGGGTCGAGGCCGAGCAGTCCGCCGTAGACGTCCTGGTTGTGCTCGCCGAGCGCGGGCCCGGGATGGCGTACCGCGCCGGGCGTCTCGCTCAACTTCGGGAAGACATTCTGCATCGGCAGCTCACCGAACTCCGGATGGGCCAGTCGCACAATGGCTTCGCGGGCGGCGAAGTGCGGGTCGGCGAACATGTCGCGCGCGGTGAAGATGCGGCCCGCGGGCACGCCCGCCGCGTGTAACCGGTCGAGCAGGTCGCCGGTCTCGATGGTCGCGGTCCAGCCGGCGATCAGTTCGTCCAGCTCGGCCATCCGCGCGCCGCGGGCCGTATGGGTGGCATACCGTTCGTCGGTGGCCAGTTCGGGACGGCCCATGACCTTCACCAGCCGGGCGAAAACGGTGTCCTGGTTGGCGGCGACGAGGATCATTTCCCCGCCCGCGGTGGGATAGACGTTGCTGGGAGCGACATTCGGCAGCACCGCGCCGGTGCGCTCGCGTTGATATCCGGTCACCGCCCACTCCGGCAGCAGGGACTCCATCATCGCCAGCACCGCCTCGTAGATGGCCGAGTCGACCATTTGGCCGCGCCCGGTCCGCGTGCGGTGATGCACCGCGGCGAGGGTGCCGATGGTGGCGAATACGGCGGCGAGTGAGTCACCGAGGGAGATGCCGGTTCTGGCCGGGGCGTGCTCGGGATCGCCGGTGACGTAACGAATGCCGCCCATGGCCTCGCCGATGGAGCCGTATCCGGCCCGAGGGGAGTACGGTCCGGTCTGGCCGTAGCCCGTTACCCTGGTCATGATCAGCTCCGGATGGTCCGCCCGGAGTCGGTCGAACCCGAGGTTCCAGCGCTCCATGGTGCCGGGCCGGAAGTTCTCGATGACGATGTCCGCACGGTCGATGAGCCGACGCGCGAGCCGTTGACCGGCCTCGTCGCGAAGGTTGCAGGTCACCGACTTCTTGTTCCGGGCGACCACCGGCCACCACAGCGATTTACCCTGCGACTGTTCCCGGCCCCACTGCCGCATCGGGTCGCCGGTGCCGGGTGCCTCGAGCTTGATCACCTCGGCGCCGAGATCGCCGAGCAGTTGACCGCAGAACGGTCCGGCCAGCAACTGCCCCATCTCGACTACCCGCAGATCGGCAAGCGGCCCTGTCGGTTTCGTCGCCTCGACTGCCATGTGGCGGGTCTCCATCCTGTTGCACCCCGAAGGTTCAAAGTGGATACAATGTATCCCTCAGTGGAACAAGGCCGCAAGGTGAGTTGGAGGATCTGTGAACGTCACGCTGGTCGAGGTCGCCCCGAGGGACGGCTTGCAGAACGAGCCGGAGATCCTCGCCGTCGCCGACAAGGTCGCGCTGGTGCGGCGCAGCGTCGATGCGGGATTGCGGCGGATCGAGGCGGTGAGCTTCGTGAATCCCCGGCGGGTGCCGCAGATGGCGGATGCCGAGGCGGTCATGGCCGAGGTGCCTCGGCTCGACGGAGTGTCCTATGCCGGACTGGTATTCAACGAGCGCGGTCTGGACCGCGCGCTGGCGGCGGGCGTCGATGAGATCAATGTTGTTGTCGTCGCTACGGATTCGTTCAGTCAGCGCAATCAGGGGTGTTCGACCATGGCAGGGGTCGAGCGGTGGGCGGAGCTGGCGGCCAGGGCGCGCGCGGCCGGGCTGCTGCGCACGGTGACCATCGCCGCCGCGTTCGGCTGCCCGTTCGACGGGGAGGTACCGGAGTCGACTGTGCTGGAGCTGGTCCGCCGCGTCGCGGAGGCGGATCCGGACGAGATCGCGCTGGCCGACACCATTGGGGTCGGGACGCCGGATCGGGTGCGCGCACTGGTGACCGGTGCGGCGGCGATCGCGCCGACGGCCACCCTGCGTTGTCATTTCCACAACACCCGCAACACCGGCTACGCCAACGCCGTCGCGGCGTTGGATGCGGGTGTCCGGGTGCTCGATGCCAGCACCGGCGGCATCGGCGGGTGCCCGTTCGCGCCAGCCGCGACCGGCAATATCGCCACCGAGGACCTGCTGTACACCTTGGCTCGGATGGGCATCGAGACCGGCGTGCGGATCGAGCCGGTCATCGAAACCGGCTCGTGGCTCGGCGAATTGCTCGGTAAGCCGGTGCCCGCCTTGCTCGGCCGGGCCGGGCTGTTCCCGGCGCCGTCACGTCCGCAGCAGTGACATCAGCTCGTCCAGGTCTCGGTGTTCGGCGAGGCCGAACACCACCCTGCTGATCCGGTCCGCGCGATCTGCCGAAAGCGTGCGCTCGGTATTCAGCCGGAACTTGGTGGCGAGCTCCGCCTCGGACAGGGGATTGCCCGGCCCGCCCCGATTGCTCTCGACCCGCTCGGTGCGGACGCGGCCGTCGGTCAGCCACGCGGTGAGCACGGCCGGAAATTGGTGCGGGAATATGGCATCGCAGCGTGCGTCCGCGACACAGGTGACGCGGGCGGCGAGGGCGAGTCGCTGCGGGTCGGCGGCCGCGGCGTCGGTGAAATCTTCGTGGAAGACACCGAGACCACCACCGCCGAGTAGTGCGGCCGCGACGGTGTAGGGGCCGGAGAAGGCGGCGTGGTAGCCGGACTGCGGGCGGGTCTTCTCCGCGGGCGGCTCACCGATGGTGCGCAGCACAGCCGTTGGTGCGCCGAGTTCGAGGCGGACGATGTCGGCGGCGGTGATGCCCTCGGCCCGCAGCCGCAGCGCCGCATCGATCCCGGCGTGGGTGAAGTGATTGCAGGGGTAGGGCTTGAACACCACCTTCGGCAGCTCCCAGTGCTCGCCGAGGCCGTCGAGGATCGCGGCCGGATCACATTGGTCGCCGCAGAACGCCTGGAGTAGCCCGAATCTGCCCTCGAAGACGGTCGGCGGGCCGGTCAGTCCGGCGCGGGCGAGCCCGGCCGCGGTGACGGCGGCGTGCGCGGCCCAGCCGCAGTGCACCCGCTTCACGGTGCCGCCGGTTCGGTTGGCTTCCAGCAGCCCCGACCCCATGCTCGCCGCGATGGCGATCGCATGCGCGATGGTGTCGGCGTCGGACCCGGCGAGCATGGCCGCGGCCGCCGCGCCACCGAGCGCGCCGCAGATGGCGGTCGCGTGCAGGCCACGCTCGAAGAAGATCGAATTACCGAGCGCCGCATCGTAGCCCGCCATACCGACGCGCACCGCGAGCTCGATCCCGACCGCGACGGCGTCGAGTAGTGCGCCGCCGCCGGCGTTCCCGGCTTCGGCGGCGGCGAGGGCGGCCGGGACCACCGTCGCCGAGGGATGCAAGACCGACGGTAGGTGGGTGTCGTCGAAATCCAGTGCGTGCGCGAGGGTTCCGTTGAGTAGCGCCGCACTCGCGGCAGGCCGTCGACCGGGGAGCCCGAGCGCCGTAGCGTGCGGCGTGCCGCCCCATTCCTCGACAACGGTCCGCACCGCATGGACGGCCGGTGTGTCCAGTGCGGCGAAGCTGTTCCCGAGCGCGTCGAGCACGCGCTGGGCGGCGTTCGCGCGCAACGCGGGACCGACGCCGTGGTCGCGGGCGGACGCGGCGAAGGCGGCCAGCCGGCCCACGATGGTTGACTCGTTCATCGGCTGACCGCCGCGAGCGGACGGATGGGGGAGCCGGTGCCGCCCACGATGCGTAAGGGCGCGAGCAGGAACGTGAATTCACCGAGCCCGCTCGTCGCGAGCTCCTCCAGTGCCAGGTGTTCCATGATGTAGATGCCGGATTCGACCAGCAGCACCCGGTGCACGGGTAGCACGCTGTGCCCGGCGCCGGGCGGAATGCACTCGTAGGCAGTGGTATCCGAGCCGGTCGCCACGACCGCGCGCGCGGCGAGCCACTGTGCCCCGGTGACCCCGACCCCTGGAACGCCGGTCTCCTTGCCCAGGTAGGCGTCGGGTTCGTCGAACAGTCGCGACCATCCGGTGCGGATCAGCACGACGTCACCGGCCGCCACTTCGATCCCCGCCTGCCTGGCCGCGTTCTCGAGGTCGGTCACTGTTATCTCGTAACCACCAGGGAGAGTAGCGGTTTCGTGTGCGGCGGCGATGTCGAGCAGCACGCCGCGGCACAGCAATCCTGGTAGGTGCTCGGCGCCGTGTGTGGTGAATCGGCCGCCGCGCTGGGCCTCGTGTGCGTCGACGCCGCCGTGCAGCGCGCCGTGCTGGCTGACGTGGCTGAGCGCGTCGATGTGGGTGCCGACATGCCCGCCGGTCACGATGATCTCGTTGGCGGCCGAGCCGCCGTCCGGGCGCACCAGGTCACCGTGTCTGCGCGCCAGCGTCATCCGGAAGCCGGGGTGGTTCGGTGAGCACGGCATGCCGGTGAAGAACGGCTGGCCGAGTTCGATCAGGCGGACGCCGCCGCGCACCGCCGCGAGCAGCGGATCAATGGCGGTCGGCCGGTGGGTGGCCGGTGGGTGCGTCATCGGATCACCCCGGCGGCACGGAGCTCGGCCCGTTCGTTCGCGTCGACGCCGTAGCGCGCCAGCACCTCGTCGGTGTGTGCGCCCAAAGGTGGACCGGTCCACCGTATCTCGCCGGGCGTCTCGGAAAGTCGGAACAGGATGTTCTGCATGCGTACGGTGCCGAGCTCCGCGTCCGGTAGCGCGGTGATCGAGCCGAGCGCTCGATACTGGGGATCCTCGAGCACATCGGCGGCCGTGTAGATCGGGGCCACCGCGGCCTCGGCCTTCTCGAAGGCGCGCACCACCTCTTCGGTACTGTGCCGCCCGATCCAGCCGCCCACCGCCGCGTCGAGTTCGTCCGCGTGCCTTGCTCTTTCGGTGCCGGAGGCGAACCACGGCTGATCGATGAGGTCGGGGCGGCCGACCAACCACAGCACCCGCTCGGCGACCGACTGCGCGCTGGTGGAGACCGCGACCCAGCCGCCGTCGGCGGTGCGATAGGTGTTGCGCGGCGCGTTGTTCGAGGACCGATTGCCCATGCGTGGCGGCAACTCACCCAGCTGGTCGTAGGCGATGATCTGCGGTCCGAGCAGCGTGAGGATCGGTTCGATGATGGCCAGGTCGACCTCTTGGCCGGTGCCGTCGCGGTCTCTGGCGCGCAGCGCCGTCATGATCGCGAAGGCCGTTGTCAGCGCGGCGATTCCGTCGGCGAGACCGAACGGGGGCAGGGTGGGCGGCCCGTCCGCCTCGCCGGTCACGGCGGCGAAGCCGCTCATCGCCTCGGCCAGGGTGCCGAAGCCGGGGCGCCGCGCGTACGGCCCGATCTGGCCGAATCCGGTGACCCTGGCCAGCACCAGCCGTGGGTTCAGCGCGCGCAGTTCGGGGTAGCCGAGTCCCCAGCGTTCGAGGGTGCCCGGGCGGAAATTCTCGATCACCACGTCCGCCTCGGCCACCATCCGCCGGAAGATCTCTTGGCCCTGCGGCGCACCGAGATACAGCGTGACGGACTTCTTGCCGCGGCCGAGCATCTTCCACCACAGGCCGACGCCGTCGCGCTGGGCACCGTGGCTGCGCACCGGATCGCCCTTCGGGTGCTCGACTTTGATGACGTCGGCGCCGAAATCGGCGAGCAGTGTGCCTGCCAGGGGACCGGCGAACAGCGTCGCCACGTCGAGCACTCTGATTCCGGCCAGCGGTTGCGTCATCGCCAACTCCTTAGTGCCGCGACGCGTTTCGCTCAGCGAAACACTGATGCGCCGATCGCGGCATTGACTACCAGCGCATGCTACTGCGATGATCGCCAAAATGGTAACTGCGTTTCGCATAGAGAAACTGGAGGGCTGCCGTGCCCGCGACCGAACTGCTGATCCGCAACGCCGGGGTGGTCCGTCCCGGCGACCCCGCGTCGGACGATCCCGCCCGCGCTGACATCGCCGTCTCCGACGGCCGGATCGTGGCGATCGGGCAGGACCTGTCGGCCGACGACCAGACGCGCATCGTCGACGCGGGCGGGCTGCTCGCCTTCCCCGGCGTGGTCGACGCGCATCAGCACTGGGGCATCTACCGCGATCTCGCCGACGACACCGCGAGCGAGAGCCGCGCGTGCGCACAGGGCGGGGTCACCACCTCGCTGACCTACATGCGCACCGGCCGCTACTACCTCAACCGCGGTGGACCATATCGGGAATTCCTGCCCGAGGTTCTCGACCGGATGGCCGGGCGATCCCACGTGGACTACGGCCTGCACCTGGCGCCGATGACCGCCGAGCACATCGAGGAAATCCCTGACCTGGTCGAGGAATTCGGCGTCACGTCGTTCAAGATCTTCATGTTCTACGGCGGCCACGGCCTGCACGGCCGATCCTCGGATCAGTCCTCGTTCCTGATGATCCCGCCGGACGAACGCTACGACCTCGCCCATTTCGAGTTCGTGATGCGCGGCATCGAGCGGGCCCGTGCGCAATCGGGCCAGCCGCTGTCGCTGTCGCTGCACTGCGAAACCGCCGAGATCATGGCCGCCTACACCGCGCTGGTCGAGCGGGACGGCACCCAAACCGGCCTGCGCGCCTACAGTGCCTCGCGCCCCGCGCATTCCGAAGGTCTGGCGATCACCATGGCGTCCTATCTCGCGCACGAGACGGGCCTGGCCGATATCAACCTGCTGCACCTGTCCTCCGCGAAGGCCGTCGCGGCCGCACTGACGATGGCGCAGGCCTTCCCGCACGTGAACTTCCGCCGTGAGGTCACCATCGGTCACCTGCTCGCCGACGTCGATACCGCGCACGGCATCGGCGGCAAGGTCAACCCGCCGTTGCGCGAGCGCGCCGACGTCGAAGCGCTGTGGCAACACCTCCTGGCGGGCGAAATAGACTGGGTGGTCAGCGATCACGCGTGCTGCCGCGACGAAGCGAAATTCGGGGCCGACCGCGACGACGTCTTCCTCGCCAAATCCGGTTTCGGCGGCGCCGAATACCTCCTGCCCGGTTTGATCGGCGAAGGCCGGAAGCGCGGCCTCTCCCTACACCGCATCGCCGAACTGACCGCCACCAACCCCGCCCGCCGCTACGGCCTCACCCGCAAGGGAACACTCGCCGAAGGCTACGACGCGGACATCGTCCTAATAGACCCCGCCGCCCGCTGGACCGTCCGCGCCGCAGACTCCGAATCCGCCCAGGAATACACCCCGTTCGAAGGCTTCGACATGACCGCCAAGGTCACCGACGTCTTCCTCCGCGGCACCCAGATCGTCCGCAACGGCAAGGTCCACAACACCCCCCACGGCCACTACCTCCACCGCACCACCCCCTGACCCCCACCTCTCTCGGGATCCGCACCATGTCTCGGGATCCGCACCCATTAGGGGTTCGCCCAACGAGTGTGGCTCCCGAGAAGAGGGTGCACCTATCCGCTGGGGGCTACTGGTAAGTGGGGGTGGGCCATTGGCCGATAGAGCGGGAGCGGACGGGCTCGACGGGGCGGGGGGAGAGGCTGTGCGGGACGTCGGGGCCCCAGTTGGTGGGGTCGCCGGTGATCTCGATCTTGGCGTTGTCGGTGTACCAGTCGACCAGGTCGGCGTCGGAGCGGACGATCCAGGTGCAGCCTTGCTCGGCGTCGGCGGTGAAGTCGCCGTGGCGGATGAGGGCGGGGCGCCAGAAATAGGTTCCTGGCCACATCTTTCCGAAGTTGTAGTCGAATCCGCCTGCCAGGCAGTAGGCCTCTTCGCTGCACGGGTGATGGGCCAGGGGGGCCTCGCGCCAGCCGGGCTTGGCCTTGATGAGACGGGTGTAGAAGCCGGTTTCCGCGTCGCGGTGTAGAAGCTTGATGTAGAGGCCAGGGACGGGTGTGCCGCCCAGATCGAAACGCATGGGACTGCCGTCTTTGACATCGATCCACGGCATCGCGGCGGTGTCGAGCACGACAAGTCGCTGGTCGGCGCGCACGAAGTCGCGGTCGGTGTCGGCCGGCTCGAATCCCCAGTCGCCGCCTTCGCGGAACAGCAGGATCTCGGTGCCCGCGGCGACGGAGAGTTGCGGCGTCCGAACGCCTTTGGGCGCCGACCAGAAGCCCTCGGCGCCGAGCTCGGTCTCGCCGATGGTGACCCGGCCGGACAGGACGAACCATTCGGTGTCGGCGCTGTGCACGCCGGCGGGGCGGGACCAGTCGCTGAGGAAACGGACCTTCAGTGAGGCCGAACCGTCCTCCTCGTCGTAGCTGAGGTTGCGCTGCTCGGCGCTGCCGGTGGCGTGCTGGAACTCGGCGATGTGCGGGATCAGATCGCGGTCGTCGATGAGTTCGACATGTGGACGCATGGGTCCTCCTGGGACGAGCGGTAATTCCGATACGGAATGTACTGCTTATCAATAAGCAAAACAAGATGTATCGTTTATTGCGTGAGCAAGCCAGGACGCCCCGCAGGCCCCGCCGCGGACACCGAAGAGATCGTGCTGACCGCCGCCTTGGATCTGCTGCTGACCGAGGGCGGGACCGCATTGACGCCGCAGCGGCTGCACACCGTCACCGGCGTGGCCCGCACCACCATCTACCGGCACTGGCCGACCCCGAGGGACGTCCTCGCCGCCCTCATCTCCGTCGCCCCGCACCCGGCGGCGCGGCCGACCGGCGACCCGGTGGCAGACCTGCACGCGGAAGTGGACCTGCTCTGTGATCGACTGCGCGACAAGCCCGTTGCGGCCTTCCTGCGCGCGCTGGTCACCGCCTCGTCCACCGATCCGGAGTGCGCGCCTTTGCGCCGGCGCTATGTGCTCGACCTGTTCGCCCCCGTGCATCGGTCGATCCGCGCGCTCGGCCTCGATGCCGAGTCCGACATCGAGGAGGCGGCCACGGCGATCGTCTCGCCGCTGCTCGTGGACGCGCTGCTGCTGGACCGAGCCGTCGATCGGCAGCGAGCCCACCGCGCCGTCGACGATGCGCTGACCCGGATCGCCGACCCGATTCGCTGACAAACCCACCGCACGCCAAGGAAATACGCAGATGACCAATGCCGTCGGCTACCGCGCCGTCTTCGGGGTGATCGTGCCGAGCACGAACACCGTTGTCGAACACGACTATTGGCGGGCCGGGCTACCCGGCATCGCCTACCGCGCCGGATCGATGTACATCCCGAACCCGGTGATGGGCAGCGACGCGGACTTCCAGGCGCTGCTCGGCCAGATCCGCGCCTCCATCGATACCGCGGTACGCGATGTGCTGACCGCCGAACCCGATCGAATGGTCATGGGCATGTCCGCCGAGACGTTCTGGGGCGGCGTCGCGGGCAACGCGGCCTTCGAGCAGCGCCTGCGCGAGCGCACCGGATTGCCGGTGACCACCGGCGCGAGCTCCTGCCGGGCCGCCCTGCGCGCACTGGGCTGCCGTCGGATCGCGGTCTTCTCGCCGTACCAGCCGATCGCCGACATCGAGGTCGGCCGGTTCTTCACCGAGGCAGGCTTCGACGTCGCCGCGATCACCGGCCTGCGCTGTCCCACCGCACCGGACATCGCCCGCGTCGACGCCGACCGAATACGCGCGACCGTCGCGTCGATCGACGGGCCCGACGTCGAGGTCATCGTTCAGGTCGGCACCAACCTGTCCTTCGTCGCCCAGGCCGAGCAGCTCGAACACGAACTCGGCAAGCCGGTCGTCGCCATCAACGCCGCCACCCTGTGGCACGCGCTGCGCGAGCACGGCCTCGACGATCGTGTCGAGGGCGCCGGACAGCTACTGCGCGAACACTGAGACCAGTGGGTGCCATGTCCGGGTCGCCGGGTCGTAGGCGATGTGCCCCGAGGCGGCGAAGCTTTCCAGCCACCCGAGCATCGGCCAGCGCCCCCAACGGCGGTGAAAGACCGTGGCATTGCTGAGAATATCGGCGAGGTGCTCGATCGGCGGATCCGAGACGGGATGGTGCTGGTGGTAAGCGTCGGCACCGCCGGCCCAGCGCAGCCGGGCACCGATGGCGGCGGCCTTGTATGCGAAGTCGGTGTCTTCGCCCCCGTAACCCCGGTAACGCGTGCAGAAGCCGCCGATGCGACGCCAGGTATCGGCGGTGAGTGCGAACGACAGCGACCAGAACAGGTCGAAATCGCTGTTGTCGAAATAGGTGCCCGCGGGCGGGTCCGGTCGCGCGGGGTGTGGGTCACGGTGCTGGGGCAGGGTGGGCAGGTGGTATCCGCCCGGCGGCGCAGGCGGCAGATAGGTCACCGGTCCGCACAGCAGCAATGGCTCGGCGGTCGCCAGGCTCCGGTACCGATCGATCATGGCCGGATCGGGAATGCAGTCCACGTCGAGAAACACCAGGAGTTCGGCGCCACGGGCGATGGCGGTCCGTGCGCCGAGATTGCGGGCGGCGGCCAATGGCAAACGCGCGTCGCGCACGTCCATCCAGACGCCGTGCGCGTGGTGCTGCTCGGCGAGCGCCATGGTCTCCTGGTCGCCCATGGCCACCACCACGTGCTCCTCCGGCGGCCGTGAGCTCATGGCCAGTCCGCGAATCTGATTGCGCAGGTGCGCGTTTCGGCGCGCCGCCACGGTGATGACGGCGGTCCTCACGCGGCGGTCCTGGTGCCGGTGGCGATCCGGTTGATCACAGCGGCGGCGCGGGCCGCGGCACTGTGGGTGTCCCACCGCCGCCACCGGCCGGTGTCCAGCCGCCGGGCCGCTTCGATCAAACCTGGCCACTCCTCGACCGCCGGGCAGGTCTCGGCGGTTACCGCCATCCCCGCCGCCGCGAGAGCGGTTGCGGTGTCGTGCTGTTCATCGAACGGCCGATCCGCCGGGATCAGAATCGCGGCTTTGCCAGCGGCGGCGATATCGGCGACGGTGCCCTGTCCGGCATGCGAGATGACGACATCCGCGGCACACAGCCGTGGCCAGAGATCATCGACCCAATCGTCGATACCTGCCGTCCGCCAACGGTATTGCGGATGGCGATCGGCGCATTCGCGAATCATCGCCGGAGTGAAGGAGCTCCCGCCCGCACCGGCGAGCACCAGCACGGTCGGCCGACCGGCCCCGCCATGCCGAGGCAGCGGTGTCCGTCCCGCGAATCTGCTTATGCCGCCGACGTAGTGGGTCTTGTGCGCATAGGGGCGCAGCCAGCGCGGCTCGTACACCGCACGCGGCCACGCGGCAAGCAGACCATCGGCGATCCGGTGCACCAGTTCGTGCGGGGCATCGGTGCGGGTGCCGGGCAGCGCCATGGTGAGCACGGGGACGCCGTGCAGCCTGGCCAGCAACGCGACCTCCACCGACACGTCCACCACGAGCGCGTCGGGCTGCTCGGCGGCGATCCACCGCGCGATCTCGGCCATCCGATCACGCAGTCCCGCATCGGCTTTGGGCACCCAGTGCAACGCGCCGAAGGCGGTGGGATCGGTGACGACGGGTGCCGCGTTGTCGGCGGGGAGCGCGACGACGCGAGCGAACGCGGTGTCGTCCTCGATCGGCAGGGAGGTCAAAGCGGTGACGGGACTGTCGAGTTCGGCGCAGATGCTCAGCGCGCGGATGAGGTGCCCGGCGCCGTGATGGTGAATGTAGTAGCCGATCATGCCGCGCCCCGGTGCGTTGCGGTGGACGCGGTGGCGATGAGCTGGTGGTAGCGCTCCAGGTACGCCGCCACCATCGCGTCCAGACCGCAGGAGGTCGCGGCCCGGCTCCGTGCGTGCGCGCGGGAGAGCGTGGCGGCCTGCGCCGCGCCCTCGGCCAACGCGCCGACGTCACCGGGCGTGACCAGCCTGCCGCAGTCCGGCTCCACGATCTCCGGGATGCCGCCGCGCGCGAACGCCGCGACCGGGGTGCCGCAGGCGAGTGCCTCGGCGACGACCAGCCCGTACGGCTCGTCCCACAGCGGGGTGACCAGCGCGGCCGCGCAGGACCCGACGAGCCGCGCGAGCGCCGCCTGATCCAGATGGCCGTGGTAGACCGTCTCCCGGCCGAGCCGGGGTTCGATGCTCTCGCGGAAGTACTGTGCGTCGCTGACCGGCCCCGCGAGGTGCAGCCGCCGTCCGGTGCGGCGCGCGGCCGCGATGGCCAGATGCGCACCCTTCTCCGGGGTGAGCCGCCCGAACCACACCAGGTCGGCACCGCCCGGCCCGGTCGGCCATGCGGACAGGTCGATGCCGTTGGGCACCACGTCGACTCCGCGCACCACGTGCGCCCAGGACTGGGCGGTATACCTGCTGACCGCGACGAACGCGGAACCGATGCCTTTGCTGACATCGAGGGCCGACTCCAGCCATGGCGTCGGGGGCGTGTGCAGGGTGGTGAGCATCGGCACGCCGAGAATCGGTGCCATCGCCACGGGCAGGTAGTGCAGGCTGTGATTGTGCACCACGTCGAACGAGGTCGGTGCGGTCGCGCTGAGATCGGTCATCACCGTCAGGTACGCGTGGTGATCGGCGAGGAACTGCCGCGGTGGCATCGAGGAATCGGTGCTCGCCGTGGCGCTCGGGCTGAAGGCGCGCACCCGTAATGTCGCCTCCGCCGCGTCCTGATCGCTGCCGTCGGCGGCGAACAGCGTCACGCGGTGACCGCGGGATTGCAGCGCACGCGCCAGATGCCACACGTGTGCCTCCAGCCCGCCGGCGAACGGTTGCCGGATCGGATGCCGATTCGAGGCCAGCAAGGCGATGGAGAGTTGTTCGGTGCTCATCGCGCCAGCACCCGTTCATAGATACCGCGGTGTGCCGCAGCGAGTTCGGTGCGCTCGGCCCGCCGCGTCGGCCAATCGGCCCGCGGCGCCCGATCGTGGTAGACCGCGCGGACCGCGCGATCCAGCGACTCGGCATCGAAGTGCGTCTCGTCGAAACCGAAGACCGCGCACGGCCGCTGCTGGTGGTAGAAGCCACAGCTCGGCGCGATGACGGCGGTGCCGAGGTCGTAACAGGCTTCCAGCCAGCCGGAGTGGGTGCCGAACCGATACGGCAGCAACGAGGCCGACAGCGAGGAAAGGTACTGCCACAGTTGTGCATCGGTGAAGTACTCGTGCACTCGAACGTCGACACCGGGCCGGCGGCCGAAGTCGACCAAGGCCGCGCCGGTGTCCGGGTCGTACCAGTGGTTGCCCGGCTCGAACAGTTCGTCGTGCACATCGATCCGCAGCACCGCGCCGGGCAGACTGC
Source organism: Nocardia sp. NPDC052316 (assembly GCF_044547795.1). Lineage (NCBI taxonomy): Bacteria > Bacillati > Actinomycetota > Actinomycetes > Mycobacteriales > Nocardiaceae > Nocardia > Nocardia sp. NPDC052316. The sequence continues at coordinate 403,296 of NZ_JBIUBB010000002.1, forward strand.
GGATCGTCTCGGCGAGGACCTCCAGCACCGGCAGGGGATCCATGTTGGCGCGCAAGCTTTTCGCGTGCACACCGAGCACGAACTGTTCGACGGAGCGGGGTGTCTCGATCAGTTTGCGCTGCACGACATGTGGATGGCTCAGGACTTGCGGTGTTCGGCCCCAATGCCTTTCGAGCTCCGCCGCCGCACCCGGTGTCAACGTGATCACTTCGTCGGCGGCGGGGACCAGGACGGCCAACTGTTCTCGATGCCCGCGAGGGTCGGGTTGGTGCGGATTTCGCAGATCGTGCGCCGTGTAGATCAGCGGCTTGCCGTGCTCGCGTAGCTCGCCGACGATGTCCGCCAGCACCTCGGGCTCGACCGCGTCGAAGCCGAAATGGATATGGAAGACGTCGAATTGGTGCTGGTGGCGGCGGATCCATTGCGGGTCGAGCATGACCGGCGGCCACCACCCACCCGGCACGGTGCGCCCGTCAGCGGGCCGAGGGTCGGGCAGCCGCACCACCCGGTCGGCCTGATCGACGGGGGACAGGTGCCGGACGTAGACGTGGGATGCGGGCACCGAGGCGATGCGCAGTGTGCGACGCGGCGCGGCGAGCGATGCGTTACCGGTGACGGTCCGGGTCATCTCGGCTGCCGTCCGGATGTCGCGGGGCCGTCTCCCTGGTGGCGAATCAGCCGACTACCTCGCTCGATCTGCATGCCGAACCCACCTTTCACTGATCATGAACCGCGTCCTCCGGACCTACCCTGGCCGTCGGACCCCAAACCCGGCCCGATCCACAGCCGCGTATCGTGCGTTGTCGGCCGTTGCGGGCATCCTGTTTTCGCGGACGTCGGCGCCATCGCCTCGGCGGGAATCGAGACCAGAGTCGAGGGCAGCAGCTCCGGTGGCGGCTTCCGCCATGGCGTCGACAGCGGCTCCCTGTTCACCGGCATCGGCACCTTGTGCGCGACCGCGGTGCGGCTGACGGGGGCGGACGGTGCTGCGGTGGCGGTGCTGAGCTCGCCCTCGCAGGCAAGAGAACTCCGCTATGCCCCCGCTCAGCAGATAGATGAATTGCAGCGTCGAGCCGGCCGTCGAACTCAGCGAACTCGAAGAGCGTGCGGCGGCCGAGGTTGAGTTCTCGCGCACCGAGGTGTACATCGCCGCGGGCATGGTTGCGGTGCAGCTGGCGGTGCCTTCCGACGAAGGACTGGATCGGTTGCGCGCCTGCGCTTATGCGCAGCGGCGTTCCCGCACGGCCGTGGCCGCCGATATCGTCGCGCGACGCCTGCCCCTGCGGGGCAACCGCAACCGGATCGAAGGTGCGCAGCGACGGACGCTGCGGTGGTCCTACTCGATGACCGCAGCGGCACCGATGCGGCTGCCCGCCTTGATCTCTTGCACTCCTTTTATCGCAGTGCTACAAAAAATCTGTGTCTGGGAATGTAGGTTATCTAGTCGATGTTATAAAGAACGAGTTAGATCTACCCCAGGTGGGGCAAGACGAAAGGGCGTGCGAAACAAGCTCGTAGGGGGTGTGCAGCGATGGCCGACCATGATCTGATAACCGACGACCTCGCGACGGGCCTGACGGAGCTGACCCGGACGCTGGTCGCGGCGCGCGATATCGAGCAGGCGTGGGATCAGGTCGCCACCATCGCCGCCCGGATGGTGCCCGAGCAACCGATGGCCGGTGTCACGTTGAGAATGGGTGAACACGTCCAACTGGTAGCCGCCACCGATGCGCCCGTGGCGCGGATCGAGGAAGCTCAGCAACGAAGCGGGCGTGGTCCTGGCCTGGAAGCCCTGGATACCGCTGCGCCGGTGTCGGTTCCCGATATCGGCGCCGAGCGGCGCTGGGCAGAGTGTCGTGCGGAAATGCTGGCCGAGGGCATCCGGTCCCTGCACTGTGAGCCGTTGATCGCAGACGGCCCCCCGATCGTCGCGCTGAATTTCTACTCCGCGATCCCGCACGCGTTCGATCGGCGGGCCCGTCAATTGATCACGATCATCGCCGCGGTCGTCTCGGCGGCGACCGCCGCCGCGCGGCAAGCGGAGTTGAGTGAGCAGCTGCGTGCGGCGCTGGCCTCGCGGTCGGTGATCGACCAGGCGTTGGGCATCATCATGGGTCGCGAGCGCTGCACCCGCTCGGCCGCCGTGACGGTCCTGCGCGATGTCTCGCAGCGGCGCAATACCAAACTGGCGGTCGTCGCCGCCGACGTCATTCGCAGCTGTACCGGCGCCGATCCCGAGGACCTGCATTTCAACGAATCCGGACGGCCGCCCGTGCCGCCGGGTCAACGGACGGGTGCACAGCGTCTCCGGTGAAAACCGTGTGCCATGCCCCGACGCTACCGCAGTAAACGTCGGGGCGCCGGCCCCTCCGCCGACGTCTGATATTGCTTGCAGTGCGGCGAAATCGACGGTAACCCTACAGCTTTCATGAGGTACTCACGGTGCGTCGTGCTGGGTGTCCTCGTTGTCGGCCGCCCCGTCGGGGCCCGGCCGCAGCAATGCCTGCATGTCTTCACCTCCTTACCCTCGTCGGAGTGTGGCTCAGGCAGTCGGCTCGCCGCCCGCCCGCGGTAGCCCGGCGGACATGGATTCGCCGCGCGCACGGCCGTTTTCCTCGCGAACAGGCCGGAAACCGGCGTGCCGCTGATTCAGCAGAGCCATCACCTCCGCCTCGGTGACCTCGGGCAACTCGCGGTACCACGGCCGGATCGACCAGGACATAGCCGGCGTTTCCAGGCAGACGATGTCGTCGGCGACACCGCGCAGCGCACGCAGCACGCGCGGAGAACCGAGCGGCGCGGCCACCACGACCCGTCGCGCACCGCGGGCCCGCGCGATCGCGACCCCGGCCCGGGCGGGGGCCGCAGAGGTCACCCCGTCGGTGACGACGACCGCGGTGGCGCCGTCGAGAGCGATCGCGCCGCATTCGCCGCGGTAGCGAGTGACGGTGTGCCGCAACCGTTCGCGCGCCTCGCGTTGCACCGCGAGCTGTTCGGGATACGAAACGAGCGCGCGGGCGATGATCTCCTCATCCAGCACGCGCGCGTCGTGCTCGCCGAGGGCGCCGAACACCAGCCACGGCTGGTACGGGACCGTCAGTTCGCAGACGATCGCGATATCCCACCGTGCCCGCAACGCGCCGGCCACCTCGTGGGCGACCACGACGCCGCCGTTGCCGACGCCGAGCAGTACCACATCGTGGCCGCGTAAATGCCGCAGTTGCTGCGCGAGTCGGCGGCCTGCCGCACGACGATCGAGAAAAGACATAGTGCTCCCAAGTCCGGCGTTACAGGGGGTAAGCCACTCTTCGGGACTCGGAAACAGCACCGAACTCTACGCCGCGCAACCGGGTGGACAAACATGTTTCACAACATTTGCCGGGAAACGGCGAAAATCGGGTCGGCTGGCACGCATTCACGCGGCGGCAGCACGTTCGGGCAGGTGAAAGGCGGCTGCCGCGAGCGTGTCCGGTATGTCCTCTCGGTCCGAGCCCGGTGGGCTGACGGGTTGCCGGTATGCACGCCAGGCCTATCGATCTCGACGGCCCCGGTTCGGCAGCAACCACGACGTCGGAGTTCTGCGCCCAAAGCTTCAGGCGCACAAAAATATCCAGGCCGGCCCCGGAAAGGGACCGGCCTGGACTCGACTACAGATCAGGCGAGATCGAAGCGATCGTTGTCGACCACCTTGACCCACGCCGCGACGAAGTCGTTCACGAACTTCGCCTCCGCGTCCTGCTGGGCGTACACCTCGGCGACCGCGCGCAACACCGAATGTGACCCGAAGACAAGATCATTGGCGGTGGCGGTCCACTTCGTCTGACCGGAGGACCGGTCGACACCCACGTAGACGTTCTCCGCCGAGTCGGCGGCCTTCCATTCGGTGTTCTGGTCGAGCAGGTTGACGAAGAAGTCGGTCGTCAGCACGCCCGGCCGCTCGGTGAACACGCCGTGCTCGGTGCCGCCGTAGTTGGCGCCGAGCGCACGCAGGCCACCGATCAGCACCGTCAGTTCCGGCGCGGTCACGTCGAGCATGTACGCGCGATCGAGCAGCAGCCGCTCCAGCGGCGCCTTCTCGCCTGCCCGCACATAGTTGCGGAAACCGTCGGCGCGCGGTTCGAGCACCGCGAACGACTCCACATCGGTGCTCTCCTGCGAGGCGTCCGTGCGGCCCGGCGCGAACGGCACCGTGACGTCGTGGCCCGCGTCCTTGGCGGCCTTCTCGACCGCCGCGGATCCGGCGAGCACGATCAGGTCGGCCAGCGAGACCTTCTTGCCGCCGGTCGCCGAACCGTTGAAGTCCTGCTGGATCTGCTCGAGCACCGGCAGCACCTTGGCCAGCTCGGCGGGCTCGTTGACCTCCCAGTTCTTCTGCGGCTCCAGCCGAATCCGGGCACCGTTGGCGCCGCCGCGCTTGTCGGTGCTGCGGAAGCTGGCCGCCGAGGCCCACGCGGTCTTCACCAGCTGCGCGACCGAGAGCCCGGACTCGAGGACCTTGCTCTTCAGCGCCGCGATGTCCTGCTCGTCGATGAGCTCGTGATCGACGTCGGGTACCGGATCCTGCCAGATCTGCGGTTCGGGCACCCACGGTCCGAGGTAGCGGCTGACCGGTCCCATGTCGCGGTGCAGCAGTTTGTACCATGCCTTGGCGAAGGCCTCGGCCAGCTCCTCGGGGTGCTCCAGCCAGCGGCTGGTGATCTCCCGGTAGATCGGATCCTCGCGCAGGGCCAGGTCCGAGGTCAGCATGGTCGGCTTGCGGGCGGGACCGTCGAACGGATCCGGGATGGTCGCCTCGGCGTCCTTCGCCGTCCACTGCCACGCGCCTGCGGGGCTCTTGGTCAGCTCCCACTCGTGGCCGTAGAGGTTCTGCAGGAAGCCGTTGCTCCACCTGGTCGGGGTCGAGGTCCAGACGACCTCCAGCCCGCTGGTGATGGCGTCCCCGGCCTTGCCGCTGCCGTGGGCGCTCTTCCAGCCGAGGCCCTGCTGCTCGAGCGGGGCGGCCTCGGGCTCGGGGCCGACCAGGTCGGCGTTGCCCGCGCCGTGCGTCTTGCCGAAGCTGTGCCCGCCGACGATCAGCGCGGCGGTCTCCTCGTCGTTCATTGCCATGCGGCCGAACGTCTCTCGGATGTCGCGCGCCGAGGCCACCGGATCCGGCTGACCGTTGGGGCCCTCCGGGTTCACGTAGATCAGGCCCATCTGCACGGCGCCGAGCGGGCCGGACAGCTCACGGTCGCCGCTGTAGCGCTCGTCGCCGAGCCAGGTGTCCTCCGGTCCCCAGAACACCTCTTCGGGCTCCCAGATGTCGGGGCGGCCGAAGCCGAAGCCGAAGGTCTGGAACCCCATCGACTCCAGGGCCACATTGCCCGCGAACACCAGCAGGTCGGCCCAGGAGATCTTGTTGCCGTACTTCTGCTTGACCGGCCACAGCAGGCGGCGCGCCTTGTCCAGGTTCGCGTTGTCGGGCCAGCTGTTCAGCGGCGCGAAGCGCTGCGCGCCCTGCCCGCCGCCGCCGCGGCCGTCGGCGATGCGGTAGGTGCCCGCCGCGTGCCAGCTCATCCGGATGAACAGGCCGCCGTAGTGGCCGTAGTCGGCGGGCCACCAGTCCTGCGAATTGGTCAGCACCGCGGCGACGTCGGCCTTCAGCGCGTCGACGTCGAGCTTCTTGAATTCTGTGGGGTAGTCGAAGTCCGCACCCAGCGGGTTGGACTTGGAGGAGTGGGCGTGCAGCACCGAAACATCGATCTGCTCCGGCCACCAGTCCTTGTTGGTGTGCGGACGACCCTCCTTGACGGTCGGCGACGGAATCGCCGGGTTCTCACTCTCGCTCGCGCTTCGAGTTTCGGTGTCCGGAGTGGGCGGACGGCTTTCGGATGACACAGAATTCCTTCCTGATCGAGTTATCTGGGCTGTGGTCAGGGGCGGGGTAAGGCGGTCGGTGACGCCGAGCAATCGGGGCACAGACCCCAGTAGATGACCTCGGCCTCGTCGATCGAGTAGCCGTGGTCGTCGGAGGCGGTCAAGCACGGTGCCTCGCCGACGGCGCAGTCGACATCGGCGATGGCCCCGCAGTTGCGGCACACCACGTGGTGGTGGTTGTCGCCGACCCGCGTCTCGTACCGCGACACCGAGCGCGACGGCTGGATGCAGCGGAGCAGACCTGCGGCGGTGAGCGTGTGCAACGAGTCGTACACCGCCTGGTGCGACACCGTCGCCAGCTGCGCGCGCACCGCGCGAATGATCGAGTCGGTGTCGGCGTGCGGATGGTCGTGCACCGCGGTCAGCACCGCGACGCGGGGAGCTGTCACGCGCAGCGAGACTTCCCGCAACATCTGCTGGAACTCTGTGGCCGTCGTCACGTCGGAGAGTCTTGTCCCTTTTCTGGAATGAGTCAAGCATTTGTTTCGCGATCGAGGATCGACCGGATTGGGGCGGCCGATACCGGGTACGCGCCGAATGTCAGTCGTTCGTCGGATCGGTCGGAGGTTATTGCTGTGTCGGAGCAGGGAAGCGGGCCCCGCGAGGGTGTCGAAGGTGTCGTCGAGGACGTGAAGGGCAAGGCCAAGGAGGCGGCCGGCGTCGTCACCGGCGACGAGAACCTGAAGGGCGAGGGCCGAGCCCAACAGGACAAGGCCGAGTCCGAACGGGAAGCCGCGGCCAAGGAGGCGGCTGCCGAGAAGGCGCGCGCCGAAGCCAACGTCGACGAGGCCAGGCAAGCGAGCCATCAGCACGACGGTCAATAGCGGGTACGCGCACACGCGGCTGGCAGACAGGCGGATTCGCCTGTCTACCAGCCGTTTTCGGGTCTTCGGGGGGCTGGGTCGGCAATGCGCCGCGGGCGGACGGAAGCACACTGTTTGCCCGGTCGCTCGGCGGGCATCTTCCCGAGCATGGAAACTCCAGCGACGGTCGGTGTCGAAGAGGAATTCTTGCTGGCCGATCCGGACACCGGCGCCCCCGTCCCGAAGAACATCGAAGTGGCCCGCACCGCCGAGGACGTCGGGGTGCAGTTGCAGCTCGAACTGACCAGTTGTCAGGTAGAGACCAGCACGGGGGTGCACTCGGACACCGCGGCGCTGCTGAAGGAACTCGGCCAACTGCGCCGTGACGTCGCGGCCTGCGCCGAGCGCAACGGTGCCCGCCTGCTCGCCGTCGCGGTGCCACCCACCGTGCCCGAGCAGTATCCGATCACCGAAACACCCCGCTATCAGCGCATCGCGCGCGAATTCGGGATGATCGCCCGTGAGCAGGGGCTGTCCGGTTGCCATGTGCACGTGGCGGTCCCGGACCGCGAGATCGCGGTGCAGGTCAGCAACCACCTGCGGCCCTGGTTGCCGGTGTATCTGGCAATGACCGCGAATTCGTCCATCTACCGCGGCTCGGAGACCGGGTATGCCAGCTGGCGCAGCATCCTGTGGCGGCGGTGGCCGAGCGCTGGCCCGCCGCCGTACTTCGACTCGCTGGACGACTACGAGAGCATGGTCGAGATGATGCTGTCCAGCGGCAGCATCATGGACCGGAAAATGGTCTACTGGGACGTCCGTCCGTCGGAATCCTTTCCGACCGTTGAGGTTCGGGTGAGTGACGTCCCCGCCACGGTTGCCGAAACCGCGTTGCTGGCCACCCTGGTCCGGGCCACCGTGCTGACCGCACTTGCCGCCATCGAGGAGGGCCGCACCGCACCTGACGTACCCGCGGAGGTGCTCCGCGCCGCCTACTGGAACGCCGCGCGCTCCGGCCTCGACGGGGAGGGTCTCGACCCGCGCACCCGCCGCGTCGCGCCCGTCCGCACGTTGATCGCCGGACTGGTCGAACACACCCGATCTGCCCTCGACGAGCTCGGCGCGTACCCGTTCGTGACCGACACCCTCGCCGAGTTGTCGCAGCGCGGCAACGGCGCCCGCCGCCAGCTGCGCGCCCTGCGCACCCGTGGTGAAATCACCGACGTCACAGCCGAACTCGCGACCGCGACACTGGAAGGTTGTCAGTGACCGTGGCGGCGGGCGCGCCGGGCCGCAGACTCAGGGTGTTTGGGCCGGGCGACGCCGGTTACCACCCAGTAGAGACGGATGCTTCCGGCTCACTGCACGGATCGGAATCGACCCGGCGATCCGGGTGCTCCAGCGCCTCCGATCGCCACGTAGACGGGAGAATTCATGACCAACCAGGACGTTATCGCGCAGCTCAAGCAGGACATCACCACGGCCGAAGACGCTGACGACAAGGCCACCGCAGACCGGCTGCGTGGGGAATTGGCGGAGGCGCAGCGGGCGGCTGGTGGGGGCGAGGCCGACCGATCATGATGGTGTCGATTACCGAGGTCTAGTCATGGCTTTCGATCTGACCCCCACCGCGGCCCAGCACGACCTGGCCAAGCGGGCACACGAGTTCGCGCAGGACTGCATCAGGCCGGTGGCGCAGCACTACGACCAGGCCCAGGAGTTCCCGTGGCCGGTCCTCGAAGAGGCCGCCGAGCGGGGGTTCTACAGCCCGCTGTTCTATCGCGATCTCATCGGCGACCCCACCGGCCTTTCGCTGCCGATGTTCATGGAGGAGCTGTTCTGGGGCTGCGCGGGTATCGGGTTGGCGATCGTGATGCCCGCGCTGGCCCTGTCGGCCATCGGCCAGGCCGCCACACCGGAGCAGATGTTGCAGTGGGCGCCTGAATGTTTCGGTACGCCAGGGGATTTGAAGCTTGCCGCGCTCGCCATCTCCGAGCCCGAGGGCGGCAGCGATGTGCGCAACCTGCGCACCAGGGCCGTCCGCGACGGGGACGACTGGATCATCGACGGCCACAAGATGTGGATCGGCAACGGCGGCATCGCCGACGTGCACGTGGTGAACGCCGTGGTGGACGAGGAACTGGGGCATCGCGGGCAAGCGCTGTTCGTAGTTCCGGGCGGCACACCGGGTTTGCAGCTGGTTCGCAAGTTGGACAAACTGGGTTGCCGCGCCTCGCACACCGCGGAATTGAAGTTCGACAACGTGCGCGTGCCCGCCGACAACTTGCTAGGTGGCATGGAGAAGCTCGAACACGTGCTCGCCAAGCGGCGCGAGGCGGCCCGCGACGGCGGCCGATCGGGTTCGGTGACGCTCGGTACTTTCGAGCAGACCCGCCCGATGGTGGCCGCGCAGGCGCTCGGCATTGCCAGGGCCGCTTTGGAATACATGACAACCTATGCGAATCGGCGCGAAGCATTCGGCGCGCCGATCATCGACAATCAAGGCGTCTCGTTCCCCATCGCCGACCTGGCCACCCAGATCGACGCCGCGCGGCTGCTGACCTGGCGGGCGTCCTGGATGGCGGCCAACGGGGTGCCCTTCGAGCGCGGTGAAGGCTCGATGGCGAAGCTCGCCGCCAGCGAGGTCGCCGTCAGAACCACCGAACGCGCCATCCAAACCATGGGCGGCTGGGGGTACATCACCGACCACCCGGTGGAGAAGTGGTACCGAGATGCCAAGCTGTACACCATCTTCGAAGGCACCAGCGAGATCCAGCGCATCGTCATCTCGCACGCGCTCGGCGCGGTCGACGGCAGACCGCCGCTGCACGTCGACCTGGAGCCCTCGGGTGGGCCGCTGAACAAGATGTTCGGCCGCGGCACCGAGGTGCGCGGCAGGGCGGCGGCCTCGGCGCTGAGCATGCGCGACCACGTCCCGGGGCCCATCCTCAAGGCCGCGCTGAAGATCCTGCGCCCGCCCCGCTGACTAGGTAAACACCGTTTGATATCCGCGGAAGCGGGAATCGCGAAGACACATCCCGCCCGACTACCGGAGGTCCTTGCTCATGGCAGTGTCGCGCACCCGCCCGAACGAACCCGCCCTCATCGACAATGTCCCCGGCGTGCTCTTGACGCTGCTGTTGCTGATCGTGCTCGGCGCCCTCGTCCTCAACTACACCCTCACCGCCGCCATCCCGTACTGAGTCGCTCAGTCCAGGCAGAATTCGTTGCCCTCGGGGTCGGTCATCACGATGTGGCCCGCCTCGAGCGGCGGTTCGGGGTCGTGGCGCTGAACCCGCTTCGCGCCCAGCGCGACCAGCCGATCGCATGCCGCCTCCAGCGCCGCCATTCGCTGCGCACCCTGCAACCCGGGTGCCGCGCGGACATCGAGATGGACGCGGTTCTTGGCTACCTTGTCCTCCGGCACCTGCTGGAAGAACACTCGCGGGCCCTGCCCGTCCGGATCCTCGATGGCCGATCGGGTATTGCGCTGCTCCGGCGGCACCCCGACCCGCGCGAGGAACTCGTCCCAGGCCGCCAGCGGGTCGGCATCGGCGGGCAGCTCCACCCCGGGTGGCCCGGGGTGGACGTAACCGAGCGCGTCGCGCCAGAAGGTCGACAGTGCCCGCGGGTCGTGCGCGTCGAAGGTGATCTGGATCTGGCGGCTCATCGGGTCGCTCCGTTCAGGGTCGGTTCTGGTTCCAAGCGAAGGTGTCTGCCTCCACGCGACTATCCTGACACCCCTAGCGGACAGAATCGGTCCGCTATTGCGGACAGGCTGGGGGAGTGCGGATGGCAGGCGATGCCGAGCGGGGGACGACCGAGCGGGTGCTGACGTTGCTCGGCCTGCTGCAACAGCGACCGGTGTGGACCGGTCCCGAACTCGCCGCGCGACTCGGCGTCACAGCGCGCACGGTCCGGCGCGATGTCGAACGGCTGCGTGCGCTCGGCTATCCGGTGCACGCCGACCAGGGTGTCGGCGGTGGTTACCAACTCGGTCCTGGACAGGACCTGCCGCCACTGCTGCTCGACGACGAGGAAGCGATAGCCACCGCGGTGTCACTGCTCGTCGGCGCGGGTGGCGCGGTCACCGGCGCGGGCGATGCCACGCTGCGGGCGTTGACCAAACTTGATCGGGTGCTGCCCACTCGGCTGCGACACGAAGTGCGTGCGCTGGCCGCAGCCGTGGAGTCGTTCGACATCGGTTATCCGCGAGTCGATTCCGAGGCCCTGATGACGTTGGCCCGCGCCTGCCGGGACGAGGTCGAGGCCGGCTTCGACTATCCGTCCGGGGGCCGGACGCGACGGCGGCGAGTCGAGCCCTATCGGCTGGTCGCCTCGGACCGGCGCTGGTATCTGCTCGCCTACGACCTCGACCGCGCCGACTGGCGCACCTTCCGCGTCGACCGGATGACCGACGTGGCCGCCCGCACCTGGCGGTTCCGTCCGCGCGCCGTCCCGGATGCGGCGACCTACGTGCAGGAGGGCGTGGCGAGCCGGGTGTACGCACACCAGGCCCGCTTTCTGGTGCACGCGGCGGCCGACACTGTGCGAGCGCAGGTTCCGGCGTCGGCGGCCGTAGTGCATCCACGCGGCGACGAACACTGCGAGCTGATCAGCGGCGCCGCCAGCCTCGACTTCGTGCTCATGCACGTGCTCCTGCTCGGACACGACTTCGAGGTACTCGACCCGCCGGAGCTGGCGGCGCGCTGCCACACCTTCGCGCGGCGACTACGCGCGGCCGGTACCGAGCCAGGCCCGGTGTCGAAGGGCTCGGTGTCGAAGGGTTCAGCGACGCCGCCGCCAGTTCCACGAACGCGCCCCGGTGCCGACGCCGGCTAGGTGCAGTGCGACGAGCAGCAGTCCGAGGGTGGTGAGGGTGCCTGCGGTGATCTCGTCACCGAGGGTGGCATCGGTCAGATCGAACAGCAATGCGAGCCCGAACGCGACAGCGGCGGCAATGGCCATCATGGTGAACCTCCTGTAATGCCAAGGAATTACCCACTGTTCGTCCGCGCAACCATTGCTGTTCCGGAATTCTCGAAGAACTTCTTAACGACATTAAGAACGACCCTGCGGACAATTCACGGTTCGGGAATTTGTTTTACCGTGGTCCGGATCGCCCAGCCGAGAGACCGTGTGCAGGAGTCAGTGATGCGTTCGTCCAAGCGCTATGTGGTCACCACGCTGGTGACCGTCGGCGTTGCCGTGGGTTCGTCCGGCGTCACCGCCGTGGCGCACGCCGAACCAGACACGTGCGCAGCAACATTCAACCTGTTCATCCCCGGCACCTGGGAGACCGACGAGGATGCCGACCCGGCGCGGCCCGTCGGCATGCTCGCGCCGATCGCGGAGGCCATCCAACGCCAGCAGGGCCCGAGGTCCGAAATCTATTTCACGCCATACATGGCCCGCGCCTTCGACAACGGATACACCTACGCCGACAGCAAGAACACCGCGCTGGAGAACGCGACCGCCGCGCTGCGGGACTACGGAAGCCGCTGCCCCACAGCGCGATTCACCATCAATGGCTACAGTCAGGGTGCCGACGCCGCAGGCGACCTGGCCGCCGCCATCGGCAACGATCGCGGCCCGGTGCCCGCCGATCGCGTGCTGGCCGTCGGCCTGCTCGCCGACCCCGGCGCCGGCACGCCGGGCGAGACGATCGTCGGGCCGGGTACCGCGGGCACCGGCATCGCCGACCCTCGGCCGCAGGGCATGGGCAAACTCTCCGGCCGGGTCACCTCGATCTGCGACCCGAAGGACCTGTACTGCTCGATCCAGAAGAGCGCCAACCCACTGCTCGGCGCGCTCGGCTCGATCCTGAGCAAGGCACTCAGCGGTGGTGCGCCGCCGCCGGACGCGAATTTCCCGATCGGCGCCGCGCTGACCTCGGACTTCTCCAAGGCGGACCTGCCAGGACTCGCGGGTACCGTGGCCGGTCTGACCGCAAACCTCGCTGCCCCCGCCGGGGTCGATCTGGCCCAGGTCCGCGGCAGTGCGGAGAAGTTGCTGGACACCCTCAATCCGCTTGTGGACCTGATCGATTCCGGCGCGGCCAACCCGGCGGCCACGGCTCAACTGGTCGCCGCGCCGACCGGTACCCCCGAGCGCGCCGCGGGGGAGGTGTTGACTCAGCTCGACCAATCGGACCTGCCGGGCGCCGTCGCGGCCATGACCACGATCGCCGACACCGCGACCGAACTGCTGGACAACGGCGTCGGCACGCTGCGGCCGAATTCCCCCAAGGCCCGCTCGCTGCGCGCCGCGGCCAAGTCGGTCCGGCGCGAGGTCGCGCCGCTGGCCGCCGCCTCGCCCGAAACCCTCGGCGCCGCAACAAGAGTCCTCGCGCTGCTCAAACCAACCGTGCTGGTCGACCAGGCGCTCGACGTCGCCGCCGACGTCACCACGTTCGACTTTCCCCGCATTCTCGACAACCTCATGCTGCTGCCGCAGAAGATCGTCGCGATGGACGCCGAGGGCGCGAACCAGGTCGCCGCTGAGCTGAACGACCAACTGCAACCCTTGGTGAAACTCGTGGGGACCGTTGACCTGAAGTGGATCTCGCAGGTGCTGTCGGTGATCCCGGACGCACAGGGCTTCACCGAGATCGCGGCGCAGGTCACCTCGATCCTGTCCACCTTCGACATCACCCGGCTGGTGCAGATCATCGGCCGGATCCAGGACGTCGCCTGGTCGGTGCTGACCAAACTGGTGCCGCCGCCGGGGCAGGCGCCCGACCTGGCCGGCGCGGGTGTCGCACTGTCCGGCCTGCTGCCGATCGGGGCCGACTTGGCCGCGGCCACAGTCGATCTGCTGACCGGCAAGGCGCAGCAGGCGCCGCCGGTGGTGCTGGGCAGGCGGGCCGACACCCCGGCCCGGACCATCGCGGAGCCGGGTCCCGACCTCGACGACCTGACCGGCCCGCTCACCCGGATCACGAGCTTTCACGACATCAATCTGGTCAACCTCATCGTCGACGGGCTCAGTGCCGCAAACTTTGTCGCGTCCGGGGCGCACGTCAACTACGGATCCCTGGTTGTCGACGGCGCCGGTCGCAACGCGGTGCAGTGGCTCGGCGACTGGATGAACCAGCGGATCGGCCACGTCAAATAACACCCGAAAGTGGCTGCCGGACTGCGGGTTACCCCGCCGCGCCGACTACCCCACGACCTGACCCGGCTGCCTGCTCTCGAACGCGCCCGGCGTGAATCGCGGTGCGCCGACCGATGTTCGGCGTTCCGCGGTGCGATCGGTCGCGTGCAACAGAGACTTCGCGGGCGCCCAGAAGCGCAGCAGGGTCTGTTCGTCGGGGACGTCGGCGCCACGGGCGGTCGGTTCGCCTGCCGGTTCGCCGCTGTTGTCGGTGAGCCGCTGGGCCGCGAGCACCAACTCGGCGACCATGCGAATGTTCTCCTGGTCGTCCTCGATGACGCTGGACTCGATCAGCTCGTCTACGGCGGTGGGCAGCGGCAGCACGTAGCGGGCGACGATCTCGGCCGCGTCGTGGATCTCCATCCGGCGGCGGTGCAGCCGCTCCTGAGGCGAAACGTTCCAGTTGTCCGCCCACTTCAGCTGGAAGACGACCTGCGGCGCGGCGGCCGTCAGGTCCCGCCACAGCGGGTACACCCGGCGCGCGGCGCGCGATTCCCGATCCAATCGCAGCAGTTGCACGACGGCCTGCACCGAGGACGGCAAGAACACCATGATCAGCGCGCTGAAGAAGAACAGCCCCGGCTCGCCGGTCGCGAATCCCTCGGCCACCATGTTGTACGCGTTGTCGGTGAACGCGCTGCCCGCTCCGGCGGCGTCCAAGGCCACCGAGACCGCGATCAAGCATGCGGGCAGCGAGCTGGCGATACCGAAAATGACCAGGGCCGCGACGGTGATCCGTTCCCGCAGCGTGGTCGTCTGCCACATCGTGCCCCTGGTCTTCAGCACGTAGTAGTAGGTCGAAACGATAACGGGCAGAGCGGAATACAGTCCGATGTAGACGCCGTAGCGCCAACCGCCGTACTCCGCGATGGAGGACATCCCGCTGGCTCGGGCGGGTGCGCTCAGCAGCAGGAATGCCAGGCCGATCGCCACGGACGTGCCGATGACGACCTTGAACTGGATCCGGTACCGTACCGGCCCGTTCTCGTGCAGCAGCGCCATGCCGAGTCCGCAGGCCCAGGCCGTGACGGTCAGCCAGTGCCAGGTATCGAACACGGTGGGCAGGCCGCCGGGGACGATCCGGGAGATCGGGCGCGCGAAGAGCGGCTCACGCAGGATGGCCGCTACCGCGTCGAAGCCGAGCAGGATGTTGATCATGCGGCCGAACACCGAGGTGTGCAGGGTCAGCGAGAGCCGGATCAGGGCGATGACCACGATGAACAACGTCGCTGAGACGGTGACCCCCGCGGGTAGGCTGTCGTGCGGCCACATGCGTCACAACTCCTTCAACATCGGGTCGCGGCGTGGTCCGACGGTCCTGGCACGGAAGCCGATCAGGGTCGCCAACAGTTCGGCTTCGTACTCCTCGATGGAGGCGTAGCTGGATACTCCGCGCGCTGCGCGGACCGTGGTGAGGTCGATGTCGTGATTCAGCGCCACCCCGCTCGTCAGTGTCGACCATTCCACCGCGGAGATCGACGTGTCCTGTCCGTGGTCGAGCAACATATGGCTGACCTCATGCAAAGTTACGTGCAGTTCTACCGCCGGGTCGGCGGATTGCCGAAGAAAGATCACGTCGTAGTCCTTGCACGCCAACCACAGTCCGCAGAGCCCGACCGGCGCGGTCGTCGGCAGGAGTAAGCGCACGATCCGCCGCCCGCGCATGCGCTCGACACAGGCGATGAACTCTTCGATGGTCCAGTCCGCGGGCAGTTCGAGCCGGTCGACCACGGCTTGCAGGCGGGCGCGGGTGGAGATCTTGCCCCTCGGTTTCCAGGTGAGGGCGGCGACTTTGCGCCGGATCAGTTTCAACATCGCACCTGCCTCCTCGTCCGAGCGAGGCGGTGCGCGTCGGTGATGTCCGGCTCGTCGGCATAACCGCTGGTACGAGCTGTTACGTCCGCGTCGAGGCCGGTGGAATCGAGAACGTATCCAATCACGACTTCCTCCCCCCGAGCACCTGTGGAGATCTGATCTTGCTCACCACGCGGACAGCGGCCTCATTGCCGCCGGCGCGGTGTCGTTCGCCGAAGTCATCCAGTTCAACGGTTCGTTGAAGCCATCGGTTCAACGGGGGCACGACGTTATCCATTGTTCCGAATTGTCTTCAGGGGCCGGCATGTCGACACGCGTCGACTCGTCGTCATCGGCTTGCCGGGCTCGCCTATACCCTACCTGGCGCTGCGGCCCTGGGTAGGGGGTGTTTTTGGGACACGAATCGCAAACTACGCATGTGACCTGCATGGATACCGGCGGACGGCAATGCAAGATCGAACATAGGGGGAGGCGGGAATTCGGTTCCCCGCGGCTGCGCTCGCCCGCGCGCAGCAGTTTCGGCGACGGCGCCAACGCCCGGATGATCACAAGGGCGAACAGTACCCGTTCGCACGTCGAAAGATCCTGCTGTCGAACATGTTTCGGCGGACCCCGCGCCACATCGATGGCAGCGGAGCCTGGCCAGGGCTTATCCAACGCATGGGAGCCGCGGTGCGTGCGTCCGCGGCCGGCTTCTTCGCAGGCTTACGTCTCCGGGGTGTCGTCTCGCTCGGATTCGTGCCCCGGGTGTCCGGGGTCGGCGGTATTTTGCAGCGCCTGGAGCAGCCGATCGATCGCGGTCTTCGGGAAGACCAGCTGATACCCCTCGGTGTGGCTGCGTGCGCGCTTCAGTTCGATGCCGAGCCGGTCGAGCTCGGTGACGAGATCGACGACCGACCGATGTTTGCGGGCCAGATTCTGGAGTGCGCTGACGCCGCTCTCGACGTCGTCGTCCACCACTGGTGCGGCGGGCTGCTCCTCGGCGGGCGGTACGAGCGTGCCGCCGTGATACAGCGCCGCGGTCGCACTCCCGGCCGGCAAACCCAGGGCTTCGAGTGCTCTGTTGTACTTCGCCTCCGTGGTCGCGCTTATCGTGTCGACTTGCCCGCTTTCGATCCGGGACTGAACATTCCGCGTAGGACCTCCCAGGTCATGGATGAGCTGGTGTGTTACCAGGTCATCAGGAAGATTTCGCTGCCGGAACGCTTTCAGCTGCCGTCCGAACCGCTGTCCAGCCGACTCGACTTTATTACGCTTCACGGTCTCGCTGGCGCCCAATTCGTCGCCCATGGGAAGCATCGTACCACTTGTTTGCGCAGAGCTGGTCATCATGCACACCTGGCGCGGCGTAGCTCGGTCTCGGTGTGCCGCAATAGTAAGACCGTGCCCTTACGGCACGTGTCGGCCCCGAATAGCGTCCACGACGATGCGCATCGGGGCCGCTGCGACGCACATCGATGCACACGGATGTATTGACATGAGTGGTTGTGGTCGTTAAATTCTGTCCATGAGTGCGGATCTGGGCACTTGACGTGAGGTGGGCACCGATCATGTGGACGTTCAGCGCGACGAGAACTACTCCCGATGACCTGATGCCTGCCTGCGCCGACCAGTCCTACCGGCTCATCGACCACGACGCGTCGCATGCTCGGCGTCTGTTCAGCTCGAGCCGACCATCGCACGATCGTGGATCGCGTGCTCACTCTGTTGTATTGAGTTCGGCCAACGATGTCGGTGCCGCTGCTTGCCGCAGCCGACGGGATATGGCCGATACCGGGTTCGGTAACGGCCGGGAATGCGCAACCGCCCGGCCGGCGACCGAAAGTCATTCGAATGGCGACCATCTCGTTGCAACAGTCATGTTCTTCGAGGGGGGAACATGACCGCCGGTGATCAATCAAGCCTGTCCGATATCGCCTCGCACACGGGATCGATGCCGCCAGTGCGTGCATCGCCACTGCCCAGCGGGTGGTCGATATAAATCCTGATCGGCTCGCGGGCAACAAATGGCGTTGCCCGCGATGTCGATAGTTGTGTGGTTACAAAACGAAGGTAATGCGATGGAATCTGTGCACAGCTCCTCGATCGAGGCCGAGTCGACCGCGCACGAGGGCATAGCCGTCGTGGGAATCGGTTGCCGGTTTCCAGGACAAATTTCCGATGTGAGCGACTTCTGGCAACTGCTGCTCGACGAGCGGGATGCGGTCCGAGAGGTCCCCGAGGACCGGTGGTCCGGCGCTGCCTTCTACGACCGCGATGCGGCCAGGCCCGGTCATCTGCGCACGCGATCGGGCGGATACCTCGACGACGTCAGTTCGTTCGACGCGCAATTCTTCGGCATCACACCACACGAGGCCGCGCGGATCGACCCGCAGCAGCGCCTCTTCCTCGAAACGACCTGGGAAGCCTTGCAGGACGCGGGCATCGTCCCGGAAAACCTGGCGGGCACCAAGACCGCTGTCTACGCGGGCGTCTCCGGCCACGATTACGGCATCATCCAGCTCAACCCGGAGAACCGCTACCTCATCGGCGGCCACACGATGACCGGTGTCACCAACTGCATCGTGGCCAACCGCGTCTCCTACCTGCTCGACCTGCGCGGGCCGAGCATGACGGTGGATACCGCGTGCTCGTCCTCGCTCATCGCAATCCACCTGGCCTGCCGCAGCATTCGCTGCGGTGAGGCGACGATGGCGATCGTCGGCGGCGTCAGCACGCTGCTCATCCCCGAGGCGACCATCGGATTCAGCCAGGGCACCTTCCTCTCGCCGGAGGGCCGGTCCAAGTCGTTCAGCGAGAACGCCGACGGCTACGTGCGCAGTGAGGGCTCGGGCACCATCGTGCTCAAGCCGCTGTCCGCGGCCATCGCCGACGGCGACCGGATCTACTCGGTGATCCGCGGCAGCGCGACGAACCAGGACGGCCGCACCAACGGCATCTCCGTGCCGAGCGAAGAAGCGCAGGCGCAGATGATCGAGGACGCCTGCCGCGACGCCGGTGTCGCGCCAGCCGACATCAGCTACGTCGAGGCGCACGGCACGGGCACCTCGGTCGGCGACCCGATCGAGGCCCGCGCGCTCGGTAAAGCCTTGGCGCCGGGGCGTAATGGGCACGGCCCCTGCATCGTCGGCGCGGTGAAGTCGAACCTCGGCCACCTCGAGTCGGCGGCTGGCATCGCGGGCGTCATCAAGGCGTGCCTGGTGCTCGCCAACGGCGAGATTCCGGCGAACCTGCACGCGGCGGTACCGAACACCTCGATCCCGTTCGAGGAGCTGGGTCTGCAACTGGCCCAGTCCCGGCAGGCGTGGCCGAACGGGCGCCCGCGGCTGGCCGGTGTGAACTCCTTCGGGTTCGGCGGATCCAATGCCCACGTGATCCTGGAGGGCCCGCCGGAAGGCGTGGCGAACGAGCAGCCGGATGCGGCAGCTGCGAACGCGGACACGATGACCGAGCGTTCGGCGACCGACGTGGCCGAGCCGGTGCTGTTCGCGCTGAGCGCCAAGACCAAGGACGCGCTGCGCGCCTACGCCGACAGTTACGCCGACTTCCTGGCCGAGCCCACCACGAAGCTGTCCGCCATCGCGGCGACGCAGGCGAAGACGCGGGCGCACTACGACCATCGGCTCGCCATGGTGTGTTCGTCCACCGACGAGCTACGCGACGCGCTGCGTGAGGTGGCGCGGGGCGCGTCGCCCGAGGTGCTGCGCACCGGCGTGAAGGCGCCCACCACAACGAATATCGCCTTCGTGTTCTCCGGCCAGGGCCCGCAGTGGTGGGGCATGGCGCGCGAACTGCTCGCCACCAACGCGGTGTTCCGCCAGACCGTCGAGCGGGTCGACGCCGAGCTGAGCAAGTACGCCGACTGGACCGTCACCGAGGAGCTCGGTCGCGACGAGGCCGACAGCCGGATCGGGGAGACGTTCATCGCCCAGCCCGCCGTCTTCGCGGTGCAGCTCGGGCTGGCCGCCGTGTGGCAGAGTTGGGGCATCGTCCCCGCGGCCGTGGTCGGGCACAGCATCGGTGAAGTCGCCGCGGCGTGTGTGTCCGGAGCGTTGTCGTTCGAGGACGCGGTGCGCGTCATCTTCCACCGCAGCCGGGTACAGCAGCAGGCCTCCGGCAAGGGCAAGATGCTCGCGGTCGGCCTGACGCACAGCGAGGTGGAGGAGCGGGTCGCCGGGTATCGCGGGCGGGTCGCCATCGCGGCGCTCAACGGCCCGCAGTCGGTGGCGCTGGCCGGTGATCCGGACGCGCTCGAGGAGATCGAGCGCGAGCTGAGCGCCGAGAAGATCTTCTGCCGCATGCTGCAGGTCAGCGTGGCCTTCCACAGCCACCACATGGATCCGCTGCAGGACGAACTGATCTCGTCGCTGGAAGGTCTCACCTCCGGCCCGGCGACCATCCCGATGTACTCCACGGTCTCCGCGGACATCGTGCCGACCGGTGGACTCGACGCCGAGTACTGGTGGCACAACGTGCGCGAGCCGGTGCGGTTCGCGCCCACCATCGATCGCCTGATCGAGGATGAGCACCTGGCATTCGTGGAGCTCGGCCCGCACCCGATCCACGCGACCGCCATCTCGGAGCTGCTCGCGCAGCGCAACGTCGAGGGCGTCGCCGTCGCCTCGCTGCATCGCAAGCAAAGCGATCGCGTCACCCTGCTGTCCTCGCTGGCCGCGTTGTATGCCGCCGGGTTCGACCCGGCGTGGGGCGCCCTGTTCGACGGAGCCGGCGAGCGCGTACCGGTGCCGTTCTACCCGTGGCAGCGTGAAACCTATTGGGTGGAGACGCCTTCGGCGCGCGAGCGGCGCTTCCCGTCGCTGTCCCATCCGTTGGTCGGTGACCAGGGCCGCGTCGCGGACGAGCCGGACAAGCACGTGTGGGAACTGGTGCTCGACCCGGCCGTGTACCCCTGGCTCGACGACCACCGGGTGCAGGGCCCCATCGTCTTCCCCGGCGCCGCCTACCTGGACATGGTCCTCGGCTGCGCGGAAGACGCGTTCGGGCCCGGCCTGTACTCGCTCGAGGACGTCGAGTTCCGCCGCGCGCTATTCGTCTTCGACGACCGCCCGGCCCCCGTCGTCCAGGTGGTGCTGACCCAGTCGATGCACTACTCGGTGTACAGCCGCCAGGACGGCGACAAGGACTGGACCCTGCATTCGGTCGGCACGCTGCGCCGCGGCGCCCCCGCCACCGAACTGCCGGTGCCGTTCGCCGAGCTCGAGGCGGAGTGCCCGCTCGAGATCGAGCCCGCGAAGGTCTTCGCCAAGCTGCGCAACAACGGCCTGATGCTGGGCCCGACGTTCAAGGCGATCACCAAACTCGGCTACGCCGAGCTCAAGTCGCTCGGCCGGATCGATACCCCCGCGGCCCTCGAGGACGAGGCGCCCCGGCACGCGATTCATCCGGCGGTGCTCGACTCGTGCTTCCAGTCGCTGTCCATCTCGATGGGCAACGACCCGAACAACGAGGACAAGACGCTCTACCTGCCGGTCGAGGTGAAGCGGCTCAGCTTCTACGCCAAGGCCAGCGGTCGGGTGTACTGCTACGGGCGCGCGCAGGTCAGCGAAGACCCCGCGTACTGCCACGGTGATCTGTGGATCGTCAACGAAGACGGAACGCTCGTAGCGGAACTCGAAGGTTTCCGCGGCAAGTCCATCACCACGACCACCGAGGACAGCGACGCGCTGCTGCAGTGGCTCTACGAGTTCCGCTGGCATCAGGCGCCGGTGCGCACCAAGACCCGCCTGCCCGGCGCGCTGCCCTCGGTCGAGGCCCTCGACACCGCCGTCGAGCCCCTGGTCGACGAGCTGCGGTACTGGTCGGTCAACCGCGAATACCACGCGGGCACCGAGGCGGTGATGGACCGGCTCTGCATCGGGTACGTGACCGAGGCGTTCTACCAGCTCGGCATGGACCTCACCGCGGGCAGGCGTTTCACCCTCACCGAGCTCGCGACCGAGATGGGCGTGCACGACAAGCACCACCGCTACCTCGCGCGCCTGCTGGAACTGCTGTCCCAGCACGGCATCACCGAGAAAGACGGTGACGCATGGCGGCTGCTTGTCGTGCCCGAGCGGTTCGACACCGCGGCCGAGCTCGCCAGGCTGAAGGAACAGCACTCCGAATGCGAGCCCGAACTCGCCGTGCTCGGCCGCTGCGGCACCGACGTGGCCGCGGTGCTGCGCGACGACGTGAACCCCATCGAGCTGATCTTCCCCGAGGACGAGTTCCAGTCGGTCGCCGACCTGTACGGTCCGTCGTTCTCGTTCGGCAAGGCCAACCGCATCGTCAGCAAGGTCGTCGCCGAGTGCGTCGCCGCGCTGCCGAGCGACCGGCCGATCCGGGTGCTCGAGATCGGCGCGGGTACGGGTGGCACCACCCCCTACGTCCTGTCCGAGCTGCCGCCGGAGCGTGCGGAGTACGTGTACTCCGACATCACGCAGCTGTTCCTCGGCAAGGCGCGGCATCGCTTCAGCGACTACGACTTCATCGACTACCGGGTCCTCGACATCGAGCACGACATCGAGGGCCAGGGCTTCGACCCGCACTACTACGACATCGTGGTGGCCTCGAATGTCGTGCACGCTACCGCGAGCCTGACCGCCACTTTGGAGAACGTGCAGCGCCTGCTGACCTCGCAGGGTCTGCTGCTGGTCGTCGAGGCGACGGTGCCGCCGCACTGGGTCGACCTGACCTTCGGCATGACCGAGGGCTGGTGGAAGTTCAGCGACCACGACGTGCGGCCCGACTACCCGCTGATGCGCGAAGCGAAGTGGCGGGAGTTCCTGCCGAGCATCGGATTCGAGGGTGTGCAGATCTTCTCCGATATGGCGACACCGGAGGAGACCGGCAACGCGGTGATCCTGGCGCGCACCCAGGCCATCGACCTCGCGCCGCACCAGCCGCGCATCGATCCGGCGCCCTGGGTCGTGCTCGCGGACGCCGACGGCGTCGGCGAACGCTACACCGCGCTGCTCGGCGAGGCAGGCGCGTCCGGCGTAATCGTCACGCGCGGTGCCGAATTCGAGCAGGTCGACGCGCGTACCTTCCGCGCCGACCCCACCAGCAGCGCGGATCTGCAGCGCGTGTTGGAGCAGGTGCGGGCCGACGCGGGCGATGTGGCCGGCGTGCTGCACCTGTGGAACCTGGACTTCGCGGGGACCGAGCTGACCACCGAGCTGCTGTCCGCGGTGGAGAGCGACGGCGCCTACAGCGTGATCGCGGCGGCCCAGGCCGTCGAGGAGCTGGACTGGGTGCAGGCCCCACGGCTGTGGGTGGCCACCTCGGGCGCCCACGTGCTGGATCGAGCGGAACGTGTTGCGCTGAGCCAGGTTCCGAGCTGGGGCATCCTGCGCGTGACGCTGAGCGAGCACAGCAGTCTGCGTGCGAAGATCTTCGACTTCGACCCGGCCGCGTCGGCCGAGCAGCGGGCCACCCAGCTCTTCGATGAGCTGCTGCACGTGGACGCGGCGGACGAGGAGATCGCCTTCCGCGGCGAGACCCGGTTCATCGACCGCCTCGAGCATGTCTCGCTCGCCGAGTTCGAGGCCTCGGTCGCGACTCCGGCGAAGGTATCGGACGAGACCCCGTTCGCGTTGGCGGTGCCCGCCGAGCCGGGAGTCGAGCAGCTGCGCTACGAAAGGCAGGAGCTGCCTGCCCTTTCCAGCGGCGAGATCGCTATCCGGCCACTGGCCACCGGTCTGAACTTCCGCGACATCATGCTGACCCTCGGCCTGCTCTCGGCGGGTGCGACCTACGGCGGGTTCTACGACAACAACCTGGGCGTGGAGTGCGCAGGCCTCGTCACCGAGGTCGGACCCGACGTGACCGGAATCGCGGTGGGCGACCGCGTGGTCGCCTTCGCCCGCGGCTGCTTCGGCAACCTGGTGGTCGCCGATGCCCGGCGGGTGTACCCGGCACCGGCGAGCCTGTCGGATGTCGAGGCCGCGACGCTGCCGATGGCGTATCTCACCGCGTGGTACGCGCTGGTGGAAGTGGGCAGGCTGCGCGCGAGCGACCGGGTGCTGGTGCACGCGGCCGCGGGCGGCGTCGGCCTGGCCGCGGTGCACATCGCGCAGTCGTTCGGCGCGACGGTCGTCGCCACCGCTGGCAGCGAGGAGAAGCGGGATTACCTGCGCTCGTTGGGCATCGAGGACGTGTTCGACTCCCGGTCGCTCGACTTCGCCCAGGAGATCCGGCAGCGCTACGACGGTGTCGACATCGTGCTGAATTCGCTGCAGGGCGAGACGATTCCGAAGAGTCTCGAGCTGCTTCGCCCCCGCGGCCGCTTCCTCGAGATCGGCAAGAAGGACATCTACGACAACTACAAGCTGGGTCTGAAGCCGTTCGGCAACAACCTGAGCTACTCGGCGATCGACATCGACCGGCTGCTCGGCGAGGATCCGGCGCTGTGCCGCGAGGCGATGACCAAGGTCATCGAGGCGGTGAACGCGGGCACCCTGCCCGCGCTGCCGCACACCGATTTCGACGCGACCGAGGTGGCCGCGGCCTTCCGGTACATGGTCACCGCCAAGCAGATCGGCAAGATCGTCGTCGAGTACCGGCCGGACACCGAACTGCTGGTGCACCCGACCTCCGACGGCGCGGAGACCTTCGACGCCGACGGCACGTACCTGATCACCGGTGGTTACAGCGGTTTCGGTCTGCGCACCGCCGAGTGGCTGGTCGAGAAGGGCGTCCGCACGGTAGTGCTGGTCGGCCGCCGCGGCCAGATCGACGAGGAGAACGCGGCGCCGATCGAGGCGATGCGGGCCCAGGGCGTCAACGTGGTGCTCGAGCGGGCCGACGTGTCCATCGAGGCCGAGGTCGAGGGCCTGCTCGAGCGGATCGCCGCGCTGCCGCCGCTGCGTGGGATCTACCACGCCGCAATGGTTCTCGCGGACGGACCGCTGGCGGGCATGACCGAGGAGCAGTTCCTGCGCACCGTGCAGCCCAAGGTCGACGGCGCGTGGCACCTGCACAACCACACCCGCCACCTCGCGCTCGACGCGTTCGTCATGTACTCGTCGATGAGCTGGAACGTCGGCACCCCCGGCCAGGCGAACTACGCGGCGGCCAACGGGTTCCTGGAAGCCCTTGCCACGCACCGCCGTGAGCTCGGACTGCCCGCCCTGACCGTGAACTGGGGCGCCCTCGCCGAGGTCGGGTTCGTCGCACGCAACAAGCTCGACACCCTGGCCCGGCTCGGCTGGACGCCGATCCTGCCGGACCACGCGCTCGACTTCGTCGGTCGGTGCCTGGCCCAAGGTGTCACGCGTACCAGCGTTTTCGGGGTCAACTGGGCGAAGATGAACCAGGTCATGCCGATCATCCGCAGCTCGCCACGGCTGGCTCATCTCGCGCTGGCCGACACCGTCGGCACCGCGAGCGCGGGCGGCACCGAGGGCCTGCGCGCCGAACTGCTCGAACTGGAAGAGGACGCGCGCCAGCCCAGGCTGGTCGAGGCCTTGTCCCAGCAGATCTCGCGGATCTTCGACATGCCGATCGACCGTCTCGCGCACGACGTCGCGCTGACCGACCTCGGCATGGACTCGCTGATGGCGGGTCAGATCCGCAACGCGCTGGCCAAGCACCTCGACATCGACTTCCCGACCATGGGGCTGATGCGCGGACCGACGCTCATCGAGCTGTCGAACGAGGTCCTCGCCCAGGTCTTCGGCGAGGCGACCGGTGTGCTGCCCGCAGTGGCGGAGAACGCGGGCCCGCAACGCTGGATCCACACGGTGAAGGGCCGGTCGAGCACCGCGTCGCTGCGCGTGTTCGCCCTGCCGTTCGTCGGTGGTGGGGCCTCGGTCTTCACGCCGTGGCCGAACTTCCTGCCCGACACCGTCGAGGTGGTGGGCATCCAGTACCCGGGCCGCGAGGATCGGGTCAACGAGGTCCCGATCGACTCGATGCCCGAGTTCATCGAGGAACTGGCCGACGCCATGTTGCCGCACCTGGACCGCACCTTCGCGATCTACGGGCACAGCATGGGCAGCCTGCTGGCCTACGAGCTCACCAAGTACCTCGAGCAGAACTACGCCGAGGTGCCGCTCAAACTGATCATCGGCGGCTGGCCCTCACCCGCCCTGGTCGAGAGCTACGTGCGGAACCTGAAGCACATCCGCGACGGCTTCGACATGGACCGGGAATCCGACAGCCGGGTGCTGCAGGTGTTGCGCGACAACGAGCTGCTCACCATCCCGGTCGAGGACGAGGCCTCGGTGAAGCCGATGATGCCCGCGGTGCGGGCGGACCTGAAGATGCTCGGCGACTACCGCTTCGAACACGGTGTCGCGTTGCGGGCGCCGATCACGGTGCTGCGCGGTGCGGAGGACCACCTGTTCGAGGCCGACCAGCTGCAAGGCTGGGAGAAGTTGACCAGCGGCAGGTTCGAACTGAAGACCGTGCCCGGCGGCCACCTGTTCATCCAGAACCCGAGTTCCCAGGTGATGCGGACGATCGCCGACGAGCTGTCCGCCGACGACGCCTTCCCGTCCTTCACCAGCCTTTTCGAAGAGCGCTGACCAGCTCGAACGGAGTAGAACGATGAAACCGATCGAACGATACGACGTGGTGGTGTGCGGCGGCGGCCTGGCGGGGTTGACCCTGTCGCGCCAGCTCAAGCGGACCATGCCCGACCTGACGGTGCTTGTACTGGAGCGGACCGCGGGCGACATCCCGGACGGGGCCTACAAAGTCGGTGAGGCGACCGTCGAGGGCGGCGCGCACTACTTCACCGAAAAGCTCGGCCTCACCGGATATTTCAACAAGCAGCACCTGCACAAGCTCGGCCTGCGCCTGTTCTTCGGTGACCAGCACGGGCCGTTCGAGAACCGGCCCGAGATCGGGGCGCGACGGTTCCCGCGGGTGCCGTCCTATCAGGTCGACCGCGGCATCTTCGAGCGGGATCTGCGGCGTGGCGCCAAGGATCTCGGCATCGATCTGATCGAGCAGGCCAAGGTGACCGAGATCGACCTGGCCGACGGCGAGGACGATCATGTGGTCACCTACGAGGTGGCCGGCGAGGGGGAGCGTTCGGTGCGTACGCGCTTCGTCGCCGACGCCTCGGGTCGCGGAAAGCTGTTGCAGCGCAAGCTCGGCCTGAGTGCGCCGAGCCCGCACAAGATCAACGCGGCCTGGTGGCGCCTGCGCGGCGAATACGACGTCGAGGTGATGGCGGACGCGAAGAACCCGAGCTGGTATCCGAAAACCCAAGAGCGCCGGTGGTTCTCCACCAATCACCTGATGGGCACCGGGTACTGGGTCTGGATGATCCCGCTGGCCTCCGGCAACACCAGCATCGGCATCGTGACCGACGAGCGCATCCATCCGTTCAAGACGTACTCGACGGAGACGAAAGCCAAGCAGTGGATCGCCGAGCACGAGCCGACACTGGCGAAGTTCACCGAGAACGCCGAGCTGCTCGACTTCCTGGTGCTGCGCAACGCGAGTTACGCCTCGACGCAGGTCTTTTCGCACAATCGCTGGGCCTGCGTCGGTGAGGCGGCGGTCTTCCTGGACGCGTTCTACAGTCCGGGCTCGGATTACATCGCCTACACCAACACCATCACGACCAGGATGATCGAGCTCGACCGCAAGCGGGCGCTGACGGCCGACGTCGCGCAGACCTACAACCGGCTGCTGCTCGAGGATCTGTGGCCGAACTACCTGCAGATGTACAACGACAACTACCAGATCTTCGGGCACGCGCCCGCGATGTTCACCAAGGTCATGTGGGATACGTCGTTCTACTGGGCGCTGCCTTCGCAGATGTTGTTCCGTGACCTGCTCACGAACACCGACGCGGCGGCGGAGTTCCACCCCATCGCGCAACGGTTCCTCGGCATCCAGACGCGCATGCAGGCGAATCTGCGGGCCTTCGCCGCACAGGCCCCGCAGCCGGACAAGTACCTGTTCGTCGAGTACAGCAAGGTACCGATCTGCGCCCAGCTGCACCTGGATCTGCTCACCGACAAGACGCCCGAACAGACCTTCCGCGATATGCGCGGCAATGTCGACCGGCTGGAGGCGTGGGCGGACTCGTTCGAGCAGGAGATCGCCGCGAAGGTGGATCTGCCCGCACCGCAGGCCGAGCCCGCGTTGCAGGCATCCGTCCAGTAAGCGTTCGTCCAACGACACCGCGGAGGCGGGAATTTGACGCAATTCGAGGAGCGGGCCGCGACTGTCACCGGTGGCAGTCGCGGGAGAACCACTTTGCCGCCATGGCGGCAAGCGGTTCGCCGGCCGTGTCGAAACCATGGGAGGGCGCGTAGCGTGCGAGTTGCTCATTTCGCGAACACGAGGTCACTGTGTCGCTGACCCACCGCATCCGGTCCTACGGAATCCTCACGCGGGGCCTGCTCGAAGGGGCAGGCTCGCACCGCACACTGGCACTCGAGCTCGAGCGTCGCAGCGGGCAGCCGGGTCAGGCGGCGCGCCCCTTCCTGCTCTACGGCGACCAGCAGTTCGATTACGCGCAGGCCAATCGTCTCGTCAACCGGATCGCCCACGCGTACCGGGCCAACGGCCTGCGCAAGGGCGACGTGCTCGCGCTGCTGATGGAGAACCGACCCGAGTTCGTCTGGCACTACCTGGCGGCCGGAAAGCTCGGCGTGGTGGTGGCTTTCGTCAATACACGGGCCCGGGGCGACGGGCTCGTGCACGCCCTCTCGGTGTGCGGGGCGAGCCACGTGATCGTCGGTTCGGAGTGCCTGCCCGCGTTTCTGGCGGTGCGCGACCGGCTGGCCGACGAGCTGCTCGACCGCTGCCGGGTGGACGAGGACGTGCAGGTACCCGTCTCCGACGCAACGGGTCTGGCCCGATTCGAGCCGAGCGCGTCATCCGACGATCCGGCGGAGACGACCCAGCTCACCCTGGCCGACACCGGCGCGTACATCTTCACCAGCGGCACGACCGGACTGCCCAAGGCCGCGGTGATGAGCTACGCCCGGTTGACGACCGTCGGGCGCGTCACCGGCGCGCTGGCCTGGCGGCTCGAACCCGGGGACGTCGTCTACAACTGCCTGCCGATGTTCCACACCAACGCGCTGGTGATCGGTCTGTCGAGTGTGCTGACGCACGGAGCGACGCTGGCGCTCGGCCGCCGGTTCTCGGCGGGGACGTTCTGGCACGACATCCACCGCTTCGAAGCGACGGGCTTCAACTACATCGGCGAGATGTGCCGCTACCTGGTCAACACCCCACCCGACGACCGCGACCGCGGCCATCGGGTGCGGGTGATGGTCGGGCAAGGGTTGCAGTCCGATGTCTGGGCCGCGATGCAGGAGCGGTTCGAGATCCCGCGGATCGTCGAGATGTACGCCTCGACCGAGGGCAATATCGCGACCATCAATCTGGCGGGCACGGTCGGCTCGGTCGGCAAGCTGCGCCTCGGCGGCAAGCTGGCGAAGTGGGACTTCGAGCGCGACGACTTCGTTCGCGACAACGGGCGGCTGGTCGAGTGCGGACCAGGTGACACCGGGGTGCTGCTCGGTCCCATTCGCAAGCGCACGCCGTTCGGCGGCTATCGGGACGAAAAGGCCACCCGCGCAAAGGTGGTCACGAACGCCTTCCGCGAAGGCGACGCGCTGTTCAACACCGGTGACGTGTTCCGGATCGACGCCGAGAAGAATCTGTTCTTCGTCGATCGGTTGGGTGACACCTTCCGCTACAAGGGCGAGAACGTGTCGACCACCGAGGTGCAGGAGCAACTCGTCCGGTTCCCCGATATCGCCGCCGCCAGCGTGTACGGCGTGCCGATACCGGGCCGCGAAGGGCGGGCGGGCATGGCGGCGATCGTGCTCGCCGACGGCGCGCGCTTCGACGGCGTGGCGCTCGCCGCGTACCTCGATGCGGCGTTGCCCCCTTACGCACAGCCGATTTTCCTTCGCGTGTGCGCCTCGCTGGAGACGACAGCGACCATGAAGCTGGCCAAGATCGCCTTGCAGCGTGCGGGTTTCGCGCCGCGCGAAGGGGAGACCATCTACGTGCGTGACGCGGGGGACCGCGCCTACACCGAGCTCACGCAGGAACGCTACGAAGCACTTGTCAGGGGGCATCAGGGGAATCGAACCCAGAAAAGAACCGAGGTGCCATGACCGTAGAAGGAACTTTCGACGCGGACGCCCCCGCCGCCGAGCCGATCGTCGTCCAGACATCGGGGACCGGCCCCCCGGTTGTGCTGGTGCACGGCGGCATGCCCGCTCCGATGACCTGGGCCGCGCAGCAGGAACTCGAGGCCGCCTGGTCGCTGATCGTGCCGAACCGGCGCGGCTTCATGCCGAGCCCCGCCGCGCCGTCGCAGGACTTCCTCGCCGACGCAGACGATTTGGTGGAGCTCATCACCGACGTGCCCGGCGGCGTGCACCTCGTCGGCTTCTCCTACGGCGGTCTCGGCGCGTACCTCGCGGCCGAGCGCCTGCCGCACCTGGTGCGCTCGCTGACCCTGATCGAGGCGCCGTTGTGGAACGCGGCCCCGGAGGACGAGGCCGTGCGTGCGCTGGCCGACCTGGCCGACCGCTTCGCCGCGAGCCCGGACGACGTCGCGGCCGAGGACGAGTTCCTCGCGCTGGCCGGGGTGAACCAGGAAATGCTGGCCGGGGTGGGCGAAGACGTGCGCCAGGCGATCGAACTGGGGCGCAGGCTGCGTTCCCCCTGGGAGGTCAAGCCCCGGTTCGAAACGATCACCGACGCGGGAATTCCCACGCTGGTGTGCTCGGGCGAGCACAATCCCGCGCTGGAGCGGCTGTGCGATGCCCTCGCCACACACCTTGGCGCACAACGGATCCGGCTGCCCGGAGCCGAACATGCCGTGCAACACGCGCCCGGATTCAACACGATATTGGCAACATTTCTGACAGCCGCGGAACAGAGCCGTGGCCATGGAGCAGGAGGCACCGATGAGCGATGAGGCGACGATCCACGGACACGACAAGGTCCTGGAACGCACCATCGAGCTGTTTCGCAGCTTTACCCCGCCCGGCGTCACCCTCCAGCTGCCACCGCCGTCGGCGCAGGAAATGGACATGCAGTTCGAGGAGTACGTGCCGGGGCAGTCGCTGACCGCGACGGTGCTGGCGCCCCCGGCCTACGCGAACGCGGTGGGAATCCTGCAGGGCGGCTTCATCTCCGCGATGTTCGACAACCTCATCGGCCCGCTCAGCTACCTGACCGCACGGGGTCCGACGACGTCGCTGGAGCTCGTCACCCACTTCATGCGCACGGTGGTCACCGGCGAACGGCTGAAACTGACTGCCACGGTGCGGAAACCGGGGCGATCGGTCATTTACCTCGCCGCGGAGGCGCATAACAAAGACGACAAGTTGGTGGCGACGGCGGTGTCCACCGTGCAAGTGCTAGCGATGCCGAACCCGTAGCCGAGTGCCCACCTTCGCCTGGCGAAGGTGGGCACATCTTTCCCCTCAGCGAGGTTTTACGATGCCCTCTCTACTCGAAGTCACGACGCAATTCTTTCTGCAGGTCGCGGTAATTCTCGTGGCCTGCCGCCTGATCTGGCCGCTGTTCCGGCGGCTGGGTCAGGTCCAGGTGGTGGCGATCATGGCCGCCGGCTTCGTCTTGGGGCCATCGGTTTTGGGCGCGGTCTGGCCGGCCGCACAGGAATGGTTGTTTCCCACGACACTGACCGTGGGCGCGGAAAAGATAGTTCATCCGAACCTCACCGCGATCTACGTCGTCGGCCAGCTCGGCCTCGTGCTGTACATGTTTCTGGTCGGTGCCTCGTTCAAGCTCGATATCCTCCGGTCGCATCTGCGCAAGGCCGGCGCAACCTCGGCCGCCGGTATCGGCGTTCCGCTGCTGCTCGGCGGCGTGCTCGGTGCCTGGATGGTGAGCCAGGGCGACTACTTCACGAGCAAGGTCGGCACCTGGCAAGGCGGGTTGTTCGTCGCGGCGGCGGTGGCCATCACCGCGTTTCCGATGCTGGCCTGGATCATCTACGACTCGGGTCTGCTGAACACCAGGCTCGGCACGATGTCGCTGTCGTGTGCGGCGGTCGACGACGCCTGCGCCTGGGTGCTGCTGGCCACGGTGATCGCCACCACCAAGGACAGCATGTCCGGGGCGGCGCTCGCCTTGGGCGGCGGCCTGGTCTATCTGATCTTTATGACCGTCGTCGCGCGCCGCTTGTTGGCGCGGCTGAACACCTGGGTGCCGCGCTCGGGCGATCGTGAGCACAGCGGTGGGCTCGCCGTCGGCCCGCTCACCGTCATCCTGCTGGTCGTGCTGCTGGCGAGCTGGTTCACCGATTACGTCGGTATCTACTCGGTCTTCGGCGCTTTCGTGGCAGGCACGGTGATGCCGCGCGGCCAGTTGCTCGACACGATCCGTGAGCGTTTCGAACCCTTGGTCGCGTACCTGCTGCTGCCCGCCTTCTTCATCTACTCGGGGCTCAACACCGAGCTCAGCCTGATCTTCGAGCCGAAGGTGCTGTTGGTCGCGGGCATCGTGATGATCGTGTCCTTCGCGGGCAAGTTCGGTGCGATCGGCCTGGTGGCGCGCTGGCAGGGGATGGGCTGGCGGGAGGCGGGCGCCATGGGCGCGCTCGCCAACGCGCGCGGGTTGATGGAGCTGATTCTGCTCAACATCGGTCTGGGCGCGGGCCTGATCACCGGCCAGCTCTACACCATTCTCGCCCTGATGACGATGGTCACGACCTTCGTGGCCACGCCGGTGATGCGCATGTTCGAACGCAGCGGCTGGAAGGAAGGCGTCGTCTTCGGGCCCACCGGCGAAGAACGACGACCATCGGACGAATCTCCGACGCCGGAGAAAGTTGTCGACGTTCCCCGCGCACACGTGGCTGATGGTCCGCCATGACGCTCGGGTTCAGATCGGATCAGGAAAACCAGCTGCACAACGGCCGTCGGCGCCGGGTCGGGATACGTACGCCTGCGGTGGTCCAGGAGCGGACCCTGCTGGTCGCCTCCGACTTTCCGTTCGCCCGAACGGATTTCGAGGACGCGGTCGCGGTCAACGACGGGTTCGCACTGGCGGGCACCTGCGCTTGGCGCGAGGTGGTCGACCGGACCGCGCGCTGGCGCCCCGACGTGGTGCTGCTCGATGCCTCGGTGTCGCGCCTGGCCGGGCTCGCCCCGACGGTGACCCGGCTGCGGGAACTGCCGCACTCGCCGATGATCACGCTGCTGGTGGAGCACGGCGCCGCCAAGGCCGACGTCGACCTGGTGGACGCGGTGGTGGCGATGGAGCACGGCGCGGACGAGGTGCTCAAGGTGCTGGAGGTGTTGATCTCGGGGACGGTGCTGGCGATGGCGCCGCAGCAGAGCCGGGTGCACGCCGGGGTCACGATGGATTACGAAGTGCGGCAGCGGCTCTCCACGCTCACCAAGCGGGAGCGCGAGATTCTGCGGCTGGTCGTCGACGGCCTGTCCAACCGGGAGGTCGGCTCCCGGTTGTTCATCAGTCCGGAAACGGTGAAGGAGTATGTCAGCCGCATCCTCGCCAAGCTCGAGGTGACCAGCCGGATCGAGGCGGCGGTGGCGGCCGTCCGTGCGGAGTTCGACAATGGCGACTGGTAGCCGATCGGTGCGATCGCTACTGGCTCGGCTGCGCGAACGAGCGGATGGTGTCGGCCACCGCGGCCAGCGCCATCAGCCGCACCAGGTCGACGTCGGCAGCGACGGAACCCGTTGCGGCAGTGATGAATCCGTCACCGTCGAAGCGGCCGTGCGGCGGGGTGAGGGCGCGCGACAATCCGTCGTGCGCGCCTTGCGCGACGATGTGACAGCCGATCTTGTCCAGCCGCGCATTGGTGAGGACCACGCCGATCGTCGTGTGCATCCGCGCCGCGGGATCGACCAGGCCGCCGAGCTGGGTGACCGAGTCCATGGCGATCTCGGCGAGGCCGTCGTCGATGTCGCCGAACGCGTTGACCACGCACAGCGCGCCGACGACGAGGTCGTTCCAGCGTCGTTCGGTGTAGGCGAGGCCGCCGGGCTTGCGGTCGCCCGGTCCGCGCCAGTGCGCGGTGTACGCGCCGGCCCCCGCGCCGACCCGACCGGCGAGCACCTGCTCGCCGGCGGTGGCGCGGGCCGCGGTGTATCCGTGCTCGGCCGTCGGCCGGGCCTTCGGGTCGCCCGCGCTCAGATCGAACAGGGCGAGCGCGGGCACGATCGGCACCTTGCCGCCGGGCGTGGGTATGCCGCGCCCGATTTCCTCGAGGTAGCGCATGACACCGTCGGCGGAGGCGAGACCGAAGGCCGAACCGCCGGTCAGCACGACCGCGTCGATACACGGCACGGTTTTGTCCGGGGCGAGCACATCCAATTCCCGGCTGGCCGGCGCACCGCCGCGCACCTCGCAGGACGCGACCGTGCCTTCCGGGAGAATGACGACAGTGCAGCCGGTTTCACCGAGCGGGTCGGTCCAGTGGCCGACCTTGATTTCTGGAATGCCTATCGTCATACCCACCTCGGCTCAGGAATTCTCGTTCGCGATCACGACGAAGAAGTCGTCGGTAGTCGTGGGGAAGCCCATTTTGTGCACGTCGGTCGGCAATGGCTGATAGTCGAACAATTGCCGCTCGTTGTATGCAAACAACTCCGCCCCGTTCCTTCCGGCAGAATATATCGTGACACTCTTCGTCCACGCCACTTGGCTCGGATCGGTCACTGGTCGAAGTGCGACATTTTTGCAGCGGTCCGCGTCGTCGGTGTCGCGATAGGGCGGTCGAATGGCCGAATGGCGGTTGGCGAGCCAACTTTCGTCCGAGTAGTCGGGGGCATCGGCGTCGGCGCCCGCGAAAACGGACACCCACGGACCCCACGAGGGCAGATTTTCCGTCGGGGCGGCCACGCCCTCCGCTCGGCTTTGCAGGTGTTTACCGAATTCATCGTCGGCCGCTGCGCCGGTTTCGGTCAGCACGTGCGGACGGTCGGCGGCCAACGACGTGGCATCCACGGTATCGCGGCCGTCGAAGGTGACCACGAACGCATTATGCGAGTCGGCTATCACCATGTGAAATCCGGGCATCCGTCGGGCGTCGCCCAAAGCGGGCAGCAGTTGTGCCTCGATAAGTTGTGCGGCGTCCCGAGCCGAATCGGCGGCCGCGCAATCCAGCGGCAGCCCGCTCGCCGCGACGAATTCGTCCCCGGAGGCCGTGTCGGCGAAAATTCGGCAATAGACGCCGGTGTCGCGGTGGAACGCGAGCCACGATCCGCCGTCGATATCGAGACCGCCGACGACCTCGGCAGGCACCGGGGTATCCGCGTCGCGGATCGTGAATACGCGATCGCGCAGACCCGGGTTCGCGAACCAATGCGGTCCGTAGGAAAAGCGCTGTGCCAGGCCGAGTCGGCGGGCCGCTTCGTAACCATGTGGACGATATATCGACTGGTCGCGGGACTCGATGGCGGCGAATCTGGCGTTTCGGCTGTCGAGGAGGAACAGGCAGGTGCTCATGGTATTTCCGTCTCACGTCTCGTTATGTCAGGGTCAACGAAATGTTGTCGATCAGCCTGGTGCTGCCGACGTGCGCCGCGACCAATAGCCGGGCGGGGCCCGAGGTGGGCGCGGGTCCGAGCTCGATATCTCGCAATTCGAGATACTCGACCTCGACTCGGTCCTCGGCGTCGAGGATCGCCCGGGCAGCGGCGAGCGCAGCCTCGGCTCCCGATTCACCCGCTCGCGCGCCCGCCCGCAACGCCACGGGCAGTGCGGCGGCGGCGCGCCGCTCGTCCGGATCGAGATACCGATTGCGTGAGGACAGTGCCAGCCCGTCCGCCTCGCGCACGGTCGGGACGCCGACGATCCGGATGCCGAAGTTCAGGTCCCGGACCATCTGCTGGATCAATATCAGCTGCTGGTAATCCTTTTCGCCGAAGAACGCGACGGTCGGCCCCGCGATCTGCAAGAGCTTCGCCACCACGGTCAACATCCCGCCGAACAGCGCGGGCCGGGTGGCGCCGCAGAGTTCGGCGCCGAGCGGTCCCGGCAGCACGGTCGTCCGGCGGCCGTCCGGATACATGTCCGCGGGGGAGGGTGCGAAGACCAACGGCACGCCGGCTTCGCGGAGCAGTGCGAGATCGGCCTCCAGCGTTCGCGGGTACCGGTCGAGATCCTCGTTCGCCCCGAATTGTAATGGGTTGACAAAGATGGAAACAATGACCTCGGATTTGCTTTCCCGCGCTTGTTCTACCAAAGCGAGATGGCCGTCGTGCAGTGCTCCCATTGTGGGCACGAGAGCGACATCTCGGCCGCTCCCGCGGAGCTCGCGAGATACCTCGGACATGGTTATCGGATCATGATGAACAGTCAATGCGCCATCTGCATAATTGCTGACGCGCGGTCGCTCCAACGATTCTCCCCTCCTGATTGTTTCGAACGCCCTCGGTCGGTGCGACGGAGGTATGGGTGAACCACTTCGACCGTACCCGAACCGGGCCGACAACGCAGCTGTATAACGCACTCGGATTGGTTTGTTGATGAATCATCATTTGGTCTTCCGGACAACTCGAAAACTGTTGCAGGCCATGCTCGTACCGTGCTAGTGTTTGCAAACGGAACAAAAAACTATCGGCGGCCCAGGGGAGGGCCAGGCGGCCCGGCTGTCTCCTCGCGGGAATTAGGCGGGTACTCATGGTCACTCCAGTCAACACTAATGTCGGTACATCGGTGGACAAGAATGTCGCCGACCTCGATCCGGCCGAAATCGAATTTCTGCAATGGCGAGCGCTGAGTGCGGGCGACGGTGCGGAGTTCTACGACAGCGTCCTGGCCGACGATGCGGTACTGGCGGTGCCGTCCCCGCATGCGTCGCTCTCGCGGCAGATCGCGCTGAACGCGGTCGCCGGAGCGCCCGCGATCGAGACGTACCAGATACTCGAATTCCACGAGCGCCCATTAGGCCCCGATGCGCACATAGTTTTCTATGAGATGTACCAGAAACGTGTGGGCCTCGACGGCATATATGCCGCCATTTCTACAGTGTATATCAAGCGCGACAACCGCTGGTTGATGCAGTATCACCAACAAACTCCGCTGCGTCGAGAATCGGGCAAAGGGATCCAGTGATGAGCCAGAAATTCGATGTTCTGATACTGGGCTCGGCGCTTTCCGGTAGCACATTGTCACTGTGTCTGCAGGCGTCCGGATTGAGTACCTGCATGGTCGATCCCAAACCGCACCCCAAGTTCGCCATCGGTGAATCGACCATTCCGAACACCTCGAAGCTCTACAAACTGATGAGCATCAAATACGGTGTGCCCGAATTGGCCGTGCTCTCCTCGTTCGACAACCTCATCGGGTCGGTCGGCACCTGCGGAATGAAGGACAACTTCGGCTTCGTCTATCACGAGCCGGGCACCATTGCGCACAAAGTGCATCAGTTCCCGCTGTCGGAGATCGTGGAAACCGAATCGCATCTCTTCCGGCAGGATGTCGACCACTGGCTCGCGCTGCGCGCCCGCGATTACGGCGCCGTGCTGCTGGAAGGCGTCGGCACCCGCACACTCGAGATCACCGACGCGGGCGTGTATTTCGAAGGCGACGACGGCACCCGGATCACCGCCGAGTACGTCGTCGACGCGGGCGGGCGCAATTCGCCCCTGGCCGCGCAACTGGGACTGCGCACCACCGAGGGGCTGCGCGCGTGGTCGAAGTCCATCTTCACGCACATGAGCGGCGTGCTCCCGTTCGACGACATCACCGAGGTCCACGGCCCGCGGCAGTGGCACACCGGTACGCTGCACCACGTTTTCGACGGCGGCTGGATGTGGGTGATCCCGTTCGACAACACCGAGAAATCAGCCAATCCGCTGTGCAGCGTCGGCATCGTCTGGCGCATCGATGACGGCGACGAGAAGCCGCACCCGAACCCGGAGCAGGCCTTCGCCGAGTTCCTCGAAACCTATCCGGAGATCGGCAAACAGTTCGCGCACGCACGCAACGAACGCGAATGGGTGAGCGCGGGCCGGCTGCAGTACTCGTCGAAACAAACGGTCGGCGACCGGTGGTGCCTCACCTCCAACGCCGCGGGATTCATCGATCCGCTGTTCTCCCGTGGCATGCAGAACACCGCGGTCGTGGTGGACCGGCTGGCCGAGCGGCTCATCGAACAATTCGAGGGCGGCTTCACGCCGCGCACGTTCGACGACATCGAGCAGATGCAGGCCAGTCTGGTCGAGGAGAACGATTTCATCGTCGGCAATGCCTTCCGTTCCTTCACCGACTACCGACTCTGGAACGCGTGGTTCCGGGTGTGGCAGGTGAATCAGGTGACGGGCACGATGCGCACCGAGAGCAGACTGCGCCAGGTCGCCGACCAAGCCGCGGCCCGCGCCGCCGGACAGGGTTCGCTGCCCAAGACCGCCTCGGCGCCCGGCGCCGGGCTGGACGGCTTCATCGACGCGTTCTACCAGAAGTCCGATCAGATCATGGAGTCCTACTGGCGCAAGGACATCAGCCTCGAGGCGGCGGTCTCGGCGTTCGACACGCTGTTCGCCGATGTCGACTTCGTGCCGCCGTCGTTCGGCCTGACGGATATGTCGCAGCCGTACTTCGACATCGACATGGACAAGGTGGCCAGCGCGATCGAGTGGGCCCGCACCGCCCGGCCGGGCATTCGCGAGCTCTATCTCGGCGGCCTGCCCGCCGCGGAGAGTTAGGTGGATATGAAGGGGGTAGCCATCTCGTCCTACAGCGACCGGGTAGCGGCCGCCGTCTCCGGTTCCCTGCACGGGCTGCTCAGATTCGACCGGTCCATGGTGACGTCGCTGGACGGCCTCGAACCCGACGACGCCGAGCAGCCGATCGTCGTCATGCAGCGCGCCTACCTGTATCTGCTCGGTGGCGTCCGGCCGCCGGTGGAGGTGGTCGACGCGCTGCGCCGGATCGACGCCACCACGCTGTCCGCCCTGGAAGCCGCCCATCTCGACGCCATCCGGCACCTGCTGCACGGTGCGTACGGAGCGGCGGGGGACACCCTGCTCGACATTTCCCGGCAGTTCCCGACCGACGAATTGGCCTTGGCCGCAGGGCATCAGGTCGACTTCCTGACCGGTGCGACGGAGACGCTGCTGACGCGCCTGTCCACCAGTCCGCTGTTGACCGAGGGCGCGACCGAGACCTACCCGTACCTGTTGGCGATGCTCGCCTTCGCCTACGGCGAGAACCACGAGTTCGCCAAGGCGTACGAGGCGGGCAGCCGGGCGCTGTCGCTGGCCCCGCAGGACAACCCGTGGGCGGTGCACGCCTGTGCGCACGCGCTGTTCGAGAGTCGTGACCACGGCGCCGTCGCGGAGCTACTGTCCGCCACCCGCGGTCGATGGAACTCCGAAAGTTGCCTGCTGCGTACGCATCTGAGCTGGCACCACGCGTTGAACTCGATGGCCGAGTCGGATCACGACGCGCTGACGGGCCTCACCGGCGAGGTCACCGCGGTGCTGGCCACCGAGTGCTCGGCCATGCAATTCTGCGACGCAGTCTCGCTGCTGTGGCGATTGCGGCTGGCCGGCATGGTCGGTCCGGACGATTTCGCCGCGGTAGCGGACAAAGCACTGGATATCCGCGGTGCCTCGAATTCGGCGTTCGTCGATCTGCACGTGCTGCTGGCGATCATCGGCGCCGATCGACACGAGCTGGCCATGCGGCTGGCACAAGAAATAGGTGCGGACGCCACGGATATGGCGGCGCACCTGACCGGAACCCGCCGCACCGCGGTCGGCGTGGCCGAGAGTTTCCTCTATTACTGCCAATCGAACCCGGAACAAGCAGTGCGGCGCCTGATTTCGGTGCTGCCCGCCGTGGTGGGTATG
Organism: Nocardia sp. NPDC052316; assembly: GCF_044547795.1. Taxonomy (NCBI): domain Bacteria; kingdom Bacillati; phylum Actinomycetota; class Actinomycetes; order Mycobacteriales; family Nocardiaceae; genus Nocardia; species Nocardia sp. NPDC052316. The sequence continues at coordinate 442,777 of NZ_JBIUBB010000002.1, forward strand.
GGCGGCAGCATGGTGCAACGCGATCTCGCGCTGGAACTCCTGGTCACCTGCACGCACGGCCGAGGATTGGATGTGACCGTCCCGGCCGGAGTCGGCATCGATAGACGTCCGCTGGTGACGTATCTCCGCTCGTGAAGGGAATGATCGACATGGATACCGATTCGTATCCCCTCTGCACCGACCTCATCACCGGCCCGGCTGCCTGGAAGAGCAGCGACTTCACCGATCCCGCCCAGTGGACGACGCCGCTGACCTCCGACGATATCGGCGAACTGTTCGAGGCGCTGCAACACGCCAGGCGGACCGGTAAAGAGCTCGGTAGCATTACCCGCGAGGACTTTCCGCTCGACGGCCTGGCCCAGAAGTTGAAAGCCGTGTCGCACGAGCTCACTTCGCAGAGCGGGCTGGCCGTGCTGAGCGGTTTTCCCATCAGCTCCGACATTCCGCGCTCCGATATCGAGCTCATGTATTGGGGCCTGTGCGCCCATCTCGGGCCCGCGGTGACGCAGAACGCGCGCGGCGAAATCATGGTGCCGGTGAAGAACTATGGCAACGGCGGACTGTTGAACGCGGCCACCCGCGGTTATCAGACCAACGAGGCGCTGCCGTTCCACACCGATAGCTCCGACATCGTCGGCCTGCTGTGCCTGCAATCCGCGGGCGAGGGTGGATTGAGCAGCATCACCAGTTCGATGACCATTCACAATGAGCTGCTGCGCAATCACCGGGAACTGCTCGGCCTGTACTACGCCGGTTTCTATTACGACCGGCGCGATGAGCAGCTCGACGGCGAGGTGCCGTACTACCGCAATGCCGTCTACGCCTGGCACGAGGGTAGGCTCACCTGTCGCTATTATGTCCGGCACTTCATCGAGTCCGCGCACGAGCGCTTCGATCTGGAGCTGTCGCCGGTGGAACGATTGGCGCTCAAGACTTTCGAGGAGATCGCCGACCGGCCGGAGAACAAGATCACCATGCGGATCAACCCCGGCGATATCCAGTTCTTGAACAACAATGTCGTGGTGCACGCCCGTACCGCATTCGTCGATGCCGACGAGATCAATCGCGAACTACTGCGGGTCTGGCTGAACCCGTTCGACGCGCCGACCCCGCCGCCGGGGCACGCGGCGTTCCGAGAAGGTATGCCGCAGAAGCAGATTAGCTGACCGACGACGACACGCGTGGCATGCCTTGCTCGTTCAGCTTCCGAAAGAGGTCCGTAGTGCTAAATTCTAGTCTCGCCACTGAATTCCAGTTTCGCAATATTGCTGTTCGCACCGTGGGGAGCGTAATTTGAGGCGCGTACGTCCGATTGCTGTTGTTGCGCTGGCCCTCGTGGTCGCGCTGTCGAGTGCCTGCGGGACCGGCGGTGAGGTCGGTCCTGACGGAACCGACGCGAGCCAGGCGACCCAGTCCGCGACGCCACCGGACGATCAGCTGAACCTGAACGGCACGGTGAACGTCCGATTCGCCCTGGAGCCCGCGAGCCTGAACGCCTTCACCACGGCCGGTGTCGCGCTCGACCAGGTGCTGATCGACAACGTCTACCAGGGCTTGGTCTCGGTCGACACCAGCGCCAAGGATCAGCTCGTTCCGTCGCTGGCGACCTCGTGGGAGCAGTCGGCCGACGGACTGACCTACACCTTCCGCCTGGTGCAGAACGCGAAGTTCCACGACGGCTCGCCGTTGACCTCGGCGGACGTCGTGTGGTCGCTGCAGCAGGTGATCGCGCCCGGCTCGAAGTCGTTGCGCGCGCAGGACTTCAAGTCGGTGGCCGACGTCTCCGCGCCCGATCCGGCGACCGTGACGATCCGGCTGAAGCAGCGCGACACCACCCTGCTGTGGAACCTGGCCCATCGCGGCGGCATCGTCTACAAGAGCGGTACCGACTTCGCCACCCTCGACGGTGCCGAGAACGGTTCCGGCCCGTTCCGGGTGACCCAGTGGAACCGCGGCTCCACCCTCACGCTGTCGAGGTGGGACGACTACCGCGGTCCAGCGCCGAAGGTGGCGAAGGTGGTGTTCCACTACATCATCGAGCCGAACACCGCGAACAACGCGGAACTGACCGGGCAGATCGATATCCTGACCGCGTCCGATCCCACCCTGCTGCAAGCCTTCCGCGGCCAGGAGGACAAGTTCAGCGTGCTGCGCGGTACCAGCACCGACGAATACACCCTCGCGTTCAACGAGGACAATCCGGTGCTGGCGAATCCCGATGTGCGCCATGCTATTCGGCAGGCGCTGGACAAGGAAGCCATCATCAAGACCTTCGGTGCGGGCATCCGCATCGGCGGCCCGGTCCCGCCGCAGGATCCCTGGTACGAGGATCTGACCTCACTCGACGAGTACAATCCGGAGAACGCGCGCAAGCTGCTCGCCGCCGCCGGGCACGGCAACGGTCTGCAACTGACCGTGGAGTATCCGAACCACTACATTCCCGCGCTCAGCGACATCCTCGTGTCCAACCTCAAGGATGTCGGCATCACGCTGAACGTCCGGGTGGTGGAGTTCCAGACCTGGCTGTCGAAGGTGTACAAGAACCACGATTACGAGCTGAGCGTGGTGATCCACGCCGAAGCCCGCGACATCGGCAACTACGCCAGGCCCGACTACTACTTCGGCTACGACAACAAGCAGGTGCAGCAGCTGTACCGCGACGCACTGACCGCGGAGACCGAGGACGCGCGTAATGAACTGCTGCGCAAGATGACTCGGCAGATCGTCGAGGACGCGCCGTGTGACTGGCTGTTTCTCGTCGAGCTGAATACGGTGGTGCGCAAGGGCGTCTACGGTGTCCCGCAGCACGAGACCAACAACCGGTTCCCGCTGAGCAAGCTCGCGGTCGCCAAGTGACGGAGGTGTTTTGCTCTGGTATCTGATCCGGCGAGCCGGGCTGCTGCTGCTGTCGCTCGCGGTGGCAAGCGTGCTCATCTTCGCGATGCTGCGCTTGCTGCCCGGCGACGTCGCGGCCACCGTCGCGGGCATTCAGGCGACGCCGGAGCAGATCGCCGCCTTGCGCGCCGATCTCGGCCTGAATCGGTCGCTGCCCGAGCAGTATCTGTCCTGGATCGGCGGTGTCTTCCACGGTGACTTCGGGCACTCCCAGCTCAACGGCACCTCGGTGGGGGCCGAGCTGGGCGAGAAGCTCGCCGTCACCGCCCCGCTGATCATCGGATCGCTGGTGCTCGCCTTGGGACTCGCGGTACCGCTCGGCACCTGGGCCGCGGTCCGGCATCGCACCAAGACCGGTGAGGTGGCGAACGCGCTGTCCCAGCTCGGCACCGCGGTGCCGGGTCTGTGGCTGGCGATGCTGCTGATCCTGGTCTTCGCGGTTGAGCTGCAAGTGCTGCCTGCCCAAGGGTTTCCGGTCGATCGGTGGGCGCAGCCCGGCGACGCGGTGCGCAGTCTGATCCTGCCGTGTGTGACCCTCGGCCTGTCGGAAGGCGCGGTGCTGTTCCGCTTCGCGCGCTCGGCCATCCTGGGGGTGCTGTACTCGGAGTATCTGCGTACCGCGCGCGCCAAGGGCATGACCCGGACGCAGGCGTTGGTGCGGCACGGTTTCCGCAATGCCGCGCCCTCGGTGGTGTCGATCCTCGGGTTGCAGTTCGCGGTTCTGATCGTCGGCGCCGTGGTGATCGAGCGGGTGTTCACGCTGCCGGGTGTGGGCAGCATGCTGCTGTCCGACGTGGCGAACCGGGATCTGGTGAAGGTGCAGGGCGAGGTGCTGTTGATCGTCAGCGCGGTGCTGGTACTCGGCTTCGTCGTCGATATCGTGCACCGGCTCATCGACCCCCGGCTGGAGGCCAGGCTGTGATCCACGCCGTCAACCGGCCCAAATGGGCGCGCAGGCGCCGTGCCCTGCAGGTGATGGGCGCCGCGCTGATCCGAAGGCCCAGTGGGGTTTTCGGTCTGATCATGGTGGGCACGCTGGTGGTCGCCAGCCTGGTCTCGCTGTGGTGGACCCCCTACGATCCGCAAGCGACCAACCCCGGCCGGGCCTGGTTGCTGCCGCTGAGCAACGGCCATCTCCTCGGCACCGACCGGGTCGGGCACGACGTCTTCAGCCAGGTACTCGCCGGCGCGTGGCAGACGCTCGCGGTGGCGCTGGTGGTCGCGGCGATCGCAGGCGTGCTCGGGCTGATCCTGGCGCTGGCCACCCAGCTGACCCCGCACCTGGTCGGCTCGGTGGTGGTGCAGCTGATCGACATCATGATCGCGTTCCCGGCGCTGCTGCTGGCCATGGTGCTCGCGGCGGTCTACGGCGGCTCGATGATGACGGTGGCGGTGGCCATCGGCATCAGCTCGGGCGTCGCGGTGGCCAGGGTCGCGCGGGCCGAGGTAGCCCGGGTGCTGACCAGTGATTTCGTGCTCGCCGCGCGGGCGGCCGGCGCATCGACCGCTCGAATCGTGCGCAAACACCTGCTGCCCGCCATCGCGCCGACCCTGATCGTGCAGCTGTCCTGGGTGATGGCCTTGGCGGTGCTCGCCGAGGCGGCGCTGACCTACCTCGGTTACGGCAGTTCGCCGTCGGCGCCGTCCTGGGGCGGCATCCTGCGCGCGCAGCAGGACTACATCAAGGTGCGGCCGCTGCTGGTGGTGTGGCCTGGCTTGGCGGTGGCGCTCACCGTGCTCGGCTTCAATCTGCTCGGTGACGCCCTGCGCAGCGTCACCGATCCGCGGCTGCGCAAGGGGGTGCCGGTGCGATGACGCTACTGAAGGTGACCGACCTGACGGTCGAGATCGGCGAGCAGGTCCTGCTCGACCAGGTCGACCTGGCCATGGACGCCGGTGCGCGCCTCGGTCTGATCGGCGTCTCCGGATCCGGGAAATCCCTGCTCGCCCTGGCGATCATGGGCCTGCTGCCGGAGGAGGCGCGGGTCCGCGGCAGTATCACCCTCGACGGTGTCGAACTGATCGGCCGCAGCGATCGGCAGCTGTCGAAGGTCCGCGGCAGCCGGATGGCCATGGTGTTCCAGGAACCACTGTCGGCGTTGAATCCACTGATGCGAGTGGGCAGGCAGATCGCCGAACCGCTGCGGCTGCACCAGGGGATGAGCCGGCGACAGGCTCAGGCCGCGGCGACCGAACTGGCGGCTCGGGTGGGCCTGCCGGATCCGGCGCATACCGTGCGCGCCTTTCCCCATCAGCTCTCCGGCGGGCAGCGGCAGCGGGTCGGCATCGCGATGGCGCTCGCCGCCAGGCCCGCGCTGTTGATCGCCGACGAGCCGACCACCGCGCTGGATGTCACGGTGCAGGCCGAAATCCTGGCGCTGCTGCAGGATCTGGTGTCCGAGGAGGGGTCGGCGCTGCTGTTCGTCACGCACGATCTCGCGGTGCTCGCGCAGATGACCCAGCGCGTGGTGGTACTGGGCCAGGGGCGCGTCCTCGAGGACGGCGATCTGGGGGAGATCCTGCGCGGGTCGACCCATCCCTATCTGCAGACGCTGTTGGAGCTGGCGCGGGCCTCCTCGTTTCGCAGGGGCTCCGCCGCTACCCGGCTCGGCGTCGACAGCGGCTCGGCGGAGGTGGTCTCGTGATCCTGCTGGAGGCCGAGGGCTTGAGCCGGTCGTTCCGGTTGCCGCGCACCAGCCTGCTGCACCGCGCACCGCAGCGGCACGCGGTGCGCGAGGTCGACCTGACGCTCGCGGAGGGCAGCCATCTCGGCATCGTCGGCGAATCCGGTTCCGGCAAGTCGACTTTGCTGCGCCTGCTCCTCGCCCTGGACCGACCCGACGCGGGCGTGGTCCGGTATCAGGGCAAGCCGGTGACCGGGCGCGATCTGGCCTGGTTCCGCAGGGAAGTCCAAGTGGTGCTCCAGGATCCGCTGAGCTCGCTGGATCCGCGGATGATCGTCGGCGACTCGATCGCCGAACCCCTGGAATGCCTGCGGATACCGGGAAATCACGACTACCGGGTGGCCGAGCTGCTGGTCGCGGTCGGGCTGGAACCCGATGCGACGGCGCGCTACCCGCACGAATTCTCCGGCGGACAGCGCCAGCGCATCGCGATCGCCCGCGCGCTCGCGCCGAATCCGAAGGTGCTCGTCGGCGACGAACCGTTCTCGGCGCTGGACGCGCCGACCCGCGCCCAGATCATCGAGCTGCTGCGCGATCTGGTGCAGCGATTCGGGCTGTCGCTGATCCTGGTGTCCCATGACGTGGGCGTCGTGCAGCAGTTGTGCGATCAGCTGCTGGTGATGAAGGACGGGGCCATCGTCGAGCGCGGTACCGCCGAGACGGTGCTGGAGCAGCCCAAGCACCCCTACACGCAGGCCCTGCTCGCCGCGGTCCCCATGTTGCCGTTCTGAGTCGAAAACGGCTCTGCGGCAGCGTGATCAGTTGTCCAACGCGGTGACGACGAGGCGTGCGCCGCGCGCGGGAACGTTGGTGATGTTGCGGACGCGGCCGCCCTCGGGAGCGCCGGGCAGCGCGAGCTGGTAGCGCGTCAGCACCGCCCGCAGCACCACGGCACCCTCCATCAGCGAGAAGCCCGCGCCGATGCAGCGGCGGACACCACCGCCGAACGGCAGCCAGGTATTCGGCGCGACCGTGCCTTCGATGAAGCGCTCGGGCCGGAAACGTTCCGGTGCAGGATGATTGGCCGGATTCTGGTGGGCGAGCACGATCGACGTCGACACCCTGGTGCCGCGCGGCAGCGCCACGCCGCCGATCGTCATGTCCTTGGTGAGCTGGCGCTGCACCCGACCGATCACCATCCGGTGGCGCAGCGCCTCTTTCACCACCGCCTCCAGATATTTGTCGTCCCCGTCGCGGGCCGCCTGCCTGGCCCTATCCTGAATCTCGGGGGCCGCGGCCAATTCGTGCAGCGCCCACGACAGCGCCGACGCGGTGGTCTCATGGCCGGCCAGCAGCAGCGTGACCAGCTGGTCGCGCAGCTCCGCGTCGCTGAGCGGTGCCGTACCGGGATCGTCGCCGGAGCCGACGGCCAGCAGCCTGGACAACACATCGGCGTGCTGGTCGATCTCGGGATGGGCCCGGCGGCGGGCGATCTCGGCGTAGAGCAGCTCATCGACCGCGGTGAGTGCGTCGCTCATCCGCCGCCACGGCCCGAAGCGCCGCAGCAACGGCCACTTCCAGCCGAGCAGCACCACCGGGCTCATGTCGGTGATCCGGCGCAGCTGCGGGGTCAGTTCGGCCCGGCGCTGCTCGTCGGCGACGCCGAAGACCACCTGGGTGATCACATCGAGCGTCAAATCCTCCATCCGACCGAGGATGTGTTCGGTGGAGCCCGCGGTCCACCGCTCCACCTGGGTCTTGGTGATGTCCTCGACCAGGGCGCGGTAGCCGTTGAGTGCCGCGCCGGCGAAGGCGGGCATCAGCAGCCTGCGGGCGCGGGCGTGTTCGCTGTCGTCGGTGAGCAGCACCGAGTGCTCACCCATGATCATCGACAGTTCCCGATACGCTTCTCCCGCATGCAGATCGGCCGGACCGGCGGTGAAGATCTCCTTGATGTGATCGGGCCGGGAGAAGACCACGATGCGCTCCGGATACGGCGGCAGCAGCCGCACCGTGAAGACGTCGCCGAAGCGGCGCGCCTGGGCACCGAGGAACTGGGCGTGCCGCTTGGTGTGCAGCACGGTCTGTAGTAGCCGCGGTAACCGTGGGGCCGGTGGGTACGCGCCGGTCATGAGGTGGTCCTTTCCGCCGGGTCGTGCTGGAGCCGCCGCGCCGCCGTCGCGCGCCGCGCGAGGCCCTCGATGACGAGGAAGGCGACCGCACTGAGTGCGGCGGCGGCGATCGGCAGCGCGAAGGGACTGAACAGGGACAGCGTCACGCCACCGGCGATGCTGCCGAGGGTGACGCCCAAATAGGTCGACGAGGAGTTGAGCGCCAGCACCTGGGTCGCCGAATCCGGTGCGGCGTCGAGCAGCATCGTCTGCATGGCGGGTGCGTTCCAGTAGAGCGCCAGCGACCACACGAGGGTCAGCGCCACCAGCACCGGCATCGGGATGGGGGCGAACATCGTCAGGATCGAGAAGACGACCATGGTGCCGAGGAACAGGCCGAACCCGATGCGCAGCGCGGCCGACGCGCCCTTCTTGTCCACGAAGATGCCGCCGACCACCGAGCCGATCAGGCCCGCGATGCCGGCCACCGCGAACAGCAGACCACGTTGGCGCAGTGAGGTATTCGAGAAGTCGGCCGCGAACGGCCCGAAATAGGTGAACATCATCAGCGCGCCGCCGAGCAGGATGGTGTTGCCGAGCAGCACGGTGAGTACCGGCCTGCTGGACAAGGCCGTGAGATGTGTTCGAGCCGAGACCATTTCGCCCGGCGCGCGCAGATACTTGCGGACACCGAACAGCAGCGCCATCGACAGCACGCTCAATCCGGCGAAGACCACGAAGTTGCCGCGCCAGCCGAAAACGCTGGCGACCAGCGTGCCGAAGGGCACCCCGAGCGCGAGTGCGCCGACGATGCCGGAGGACACGATGCCGATGTAGGCGCTGCGCTTCTCCGGCGGCGCCAGCGTCGGCGCGAGGGCGAACATGGCGGGCAGGCAGGCGGCGGCGGCACTGGCGGCCAGCACCCGGAGCACCATCAGCACCCAGAACGTATCGACTATGGCGGACAGCAGATTCGCGAGGGTGAAGACGATCGAGGCGATGACGAAGACGCTGAGCCTGGTGCGGCGGGCCGACGCGAACGCGATCAGCGGCGCGCCGATCACCAGCACCAGCGAGTAGGCCGAAACCAGCTGTCCCGCCGTGGATTCCGAGACGCCGAGGTCGGCGGCCAGTTCGGGGAGCACGCCCGCGATCATGTAATCGTCGGTGTAGAAGACGAATACGGCGAAGGTGATCGCTATCAACCAGAACGGCATCGGGCCTCCAGTGGGACGAGTGGTCATGGAATGAGGTAGTCCACGGCGATCTGCTGCGGGTCGATGCGCAGCGACTGCTGCCTCATTGTCGATCGATCGAAGGTTCCGGTGGCGTAGATCGCCGCCCAGTCCCGGTGATACAGCGGATCGCCGTCCCATGGCCGCCACGCGGTGTGCGGCGTCAGCGTGACGCGGCCCTTGTCGATCCAGGGCCGCAAAACCTCGGCCCGGTCATCGGTCTCGACATCGCTGGTGAGCCGGCCGGTGCCGTCGGCGAGCCAGCGCAGCAGCGCGTCGCCGTCGACCGGGGACGAGCGCGCCGGGTTGATCAGATGTCCGTCGAGGCGCAGCCTGCGCAGCAGCGCGTCGTCGACGAAGTTCACCACCTCCGGTATGCCGGGCAGCGCGATGACCATCAGATGCGCGAATCTGTTCGGTAGATGTTCGAGCGGGGTGGCCGCCACGCTGCCGAACGGATGCGCGGTCCGGCAGCGCGGCCGGACAACGGTCACCCTGGCGCCGAGCCCGGCCAGCGTCTCGGCGATGGTGCGGCCGAACGCGCCGTAGCCGACCACGAGGGCGTTGCGCCGGTGAAAAGGCTTGGGCGCGTCGTCGATCGGGTCCTTGGCGCTGTGCAGGACGTGCTGGGTGATGACGTACTCCGCCAGCGACGGCGCGTACGCCCTGGCGCTTCTGGTCACCAGGTTGTTGCGCGCGAGCGTGGGGATGTGCGGGTAGTTCGGCCCGGACGACACCAGGTGCACCCAGGAACCCCGGGTCATGGCGGAGGTTTCGGCGAGCTCGTCGGCGGTGAGGTCGTGCGCCGCGAGGGCGAGCATCCGGTGCCCGAGCGGGGTGCCCGGCGCCACCGGCTCGACCCGCACCGGGTGGGCCCGCAACGCACCGGCCACGGTGACCGGATCGGTCGAGGTCCCCATGCAGTAGAGCGTCGACGGGTCGACGGTGACGGCGCGCATCAGCTGGTCAACGCCAGCGGAGCCCGGATATGTCCGTGTAGGACAATGGAATCCCGCCAGCGGCAGCCCGGTAGCAGTCTGGCGTTCGGGTAGGCGGACAGGAAGCTGCCGACCGCCACCTGCCCCTGGACCTTCGCCAGCGAGGCCCCGAGGCACCGGTGCACGCCGGTGGAGAAGCTCATGCTCGTCCTGGTGGCGACATTGGCCACGTCGAGCCTGCCCGGGTTCGGGTAGGCGCGGGTGTCGTAGTTGACCGCGCCGACCCAGATCAGCGCCCCGGTGCCGGGAGTGACGACGCGATCGCCGATCTTGGTCTCCACCCGCGCGGTGCGGTGGGTCAGCTGGATGGGGGAGTCGTAGCGCAGCAGCTCCTCGAACCACGGGTCGGTGAGCCGGCCGTCGGCGAGCACGTCGGCGCCGAGGCCGTGTTCCAGCACGGTGACGATGGAGTTCGCAATGAAGCTGACGGTGGTTTCGAAGCCGGCCGCGAAGACGAAGCCAACCAGGGTGAGCATCTCCCCGAAGGTGAGTTCGTCCGCGAGATGCATGCGCACGCAGTCCTTCAGGAAGCCGTCCTGGAGCTGATCGGGATTTTTCGTGCAGTCCGCGACGAAGGCGGTGAACTTGCGCGCCTCGGTCATGCCGCGCCGGTACTCCGGAAAGGTGATGCCGACGTCGAGCAGTTTGGCCCCGTGCCCGCCGAGCGAGTCGAGCATGTCGTCGCCGAGATCGGGGATGCCGAGGAAGTCGGAGATGACGCGGATGGGGATCTTGCGGGCGAAATCGGCGACCAGGTCGATGTGGTCGCGGCCGTCGAGTTCGGCGAGCACCGTCTCGGTGTGCTCGGTGATGACGTCGATCGAGCCGGTCACCGCCCGATGGGTGAACATCGGGAAGACCAGTTTCCGCAACCGGGTGTGCTCGGGCGGATCCATGAAGACCAGGGCGGGGGCGTCGAGGGCGATCGGCACCGAACGCCGGGTCAGCCACCGGTAGAACCCGGCGGTCGGCGGCAGCGCGACGGGCTGGTCGGCGGACCAGTCGTTGCTCCGCAGGATTTCTTCGCTCTCCTCGTAACCGGTCACCACCAGTCCGGCGGCGCTGTCGTGCACGCCCGCGTCCGCGCCGATCTTGGTCAGGATCGCCCGGTAAGGGTCACCCTTCTCCGGTGGCCGGAGAAAGAGCCTGCCGACGTCGTTCTCGTCACCGAGCATCGAGTCGGGCAGCAGCCGCAGCGGACCGTGTAGCAGGAACCAGCGAATCGGATCAGTGACCACCGAGCTCACGGAGGACAACGTCGACACCCCCTTGGCGTTTCATTGCGGCGTAGAAGTTTTCGCGTTCGAAGCGGAACAGCGCGGCCTGCTTGTGCGGTAGATCCACCTCACCGAGTTCGTGACCGTCCACGATCTTGCACACATTCCGGTCCAGCGTGCGGACGAGTTGGTTGGAGGCGGTCGGGTCCGAGATCACGCCGGTGCAGTCCGGATAGGTCTCGAAGACACCGGCGATCAGCGCGACCCAGAACGGCAGGGCGTAGCCGAAATAGTCGGGTTCGCCGATGCAGCCGTGCATGCCCATGTCGCGGTCCGGCGTGTCGTAGTAGTCGGCGACCACGTCGAGCGCGACGCGATACAGCTCGACGTAGCCGCCGCGCTGCCCGTTCTGTCCGACGAGGAAGGGCCGAGTCTTGTTGTCGGAGAACTGGAACTCGATCTCGGCCTGCCAGCCTTCGCGGTCCCAGTCCTTGTGCATCGCGAACTGCACGTGTGGCTGCGCCATCCAGTGCACCACCTGATCGATCTCCGCGGCGGTGGCGGGGGAGACCGGCGTGAGCTCCCACGGCGGCGGGAGCTTCGGCACCCGCCACTGCTGAAAGGCGAAGTCGGTCAGCGGTTTCCCGTAGCGCCGGGACCGATCGATGGGCTGTCGCTTACTCGCCACTCATTGCACCTCGTTCGCGACCGCCAGCAGTTCGAGTGCGGCAAGCACGGCTTCGGTGCGGCCGGTGAGCCGGGCCCGGCCGCCGAGGGTGATCCGATCGAAGGTCGCCTCGACGGCGAGGTGTTCGATGCGATCGGCCCCGGCGACCGGGCGGCCGACGTGCCACAGCCACCCGCCCGAGATTTCGGGATCCACCTTCGGCTCGGACCAGTCGAGCCCGGCCTGGATCCGCAGGTTGAGCAGCTCCAGATCGACGCCGGTGATCACCCTGGATTGGAACGGGACCTCGCCGCCGGACGCGCGCGCACACACCTCGCTGACCACGACGTCGTCGAAAGTGTCACCGCTGGACAGATACTCCACATGGGCGGTGAAGGTCCCGTCGAGGCCGAGGGCCGTGCACGTCCGCACGGCGAGCTCGGCCAGCCGCACCTCCGTTGCCGGGGCGACGCGCGCGGAGCCCGAGGGACCGCCCTTGGTGAGGTCGAGCAGCGAACGGATGTAGAGGCCCGAAAAAAGATGTGTCACAGTGCCGTTCGCGATGAGCACCTCGGAGTGGAACTGCGGGCCTTCGAGCAGCCGTTCGACCGTGCCGTCGCCGAGGGCGGCGGTGTCGACGGTGTCGAACCGTTCGATCCGGATCCCGCGCAGGTTCGCCTCCGCGGCAGGTTTGACGATGACCAGCTCGTCGTCGTCGAATCCGGTGCAGCCGCCTGCCTTTTCGACGTTGCCGCCCGTCACGATCAGTGTCTCCGGGACCGGGATGCCCGCGGCCTCCAACGTCCGGCGCATGACTCCCTTGTGCCGGTAGTTCTCCAGGGAGTCGACGGGAATCGGGGAGCTCAGGCCGAACTCAGCGCACAGCTGCGCGGCCAGACCGAGCAGGTACTCGTCGTTGGTGACGATGGCGGTGGTCCCGGCGGGGATCAGCGACCGCCACTGGTCGATCTCGGCGATGCGCTCCTCGCCGAGCCCTGCCAGCGCCACATCCGCATCGCGGACGAGGGGCACCTCCCCGGTCCGGAGTATCCGCAGGTCGGCGCCGGCCGCCGTGACGGCGGAAACGAATTCGGTCAATCCGACACTGCCGAGCGACTGCTTCGCCTGCAACAACACCACCGTTGCGCGATCACCTGATGACAACACGCCTCCAAGCCTCGAGGTGCTGGTCGACGCGCTGGCAGCCGGTGACGACGGAGTCCGGATCGCGCGCCAGCGATATACGGATCAGATCGGTGCCGAGGTGCGGCTGCGCCCAATAGAACAACTCGCCGGGCAGCACGTGCACGCCGACCTCGCCCAGCTCAGCGTACAACGCCTTGGCCGCGACGCCCTCGGGAAGCCGGAAGGTATCGACCGAGATCCGGGAGTCCGGGTAGGCCGGGGTCAGCTTGATGTTGTTGCGCGCCAGGGTCCGATTGCTCTGGATGCCGTCGCGCAGTAGGTCGTAGCCGCCGTGCACGCCGTCGTCGGCGAACAGTTCGATCACGCGCAGGATGAACGGCGACGCCGAAAGCATGTGATCGGAGTACATCCGGGCCAGGGGGAGCGGATTGCCGACGTTCCAGTTCAGGAAGCCTGCCTTCAATTCCTGTAGGGGCCAGAGCTTTCCGGTGTCCTCGATGATCACCCAGTCGAGGTCGTAGCGCGCGAGCACGGCGTACATGTCGTACTGCGCCCGCAGATCCTGCGCCCGGAAACAGGAGTCGATGACGAGCACGGTGTCGCGCTCGGCGCAGGCCGCGGCGATTCGGTGCAGCCGGTCCGCGTCGATCACGGTGCCGGTCGGGTTGTTCGGCGAGACGGTGAACAGCACCCCGTGGGCCGGCGGCAGGTTCTCCAGTGGCCCGGTGGCCAACTCGGATTCGGCGACCGATCGAATGTTCAACCCGTGGCCGGCCAGCAGGTCGTGCAGATTGTCGAACGTCGGCTCGACCATCACCACCTGCCGGTCGGCGAGGCGGATCGCCTTGCCGATCATGTCGATGGCGGTCGAGGAGGAGTAGCAGCTGCGGAAGTCGACGTCGTCGGCGAGCGCGCCGTGCTGGCCGATCGAGGACAGGAACGCGTTGCGCGAACTCTTCTCCACCACGTCGACCGGCAGCTTGCGGGTTTGCGCGAAGATCTCCGCGAAGCCGGCGACGATCTCGGTTTGACTGGGCGACAGCGACATTCGCGGGTGTCCATCGGAGAGGTTGACACCGTCGACGAGCGCCCTGACTTCCAGGTCGGTGATGTTATCGGGCATGCAGACGACCATCCTGTTGCGTCGTGGTCCGCCGGGCGGCAGCGGCGAGGGTCATGATTTCGAAGATCACCGCGACACCGAGGTGCGCGGTGATATCGGCGGTGTCGTACGGCGGCGAGATCTCGACCAGCGACACGGTGCGGATATTCGGCAGCTCGAGTTCGCGCAGCAGCCGCAGCGCGAAGGCCGAGGAGGGTCCGCCCACCTCCGGCGTTCCGGTACCCGGCGCGCACGAGGGATCGACGAAGTCGATATCGAAGGTCAGCGCGACCGGATTGGCACCGACCTTGTCGCGGACGATCCGGCCGAGTTCCCGGCAGCCGAGCTCGATCGCGTCGTCGCTGTGGATCACGGTGAAGCCGAGCCCGTCGTCGGCCAGGTCTTCGCGGGGCACGCTGCCGCGCATGCCGATCTGGATGCTGGTCGTCGGATCGATCAAACCCTCTTCGGCCGCCCTGCGGTATACGGTGCCGTGAAAGTGCTTGACCCCGAAGTAGTCGTCGAGCACGTCCCGGTGCGCGTCCAGCTGCACGAGCGAGAGCGGCCCGTGTTTCTTTGCGGCCGCGCGCAATTCGGCGATCGCCAGGCTGTGGTCGCCGCCGACGAGGATCGGCAGCGCGCCGATACCGTGCACGGCGTCGACGCTCTTCTCGATCAGCTCGAGCGTGTGCAGGTGGTAGCCGGGCACGATGTGCACGTCGCCGCCGTCGACGACACTGAGCAGATCGGTGATGACCAGCCCGCGTTCCCGGCTGCCGAGCCGGGCGAGCGTGCTCGCCGAGCGAACGGCCTCGGGGCCGAAGCGCGCGCCGCTGCGATAGCCGGTGGCGCCGTCGATCGGCACGCCGAGAATGACGGCGTCGACACCGTCCTGCTCGGTCAGCTCCCGCACCGGTCGGTAGGGGAGCCGGAAGAAGGTCCGCGGTCCCGAACTCAGCCGGCAGACCGCCTGGCTGTCGGTGTAATCAGTCATGCTTGGTTTCCTTGGACCGCAACAGCATTGCGGTCACGATCCCGGTTTCGTCGAGGCCGGGGGTGTCGACATCCGCCACGACCACCTCGAGACCCTCGCTGGCGTACAGGTCCGTCCAGTACTGCTTGGGTGCCAGGCGCTGGTCGGTGAACGGGTGCAGCAGGAAATAGTGGTTGTAATAGTTGGTGCGGTGCGGGTCCTTCATCTTCTCCGCATCGTCCCAGCAGTAATCGATGTCGATGACCAGGAGTTCGAGGCCGGGGTTGTTGTCGAACAGCGTCCGGAGGAACTTGCGCACCCCCGCTTCGCCGTCCTGCCCCAGGATTTCGTGGATGACGAAGCTGATGATGCCGAAGTCGTAGTGCGATTCGGTCTGCTCGAGATGGCCGATCGCGTCCGCGTTGACGATGTCGATCCGGTCGGCGTGCGCGGACCCGGCCACGAACTCTGTCGCGGCCGCAGCGCCCTCGGGGCTCGGCTCGATGCCGGTGAGCCGCATCTGCGGGTACTTGTCGGCCAGGGTGGTCAGGAAGATGCCGCTGCCACACCCGAGATCGATGCCGCTGCGATAGCTCTTGCCGCGCTGGTCGAGTACCCGGTACATGAGCGGAATGGCGTCGTGCACACTGATCGCGCAGCTGCCGACGCCGACCATGCGGCCGTCGCGCGGTACCGCGGCGGGCGAGGTGAAGCCCTGCCCGATCTCCAGGAAGGTGCGGCCGTAGCCGCCGATCATCATCTGGTACCAGCCGCGCGCTTCCCAGATCCGCACGAGCTTGTCGGTGGCCCGGTCGTTGTCGGTGTAGCCCGCCGTGCGCAGGAACAGTTCGATGGCCTCGACGCGCTCGGGTGTGGTGATGACCGACTCCAGCGCCTTGCGGGCCGAAATTCCATTGACCACAATTTGTTCCAGGATGCCGTGCTCGATCAAGTTGTACAGCACTGCCGACTGCACGTATCCGCTGAACGGCTCCAGCGCTTCGATCAGGCGGTTCCGGGTAAGCATGGTGTTCATACCTCTCTTTCGGGACTTTCTCCGCCTGTCAGCCAGCGGCGAGCCGATCCGGATCGCCGACGAAAGCAAGCTCGTATTTGTTCTGCCGATAGCCGTACGCCCCCGAGGAAAGGTTCGTGAACAACGTCCAGTCGGACAGCTGTGGCGCGGCGGGGATCAGGCCGTGCTGGGTGGTTCTGCCTGGTTTGGGGCAGATGAGATCGAGTCCGGCGATCTGCGCGAGCAGGGCCGACGCGCCCTCGATGCGCTCGGTGAAATTACCGATGCCCTGCAGCAGCATGGTGCGGTCGGCGGCCCAGAAGCCGTAGCGTTCGTCGAAGGCCGCCGACTCGAGCGCGGCGGTGAAATCACGCTGGGTGCTCGCGGCGAAACGGCGCAGCTTCGCCAGGATCACGCCGGGTTCTTTGACGGAGGTCTGGCCGCCGTCGAGCACCCGCTCCGCCAGCGTGTGATACATCTCGGCCTTGGCCGCCATCCGCCCGAGCGCCTGGATCCAGGCGGGGTGGGTCATGCCGGTCTTGGCGCGCAACGTATTGCACTGTGCCACCGAACCATCGATGAACACATGGGAGTTGGGCACGAAGGCGTGGTCCAGCTCGATGATCGCGTCTTGTTCGTCGAGCGCGTCGATGGATTCGTCCGCAAGCTCGTGTGCGGCACGGAAACCGGCCCTGGAGTGCACTGTCACGCCGTCGCTTTCCGGTGCGATCGCGACGCACAGTGCCGTGTAGTCCTCGGCCTGGGTGAGCATGCGGTAGGGGTAGATCAGCAGCACGTCGGCGTACAGCGCCAGGGTGGCCAGCTGTTTGAAGCCGCTCAGGTAGATGCCGTCGGCGTCGCGGGCCACCACCTTGAGCAGCCGGTCCTCGGCGATCCGCCCGCGCTCGGAGATGTCGGAGATCGCATGCGTGAGAATCGAATTCTCGGCCCGGCACTGCCGGTGGAACTCGCGTAGCTGCTCGGCGCCGTCGCCGAAGTGGTCCGCGTTGGCGGCCCAGGCGGACACGATGCCTGCCAGGAAGTCGGGGCTGCGCCCGAGCAGACCGCCGCTGTGCGTCGCGAACCGGCGCAACTGCCCGGTGTACTCCAGAAACTGTTCGCGGGTTTCCGGCGGCGTCCAAATGCAGTCCCAGAATAATTTCAATTCGGGATTGGTGCGCAGGCCGTCCAGGGTTTTAGCGAATGGAGTGCTCATCCGGTCCGCGAAAGCGACCGAATGATTATCGGCCGAGCGGCTGATCTGCTGAGTTTCCAATGGACGTCCTTGCCTTAGATCTAATGCACAGCCCCACCGTTCACAAGGCGGACAACCCGTGGCCTGCCCCCGCACTTCAAGATAGTCGACCGGTCGTTGTGTAACCATTTGATGCACCTGTGACGCTTCTCACATCGTACCATTTCATGACTTCTCATCAAATGTGCAACGCCGCGTTCTTATCGGCATTGATCAGGCAATATGTAAACCCCCCGATCGGGGGGTTTCGAATTCGCCGAAAGCCCCCTTTTCGGGGGGTTGCGGATTCTGTGCAGTTGACGAGAATGAAGCCTGGCCGGGTACGAAACAGCCTGTGCCGCAATGGTCTCGCATCTCTGCGTCCGGTGGTGGAAGTATGCTGGAAACAGCGTTGCGAGGGGGTGGTGCCGGTGCTAGATTCGGGGCAAGCGGGGGCTGAGCTCTCCCTGTGTCGGGTATTGGGTGAAAGCTCTTTACGAATTCGAACAATTCAGGCCATGGCCCCGATGTCCGAAGGGCGGTATTGGTGGAGAAGAATCGGGTCGGGTCCGGTGCCTTCGATCGAACGGCGATCGAGGAATGGGTGGCAGCGAAGATCGGCCAGATCATCGGAGCCGATCCGCGGGCGATCGACCGAACCACCACTTTCGCCGCCTACGGCTTGACCTCGTCGGACGCGGTCGGCCTCTCCGGTGAACTGGAGGAATGGCTCGGGTGCAAACTCCCCGAGACCCTGCTGTACGAACAACCGACGCTGGAAACATTGAGCGCGGCATTGATCGGCGCGACCACCGAATCCGGCAGTGTCGCGGCGACCGGCGAATCGGACATACCGGGCGACGGGGAGCCCGCTGCCGCGGATGGCACGGTGTGTATCGCCGGCATGGCCTGCCGATTCCCTGGTGGCGCGAACTCACCACAGTTGTTCTGGCGCAACCTGGTCGACGGTATCGACACCGCCACCGACGTGCCGCCGCAGCGCTGGGATGCGCAGCGCTACTACGACCCCGATCCGTACGCTCCCGGCACGGCTTACACGACGCGCGGCGCCTTCGTGGACGACCTGGCCGGCTTCGACGCCCGGTTCTTCGGCATCTCGCCCCGCGAGGCCCTGCGGATGGACCCGCAACAGCGGATGCTGCTGGAGACCGTGTGGGCGGCGTTCGAGGACGCGGCCATCCCCGTCGACCAGCTCCGGGGTACGCGCACCGGCGTGTTCGTCGGCATGATGGCGGACAGTCGCTACGGCAATGTGCTGATCGACCACGGCGGTCGGGCCGAACTCGACGACCCGTATCTCGGCCTGGGCAGCGCGTCCAGCGTGATGGCCGGTCGACTGTCCTACCTGCTCGATCTGCACGGGCCGAGTTTGGTTGTCGACACGGCATGCTCGTCGTCACTGGTCGCATTGCACTTGGCGGTCAACAGCATTCGCAACGGCGAGTGCGATCGCGCGGTGGTCGCGGGCGTCAGCGCCACCGTGCACGCCGACACTTTCCTCCAGGCCTGCAAGATGCGGATGCTCGCCGCCGACGGCCGCTGCAAAACCTTCGACGCCGCGGCCGATGGGTTCCTGCTCGGCGAGGGGTGTGGCGCCGTCGTCGTCGAACGGCTCGCCGATGCCCGCGCCCGCGGCCATCAGGTGCTCGCGGTGGTGCGCGGATCGGCGGTCAACCAGGACGGCATGAGCAACGGACTGACCGCGCCCAATCGCGCGGCGCAGGTCGCGGTCGTCCGTGCCGCGCAGCGGAGCGCCGGAATCAGCGCCGACAGCATCGACTACGTCGAGGCACACGGCTCAGGGACCCAGCTCGGCGACGCGATCGAGATCGGCGCGCTCACCGAGGTTTTCGGTTCCGCCCGGCCGGACGACCGGCCACTGTATGTGGGCGCGGTGAAGACCAATATCGGTCATCTGACCGGCGCGGCCGGGATCGCCGGCTTGATCAAAACGGTGCTGGCGCTAAACCGGCGCACCATTCCGCGGAATCTGCATCTGCGGCAGCCGAATCCGGCGATCGACTGGGCCGCGAGCCCGGTTCGCCTGCCGCACGAGAACATTCGCTGGCCACACGGGGACACGCGCACGCCGACCGCCGGGATCAGTTCGTTCGGCTGGTCGGGCACCAATGCCCACGTGGTCGTTGCCGCCCCGCCGGTCGCCACCGTCGAGCAGGAACGCGCCGACGAGCAGCGCTGGCACATCCTGCCGCTGTCCGGGCGCTCGCCCGAGACACTGACCGCCACCGCACACGCGATAGCGGAGCACCTGCGCAGCAACCCGAGGCTCGCGCCGGCGGCCGTGGCCACCACCCTGCAGACCGGCCGCAGCCCCATGCCGTGCCGCACGGCCGTCGCCTTCCGCATGCTGCTCGACGCCGCCGAGGCCCTCGACGAGGTCGGCCGCCGGGTGCCGGTGCAGACGGCACCGTCCGGCAGGCGGACGACCGTACGATTCGTCTTGCCGGGCACCGGGGATCAGTTCCCCGGCATGGGACGTGATCTCTACCGAGGGGAACCGGTATTCCGGGACGCGATCGACCACTGTGCCGAGGTGGCGGCCGAATCGCTGGGCATGGACCTGCGTACCGCGTTGTACCCGGCGTCGGCACCGGCGGCGGCGGACCCGTTCGCCGCGCTACGGCGGGACGCCGGCGCAGGCCCCGGCGAGCTGGTGACCCGTATCGACCTGGCGCACGCGGCCATCTTCGCGTTGAACTACGCGGCAGCGCGCCTGTGGCACAGCTACGGCATCGAACCGAGCGGCCTGCTCGGCTACAGCCTCGGCGAGTACTCCGCCGCCTGCCTCGCGGGCGTTTTCGACGTCGAGACCGCGCTGCCACTGGTGGTGCGGCGCGCCCAGCTCGTCGCGGCCGCCGCACCCGGTGCCATGCTCACCGTGGCGACCTCGCAAGACCGCATCGCCGAGTACCTCGGCCCCGACCTGTCCTGCGCCGCGGTCAACAGCCCCACCACCGTGGTGGTCGCAGGCACCGAAGCCGCCGTCGCCGAGCTCGAACAACGCCTGGAAGCCGCCGAGATCGCCGCGCGCCGGGTGCCGACCACCCGGGCCATGCATTCGCACCTGTTGAATCCCGTGCGCGAGCGGCTGATCGAGCTGTTCGACGGCGTCGAGCTGCGCGCCCCGCGCATCCCGTTCGTGTCCAACCTGACCGGCGGCTGGATCAGCGACGACCAGGCACGCGACCCGCGGTACTGGGCCGAGCACATGTGCGCGACGGTCTCGTTCGCCGACGGCGTGGACACCCTGGCGGGCTCGGGCCCGTGCGTGCTTGTCGACCTCGGCGCCGGTCACCTCGCCAGCCTGGCCAGTCAAACGCTGATGCAGACCGGTGGCGCCGCGGCGCTGCCCACGCTGCGGGGCTCGTCGGTGCGCGACCCGGACCAGATGATCGTCGCCCGCACGCTCGGCAGGCTGTGGGCCGCCGGAGTGGATGTGGACTGGACCCGCGCCGGATCGAACGGTACGACGCTCTCGCTGCCGACGTATTCGTTTCAGCACGAACAGTTTTGGCCCGCGACGCCGCACAATGCTGTCCCGGCACCGGCTGTCCCGGCGACTGATGCGGCGGCCACGGAGGTCTTCGAACCCCAGTGGGTTGCCGTGCCCCCGACGGGTGCCGCGGACCGGTACGGGCCCTATCTGGTCTTCACCGACCCCGAAACCTGCAGCGCCGAGCTGGCCGGGTATCTGGCGAAGGCGTTGGACGGTGCCGACTGGGTAACCGTCACGCCAGGAACCGGATTCGCGGCGACCGCCGCCGACGAATACCGCGTCCGGCCCGACGAGCGGGCGGACTACGCCGAACTGGTCACGGCACTCGAAGAACGAAACCTGTTGCCGCGCACCGTAGTGCACCTGTGGTCGTTGAACGGAAAGAGCGGCGACCCAGCACACGCCGCCGTCTTGAGCGCGCATCGCCGACTCGGATACGACAGCCTGCTCGCACTCGCCGGACAACTGGGACGCCGCTGCCTCGACGGCTGCCGCGTGCTGGTGGTCACCGACCACGCCCAGTCGGTCGATCCCGACGACGACCTGCATCCCGGAAAGACCACGGTGGCAGGCCCGGCGTCGACGACGAGCCAGGAATATCCGGGCCTGGCGGTACGCACATTCGATGTGGTCACCCCCGTCGACGATGCGGACGGCTCGTGGGACGAGCTCACCGCCGCCGTGCTCACCGAGATGCATTGGCCGGGAAACGATCCCGTGATCGCCCGGCGCGGCAGACGCCGCTTGGTGAAACGCTTCAGGCCACTCACCCTCGACGCACCCGCGCCTTATGTGCGCGACGGCGGTGTCTATGTGATCACCGGCGGGACGGGAAGCATCGGCCTGCGAGCGGCGGCGCACCTGGCCGCCGCGGCAGCAGGGATCAAACTCGTGCTGCTGGCCAGAACGCCGCTGCCGGACCTGGACAACGCGGAATCCGTTGCGCGGGCCGACCAGAAGTCGCGCTCCCGGGCGACCGCGGTTCGCGCGCTGTCCGACGCCGGTGCCGAGGTACAAGTATTGACCTGCGACATCGGTGACCGTGCCGCCACTGCCGCGGCAATCACCGAGGCCCGCAACCGGTTCGGCGCGATCGACGGCGTGATCCACGCCGCTGGCGTGCTGTCGCCCGACGCGTTCACCACCATCGAGGACACCTCGCCGGAGGTGAGCAGCGCCCACTTCCGCGCCAAGGTCGACGGCACGCTGGCGCTGGCCGACGCACTGCGCGGCGAGCGCCCCGACTTCGTGGTTCTGCTGTCCTCGATGTCGGCGGTCCTCGGCGGCATCGGTTTCACCGCGTACGCCGCCGCCAACGCGTTCCAGGATCAGTTCGTCGCGCTGCGCGGCCTGCCCGGTGGCTCCGCGTGGCGTTCGGCGTGCTGGGACACCTGGCAGGACACGGTCCATTCCGGCGAAAACCATGGTGTCGCAGACTCACTCGACAAATACGCGTTCGCCGCCGCAGACGCGCTCGCCGTGTTGGACCGGCTCATTACGGGCGGCCCGCGCCGCGCGGTCGTCTCCGCCGGGCAGTTGCCCGAGCGCATCGCGGCCTGGGTCGGCGGCAACGACCCGATCGCCGAGTCGGCGACGACACGGGAACCGGGCTCGGTGGAGCCGATCACGACACCGCCCGGCCGCACCATCGAGGAATACCAGGCCCGCCTCGCGGAGCTCTGGCAGGAGGCACTCGGCGTCGAGCAGGTCGGCCTGCACGAGAACTTCTTCGAGTCCGGCGGCAACTCGCTGGTCGGTCTGCAACTGATCAACGCGATCAAGAAACAGTTCCGCGCGGTCATCCCGACCGTGGCGTTGTTCGAGGCGCCGACGATCGCCGACATGGCCGAATACCTACACACGGCGACCGCGCCCGAAAGGAAGTCACGGACATGAAACTCGTCGGAGTCGTCGGGGCCGGTGTGATGGGTTCGGGCCTCGCGCAAGCCCTTGCGGCGCATGGATACTCCGTGGTGCTGGTCGACCGCGCCCAGGCCCAGCTGGACCGGGCGGCGGACGAGGTGGTCCGGTACGCCCGCACCGGGCGCCTGTTCGGCCACGACACCGAGAAGTACGGTGACCTGACCCAGCGGGTGAGCTACACGACCGAGATCGGCGACCTCGGCGCCGCGGAGTTCGTCATCGAGAACATCACCGAGAACTGGGCGCTCAAGGCCGAGATCTATCCGCGACTGGACGAGATCTGCCCGCCCGAAACGGTTTTCGCGGCCAACACGTCGTGCATTCCGATCACCAAGATCGCCGGGGCCACCAACCGCCCCGATCGGGTGCTCGGCATGCACTTCATGAACCCGGTGCCGATGAAGTCCACCGTCGAGGTGATCCGCGGGTGGCACACCTCCGAGGCCACCATCGCCACCGCGATGGAGCTGCTCGACGGCATGGCGAAGCGGGGCATCGTCGTGAACGACATGCCGGGCTTCGTCTCCAATCGGGTGCTGATGCTCATGGTCAACGAGGCGATCTTCTTGCTCCAGGACGGTGTGGCGGGGGCGGCCGAGGTCGACGAGATCTTCCGGTCCTGCTTCGGGCACGCGTCGGGTCCGCTGGAGACCGCGGACCTCATCGGGCTCGACACCATCCTGTACAGCATCGAGGGTCTGCAGGAGTTCTACGGAGACAGCAAGTATCGGCCGTGCCCGCTGCTCCGCAAGATGGTCGACGCCGGACTGCACGGCCGGAAAACCGGTCAGGGCTTCTTCTCGTACTCGTGAGAGAGGCGCCGAACCTTTGCCCCCGTTACCGACAGGACGCAGTTATGTTCTCCGATGCCCGTTCCGAAATCCGTGAATTCGTCGCCAAGCGATTCCCCGACGGCCGGCTCGAAGACGATCACGACATCTTCGAAAGCGGCTTCGTCAACTCGCTTTTCGCGATGGAACTGGTCATGTTCATCGAGCAGCACCTCGGCGACCGCATCCCCAACGACGAGCTGATGCTGGACAACTTCCGCACGGTGAACGTGATGACCGACCTGGTCGGCAGGCTCGACGGCCGAAACGGCGGTGGCGCGGCCACCGAGGTGGCGTGATGTCGGTGCAGGCGCAGGCCGGCGTCGGCGCGTGGTCGCGGGCGGAGCTCGCCGCGTTCGTGGACAAGGTGGTCGCACCGCGGGCCGCCGAGTTCGATCAGACGGCCAGGATCGACCCGAGCGTCATCGCCGAGTTCGCCGCGCGGGGTCTGTGGGGAGCGGTGCTGTCGGCGGCCGACGGCGGCACCGGTGCCGGCATGACCACCCTCGCCGAAGTGCACGAGGAGGTAGGCCGCGGCTGTTCGTCCATGCGCAGCCTGCTGACCGTGCACTCGATGGCGCTGTACGCACTGGATCGGTGGGGGGCCGAGGCCGCGAAGGACAGGTGGAAGGCCGACCTGGTCGCCGGTAACGCACTGGGCGCGTTCTGCCTCACCGAGCCGGAAGCGGGCAGCGACTTCGCCGCGCTGCAGGCCTCGGCCCGGCGCACCGACGACGGGTGGGTGCTCGACGGCCACAAGCTCTGGGTCACCGGCGGCCAGCTCGCCGACGTGCTGCTGGTCTTCGCGCGCACCGCGGTGGGTCCGGCCGCCTTCCTGATACCGGCGGCCAACCCCGGTATCAGCCGAATCCCGGTGCGCGACATCACCGGAACCCGCGGCAGCCAGGTCGCCGAGATCGTCTTCGACAACTGCGAAGTCGGCGCCGATGCGCTCATCGGGCCCGAGGGCATGGGCTTGGCCATCGCGACCGGCGTGCTCGATATCGGGCGGTTCAGTGTCGCCGCGGGCTGCGTCGGCATCCTGCAGGCGTGCCTGAACGCCTGCGTGAGTTACGCCAATACCCGCCACCAGGGCGGCGCGCTGCTGCGCGAACACCAACTCGTGCAGCAGATGATCGCCACCATCGCCACCAACACCCGGGCGGCCCGGCTGCTGGTCTGGCAGGCCGCGCGGCTGAAGGACACCGGCAGCCCCGACACCATCATGGCGACCTGCATCGCCAAACAGTTCGCGGCCACCGCGGCGGCGGCCGCGGCCAACGACGCGGTCCAACTGCACGGTGCGCGTGGCTGTACCGACGAATATCCGGTCGGCCGCTACCTGCGCGATGCCAAGGTCATGGAGATCATCGAGGGCAGCACGCAGATGCAACACATACTCATCGCCGCCGACGCGTGCCGAAATCAGGCGCGCGTCATCCCCATCGACTGAGGCACGACCGGAACTGCGCAGAGGCTAGGGAAATTCGATGAACTCCGACGTCGGTAAGCGTCCCCGTCAGATCAAGTGCGTGGTCTGGGATCTCGACCACACCCTGTGGGACGGTGTCCTGCTGGAGAACGCCACGGTCGCCGATCTCAAGCCGGGGATCCGGGAAACCATTGCCACGCTGGACGAACGCGGGATCCTGCATTCGGTCGCCAGCCGCAACGATCCGGAGATCGCGCTGGCCAAGCTCGCCGAGCTGGGGATCGCCGAGTATTTCCTGTACCCGCAGATCGGGTGGGACAACAAGTCCGCCTCGGTCGCGGCGATCGCCGAGCGGCTCAATATCGGAATCGACACGCTCGCCTTCGTCGACGATCAAGAGCTCGAGCGCGATGAGGTCCGGTTCGCCCATCCCGAGGTGCTCTGCATCGATGCCGTGGACGCCGTGTCGCTGGTGGACCGGCCGGAGTTCCAGCCGAAGCAGGTGAGCGCCGACTCGCGGATGCGCCGCCACATGTACCGTGCGAGCATCGAACGCACCACGGCGGAGGAGCGGTTCTCCGGCACCAATGAGCAGTTCCTCGCCACGCTCGGTATGCGTTTCGCGATCAGTCCGGCCCGCGCCACCGACATCGGCCGGGCCGAGGAGCTCGTCGTCCGGACCAATCAGCTGAACTCGACCGGAATCATGTACTCGGCGGAAGAACTTGCCGCCCTTGCCGAATCCGACGACCACCTGCTGTTGATGGCCGAGCTGGAAGACAAGTACGGCACCTACGGGCAGATCGGTCTCGCGCTGGTGGCGCGCGGCGCGGCGCAGTGGCGGCTGAAGCTGCTGCTCATGTCGTGCCGGGTGATCTCCCGTGGCGTCGGGACGGTGCTGCTCAACCATGTGGTGCGCCTGGCCCAGGCCGAGGGGGCGCGGCTGGTCGCGGAGTATGTGCCGACCGATCGGAACCGAATCATGTACATCACTTACCGATTCGCCAATTTCGAGGAGATCGGCGAGGAGGACGGCGTCACGTTGCTGGGTGCTTCGACGGCACCGCCGCCGCCCCCGCCGGATTATCTGACGGTCGAGACGGCAGGCACGGCGGCCCGACTATGAACGCTCCCACCATCGATACCCGCAAATGGATGCCGTACCCGCCGATCGGCGGCGCGGCGACGACCCTGTACTGCCTGCCGCACGCCGGGGCGGGGGCCTCCACCTATCTGCCGTGGCGCAAACAGCTGCACCCGGACATCGACGTGGTGCCGCTGCAGCCGCCAGGGCGCGAAATGCGCATGCGGGACGAGCCTTTCGAGCACCTGACCCCGCTGCTGGACGACCTGCTCGCGGCGATGGATGGTGCGTGGCGGGCACCGTTCGTGTTGTTCGGGCACAGCCTGGGCGCGCTTATCGCCTATGAACTGGCGCGTCGGCTCTGTGCCGGCGCGGGGCCGCGTCCGGCGCGGCTCATCGTATCGGGACGCCGTGGGCCGCAGCATCCTTCGCGCCTGCCGTGGATCCGTTTCGCCTCGGACGAGATGCTGCTGGACATCGTGCGGATGCTCGGCGGCACCCCGGCGGAGGTGCTCGCCGACGAACAGCTGCGGCAGTCGGTCCTCACGCTGACGCGGGCGGATCTGGGGGTCGACCAGACGTATGTGTATCGGCCGGACCCGCCGCTCGATATCCCGATCACCGTGCTGAGCGGCAGCGCCGATCCGCACGTGAACGCGACCGAGCTCGAACAGTGGCACGAGTGCGGCTCGGCCGGGGTCGATATCCGGATGGTGCCGGGCGGGCACTTCTTCCCGATATCGCACCGCGACGCCACACTGCGCCACGTCCGGGACTGCGTGGTGGGGTCGCCATGATCGGCGGCACCGCGCTGCGGCGGGCGATCGCGTCCGACGAGGTCGAACTGTGGTGGGTGCGGCTGACGGGGGAGTATGCAGCCGAGGATCGCCGGGTGTTGTCCGCCGCGGAGTTCGTGCGCAGCACCCGGTTCGACACCGCCGAGTTCACGGCCGACTTCATTCGTACCAGGGCCGCGTTGCGGCGGGTGCTTTCGGCCTATACGGGCCGTCTCCCCGAGGACGTGGTCTTCACTACCGGGCGCCACGGCAAGCCGGAGTTGGCCGACAGTGCAACGGCATTCAATCTCACGCACACCCACGGGCTCGCTGTCGTCGCCGTTGCCGGGTCGGGCTCGATCGGCGTCGATGTCGAGTCGGTCGACACCGATTTCGACCTGGACGGCCTGGCGCCGCGGGTGCTCACCGCGCGCGAAGCCGCCAGGGTAGGCACCGATCGACGGCGATTTCTGCACCACTGGGTTGCTAAAGAGAGCTACCTGAAGTGGCTGGGTAGCGGCCTGACCGTGTCGCCCGACGCGGTCGAGTTGCGCGCCGATGCCCGCGGACGCGCGGTGATCGCGGCGGTCGACGGAGACCTGCCGACGGCCTACGTCCAGCATTTCGGCCTGAACTCGTGGCATGCCGGCGCCTTCGTCGGCGACCGCCCGCACCCTCGTTTCACGCTGCGCCCGGCCGAATCTATCTGTGTCGCAGCGAATCTCCGTCGCCGTACCTCAGGAGTGCAAGCATGACCATCAATTCCCCGGTCGAACCGGCCACCCTCGTCGAGCTGCTGACCATGCGGGCCGCCGCCACGCCGGACGAGGTGCGTTTCCATCATCTCGGCGACGGTGACGAGGTCACCGCGACACTGACATTGCCGGAGCTCGACCGCGGCGCCCGTGCCGTCGCCGCGCATCTGGCGGGGATCACGCAGCCGGGGGAGCGGGCGCTGCTGCTCTACGCCCCTGGCCTGGAATTCGTTGTCGCGTACTACGGATGCCTCTACGCGGGTGTCATCGCGGTGCCGGTGGCGCCGCCGCAGCCGAACAAGCTGGCGGACAGCCTGGCGCGACTGGCCTCCATCACCGCCAATTCCGGTGCGCGACTGCTGCTCACCGGCGCTGAGATCGAGCCGCTGCTCACCCCGGTGCTGGCCGGGGCCGACGGCTTCGCGGGACTGCGCACAGTGGTCACCGATCGCATCGATCTCGCCGCGGCGGACGGGTACCGCGATCCGGGCGTCACCGCGGACAGCGTTGCGCACCTGCAGTATTCGTCCGGATCGACCGGCGAACCGAAGGGGGTCGTGCTCACGCACCGCAACGTCCTGGCCAACCTGCGGCTGGTCACCGACGAGATCGGCGCCGGTGTCGGGGTGGCCTGGTTGCCGACCTTCCACGACATGGGCCTGCTCAGCATGGTCACCTATCCGGTGTACAGCGGCTCGACCGTTATCAGCATGTCGCCCTTGGCATTTGTGCAGCGGCCCGCTCGTTGGATAGCGGCGATGTCCCGGTTCGGGGCCACCCACACCGTCGCCCCCAACTTCTCCTTCGGGCTCGCCGTGCGGCGGGTGCCCGCCGAGCGGGTCGCCGACTACGACCTGTCACCGCTGCGGGTGGCGCTGTGCGGTGCCGAACCGGTGCGCGCGGACACCATGGCCACGTTCGCGGACCACTTCCGCGCGGCGGGCTTCGACGCGCACAGCCTGTTCCCGTGCTACGGCCTGGCCGAGGCGACGCTGTTGGTGACCGGCGGCCCGGCCGGTAGCGGTCTCACCACCGTCGAGGTGGACCCGACCGCGCTCGCCAAGGGGCGGGTGGAGCCGGTGTCCAGCGGTGGCCGCCGACTGGTCGCCAGTGGGCGGCTCAACGACGCCTACGAACTCGTCCTCGCCGATACCGAGACGCTGACGCCGCTGCCGGAAGGACAGGTCGGGGAGATCTGCCTGCGCGGCGACAGCATCGGCAAGGGGTACTGGGATGCGCCGGAGGCGGTGGCCGCCACCTTCGCCGCCACCGTCACCGGTCGCACCGGGCACTTCCTGCGCACGGGTGATCTCGGCTTCGTGTACGAGGGTCAGCTCTACGTCACCGGCCGCAGCAAGGACCTCATCATCGTGGACGGGTACAACCACTACCCGTCCGATATCGAAGCCTCGGCGATGTATTCGCACCCGGCGCTGCGGCCCGATCGGTGCGTGGCGTTCCAGGTGCTCGACAGCGACGAACCTGCCCTGGTTGTGGTCGCGGAGGTGAATCGGGGCGAGAATCCCGACGCCACCGCCAAGGCCGAGATCGTCACCGCCGTGCGCCGTGCGGTCGGTGAGCATCACGGATTGCGGCTCAACGATGTGGTGCTGGTGACGACCGGCTCGGTGCCGCTGACCTCGAGCGGCAAGATCCGCCGCTACGCCGTCCGCGAGCAGTACCGAGACGGCGCGCTGACCGTGCTGCCCTGACCCGTTCACGGCTGCCATGCGTAGCGGCGGGTTCCCCGGTCGCGGTTGTTTCACCTGTGCCGGACAGGGAACGCAGTACCGATGAAGGACGAGTTGGAACGCGAAAGTAAATGGGACGTCGACCCAGCCTGCACGCTGCCGATCCTCGATGATCTCGTCCCCGAGGGTCGGGTCGAGAAAACAACGGTCGAGCTGACGAGCACGTACCTCGACACCGCGGACCACGACCTGCTCGCCCAGAACGTCACCTTGCGCCGCCGCACGGGTGCCGACGAGTCCGGCTGGCAGCTGAAGGTTCCGCAGGCCGACGGTCGGGTCGAACTGGTCGCGCCGCTGTCGGACGAGCTGCCGCAGGAACTCCGCGAGCTGGTCACCGGCGTCGCACTGGGTAAAGAATTAGCCCCCGTCACCACGATTCATACCGTGCGCACACGGCGCCGCGTCGTCGGCGCGGACGGCGAACTAATCGTCGAGGTCGATGACGACACAGTGCGCGCGAAACCCGCCGAGCAGAACGCCGACTCCCGCGAATGGCGCGAGATCGAGATCGAACTGGGACCGCAAACCGACACCACCCCAACAGTTCTGGTGGATCGACTCGTCGCGGCCGGTGCGCGGCCGTCGACGTACCCGTCCAAGCTGTCTCGCGTGCTGCCCGCGCGGTCCCGCCCGGATGTCACCACCGACGCCGAACGCGCGATCCACGACTACCTGACCGCCCAGATCGACACGATCTTCGCCGGTGACATCGCACTGCGCCGCGGCGAGAACCCGATCCACGACACCAGGGTCGCGTCCCGACGCCTGCGGAGCACGCTGCGGGTGTTCGGCAAGCTGCTCGACCGCTCGGCGATCGCCGACATCGAGGATGAGCTGAAGTGGTTCGCAGGCCTGCTCGGCGAGGTGCGCGACTGCCAGGTGCAACGCCGCCACCTCGCCGACAAGATCAGCGAACTCCCCCTCGAGCTCGTGCTCGGCCCGGTGGCCACGCGCATCGACACCACGCTGCTCAGCAAGCAGCTCACCAGCCGCAAGGAACTGGCCGCGGCCATGAACTCCCCGCGCTACCTGAAACTCCTTGCGACGCTGCGCGAATGGAAGTCCGCTCCGCCGCTCGGGCCGCGGATCAAGGGGCGAAAGCTGGTCGCCCGCGCCGAGCGCGCCGCCCGCAAAGCCGATCGGCGCCTCGCCACCGCCCTCCAGGATCAACGCGACGAATCCCTGCACCGCGCCCGCAAGGCCGCCAAACGTGCCCGCTACGCCGCCGAACTCCACGAACCGGTCCGCGATCGCGCCGAGGCGAAGTCGAACATCAAGCACTACAAGCAAATCCAGCGCGTGCTCGGCGACCACAACGACAGCGTCGTCTCCGCCGCCTTCCTCTGGCGCACCGCGACCGCGGCGGGCACCGCGGCCGACGAGAACGGCTTCACCTTCGGCCTGCTGTACGCCAACGAGAAGCACGCGGCGGCCGACGCGCGAGAAAAGATCGCCGAAATAGCCGCAGCGCGGTAGTGGTGCCTCACGACTCGCGGCGAGCGGACGTGGGTATATCGAGGATGCCGAGGAAGGCGCTGGCGGCTGGACCGCGGGTGGCGGCGTTCCAGACGACGTATTCGACTCGGGTCGGCGCGTCGATGACTTCGATCGTGACGACGCCGGCGAGGCGGGGCGCGTAGTCCGCGGGCAGCATGGCGATAGCCAGGCCGGGAGCCACCAATCGGGCGATGTAGTCGGCCGTGGTCACCTCGAAGGCGACGTCGCGGGTGAGCCCGGCCGCGGCGAAGGCTTGGTCGGATTGGCTGCGGCCCGCGGTGCCCGCCGGCAGGTCCACGAAGACTTCGTCGGCGAGTCTGCGCAGGTCGGAGGTGGATTCGGTGGCGAGTGGGTGGTCTGGGGCGACGACGGCAACCAGGCGGTCGCGAGCCAGTTCGTGTACGGCGACGCCGTGCGGGCGCGCGGTGGTCGGCAGTCCGAGGAAGGCGACGTCGAGCGCGCCGTGCTCGACCTGATCGATCAGGTCGTCGCTGGCACCGACGCGGAGACTGATGCGCACGTGCGGGTAGCGCTCACGGAACTCCCGCAGAGCCTCGGGAATATCGACCGCGGTGACGGTGGGGATCAGACCGACGGCGAGCCTGCCGCGGATCTCGCCGACGGCCGCGGCCACCTCGGCGGCCGCGCGGTCGGCGGCGTCCAGGCATTGGCGGGCGGCGGGCAGGAACGCCGCCCCGGCCGGTGTCAGCCGCACCCGGCGGCTGGTGCGTTCGAACAGTCGTGCACCGAGTTCCCTTTCGAGCCGGGCGATTTGGTGGCTGAGCGCCGCAGGAGGTTCTGAGATGAGGCGGATGCTCGGCATCGCGGTAGCACTGGCCTGCGTCGGGGCGCTCGCCCCAACGCATCAGGCGGCCGCCCGAGAACCGTTGTTTCCCACCACGATCGACTTACCGGCGGGATTCCGCCCAGAGGGCATCGCGATCGGAACGTGGCCGGTGGCCTACCTCGGATCGATGGCAGACGGTGCCATCTACCGCGCCGACCTGGTGACCGGCCGGGGCGCCGTACTGAGTCCGGGACCGGGCACGCAGGCCCTCGGTCTCCGACTCGACGACCGCGGCAGGCTGTTCGTCGCGGGCGGCACCGCGGGTGACGCCCGCATCGTGGACGCCGCGACCGGTGTGGTGCTGGCGACTTACCGCTTCGGCACGCCGCCGGACACGTTCGTCAACGACGTGGTGCTGACGCCCGCGGGCGCTTGGTTCACCGACTCGCGCGCGCCGGTGCTGTACCACCTGCCGATCGGCCAGGACGGCGCCTTGCCGTCGCCCGATGCGGTGGTGCGCGTCCCGCTGAGCGGCGACATCGCCTATGTCCCAGGAGAGTTCAATGCCAACGGCATCGCGCGGAGCCCGGACGGCACGGCCTTGGTCATCGTGCAGTCGGTGACCGGCCACCTCTTCCGGGTCGACCCGTCGACCGGTGTCACTCGGCGCGTGGATCTCGGCGCCGAGTCGGTACCGCACGGTGACGGCCTGCTCCTGCGCGGCAACAGTCTGCTGGTCGTACAGAACAGGCAGAACGCGATCGCAGTCATCGAGCTCGACCCGGCTGCGGCCAGCGGCACGGTCCAGCGGCGACTGACGGACCCACGCTTCGACGTGCCCTCCACCGTCGCCGCGTTCGGCGACCGCCTCTATCTGCCGAACGCCCGCTTCGACACACCACCGGAGCCGACCACGCCGTACACCGCCGTCGCGGTCGGCCATCCCTAGCGGTCGCGCTACCCGGTCGTCTTCAGCTGACCGGAGTACGCGTCGACCTGCACCTCGTAGTCGTCGTCGGTGGCGCCGGCCTGCTGGACGTCGAACTCGTACTGTGCCGAGTTGTCCTTGCCCTCGATCTTCCACTTCTCGATCGCGCCGGGGCGGGCCTTCGATGCGGTGGCCATCGCGTCGGTCAGCGGCACCGCCCTGTCGTAGTCGACCGCCTTGCGGGTCCGTTCGGTGCCGCGTTCGTCCGCGTCCAGGTTCTCCTTGTGCTCGGAGATGACCGCGCCGGAATCGGCGGCCAGCTGAACGGTGTACTTCTCCGTGTCGGACAGCAGTTCCACCTTGTACACGTAGGTGTTCCGGGTGTTGACGCCCTCGCGTTCCAGTTCGAGCTTCGACAGTGTGCCGTCGAAGTTCTTCTTGGCGGCGTTGAGGGCGTCGGTGGGGCTCACCGGGAACGAGTGGTGCGCCAAGTCGACCTCGGCCGAGTCCGGCGCGCCGGTCGCCGCCGACGTGCCGATCACCGACACCGCGGTGGTGGGGTCGGCGGAGTCCTGGTCCGAGTCGTTTCCGCACGACGCCGTTGCTATCGCCGCAGCAACCACCATCGGCGTGATCAGTACCGCTTTCATCGCTATTCCTCTCTGTCGAACAAGCCAACTTCGGAATGCGCGCAGCAATCGTCGGCGACGCCGCGACAGGGCCGGTATGCCCCGGGTATGCGGGCGCTAAACAATCGCCCCGAACGCGGCAGGCCCCGCCTGCCGGACGAGCGGTGCGCCGGGCGGTTATCCGACAAGCGTTGATATTCATATCATCGTTCGACCGATGATGGGTCGACCGTTTCGGCGTTATTCTGACCTCGATTGATCACGCCCGGTGCCATGGGCGGGCGGCTTGTTCAGTGCGCCGCCATATTTATCGCGAGTTCAGCAAGGAGCGTGCCGATGTCGACCGGTGTAGCTCCGGAGGACTCGCAAGACGCACGGCAGAAAATCGCTGCCGCCTTCACCGGTAATCCCGAACGGGCGCGCGAAATATTGGCTGAGCGGGTCGCGGCCGAGTCGCCGAACATGGTGCTGGCCAGCACCTATGTGCCGCCCGATGGGGCCATCGCGGCGTATCTGCTGCATCGGCTGCTCAGTCGAGGCGATAACACCGGTGTCGCCTGGCATTCGGTGTTCGTGAATTCCGGTGTCGAGGCGCTCGGCACCGTCGTGAAATATTTGCGCAATAGGCACAATCGCGCGGTGAGCTCGGGCTCGTGCCGCATTCTGGTATTGGATCCGACCGGCACGGCGCGTTACGCGTTCGGGCACGCGGTCCCCGGTCTGTCCGAGATCGTCGCCGACGGCATGGCGATCGTCGGCACCGTCGATGAGTTTCTGCACCGGATCGACCAGGGCTGGTCAGCATACGTAGTGGTCGTCGACGGTCTCGCGGAGGAGAGGCTGGTACCGGTGCGTAGCGCGATCGAGGTCGCGCGTGCGCGCGCAGCCGTGGTGGCGTGGGGCCTGCTCGGCGACGTGACCGCCCTGGGAACCCTGCGCGGCTCGGTGGCCGCAGCCGACCTGGTGTTCCTGGGTGAGGTGGCGGTCGACAACGAGATGCCCTGCGGCACCGTCTCGTTCACCCGTGAGATGTTCGCGCTCTGGAACAACACGATGGACAGCATCGCGCACGTGTCGACCTTCGGCGGGAACGGCCTGGCCATGCACCTGCTGTGCGAGACGTTGACGCGCTGGCGGCCGACCGATCGCCACGAACGCGCGGCGATACAGCGCATGCGGCACAACAGATTCACCCGCAGCGCGCGCCTGCGCATGCACAGCAACACCTGGCAGACCCGGTCGATCGATCTGGCGGCCATCAACATGACCTTCGACCGCGCCGAGGGCGTCACGTATCGGCACGGCACGCGCACCTACATCGATCTCGCCTCCGGCACCGGCCCCGCGTTCCGCGGGCACAACGCGCAGTCGCCCGCGGTGATTCGAACGGCGGGCACGGAAGGTGACGAAACATCAAGACTGGAAGCCGTATTGGCGCGGCTGACCGGCTTGCCGATCATGCTGCCCGCGGTGAGTGGGCAGAGCGCGGTCGACAACGCGATTCTGGCCGCGCTGTGCTGCCAGCCCGGCCGCGCGACCGTACTCACCTGTCGCGGCAACTATTCCGGCAAAGGCCCGATGTCGCTGGCCACGAGCCGGACGAGTTCGTTCTTCCGGGACCGCGATGAGCACGCCTTCAGCCCGTACCCGGTCGAGGTGATCGAGGTCGATATCGCGGACCTCGACGGGCTGCGGCAGGCGCTGCGGCGCGACGACATCGCCTTGGTCTGGCTGGAACTCGTGCAAGGCTACGACTGTGTCGAGATACCGAGCGCGGTGCTCGACGAGATCGAACACCGGCGGGCGGCGGCGGGATTCCTGGTCGGTGTCGACGAGGTCTTCACCGGCTTCTGGCGCTGCGACCTCGACAACTTCCTGACCTGCACCGGTCGCGGCTTCCGGCCGGATCTGGTCGCGCTGTCCAAGGCGCTCAGTGACGCGCTCGTTCCGGTCGGCGCGGCGCTGACCTCGGCCGAGGTGTTCGCGCGGATCTCGCGCACGGCACCGGATCTGGCGTACTGGCTGCGCACGCACTACCGCAACGACATGGCGGCCGGGCTGGCCTGCGCCGCGCTCGAGGCGGCCGAGCACGACCGGCACGGGGCGGCCGACATCGCGGCGGCGATGGACGCCATGCTGGGCCGGGCGGCGCGATCACCGCTGTTCGCGGGCTACCGGCGGGTCGGCTTGCTCGGCAGGTTGGTGCTGTCCCCACGCGCGATCGGCGCGCGGCCGCGCCCGTCGGTGCAGAACTACGCCGAGGCGGTCATCGCCCGACTGATCGGAAAGCGCTGCGGCGCAATTACTTTGCAATTGCGTTTCGCGCCGAGTACGGCGGGTGACGGTGCGCCGGAACTGATCGCCGCCATGGCCGAGGTCGGTGCGTTTCTCGAGCGACTGCCGCGGTGGACGGTGGACCGCACCGCCCTGGGTTCACTACTCGGCACGGCGGGTCGCGAAATTGCGGCCGCGGTACTGCGTGCGCGCGAGACCTACGGCGATCGAAAGGATCGGATGCTGGAGTGAGAATTGCATCATCGGGGCTTCGATAAATCGGCAATGTGCACATCGAGAATCGTTGAATTGCACAGCGATGGTCCGGATGAAACAACGCGGTAATCCAACAATAACGTGCTACCCTGGTGAACATTCGCTGGGACCGATGGGAGCGTGAAATGTCTTGTCACGCAATGGAACCAATCCAGCGCAAGGGCGTGCACAGCAACTTCCCGGCACGATCACCGAATCCGGTACCGCACCGCTGTCCGGTGCGGTGAGCGAATGCCGTGGCTCGGGCATGACGGCGCACAGACCGGTGACAATTCGCCTGGTGGTCTGTGCGGACAGTGCCCTGATGCGGTCGGGTCTGTGCGTCCAATTCGATCGTGAGCCCGATATCGATGTCGTCGACGACGTGGCCGGTGGGCACAGTCTGCTCGGCGCCATCAAAGCGCATGCGCCCGATGTCGTATTGCTGGTCGGCGCGGTCGAAGGCAAGCATCGCCTCGCGGAAATCGTCGCGGCCTCGAAGGTGATCATGGTGATGACCGAGGAGGACGTGGCGCGCGCCGTCAAACTGGTTCGGGCTGGGGTGCGCGCGCTACTGTCGTCGGGCTGCTCGCCGTTCGAATTGCTCTGTGCCATCCGGGTAGTCGCGGTGGGAAATCGTCTGGTGGTTCCGCCCCAGATCATCGGTGGCCTCGATCATGTGGTGGCCTCCAGCGTCGCCCGTAACCTCGACATCCAGGTGGCCGGCAGCCTGACCCGGCGCGAGGCCGAGGTCCTCGGCCTGCTCGCGCACGGCCGCTCCAACGCCGAGATCGCCCGCCAGCTGTCGGTCTCGGCAACCACCGTGCGCAGCCACGTGCATCACGTGCTGCAGAAACTCGCGGTGGCGACACGCGGACAGGCCGTCGCGGTGGCCTACGAAACCGGATTGATCGCGCTGCTCGACGACAGCGCGAGCAACGGCCGTGGCCCAGCCCCGCGGCAGGTCGACGGGCGGTCCCGCAACGGTCAGTGGCCCATCCCGAGTCCGCCGTCCACCGGGATCACCGCGCCGGTGATGTAGCCGGCGTCGTCGCCGGCGAGAAAGGCCACCACCCGCGCGATCTCGTCGGCACCGGCGATGCGCCCGAGCGGGATCTTTCTGGTGACCTCGGTTCGCCACCGCGGGGTCAGCGCGGCGGTCATATCGGTGTCCACGAAGCCGGGAGCGACCACATTGACGGTGATGTTGCGGGCGCCGAGTTCGCGCACGAGCGAGCGGGCCAGACCGATCAGGCCCGCCTTGGACGCGGCGTAGTTCGTTTGTCCGGCCGAACCGAGCAGCGCCGTCACCGAGGACACCAGGATGATCCGGCCGCGCCGCTGCCGGATCATGGTGCGGGCGGCCCGATTGATCACCCGGAACGTGCCGACCAGATTGGTGTCGACCACGGCCGCGAACTCGTCCTCGGTCATCGCCGCCAGCAGCACATCCCTGGTGATGCCCGCGTTCGCGACGAGTACATCGACCGGCCCGAGTTGCTGCTCTATGGTGCTGAACGCCGTGTCGACCTGCCGTGTATCGGTGACATCACAAGGCACACCGAGCAATCCGTCGGGTGACGCACCCGAACGCACGGTCACGGCGACCGGTTTGCCGGTGCGCGCGAGCTCGCGGGCGATGGCGAGCCCGATGCCGCGGTTGCCGCCGGTGACGAAGGCGGAGTGGTTCATCAGCGCACCTCCCTGGCGGCTCAATCGCCGCGTTCGCGAATGATCGCGGCGAGGTCGAGCTCGTGCACGGCACGCAGTCCCGGTAGCAGCGACACGGTCGCGACGGCCAGGACCACGAGCGCGGCAAGGCCGAGCGTGCTCGGCCGGACGACCAGGTCCAGCTGGAACTGGTCGTTGGCGTAGGTGGACAGGAAGCTGTGGCCGCCGAGTACCCCGAGCGCCAGACCCGGCGCGATGCCGAGCAGCGTCATCAGCAGGTTCTCGCCCGTGATCAGCCGTGCCAGCATTCCCGGTGGCATGCCGCCCGCCCGCAGCACGCCGACCTCGCGGCGTCGCTCCACGATATTGATCGACATCGTGGTGAAGATGATGGCGAAGGCCAGCACGCCGCCCAAGCCGAGCATCCCCCCGATGAACACGAAGAAGAATCCGGCGTACCGATCGATCAGCCGGTTCAGCGCGTCCAGATCCTCGTAGGCCGCGATGCCCGCGCGGCCGGACAACTCGCGCCGGATCTGATCGGGATCCGCGCCCGGCGCCAGCCGCAGCAGCGCCGAAGCGACCGGGACCGGCGCCCCGGCCAGCGCGTCGAGCTGTTCGATGGACAGGTAGGCGAAGGCGCCGATCGGCTCGTCGAGCACGCCGGCGATCGGTACCCGAACATCCTGCATGCCGGGCACTTTCACCGCGACGGTGTCACCCGGCCCGACGCGCAGTAGGTGCCGGACGCCCTTACCGATCAGGATGCCGTCGTCGGACCGGGCGGCCGGAGAGCCGGGCACGGGGCGAAGGCCGTGCATGGTGGTGTCGCGCGGCAACGCGATGAGCGCGGTCGAGTAGGTGGCACCGTCGGCGGCGAGGGTGACCGGCAGCCGCACCATCGGTTCGGCGGCCACCACCCCCTCGGCGCTGGTCAACTCGGCCAGCTCGCGCTGATCGACCGGGCCGGTGAAATCGACTCGCGCATCGGCGGTTTGCACCTGACGGAACGACACGTCCAATGCCGTGGCCATGGTGTCGAGCATGGTCCATGAGGTCAGGACGACGAGCAGTGACAAGGCGGTGCCCAGCACCGTGCTCCAGGTTCGCCGCGGACTGCGACCGACGTTGCGCAGCACCAGCAGCCAGCGTGCGGGCAACCCGCGCATGGCCGGAAATACGCGCTCCGGCAGGCTGATTCGGCCCGGCGCCGACGGTGCCGATCCGCGCATCGCGGTGGCGGGTGGCGTACGGAAGGCGAGCACGGCGGGTGCCAATGCGCCGAGCGCGCCCGCCGCGATGCCGAAGACCAGCCCACCGAGAACAGTGCTCGGCAGAACGTCGACGACCGCCGCCGACTCCGGCAGGCCGATCGCCCGAAGATAGAGTCGGCTCAGTGCGCCGGATCCGGCCAGCCCCAGCATGATTCCGCCGAGCGACCCGGCCGACCCCGCCACGATGCCGAACTGCAGGTAGTGCCACAGGATCGTCCGCCGGTCCACCCCGCCTGCCAGCAGCACACCGATCACCGGACGCTCGGCCTGGACCCGCCGGTTCAACAGGACATAGGCCACCAGTCCCGCGACGCTGAGGAACAGCAGCGGAAACAGATAGGCGAGTTCGCCGAAGGCGTCGATGTCCATGCGCAGCAGCCAGTTCGACGGTTGCTCGGCCCGGCTCAGCACCTCGGTCGCGCCGAGGCTGTTCGCCATGCTCCGTATCCGGTCGAGAGCGGCCGGGTCGGGTGTTCCGGCGAAGCGGATGAGGACTTGTTCGGTCCAGCCCACGACGGCCAGCGGCTCGGTCGCGAAGAGCACCCCGAAGTTGTCCGGCAACGGGAACATCTCCTGGCGGCTGCGCGCAGGCCAGAGGTACTCCGCCGACGACACCACACCCGCGACCGATACCTCGCGCCAGCCATCCGGCCCGAGCATCGACAGCGTTGCGCCGGTGGATAATCCGAAGTGCCCGGCCATGTGGTGTTCGACCACGACTTCGTTCGCCGCCGGATATCGGCCGGACAAGATGGTCGGCGCGTTGACGGCGGGCGGCCGGTCCGCAGGCAAGCCGATGATTCGGCCGCGTAACTTGTCCGCGCCGACCCGCAGCGGCAGCTCGGCCTGCCTGCGCACGACGACGTCCGCGACGCCGGGCAGCGTGCGTGCGCCCGCGGCGATGGCCGCCGAGTCGCCGCCGGTGATCCACGCGTGGGCGAATCGCTGCGCCTCGAACGTCCCGTCGTAGGAGGCCGTCAGGTTCCGGTACGCGCCATAGGATGCGGTGAACAGCGCCACCCCCAGCACGACGATGGTCACCTGCGCGGCGAACTGCGACCACTGGGTACGAATGTCGCGCAACAACTTGCGGCGCAGCGTCGGATGCCGATTCACCAGCAGACCTCGCTCGCGGCCGTCGGCGCGTCCTGACGTACGGACGCCACGATATGACCGGAGCGCATCCGCAGTACCCGGTCGGCGATGGCGGCGATGGCCTGGTTGTGCGTGACGAGCACGACGGCGTGCCGGTCGCGGTGGCACAGCCCTTGCAGGAGGGTGAGCACGCTGCGCCCGGTATCCAGATCCAGTGCGCCCGTTGGTTCGTCGCACAGCAGCAGCCGCGGCCGATTCACCAGCGCCCGTGCGATCGCCACCCGCTGCTGCTGGCCACCCGAGAGCTGGGCCGGGAAGCGGTCCGCGCACTCGGCCAGTCCGACCTGCGTGAGCACCTCGCCGACTCGGCGCCGGACCGAACCGCCGGTCAATTCGGCCAGTACGGAGATGTTTTCGTAGGCGGTGAGGGTCGGCACGAGATTGAAGAACTGGTAGACGAAGCCGAGCGATTCGCGGCGCAGCGCCGACATCCCCTTCGCGTCGAGGCGGGCCAGCGACCGCCCGTCGATGCTGATCTGTCCCGTGGTCGGC
This sequence comes from Nocardia sp. NPDC052316, assembly GCF_044547795.1. Lineage (NCBI taxonomy): Bacteria > Bacillati > Actinomycetota > Actinomycetes > Mycobacteriales > Nocardiaceae > Nocardia > Nocardia sp. NPDC052316. Next base: position 483,045 of record NZ_JBIUBB010000002.1, read on the forward strand.
GCTTCGATGCCGCCCAGCACGTTCAGGAGGGTGGTCTTGCCCGACCCCGAAGGTCCGAGCACCACCAACAGTTCACCGGCGGCGAGGGTCAGGTCGAACTCCGCCAGTGCGTGCACGGCGGTGTCGCCGCCGCCGAAGGTCTTCGACACGCCCCGCAGCACAGCGAGTGTCGGCGCGACCGGAATCGTCGTCGCGCGGTGCTCGCGGCCGGAGTGGAACATCGCTCAGCCGGGCCGTTTGGTCGCGTACACCCGGACCTGCCCGAGTCGGCCCGCCGCCCCCTGGTGCGCCAGCGCCTCGAAGAAGGCCAGCCCGTCGTCGAAGAGCTGGTCGCCGAGCACCTCTCGACCCTGCGGCTCGAAGAGCCGATAGGACTCGGCCCACCGCCGATTGATCGCAACGAACATCTCGGTGCTGTCGTGGATTTCGATGTCGGCGAAGCCGGCGTGCGCCAGCAGCCGCCGATACCCGGACGGTGTCTGCGGGAACAGGCGGCCGTAGACGGACAAGGCGCGCAACGTCTGCGCATCCCGCGGGAACGGACCGGTCAACACCTCGTCGGTGAAGACAAGGCGGCCACCGGGTTTGAGCACTCGCGCGCATTCGGCGACGACCCGATGCCGGTCGGGCACGATCACGAGGCTGTCCACGCTCACCACCGCGTCGAATGTCGCGGCGGGATAGGGCAGTTCGCGGGCGTCGCCGTGCTCGAATCGGATCGGCGGATCGAGGGCGGCCGCGCCGCGCCGGGCGATCGCGATGGCCGGCGCGGAGTAGTCGAGGCCGGTCATCGCGCAGCCGGTGGTCGCGGCCAGATAGCGGGCGATGCCGCCGGTGCCGCAGCACAGATCGAGGCCGGCCCGTCCCGGCGTCAGCGCGGTGGCACGGGCCAACTCACGCAGCTGGGTTCCGGTGGTCCAGCTCAGCTGGCCGAGGTAACCGCCCCAGTCCTGCCAGAGGTAGGCCATCATGGCCTGACCGGCCGGGGTGAGCGTGATCTGACGATGGGTGAGGTCGTAGATTTCCCTGGTCTGCTCGATCACGGTGCGCACGGGAGGGTCTCCTACTCGTTCGTTATCCGGACGTCAGCGAGGCGCCGCCGTCGACCACGATGGTCTGGCCGCGGATCCAGGTCGCGTCGTCGGTGCAGAGGAACGCGACCACCTTGGCGAGATCCTCGGGCCGCCCGATCCGCCGCATCGGCGCGGTCTCGGCCACTTGGTGCAGCCACTCCGGCGCGCCCGCCAGTGCGCGCACCGACTCGGTCCCGATGAGCCCACCGCAGACGGTGTTGACGTTGACCCCCGGCGCGAGCTCGACGGCCAGGTACCGGCCCATCGATTCGATCGCCGCCTTACATACCCCGAGACCGCCGTAGCTGGGTAGGTAGCGACGGCCGCCCATGCTAGACAGCAGCACGATCGCGCCGCGGCCGTCCGGCATCAACTCGTAGGCCGCCCGGCAGCCGAACAACGCCGCGCTGATGTTCGTGTCGAGGGTGTAGCGCCAGTGCGGGGTCTCCAGCGCGAACAACGGTTTCATGATGGCCGACGCGGCATTGTTGACGTAGAAGTCCAACCCACCCCACTGCTCGGCCACCTCGCCGAAAAGCCGCTTCAGCTGGTCGCTTTCGCCGACGTCGACGCGCAGCGCGAGTGCCCGCCTGCCTTTGCGCTCGATCTCGGTGACCACCTCGCGTGCGGCCGAGCGCCGACGCCAGTAGGTCAGGATCACGTCCGAGCCGCGGTCGGCGAACTCCAGCGCGATGGCCCGGCCGATGCCCCGGGAACCGCCGGTGACCAGGACGGTGCGTCCGGCCAGATCCGCTGTCATGCACCTCACCTCTCTCCTTCTCGTACTGCGCCGAGCACCAACGCCGCGACCTCGGGCCCGTCCACGTTGCGGCTGAGCGTGACCGCATACCGCGCGCCGAGTGCGCACGGCCGGTCCGCGACGACGTCGACCGCGCGGGCGGCGTTGTCGACCCGGCCGAGGTTGAGCGTCGGCGGGATGACCCCGTCGCGCACGCTCAGACAGGCGAAGGTCACCTCGGCGACATCGGTGGCCGGACCCATGTGGCCGGTGGCCGCCTTGGTACCGGTGAGCCGCACGCGCCGGTGGCGTGCCAGGGTTGCCGCGATGCCGAGCAGTTCGGAGCGGTCGCCGTCGGCGGTGGCGTCGCCGTGTCCGTACACGTAGCCGACCCGGTCGGGATCGATACCCGCGTCGGTGACAGCGCGTGTGATCGCGCCGCGGACCCCGCTGCCGCCGGGATCGGGGGACAGCGGCCTGCCTTGATCGGTGGCCGCCCCGAAACCGACGATCTCGGCCAGCACGTGCGCGTCGTTGGCCTCGGCCAGGTCGAGTTCGGCGAGGACGAGCGCGGCGGCCCCCTCGGCGCAGATGTATCCGTCACGGAACCGGTCGTAGGGCCGGACCGAACGCTCACCGTTCGCGCAGGCAGAGGTCAAGCCGAATTCGCGCAGCGCCAAGCGGGCGAATTCGTCGGCGCCCGCGTCGGTTCCGCCGCAGACCGCGACGTCGACGCGCCCGTCGCGGACGGCGCGAAAGGCCCGGCCGACCGCGCACAGACCCATGGCAGAGCCGTCGACCAACGTGCTGTTCGCGCCGCAGATCTCGTGCCGGATGGTGATCTGGCACAGCGCCGCGTTGGGCAGCCCGGACAGCAGGAAGTCGGGTTTCGCCCGGCGCAGCGCCGCATGGCCGAGTTGTGCGTAATCGAGGGTGCCGTCGGTTCTGCGCGCGGTGGCCAGCACCGGGGTGAACCGCTCGAGATAGTTCTGCTCGTCCTCGTTTTCGTTGGAGCCGATGTAGATCCCCCGCCGAGGTGCCGCCGCGGCGCGGAAGACGGGGCCCGCGTCGGCGACCGCCAGGTCGGCCGCGAACACGCCGAGCCGGGACGCTCTGGTCAGCCGCTTGAGATGTTTGCGATCGGCAGGGCCGACGGGATGCGCTGCATCGTCGACAGCGCCGAAATAGCCGAGGTCCGCGGCACCGTCGCTGTCTCGCCGCCGTAATCCGGTCTCGGCGGCCAGAATTCGCTGCCACTGCGCGCGATAGTCGGCACCGAGGCAGGACAGTATCCCCGCACCCACGACGGCGACCCGGCGCTTCATGCGCCGCTCACCTTCGAGCCGTTCAACCGCAGCACTCGATAATGCCGACGGGCGCTGTCGGGATCCTCGAACTCCGCGAGCGGGTAGCTGCGGCAGCGAAAGGTCGCGGTGGCGATCTTGCGCCCGTGGGCCTGCGCGGTACCGCGGAAATCGAGTTCCCTCGCCGGGACGCCGAATCCACCGCCGTCGAGGTAGTCCACTTCGACGGTGAGCCGATCGCCCGGCACGGCGAAGTCGATGAACTTGCTGTGCTGCACCGCGCTCAGCACGACGGTCGTGCGGAAGCCGCTGCCGGTGATCACCAGCCAGCGCGCCAACTGGGTCATCGCCTCCAGTACCAGCACGCCGGGCAGGATCGGTTGCTGGGGAAAGTGATCGGCGAAGTAGTCCTCGCTCATCGCCGCGTTCTTCACACCGACCGCGCGGCGTCCGTCGTCCAATTCGGTGATCGCGTCGACCATGAGGAACCGCACGGCTACTCCTATCCCACTCCGCCGACCAGGATGGCCTGCCCATTGAGGTACGCACTGTCTCGTGCGCCGAGAAAGACCGCGACATCGGCGACATCGTCGGGCGCGATCGGCCGTGGCATCGCCGCGCGGCGGGCGAGATAGCCCGCGACGGCGCGGATATCGACCTCGAAGCCACCGAAGTACTCCCGGCTGACGCCGCTGTCGGCCAGCGTCGGGCAGATGGCGTTGACGAAGATGCCGCGCCTGCCCACCTCCTGCGCGACGCTGCGGGTGAAGCCGATCACCGCCGCCTTGGCGGTCGCGTAGGCGACTTCGTCGGCGCCACCGGTCAATCCGAGGGCCGAAGAGACATTGATGACCCGGCCGCTGCGGCGCGGCAGCATCCGGCGCACCGCCTGCCTGGTGCAGTAGAAGACGGTGTCGAGGTTGACCCGGAGCATCCGGTGCCAGTCGGTGTCGGTGTGAAAGACCAGCGGTGAGCGTAGCGCCGCGCCCGCGTTGTTGATCAGCACATCGACGCGGCCGTACGCCACGTCGGCATGCTCGAACAACCGGCCGACCTCGGCGGGCTCGGTCAGGTCGGCGGCGAACGCGGTAACCGGCACGGCGGCAACGGCTTCGACCGCCTTCACCGTCGCGCGCAGTCCGGTCTCGTCGAGGTCGGTCAGCACGAGCGTCGCGCCTTCCTCGGCGTATCGGGTGGCGATGGCCGTCCCGAAGACGCCCGCCGCCCCGGTCACCATGGCCACGGAAGCACCGAGTCGGTTCATCTGCGCACCCCTTCACATCCGGCGAGCAGCACATAGGCGACGGCATAGTCGCCGTCGTGGCTCAACGACAGTGCGGCACCGGTGATGCCCAGCCGCCACGCGCGGGTCATCAGGCGGTTGTGCAGCAGCAACCGCGGCGCGCCTGCCGCCCGGCAGACCTCGATATCGCGCAGCCGCCTGGTCGCCGGCGGCAGGCCGAGCCCGACGTGCAGCGCCTTCAGCGTGGCTTCCTTGGCACTGAACCGCGCGGCGAAATGTGGTGCCGGATCCCGGAATGCGGCGCAGTAGGCGATCTCCGCGGGCCGGAACACGCGCTCAGCGAAGGTGTTTCCCGTGGCGAGCAGCGCGCGCACCTTAGCGACCGCGGCGATATCGACACCCACCGTAATCGCTGCCGCGCCCGAGATCGCCGGGAGCAGAACGGATGCCGGGCGGGGCGAGGCGGTGGTCATGGCTGTTGCTCCATGTCGGGTGCGGCGCCGGACCTACCCGCGGCGACGGTCGACCCGTACAGGCGCTCCACGGCCTGCCGATAGGCCAGGTTGAGCCCGATGACAGCCCGCTTCTTCGCCGCGGACTGTGGGCCGGGCAGCGGATCGGCGCCGAGGTAGCGACGCAACCGTTGTCGGGTCACCGCACGGGAATAGGTGGTGGTGTAGAGGTATTCGAGCCCGTCCACGAGTTGTCCCACGGTCATCGCGACCGGCGCGACGGACGCACGCAGGTGTGAGGGCCCGCCGGGGCCCGGGTCGATCATTCGCCCTTCGCGCAGATGCTCTTGGTACAGCGGCACTCCCGGACCGCTGCCGAGCGGGTTGAAGTGGCAGATCTCTATCTCGTTCTCGACGATGAACTCCATGGTCCGTTCGAACACGTCCGGGGTGTCACCCGCGAAGCCGAACACGAACGAGCCGATCACCCCGATCCCCGCATCGTGCAGCCGCGCGATGAGCGCCCGGTAGTCGGTCGGCCTGCTCCAACTCTTGTCCGAGGAGATCAGATTCTCCGGCCGTACCGACTCCAGGCCGATGAACACGAGCATGCACCCCGCGCGCCCGGCCGCCTGCGCCAAGGACTCGCGCTGTGCGATGGTGATCGTCGCCTGACTGCCCCACAGCACCCGTAGCGGTGCGAGCTCGGTGAACAGCGTGCGGGCATAGCGCGGGTTCCCGACGATATTGATATCGGAGAACTGCACGAAATCGCCGCTGCGCGCCTCGATCTGGGCGAGTACCCGGTCGATCGGGCGGGTGCGGAACACCTCGTGATGGAACCGGGTCTCTATGCAGAAATTGCAGGAGAACGGACACCCCCTGGTGGCCTCGACCGGGAAGACGTAATCGTGTGGCGGCAGGTGCTCGGGACCGTACTGCGGCAGCGTCGCCAGATCGACCGGGCCGCCGAGGTAGCCGGGCCGCAGCCGGCCCCGGGCCGCATCCGCGAGCACCTGCGGCCACACCTGCTCGACCTCGCCGCGGATGATCGCGGCGGCACCGATCCGCTCGGCCTCGGGGGCGTAGCTGGGGAAATAGCCATCGATGACGACCGGCGTGCCCAGTTGGGCGAAACCGTGCGCCAACTCGCCGGTCCGGCGTTCCCCGAAGAACTTCGAGGTGACGGCCACCAGGTCGACATCGGCGAAGTCGGTGAAATCGGTGATGGGCGTGGCGTTCTCGTCGAGCACCGTGACCCGGTGCTCGGCCGCGGTCATGGCCGCGCGGTAGGCGAGGTTGACCGGGACCGGATTGAGCATGCGGTTGCCGTAGATCACGCTCTTGTCCCGGACGTCGGGGTTCACGAACAACACGTGCATATGCGCCGATCCCATCCTCAGACTGGTGCCATCGCGTCGTCGTCGGCGCGGCGCACCACCAGGCTGCCGTTCTGTCCGCCGAGGCCGAACGAGTTGGTCAGTGCCACTTGCACCGGCAGCCGCCGCGCCGCGCCGGGCACATAGTCGAGGTCGCACTCGGCGTCGCGGTGGCGATAGTTCACCGTGGGCGGCACGGTGGCGGTGCGCACGCTCAACACGGTGCTGATGAACTCCACGGCACCGCAGGCGGCGATGAGGTGCCCGGTCATCGATTTGTTCGCGGTGACCGTGAGTCGGGTGGCGGCGCTGCCGAAGACCTGTTTGATGGCGGTGGTCTCCACCCGGTCGTTGAGGACGGTCGCGGTGCCGTGGGCATTGACCAGCCCGACCTGTTCCGGGCGCACGTGCGCGTCGGCCAGGGCCGCGCGCATCGCCAGCGCGGCGCCAGCACCCGCGGGATGCGGTTCGGTGAAACGGTGCGCGTCGAGGGATCTGCCGAATCCGGCGACCTCGGCGTACCACGGCGCCGACCGGCGCCGGGCGTGTGCCTCGGTCTCCAGCACGACCATGCCCGCGCCCTCGCCGACCACGAAACCGGTCCGGGTGGCGTCGAAGGGTCGCCCGGTCCGGCCGGGCAGGTTGTCGGTGGACGGTGCGCCGAGCGCGACGAGCCCGGCCATGCCGAGCGGGTTGATCATGGAATCCATTGCGCCGCAGAGCACTACATCGAGGCCGTCGCGCCGCAGCAGCCGGAACGCGGTACCGATGGCGTGCGCGCCCGCCGCGCAGGCCGAGGTGATCACCGTGGTCGGCCCGGTGCAGCCGAGGTACTCGGCCAGCAGCCCGATCACCAGGTCCTGGGGATCACGGATCAGCGAGACCGGATCGATCGTCGACCGACCGGCCAGGGGAGTGGGCAGCCGGAACCGGCCGTCGTGGTCGAGATGCCCGGCGATGTCGGCCATTCGGACGAGGCCGAGCCCCGCGCCGAGCACCAGGCCGACCCGGTCGGCCGCGGTTGCCGTCAGCGGACCGCCGCCCTGGGTCAGGCCGCTGTCGGCCAGCGCCATGGCGCAGGCCGCGAGAGCGAAGCCGGCCTGCCGGTCGGCACGGAGCTCGGTGGGGAAGGGGCCGTCCCAATAGTCGTCGACCGCGAAATCGGTTACCTCGGCGGCGATTCGAGTCGGCAGCGCGGCGGCATCGAACAGCGTGATCGGTGCCTCACCCGAGGTGCCCGCGACCAGACTCTCCCAGAATCGGCGGTGGCCGAGCCCGATCGGGGTCACCGCGCCGAGCCCGGTCACCACCACCCGGTTCACCGGATCACCGGCTCGGTCGGTACCGCCCGGATCCGGTCGAGCGGCCAGCCGGAGTAGTACCGGAACCGGTTCTCCTCCGCGGCAACCTCGGCCGGGTCGTGGATGTCCTGCAACACGTAGTTCAGTCGTGCGATCCGCGCCACCAGCGCGCCCTCGTCGTACGCGGTGCAGCTCAGTTGCGCCCAGCGCTTGCTCAGGCCGAGCACGCGGGCCTCGACCCGCATCGCGCGCCCCGGCGCGAGCTCGCCGACGATCTCCGCCCGATCGATGAGGCACAGAAAGGCCGACACGGTGAAGTCGGTGCTGAAATGGACCAGCCAGCCCGCGACCTGGGCCATCGACTCGATGAGCAGCGAACCGCTGAGCAGCCTGCGGCCCGCGTAGCCGTCGCCTAGATGGTCCTCGGTGAGCGACACATGCTTGACCGCGATCATGGACTCGCCCTTGGTTGCCTCGAGCACGCGGTCGTAGAGCAGGAATCGCATCAGGCCCCCTTCGCCTCGAACGCGCCGAAGACAACACACTCGCTCTGCCCGCGGAACCCCGCGCCCAGGCACGCGACGGCGTCCCCGGCACTGATCCGTCGCGGTCCACCGCTCACCAGGTCGATGCCGGAATCCGGTTCGGGATGACGAAGATTGGCGATCGCGGGCAGATACCGGTCGACCAGACTGTGCACCGCGAAGACGCTCTGCAGCGGCAGCGCGGCGGCCAGCAGGTGGCCGGTGGCGCCCTTGGTGGACGTCACGGGGGTAGCGCCGGCGTGCCTGCCGAGTACCGCGCCGATCGCGGCCGCCTCCACCGCATCGCCGGAAAGCAGTCCTGGCGCGTCGGCGTACACACCGGCGAGCCGGTCCGGCGTCAACGCGGCATCGTCGAGCGCGGCGGCGAACGACTGCTCGACGGCCGCGCGGGGTGGGTGTGGTTCGCCGCCGGGCGGAACACCCACGGCGGCACCGTGACCGAGCACCTCGGCGAGAATGTGCGCACCCCGGTCCCTGGCGTGCGGGAGGGTCTCCAGCACCAGCACGGCGGCGCCCTCGCCGGGCACGGTACCGGTGCGGTCCCGATCGAACGGCCTGCACGACCCGGCGGCCGGATCGGTGGTGTCGGCAACGATGCCGAGGTAGAGAAAGCGTTGCAGCGCCGAAAGATTCAAACGGGGACTGACCCCGCCCGCGAGCATCACCTGTGCGTCGCCTTCTTGCAGCATCCGCAGCGCCGCGCCGATGGCCTGCCCGCCCGCCTCGCCGAACGGGCTGAACGAGGCATTCGGCCCGTGCAGCCCGTACTGCATGGCGATCTGGCAGAGCGTGGCGTTGTTGAGCATCACGATCGAGACCATGGGCGAGATGGCGCGCCATCCGGTGCGGCAGAACCGTTCGATATCGAAGCCGATCGGATCGTGCAGGGAGCGGCGGGCGGCGAGCTCCAAGTCGGCGATGTCGTAGTCGATCATGGTGACCCCGAGCGTGATTCCGGTCGCGTCGGCGTCCAGGTTGCCCCGATGGATCTTCGCCGACATCATGGCCTGCCCGGCCGCGGCGAAGGCCATGTGCGTGTGCAGCCGCATGGCGCGTGCGGCCTTGCGATCGCTGATCCAGTCGCGCGGATCGATACCGTGCACCCGGCCCGCGGCGAGCGGCCGATCGGCGCCGAGGTCGATGTCCTCGGCGAGACCGTGCAAGGCGCCGACGCCGGACGCGCCGCGCAGCAGCGCGGTCCACTGGGCACGCGGCTCGTTGCCGAGCGCCGACACCGCGCCGACACCGGTGACTACCACGCGTTCACCCATGACCGGCGCCGTCCGCCCGGCCGGGCCAGCGGCGCAGCACGATGCTCGCGTTCTGTCCGCCGAACCCGAACGAGTTGCTCATCGCGAGGCGAACGTGCTGCGCGCGACTGGTATTCGGCACATAGTCCAGATCGCAGTCCGGGTCCGGGAATTCGTAGTTGATGGTCGGCGGCACCAGGCCGGTGCGCAGCACGTGCAGGCAGGTGACGCATTCGATGGCGCCCGCCGCGGCGATCGAGTGACCGATCATCGACTTCTGCGAGCTGATCGGGATCGAGCTCGCCCGGTCGCCGAAAACCTTGTGCACGGACCGGGTTTCGGCGCGATCGTTGATCAACGTCGAGGTGCCGTGCGCACTGATGTAGTCGATGTCCTCGGCCCGGAGCCCGCCGTCGATGAGGGCGCCCGACATCGCCAGTACGGCGCCCTCACCGTGCGGCGGGCTGTCGGTGATGCGGTAGGCATCGCAGGATGCGCCGTACCCCGCCACCTCGGCCAGCGGTTCGGCGCCGCGCCGCAGCGCGTGCTCGAGCTCCTCGAGCATCACGAAGGCGGCGCCCTCGCCCATCACGAAGCCACATCGCCTGCGGTCGAACGGCCGGCTCGCCGCGGCAGGCCGGTCGTTGAACCGGGTGGCCAGCGCGGTGAGCAGATCGAACGACGAGATACCGAGGAAGGTGAGCAGCGAGTCGCAGCCACCCGCCAGTACCGCGTCGGCGTCGCCCTCTCGGATCCACAGTGTGGCCTCGCCGATTGCCTGGGTGCCCGAGGCGCAGGTCGCCGACACCGTCATGGTCGGCCCGGCCGCGCCGCAGACATTTGCCAGCGCGGCGGCCGCGGCGTTCTTGCGCATACTGTGGCGTTGTGCGGCGAGCAGTCCGATGAACCGTCGTCCGGGACCCGTTGTGCCGGAGGTGGATTCCCTGCTGCGCAGCAAGCCGTCCAGTGCGTCGATGTCATACATCTGACCGGACGTCCCGACACACACCCCGAGCCGTTCGGGGGGCGTATCGGTGAGTCCGGCACGGTGTTTCGCGGCGGTCCCCGCGGCGAGCCCGAGCTGTACCGCGCGCGGCGCCGTTCTCGCCAGCTCCGCTGCGTCCGCCAGATAGCCGGCCGACTCCGCCGCGGCGAGAAATCCGTCGGCGACCTCGGCCCCGACCTGGGAGCCGAGGCCGGAGGCGTCGAATCGGGCGATGGTGCCGATGCCGGAGCGACCGTCGACGAAGCCGCGGAAGGTCGTCTCGGCATCCCAGCCGAGCGGCGTCACCATCTCCGCCGCCGTGATGACCACCCGTCGCGTGTGCGCCTCGCCGAGCATCGGTCACTCCGCGACAGCGCTGGCCGGTGCGGGTGCGCTCGCCTGGGTGGTCGCGGCTTCGGCCTCCGCTGCTTGCGCGCGGCTCTGCTCGACCAGTCGCGCGACCTCATCGAGTTCCCGGATCTCCTCGAACCACCGCTGATTCAGCTCGTCGCCGGGTATCGCGGTGAGTTCGGTTCCGCAACTGTCGCATTCGGCGTGAAACTCGCCGTCCGCATTGCGCACGAAGCTCCGGTTGCCGCCACAGATCTGGCACTTTTCCGGGATGGTATCGAGCAGCCGCCGGCACAGCCCGCTCCAGGTCCGCACCGTCCACAGGGCGGCTACGTCCTCGACCCGCATCCCTGGCTCGACCTTGCTCAGGTCGACGCCGAGCAGCCGTTCCCGGACCAGATAGGCGCCCAGCGGCGTCAGCCTGCGCAGGGTGTCGACGGCTGCGCCCGCGCCGAACACGTCCTCGGCCTGTTCGTTGAGGTCGTCGCGGGGCACGGAGATGGGCAGGAACTGTTCGAGCCGGAACGTGATGTCGAGGAAGTCGATCGACTCCGCGCCGAGCTCCGGGATCAGCAATTTGTCCGACGTCACGTCGTCCGGTTCGACGGCGAGCGCCAGCGCGACCGCGCTGCGGACGATATCGGAGAGTTCCTCCGAACTCAGCATGGATCCCACGGCGTTCCTCCTCGGATCGATGTACCTGGTGGGTTTGTCTCTGCGATAACGGGTTCAGTCCTTGGCGGTGAGCCGGGTATAGCGGGCGAGCACGCCGTCGAGGCGGCGATAGAGCTCGTCGACCTCGTCGGTGGTGATGGTGAGCGGCGGGACGATGCCGATGGTGCCGCCGAGCCCCTCCGCGCCCTGACTGCCGATGATCAGCCCGCTCAGCGCGAGGCGGTCCTCGATCACCTGCCATTGCTGTTGCGGGATAGGCTCTTTGGTCGCCCGGTCCTTGACGAGCTCGATGCCCATCAGTAGTCCCGCGCCGCGGATGTCGCCGACGATCGCGTGCTCGCGCAGGTTCTCGAACTTGTCGAACAGGTATTTGCCGGTCTGGCGCACCTGATCGACGATGCCGTCGCGCTCCATGATGTCGAGGGTGGCCAGCGCCGACGCGCAACACAGCGGGTTGCCGTTCGTCGTGCTCCCAGTGGCGATGAAACCATCTACCGCCGAAAGGAATTCGCGGTACACGGCGTCGTGCACGACGACCGCGCCGAACGGTAGGTAGCCGCTGTTGATGCCTTTGGACAGCGCCATGAAATCCGGTCGCACACCGAAGTAGTCGGCGCCGAACCATTCGCCGAGCCTGCCGAAACCGGTGATCACCTCGTCGTAGCCGAGCAGGATGTCGTTGCTGTCGCAGATCTGGCGCAGCCGCTCGTGATACTCGCGGGTCGGCACGATGGCACCGCCGACGCCGAGCGCGGGTTCGACGAGCACGCCTGCGATGTTCGCGGCACCCAGCCGCTCGACCATCGTCTCGACGGCGTCGGCGCACGCGAGCGAGCACGTTCCGGCGCAACCGGATTCGCAGCGATAGGCGTACGGCGACGGCGCGTGGTGGAACCCCGGCGTCAGCGGCTCGAACTGTTGCCGGAACCGGCGGAACGCGGAACCGGTGGCGCTCAGCGCGCCATAGGTGACGCCGTGGTAGGCCCGATCCAATGCGATGACGCCGAGTTTGCCGGTGTCCGCGCCGAAGCGCAGTCGTTGGTACTGGCGCATCATCTTGATGATGGTCTCGTTGGCCTCGGAACCGGTGGTTGCGTAGAAGACGGTGTTCATACCCTCCGGGGTCACCCCGGCCAGTCGGCGGGCGTACTCGTCGGCGGCCTGATGGGTGGCGCGCTCGATGGGGAAGTACAGCAGCTTGCCCGCCTGCGCGCGGATGGCCTCGATGATCTCCGGATGCGCGCCGCCGAGGCTCAAATTGCACAGTCCGCCGAATGCGTTGAGGTACCTGTTGCCTGCGGTGTCCACCACCCAGACGCCCTCGGCCGAGGCGATACTGATGCCGCGCCGGTGAAAGCCGCGCATATTGGTGAATCCGTGCCAGAAAATCGAATCCGGCTCCGACGCAATCTGATTCGACATGGCACTCCTCGCGCCGCTACTTCGGAAGCTGACCGGGATGGCGGAGGTTCGGAGAGAACCGGTCCCGTCTGAAACGACGATATCCTTGGGTACGGGGCTGTTTCCTCGGCCGAATGGTCACTCCTGTCTCAACGCTTGATGGAGTTCGCCGCGGCGCTCCGCTGAGCATCGAGAGGCCCGGCCGGGGCGGCGGACAGGGTCGCGAGGTCCCATCCGGCGCGGCGGCAGCGCAGTCCCGCCGCGGTGGCCTCGGCGGCGATGGTCCGCATATCCACGGCCAACCACTGCTGGGTGCTGACCGACTCACGGACGGTCTGTCCGTCCCGCAGTACCCGGCACGTCGTCGTCAACTCGATCCGCCCTTGGCCGTCGACCGGATGTGAGGAGAGCCAGATCTCGTGGGATCGCACACCGAATCTCGCGACGCCGACCCGAATCGGCCGGACCGCCCGGGTCGCGGGAAAGGGCGCGGCATCCACCACCGCGCAGCAGTCGGCGGCGAGGCGGTCTGCGAGCAAACGCCACAGCCGTCGCCGCTCGTCCGGCGTGAAGTACCCGAGCACGCCGCACGCGACCACGCCGCCGAGCCGGTCGGGCAGGGTCGTGTCCGCGAGAGTCGTCGCTTCGATGGTCACCCGCCGCGCGAGCGCCGGATTCGTCAGGACCCGGCTGGCCAGCGCGGCGCGCATGGCCGGCGAGGGTTCGATCGCGACGATCGGGACGTCGGTGAGCGCGGCGCCGACGATCTCGACGACGAGCCCGGTGCCCGCCCCGATATCCACGATCGGCGAGTTCGTCTGTGTCGCAGCGGCCAATGCCGCTGTCAACGCGCTGGTTCGCGGCTTCCAATAGGGCTGTGCGGCGATATCGTAGAACTCGGCTGCGGTGCCGTAGCCGTCGGGCATGGCGGCTCACCGCCCGCCGACGGTTGCCGAACCTACCCGCAGGCGGTGTTCGAGGATTTGTTGCATATTGCGCAGCTCCAGTACGTCGCAGGCGTGGAAGAGCGGCCAGAACGACCCGGGCCAGACGCGGCCACGCCGGGGTGACAGGTGCGGATACGGATTCCTGGCGTAGTACGGATGGCGCCAGATCGTCCACGACACCAGCGCTCCGCTGCGGTTCTGCACCCGGCGAGCGGACAGGACCCGGCCGCAGAACACCATCCACAGATCGTCGCCCTGATCGAACGCCGACTCGTAGTCGACGGTCCCGACCTCGGCATTGCCGTGGATGCGCAGGTGGATCTTGGTGGCCGGGTCCGTCGCGTCCTCGCCGACGTACCGGCCGTCCGTGCCCTCGGGCCGGAAACCGCGCATGCTGTAGGTGAACTCCTCGACGCTGCGGATATCGAGCAGATAGTCGTAGAGCACCTCGGGCGGACAGTCGACGTGCTGATGCACGGTGTACACGTCGTCCTCGGCGCGACCGCGCAACTGTTTCGTCAGCGCGAGCAACTGCGCGGTGGCGTCGGTGCGCGGGACGGTCTCGCACCGGAAGAGCCCGGGGATATCGTCCAGCTGCGTCGTTGTCATGGGTTGCTCCCTCGGCTCGGTGCGGTTCAGATCGGGATGTTGTGCCAGCGGTCGAGTTCACGGCAGATCACCGGCGTCGGGAAGTAGCGCAGTCCCAGGTCGCGGCAGTGCCGGGCGATCGGCGATCGGAGCATCATGAACTCGCCGAACACCCTGGCCCGCTGTTGTTCGGCATCGACCCGTGGCATGCGACGCCGGGCGAATCGGGTGAGGGCGATGTCGATGTGCGCGGTGTCGACGCGCACCAGTTCGTCATCGAGCACCGCCGCCGACTCCATCGCGAGCGACGCGCCGATCCCCGTGGTCGGCACCAGTCCGGCGGCGGCGTCGCCGAGCAACACGATTCGGCCCCTGATCCACTGGGGGACAGTGACTTCCACCAGGTCAAGCCAGTCGACCCGGTCGGCGTCGGGCAGGGTGCGCAGAATCCAGCCTTCGTCGGTGCGGCGCGGGTCGCTCGGTGGCCACTGCCCGGTGCCCGCCGAGGGGCTCGCGCTGTCGAACGAGCCGGCGACCGCCGCGAAGCAGGCGACCCGATCCTGGGTCGGGTACGCGGACATGATCCGCCGCAGCCCCCACATTTCGTGCAGCTCGCCCGGCGGAGTGACACCGCGCTGCGCCCACCACCACCAGAGCCGCCAGCCGAACCGGCGTTCGGCGGTGTCGAGCTCGGCTTGCTCCCTGGTGCGCGAGCGGAGCCCGTCCGCGCCGACGACCAGGTCGAAGTCGCGTTCTCTGCCGTCGTCGAACCTGACCCGTACGGTGGACCCGATCTGACGCATCCGCTGCACCTCGGTCTCCAGATCGACCGGGGTGCCGCCGTTCGCCGACTCCAGAATGGCCAGCAGCTCCGCGCGCAAGGTCACGCGCGGCAACCCGTTGCGCGCGGCGAGGCGGTCCAGATCGAAGGTGCGCAGGACCTCGCCGTGGCCGTCGTGCACGACATACCGCCACAGCGGCACGCTGGTGTCGATGAAGGAGTGCCACAGGCCGAGTCCGTGCAGCACCCGGCTGCCGGTCGGCCACAGCGTGATCGCCGTTGCGGCGCGGCCGTAGCCGCTGATGGTGTCGATCACGGTGGGGCGCAGCCCGCGTTGGCGCAGCCGGGCCGCGAGGGTGAGCCCGGCGATCCCGCCGCCGACGATCAGGATTCGCACCGGGTGGCTCCCCGCGGCACCGAAAGCAGTGCTGCGGCAGCACGTTCGCCGGAGCGGCAGCAGGCCTCCAGTGAGGTGCCGAGTAGATAGTCACCCGCCAGTGCGATACGGGGGAGTGCGGCGGCTGCCGCGGTGAGTGTGTCGAGGAAGTCGCTGTAGTGCGGTAGGTAGCCACAGTAGGCCTGCGGCCAATGGCGTACGGCTGCGGCTGTTCGCTGCTGTCGCACGGTACCCAGGTGGGTGCGCAGCTGTTGTTCGGCGTCGGTGACGAGGTCGAGGACCGTTGCTTCGGTGGGATCGGTCGATCGGCCGTATCTGCCCGAGAAGGTGTACCGGACAATGTTTCTCGTCTCTTTGCCGTAACTCCCGGCGTTGCTGCACGGCTGGCCGTCCAGTGCGATGGCGCGGACATCGGCGGCGAAGACGTTGTGCACGTATCGCACCACCGCGACGGTGGCCGGGTAGTACCGCACCGAGCGCAGTAGGTCGGCGAGCGCCGCCGACAGCGGGTCGAGTAGCGGCGCTGCGGCGTAGGCGGGCGTGCCGACGACGACGGCGTCGTACCGCGCCTGCCCCGGCCGACCGGCCGCGTCGACGAGGTCGAGCACAACGCCGTCATCGGCCTGCGTGATGCGGGTAACCGTTGTGCGATACTGGATTTCGACGAACTCGGTGATACGGGTGAGCAAGGTGGACAGCCCGACCGTCGGCTGCTCGAACTTGTCGAGCAGCATCCCCATATTGGTGGGAAAGGTGCCGTAATAAGCCTCGTCCGGCTCCGCGCCGTTCATCCGGACCGTGATCGGCCGCAGGAAGTGGGCGGTGGTGCGCTTGCCGAAATGCGCGGACAGCGGCCGATCGTCGTGCCGGCCGAGCTTCCTGGTCAGCTCGGAGCCGAGGAACCGGGCCGAGTCCGCGGAGCGCACCTTGCGGGCCAGGCTGTCGAGGGTGCTCAGATCTCGCCAATCGCACATCCGCAGAATGCCGTGCAGCGTCTCGGCCCGGTGGTCGCTGTCCAGGCTGACGAGTCGGCCGGCGACGAGCCGAGACGTATTGATGCCGAAGGGCTCGTAACCGGTGCCGCCGAGCGAGTCGAGCATGGCCCGGAATCGGGAGTAGCCGCGCCCGATGTTCTTGCCGCCGAGCAGCACCTCGCCGCCGTCCAGCTCGGCGAAGCCGAGTCGGCCACCGATCCGATCCGCGCGTTCCAGTATCTCGACGGTGCGGCCCGCGCGGTGCAACGCAAGGGCGGCGGCGATACCGGACACCCCGGCCCCGACCACCGCGACTCGTTCCGGTGTCCTCACCCGGCGCCCCCGTCAGCCCGAATCGGATTGGTCGAGCACCTCGAAGGTGATGTCGCCGAGCTGCGCTCCCGCCTGTTCGAACGTGACGCGCACCCGATGCCGCCGACTCGGGCCTCGGTCCCCTGAGCCGACGATCGTGGCACGGCAACCGGTGCTCAGATCCGGCTCACAGAAATTGCCGAAGTCGACCTCGCAGCCGACGATCAGGCACCGGCGCGGGTCGGTGCCCCGGTGCTCGGACAGCGTCGCCATACTCGCCTGTCTGGCCGCCTCGAGCAGCAACATGCCGGGAACGTGATCCATCGGATGGTCGAAGAACACCGGATGGGTCTGGTCGACGACGAGCAGGAACGCCATGGCGTCGGCCTCGGTCGCGATGCCGTTGGCCAGCAAGACATTTCGGGGCCGTCCTCGGCCGACGCGCTCCGGTGCGAGCATCGCTGAGGGGTCGACCCGGCGCGCCGGTTCCGGGCCGCGGGCCAGGGTCTGCCGCCGCGCCCGCTCACGAATGTATTCGTAATAGTGCAGCGGCAACGGCAGCCACCGCCCACCGGCCCGCCCGCACTCGTGGCCGTCGACGATGATGCTCACCGGATGCTGCGCGAGTCGCTCGGAGGTGCGCGCATTGACGATGGTCAGCACGCGTGCGGGCGCGGGTCCGGCGCGTAACCGCTCCGGCGCGAAGACGTCGATCCGCATGTCGCGGAAGACCAGGAACTGGTTGTCCGGCACATGGACGAATCGGTGCGCCACATACTCGGTCACCTGCCGGGTGATCTCCATGATCGCGATCGTGTCCAGATACTCGGGGTTGCCGCCGTCGTTGAACAGCATGTGACTGCGGGGAAGCATGGCCGCGACGGCCCATTCGCGTTTGCCGATGACCGCACCGTCGGTGAGGAACACCTCGTTCACAGCCGCGCGATGCACCAACGCGCGTGGCACCGTCTGCTCGAAGCTCAACGCCGCCAAGGCGGCCCGGGTGCCGTCCGGCGCGCGGCCGGTGGTCACTGCTGTTTCGTTCACGGTTTCCTCTCGTCGAGGCGCTGTCCGTGCCGCGGCCGGTGTCGCACACCGGGCTTCGCGTTTCGAGCTACCGCGAGCGTATCGACGTGACCAGCCCGGATCATCGTGCGTTCGATGAAGCGAGCTCAACGTCTGACCGATTACCGGTGCCGCCGTGGTCGATACGCTCGTGCTGTGCTCGATACCCGGTCCGCAGGCTGTGCGGTCGTCTTTCCCGGCCAGGGCGCGCAGCGGCCCGCCATGGGCGAACGGTGGCGCGACACCGCGCAGTGGCGGATCGTCGCTGACGTCTCCGAATGGACCGGCTACGACATCGCCGAGCTCGTCTTGCGAACGGGCGAACAGCATTTGCGGAGCACGGATGCGGCGCAGTTGTCGATCTTCACGATGTCGTTGATGGCGATGGACTATCTGGTCGAGCACCGCATGATCGGCCCGGTGCGCGCGTGTGCCGGGCACAGTCTCGGTGAGTACACGGCGTTGGTGGCGGCGGGGGCAATCTCGGCGCGCGCCGGTGCGCGGTTGGTCGCAGCCCGTGGCGCGGCGATGCGGACGGCCACCGGGCAGCAGCCGGGGACGATGGCGGCGATTCTCGGCGCGAGCGGTGCGATCGTCGAACAGTTCGCCGCCGCGGCACGTGCCGAGGGCATGCGGGTTTGGGTCGCCAACGTGAACGGCCCGCGGCAGGTGGTGGTGTCCGGCACGGTCGATGGGGTCGAGGCGGTGGCGCGGGCGGCGCGGGAGTCCCGGCTGAAGGTGGTGCGGATCGCCGTCGACGGCGCATTTCACACCCCGCTCATGGCGGCTGCGGCACCGCGACTGCGTGCGGCCTTGGCCGACATCGAGTTCCGTGCGACCGACACGGCGGTGGTCGCCAATGTGGATGCCGGACTGTATACCGCCGCGCGGTGGCGCGACCTGGCCGAGCGGCAGCTCACCGCGCCGGTGCGCTGGACCGAGGTCATCCGGACCCTCACCCGACTAGGGTGTGCGCGGCTGGTGGAGGTCGGGCCGAGCAGAGTGCTCGCGAAATCCATCGGCCGGGGTGAGTCGGCGCCGACCGTACGGTACTTCGGTTATCCGGGAGAGCTCGGGCCCTGAGCTCACGGCCGCGGATTCCAGCGCGTTATCTCCGAGATCACCAGGTTCTCCGGCATCGCGCGCAGCAGGGCGTTGCGCACCGCTGTGCCGAATCCGCTGCGGCGCAGCATCACCGGGATGAGCCACCGCGACCGGTTCTGCACCGCGTCGACCCGGGTACGGCGTCGTTGCACATAGTGCCGCAATGCGTCAGGTGCCTGCGCCGCATCCGCCTTCGAGAGTTCCTCGGCGAGTACCAGCGCCGACTCCATCGCCATCGATGCCCCGACTCCCGCTGTCGGCAGAAAGGCGGCGGCCGCGTCGCCGAGCAACACCACCCGGCCGAACTGCCAGTGCGGCATCCGCAGATCGTCGAGGTCGAAAGAACCGACCTCGTCGATGTCGGCGAGTGCGTCGATCATCCAATTCATCGGGCCCGCAACGCCGTCGAGGCGATGGCGGAGCTGCTTCGGGGTCGCCGGGGCGCCCGCGGCGGGTAGCGCTGCCGCGCAGCCGACCGGCCCGGTGGTGGGGTTGTAGCCGAAATATCGGGCCTTGCCCCAGAACTCGTGTGACTCGTCGGGGGCGACACCGGCGCCCGATGTCCACCAGGTCCACAGTCGCAACCCGGTGCGGTGCATGGGCACCTCGCCCGCCACGAGTCCGCGCACGCCCGAGTCGATGCCGTCGGCCCCGACCACCACGTCGTATTCGTCGGTCGCACCGTCATCGAGGGTCACCACGACGCAGCGGTCGTCCTGCTCGACGGCGGCCACGGTGCGTGCCATGTGCACCTCGGTGCCCCCGGCGTAGGAGCCGAGCAACTCGATCAGCTCGGACCGTTTGAGCGCGCGCGGGACACCGGCACCGAGGCGGCCACGGAAGTCGAACGTTCGCAGTGCGCGGCCGCCGTCGACGTGCGTCGAGTACGTGTTGATCGGCACGGTGCGCTCATCGAACGCTCGACCCAATGCGAGATGGTCCAAGACCAGTCGGCCCATCGGCCACAGCGTGATCACATACCCGACGTCGCCGTACCGGGCGACCCGTTCCACGACCGTCGGTTCGATGCCGTTGCGCCGCAACGCCGCCGCCAGGGTGAGGCCTGCGATACCGCCGCCGACGATCAGCACCCGCGGCGCGCCCACGGTGACTTCCCGGGCGAACCGTCGCTGCTCCTACCGGAATCCGCTCTGTTCACTGACGAAACCTTCCGCAGGCACTGAACGCGAGTCTATTTCCGTCGACGCGAGCCGATCATCGGCCGAACGTTGATACTGCGCGATGCGGGTGCGGTTCGTTGAGTACGGCTCAGCTATCGATGCGTGTCAGTGGTCCCGCGTGTGCGTGGTGGGCAACAACAACTTGTTCAGCAGGTAGGCCGCGGCTGCGATCAGCAGCGCGGCGTCCAGGTAGTGGCAGGCCATCGCACCCAGATAGGTCGGTCCGCCCCAAGCGTTGACGGTGAAGTTCGGGTCGAGGCCGGCGAGGATCTGCACACCGATCCGGAACGGGCAGTAGACCAGCACGACCAGCGCCGGGACGGCGAGCACGGTGCGCAGCAGGGCGCTCGGGTGACGCGGGATCGCACGCAGGGTGTGCGCGAGCCGTCGCGCCGCGGTGGTGCCGAGGGGAGCGGGCAACAGCAGGATCGCGGACTCGGCGCCGCGCCGGCGCAGGATGACGGTGCAGACGACGGCGGCCAGCACGAGCAGTACGAGGTGCGGCAACCACGCCGACGTGCCCTCGACGGGTGTCGCGAGCTGTGGGGAACGGTTGAGGTAGATCGTGCCGCCGAACACGATGCCTGCCGCCAGGGAGGTGCCTGCGATCGCGACCAGTGGACGCGAGAACTGCGTTCGGAGGTCGCCGGTGTGGGCGGCGCGCTCGGTGTCGTGTGTGTTCATGCCCCAACCCTGCCCCGCTGACCTGCGTCTTGTCGTCAGCCGCCGGCCGTGAACTCGCTACCCACCGTGGATGGACGCCGTGCGCCCGCTGCGACTTGCGGATGACCCGAACCGGCGACCTCGGAGCGATGTTTCCGCAGCGTCCGCCGGATACCGTCAGCGCTATGGCGATTACTTCCCTGCCGCACCCGGACACGCGACCGGCGCCGTGGCACCAGCGACTCACCGCGCGCCTGCACCGCAGCGATCCCGGGCCCGACGGGGTCGACCTCGGCATCGCGGTCGTTTGCTTCGCCGCGTTCACGGTGCCCGTACTGGTCGGCGCGACCACTGGGCACGGGTCGCCGCCGGCCATTGCGGCGCTCGGTGCCGCGGTGGTCGCGCCACTGATCGTCCGTCGCCGGTGGCCGCTGGCGGTGCTCGTCGCGGTGACGGTCGTGCTGTGTCTGGCCGCGGTGCTGGGTGTGCGATTCACACCGTGGGTGAGCAATGCCGGTCCCGCGTTCGGTGTCGCGGTGCTCACGCTGGCCGATCGGTGGTCGCGGCGCGAGTCGTTGCTCGCCACCGTTGCGGCACTCGTCGCGATCTATATCACCGCGATGGTCGCCGCGCCGCTGCACCCCGATCAGGATCAGAACTTCGTCGAGCTGTTCATCGCGATCCCTGCCTGGCTGGCCGGCGACATGCTGCGGACCCGCCGCGACTATCGAAACAGCCTTGCGGCGCAACAGCTTCGGCAGGCCGAGGAGGCGGAGCGGCGGATTCGGGCGGAGGAGCGGTTACGCGTGTCGCGCGATGTGCACGACCTGATCTCGCACACCTTGAGCATGGTCGCCGTCCGCTCCGGGGTGGCGCGCCTGCTGATCGACGAGCAACCCGGCGAGGCGCGGGAGGCGCTGAGCACCATCGAGACGGCCAGTCGCTCGGCGCTGCGGGAGCTGCGGAGCGTGCTGGCGCAGATCCGAGAGCCGGGACCGCGGGACGAGCCGGGGGAACCCGGGCTCGCCGAGATCACGACGCTCGTCGAAGGGCTGCGCCACAACGGCCTGACCGTGGAGTACGACGTCGTCGGCGCGCCCGTGCGTTATCCAGCCTTGTTGGAGACAACCGTCTACCGCATCGTGCAGGAGGCCCTGACCAACGTCGTCAAACACGCGCAGACCGATCGCGCACGGATCGAGATCCGGCATGCGCCGCGCGAGCTGACCGTGTCCATCGCCGATGATGGACAGGTGACACACTCAGCCGGGCAGCCCGCAATCAGCGAAGGCAGTGGTCTCGGGCTGGTCGGGATGCGGGAGCGGGTCTCGCTGTTCGGCGGCCGCCTCGACGCCGGGCCGCGACCCGAGGGCGGGTTCGCCGTCATCGCGCGCTTCCCCCTCGATACGGACGACCATGTCTGACGACGAATCCGGCATCCGGGTGCTGATCGCCGACGACGAAGCCCTGGTCCGGGCGGGGTTCCGGGTGCTGGTCGACTCCGCCGCGGATCTCACCGTCGTCGGCGAGGCGAGCAACGGCGGCGAGGCGGTGCGGCTCACCCGCCTGCTGCGACCGGACGTCGTCCTGATGGACATCCGAATGCCGATCATGGATGGCCTCGAGGCGATGCGACATATCGCCGCGGGGGACACCCAGGGTCCACACGTGTTGATCGTCACCACCTTCGATCAGGACGAGCACGTCTTCCAGGCGCTGCGCAGCGGCGCGAGCGGCTTCCTCCTCAAAGACTCACCGCCCGAAGAACTTCTGCACGCGATCCGGGTGGTCGCCAAGGGTGACGCCTTGCTGACGCCGAGTGTGACCCGCCGGATGATCAGCACGTTCGCCCGCCAACCCGTAGCACCGGCTGCGCCGCCGGAGGCCGTGACCGCGCTGACCGACCGCGAACGCCAGGTTTTCGAACACGTCGCGGCGGGGCTTTCCAACGCCGAAATCGCGAGCACCCTCCATCTCAGCGTCGCCACCGTCAAAACGCATGTCGGGCGCCTGCTCACCAAGCTGGCCGTGCGCGATCGTGCCCAACTGGTCGTGCTCGCCTACGAGACCGGAATCGTGGTGCCGGGCAACCGCTGACCGGGGGATGCCCACCGTTCGCTGTTGTGTCCGCACGCGGACGCGGGTAGTTTTGCAGGAGGTTCAGACACGAGCCGATGGTGGCGCACCCCTCGATCGGCTCGCGGCAACGCGGCCGAGCCCGGCACGGGCTACCGCCGAATCACGCTGAACGGCAGGTCCGTTCGGCGCTGACCCGGAGCGTTGCGCATGACGAATCAGCTAAGCCCTCGCCAGCCTCGAATGTCTCGACGGCTGCTTTCGCATCCCCACCCACCGGCGAGCATCAGCGCATACTCGCAGGGACAGCTCCGAATCCGTGCCAACACCACACCGCGGGGCATCCAGGTGCTCACCATCGCCGGCGAGCTCGACCTGGCCACCGCCCCGCTGCTGGAACTGGCTCTGCAGGACAGCCGACACGCGCCTGCCGTGGTCGCGGACATGAGCACAGTCGGTTTCCTCGGCTTCGCCGGTGTCGACGTGCTCATCCGCGCGGCCCAACGTGCCGAAAGCCGCCTACGCCGGTTCGCCGTCGTGGCATCCACCCGCTCCACCCAACGCGCCCTGAGTCTGACCGACGCGTACGTCCGTGTACCTTGTTATCCCCGTTTGGATCTCGCGATGCGCGCCGTCGCGGAGTAGCGACACGGCGGCCACCACCTGCTTGCGGCGTCGGCACCATTGCGAGCGAGTGGTGGCCGCACGGTGTGTCCGGTGCGGCCACTCCGCGGCGGGTGTGTTGCGATGGTCGGCATGACCTCGGGTGCAGTGGAATCGTCATCGGCGGATGGTGCGCGGGAGTGCGACGGGTTGGCCACGGAATGGTCGCGGGGGATGGGGCTGCGGGTGCCGTTGGTGAACGCGCCGATGGGGGGAGTGGCGGGCGGGCGATTCGCGGCGGCGGTGACGGCGGCAGGCGGGTTGGGGATGATCGGCATGGGCAGCGCCGGGTCGGCGCAAGCGCTGCAGCGCGAGCTGCGCGAGCTGGGCGACGTGCGCGGTTCGTTCGGGATCGGAGTGGTCGATTGGGTCGTCGCTGCGGAACCGGAGTTGCTCGAGTCCGCCGTGGCGGCCGCGCCCGCCTTGATCTCGGTGAGTTTCGGTCAGGACCTGTCCTGGGTGCAGCGGGTACGAGAAGCCGGAATCCGTACGGCCACACAGGTATACACCGTGGACGACGCGCGCCGGGCCGAGGACGCCGGCATCGACGTCGTGGTGGCGCGTGGCGCCGAGGGCGGTGGTCACGGAGCGCCGGAGCTGGCGACCCTGCCGCTGCTGGACGCGGTGGTCGGCGCGGTATCGGTGCCGGTCCTGGCCGCGGGCGGTATCGGCTCGCCTGCGAGTCTCGCGGGCGTGCTCGCCGCCGGGGCCGACGGAGCGTGGGTGGGTACTTGTCTGGCCGCGTGTTCGGAGTCGTTGCTGGCCGATGGCGCGCGCCGGGCGATGATCGCCGCCGACGGCACCGACACGATGCTGACGCGGGTCTTCGACGTCGGCATGCAATGGCCTTGGCCGACAAGGTTTCCCGCCCGCGTGCTGCGCAACGAGTTCGCGAACCGGTGGACCGGCCGGGAAGAGCGCCTGTCCGACGACGAACAAGCCAAGCAGGCCCTCGCCGCCGCGATGGCCGCGGACGACCCACGGATCGCTCCGGTCGATGCCGGGCAGGCCGTGGGGATGGTCGCCCGGGTCGAACCGGTAGGCGCGGCGATCGAGCATCTCTGCGCCGGTGCCGCACGATTGCTCGAAGGACGCACGCGGCGGCGGTGATCGGTCGCGCGAGTTAGTGTCCTCGATACCGGCTCTCGACGTGTTAACAAATGTAAATCGCCGGAGAACCCACGGTTTCCGAATGATCACCGTACCGGCGGCAAAACACCCATACCGTGCGGTATTTCCGCTGGATTCCGGATTTTCACGCAGGTCGGGCTGTTACGGGAAGTAGCGCGCGCCCGGCCGCCGATGACCACGACATTGCCGCCGCCTCACAGCGCACAATGCGTCGCGGCGGGGTGTGAGGAAACTGTTTGGACGCACGTCCCCGCGTCCTTACAGTCGGAGCACCAGCCCGATTTTCACAGCTCGAAGGGGGCGTCGTGGCACAATCACGGACCGACCGACCATCCGCCGACGCCGGCGACGCACTCCTGCGATTGGGCAAGTATTTTCACCGCGGCGAGATCTCGGCGGATCAGCGCACCCTGCACAAACCGGGTGGCCGCAGCGCCGACGAGTTCTATCGGGACCGCTGGTCACACGACAAAGTGGTGCGTTCTACGCACGGCGTGAACTGCACGGGATCGTGCTCCTGGAAGATTTACGTCAAAGACGGTGTGATCACCTGGGAATCCCAGCAAACCGACTATCCCTCGGTCGGCGCGGACAAACCCGAGTATGAGCCGAGAGGTTGCCCACGCGGCGCCTCGTTCTCCTGGTACACCTACTCGCCTGCCCGCGTGCGCTATCCGTACGTGCGCGGTGTGCTGCTGGAGATGTACCGCGAGGCCAAGTCCCGGCTCAAGGACCCGGTCCTCGCGTGGGGCGAGATCGTCGAGGACGCCGCGAAAGCCAAGCGGTACAAGTCCGCTCGCGGCAAGGGCGGCTTCGTGCGGGCCGAGTGGTGGGAAGCCGCCGAAATCGCGGCCGCGGCGCACGTCTACACGATCAAGCAGTACGGCCCGGACCGGGTGGCCGGCTTCTCGCCGATTCCGGCCATGTCGATGGTCAGTCACGCGGTCGGCGCGCGGTTCATCTCGCTGCTCGGCGGCTCGATGCTGTCGTTCTACGACTGGTATGCCGACCTTCCGGTGGCCTCACCGCAGGTGTTCGGCGATCAGACCGACGTCCCGGAGTCGGCGGACTGGTTCGACGCCGGCTACCTCATCATGTGGGGCTCGAATGTGCCGGTGACCAGAACGCCGGACGCGCACTACATGACCGAGGCGCGGTACCGCGGGCAGAAGGTCGTGGTGGTCTCGCCCGACTACGCCGACAACACCAAGTTCGCCGACGAATGGGTGGCGGCGCGGCCGGGAACCGATGCGGCCCTAGCCATGTCGATGGGGCACGTGATGCTCAAGGAGTTCTTCGTCGACAAGACGACCGCCCGCTTCACCGACTACGTCAAGCGCTACACCGATCTGCCGTTCCTGATCACCCTCGACGAGCGCGACGGCGCGCACGTGCCCGGGAAGTTCCTCACCGCAGCAGATTTGGCGGCGGCCGGTGCGGTTGCGCAGGGGGCAACCGAGCCGCGCAGCCCCGGGGCGGAGGGCGACGAGTTCCGCACGGTGCTGCTGGACGCGGCCGGGAATCCGGTGGTGCCCAACGGGTCCCTGGGCGACCGGTTCGGCGCCTCGGGCACGGGACGGTGGAATCTCGACCTGGCGGACATCGATCCGCTGCTGACGCTGCACGGCCGTACCGACGATGCTGCGGCCGTGCGGTTTCCCCGCTTCGACACCGATGTGCCCGGTGTGCTCACCCGCGGCGTGCCGACGACGGTTGTTGCGGGCAAACGGGTTACCACGGTGTTCGACCTGTTGCTTGCGCAATACGGCGTCGGGCGCGACGGCCTGCCGGGCAACTGGCCGACCGGCTACGACGATGCGTCCGAGCCGTACACCCCGGCCTGGCAGGAGGCCATCACCGGCGTTCCCGCCGCGCAGGCGACACGGATCGCGCGCGAATTCGCGGACAACGCGGACCGTTCCGGCGGCCGCTCGATGATCCTGATGGGGGCGGGCACCAACCACTGGTTCCACTCCGACCAGATCTATCGCGCGTTCTTCACGCTGACCCTGCTCACCGGCTGTCAGGGCGTCAACGGCGGCGGCTGGGCGCACTACGTCGGCCAGGAGAAGTGCCGTCCGGTGACCGGCTGGTCCACCCTGGCCTTCGCCGCGGACTGGCAGCGCCCGCCGCGGCAGATGCAGGGCACGGTCTTCTGGTATCTCACCAACGACCAGTGGCGCTATGACCCGTTCACCGCGGAGACCTTCGCCTCGCCGTTGCACGAGGGCCGGTTCGCGGGCCGCACCGCCGCCGACAATATCGCGCTGGCCAGCAGGCTCGGCTGGATGCCGAGCTACCCGACCTTCGACCGCAATCCGCTGGACCTGGCCGACGAGGCCGAGCAGGCAGGCAAATCGGCCCCGGAGCACATCGTGGCCGAGCTGAAGTCCGGCGACCTGCGCTTCGCCTGCGAGGACCCGGACGCGCCGGAGAACTTCCCGCGGTGTCTGACGGTGTGGCGGGCCAATCTGCTCGGCTCCTCCGGCAAGGGCAACGAGTACTTTCACAAGCACCTGCTCGGCGCGGACTCCAATCTGCAAACCACCGACGTCACCGGTGTCCGCCCGCAAGAGCTGGTCTGGCGCGAACAGGCGCCGACCGGAAAACTGGATCTGCTGCTGTCGCTGGACTTCCGGATGACCAGCACCACGCTGTTCTCCGATATCGTGCTGCCCGCCGCGACCTGGTACGAGAAGCACGACCTGTCCTCCACCGACATGCACCCGTTCGTGCACGCCTTCTCCCCGGCGATCTCGCCGCCGTGGGAGGCCAAGACCGATTTCGACGCGTTCCACCGGATCGCGCGCGGCTTCTCCTGGATGGCGGAGAAGCATCTGGGTGTCCGCAAGGACATCGTCGCGGTGCCGCTGCAGCACGACTCGCCCGACGCCATGGCGCAGGCGGGCGGCCGCGTCCTGGACTGGAAAGCCGGTGAGTGCGAGCCGATTCCGGGCAAGACGATGCCGAAACTTGTCCTGGTGGAACGCGACTACCCGAAGATCGCCGAGAAGATGGCGGCCCTCGGCCCGCTGATCGACACCCTCGGCCTGACCACCAAGGGCGTCACCACCTACCCCGACGAGGAGGTGAAGTACCTCGCGGCGACCAACGGCACCGTGGTTTCCGGTGTGGCGCAGGGGCGTCCGTCGCTGGCCAAGGACACCCACGCCGCCGAGGCGATCCTCGCCCTGTCCGGCACCACCAACGGCAGGCTCGCGGTGCAGGGTTTCGAGGCGTTGGAGCGGCGCACCGGCACCGAACTGGCCGACCTGGCCGCCGAACACGAGGGCAAGCGAATCACCTTCGCCGACACCCAGGCTCGGCCCGTCCCGGTGATCACCTCGCCGGAATGGTCCGGCAGCGAGACCGGCGGGCGGCGGTACTCACCGTTCACCATCAATACCGAACGATTGAAGCCCTGGCACACCCTCACCGGACGCCAGCACTTCTACCTGGACCACGACTGGATGCTCGAACTCGGCGAGCAGCTGCCGATCTTCCGGCCGCCACTGGACATGACCGCGTTGTTCAGCGAACCCGATGTCGGCGCGGTGACCGAAAAGGGCGTGACGGTCCGGTATCTGACCCCGCACTCGAAGTGGTCGATCCACTCGGCGTACCAGGACAACCTGCACATGCTGACGTTGTCCCGTGGCGGCCAGTCGATCTGGATGTCGGAGCGGGACGCCGCGAAAATCGGTGTCGCCGACAACGATTGGATCGAGGCGGTGAACCGCAACGGTGTCGTCGTCGCGCGGGCGATCGTGTCGCACCGGATGCCGGAGGGCACCGTGTTCATGTATCACGCACAAGATCGAGCGGTGGACGTGCCGCGCATCGAGGATCGGCCGGAGGTCAACGACGCCCGCGGCAAACGCGGCGGCATCCACAACGCGCTGACCCGCATCATGATCAAACCCTCGCACCTCATCGGCGGCTACGCGCAGCAGTCCTTCGCGCTGAACTACCACGGCCCCACCGGAAACCAGCGCGACGAAGTAACGACTATTCGCCGCCGCTCGCAGGAAGTGGAGTACTGACATGCGCGTCATGGCCCAGCTCGCCATGGTGATGAACCTGGACAAATGCATCGGCTGTCACACCTGCAGCGTCACCTGCAAGCAGGCGTGGACCAACCGCGGCGGCACCGAGTACATGTGGTTCAACAGCGTGGAAACCCGTCCTGGACAAGGGTATCCGCGCCAATATCAGGACCAGGAGAAGTGGAAGGGCGGCTGGCAGCTCAACCGCCGCGGCAAGCTCACCCTGAAATCCGGCTCGCGGATGAAGCGGCTGCTCAACATCTTCGCCAACCCCGATCTGCCAACGGTGGCGGACTACTACGAGCCGTGGAGCTACGACTACGACAACCTGCTGTCGTCCCCGGCGATGGACACCACCCCGGTCGCACGCCCGAAATCGCTGATCACCGGCGAGGACACGAAGATCACCTGGGGTGCCAACTGGGACGACGACCTCGGCTCAGGCCCGGAACAGGTCGGTAAGGACCCGTTGCTGTCGCGGCTGTCCGATCAGGTGAAGCTGGAGTTCGAGCAGACCTTCATGTTCTACCTGCCGCGGATCTGCGAGCACTGCCTCAACCCGTCGTGTGCGGCCTCGTGCCCGTCCGGCGCGATCTACAAGCGCGCCGAGGACGGCATCGTGCTCGTCGACCAGGACAAGTGCCGCGGCTGGCGCCAGTGCGTCACCGGGTGCCCGTACAAGAAGATCTACTTCAACCACAAGACGGGCAAGGCGGAGAAGTGCACCTTCTGCTACCCGCGGGTGGAGGTGGGCATCCCCACGGTCTGCTCGGAGACCTGCGTCGGACGGCTGCGCTACATCGGTGTGATGCTCTACGACGCCGACAAGGTGCTGGAAGCGGCCTCGGTCACCGACGACAAGGATCTGTACCCGTCGCAGCTGGGCGTGTTCCTCAACCCGCACGACCCACGGGTGATCGCGGAGGCGGAGCGCGCCGGTATCTCGCCGGAATGGATTCAGGCGGCGCAGGATTCACCGATCTACAAGCTGATCGTCGACTACCAGATCGCCCTGCCGCTGCATCCGGAGTACCGCACTATGCCGATGGTCTGGTACGTGCCGCCGCTGTCGCCGGTGGTGGACGTGCTGTCGGAGACCGGCCACGATGGCGAGGACGCACGGAACCTGTTCGGCGCGATCGACGCGCTGCGGATCCCGGTGGAGTATCTGGCGGAGCTGTTCACGGCGGGTGACGTCGGCCCGGTGCGCGCCGCGTTGCAGCGGTTGGCGGGGATGCGCGCGTTCATGCGGTCGGTGAACCTCGGTGAAGAACCGGATCCGGCGATCGCCCCCTCGGTGCGGCTGGAGCCGGAGGAGATCGAAGCCATGTATCGCCTGCTCGCGATCGCGAAATACGAACACCGGTATGTGATTCCGTCGGGTGCCGGGTCGGAAGCGCATCAGCTCGATGCGTTGGCGACCGGGTGCAGCCTGGACAACGACGGTGGGCCGGGTATGACGGCATTCGACACCATGGTGGAAAAGTTCCATCTGACCGACACCAATGGTGCTGCGCCGGAAGAGAAGTCGAACCGGGTCAACCTGCTCAACTGGGATGGCAAGAGCACTAACGGCTTGTTGCCCTCGGCTGCCGACGGTAAGGCTCAGGGCAACGGTGTCGCCGCTAATGATGCCAAGGGGGCGGCCGTGAACGGCACAAACGGCTCGGCACCGGACGGTGTGGCAGTCAACGGAAGCAATGGTGTCGTACCCGGCGGCGTGCCGCCCGTAGTCACCACTACCGGGGCACCCCAATGAGCGCGGGCGTCCCGAATTCGAGCGAGGGTCCGTCATGTCGCTGCTGAAGGTGCGCCGCAGGCCCGAGCCCGCGGTGCCGATGGCCGAACGCGACCGGCGCGTGGTGTGGCGGATCGCCGCGCTGCTGCTCGACTACCCGAGCGAGCAACTCCTCGCGATGACCGACGATCTCGTCGCTGCCGCAACGCAATTGCCGCAGCCGGTGCGCGAGCATCTGCTCGAATTCCTCACCCACCTGCGCGCGAGCACGCCGTTGGACCTGGCGACACGCTACGTCGAGACCTTCGACATGCGCCGCCGCTCCAGCATGCACCTGACCTTCTACGCCTACGGCGACACCCGCAAACGGGGAATGGCGCTGCTGCGGTTCAAGCACGCCTACCGGCACGCGGGCGTCGAGCTCGGCGACGAGGAACTGCCCGATCACCTGCCGGTGCTGCTGGAGTTCGCCGCGACGGTCGACCCGATCGGCGGCGAACGGTTGCTCGGCGAGCACGTACCGGTCATCGAACTGCTCCGGCTCTCGTTGTCCGACAGCAGGTCTCCCTACGCTGCCGTGCTGGCGGCCGTGGTCGCCACGCTGCCCCCGCCGACGACGGCGGACCGGCGGCGCATCGCCGAGCTGGCCGCGCAGGGACCCCCGGAGGAAGAGGTGGGACTGGAGCCGTTCGCCATGGATCCCACCGTGTTCGCGCAAGGAGAAGGCCGCCGATGACCAGCACCCTGTGGTTGACCCTGCCGTACGTGGCGTTCACCTCGTTCGTCCTCGGCCATCTGTGGCGGTACCGGAACGACCAATTCGGTTGGACCACCCGGTCTTCCCAGGTCTACGAGAGCCGCCTGCTGCGCCTGGGCAGTCCGCTGTTCCACTTCGGCATGCTCGGAGTGATCGGCGGCCACGTGATGGGCGTCTTGATACCGGCGTCGTGGACCGCCGCGGTCGGCATCTCCGAGCATGCCTACCACCTGGTCGCGGTGTCGGCGGGTTCGGTGGCGGGCGCGGCGGTGCTGGCCGGCGTCGGCATCCTGCTCTATCGCCGCTTCACCGTGCCCGCGGTCCGCAAGGCCACCACCGCCAACGACAAGCTGATGTACGCGCTGCTGGCCGCCGCTCTGATCACCGGCCTGCTCAATACCTGGGGCAGCAACCTGCTGTGGGGCACCTACAACTACCGCGAAACCGTATCGCCTTGGTTCCGTAGTCTTTTCACGCTGAAT
This sequence comes from Nocardia sp. NPDC052316, assembly GCF_044547795.1. Classification (NCBI taxonomy): domain Bacteria; kingdom Bacillati; phylum Actinomycetota; class Actinomycetes; order Mycobacteriales; family Nocardiaceae; genus Nocardia; species Nocardia sp. NPDC052316. The sequence goes on from NZ_JBIUBB010000002.1 coordinate 514,648, forward strand.
CCGGAACCGGGCCTGATGGTCGGCACGCCGTGGACCTTCCAGGCGCACGGCTTGGTCGTGCTCACCCTGATCGGCATCTGGCCGTACACCCGCCTGGTCCACATGTTCAGCGCCCCCCTCGGCTACCTGACCCGCCCCTACATCGTCTACCGCCGCAAGGAATCCAACGCCCCCGACACCCGCCGCTACGCCCGCGCCTGGGACGCACCCGTCACCCCGGAACGCTGGCGCTGATTCGCGCGAAGGGCGGTCGCCCGCCGTGCCGCCCAGGGTGGCCGCCGATCGCGACTACGGAGTGTGCTTGGGTGAACCCGTGCGGAAACGGACCTGGCTCGGCATAGGCAGCGGTCTTGTCTCGGTGATTCTCTGGGGTGAGTGGGAGAACTGGCGCGCGTCGCGCAGGGTGGTCGGGTCCGTTGCCGGTGACTCGGAAGCTGTGGTTGTGCTCGGGTATCGCGACACCGGGGCGCGCGCCAACCTCATGAATCGGTGGCGGGTCCGGGCGGGGCTGCGATCCGTCGATCCGGCCCGCCGGACTCGGCTGGTGCTGTGTGGCGGGGCCTGCGCAGGCCCGCATACCGAGGCGGCGCTGATGGCTCGCTACGCTACCGAAGTCTGCGGGTATCGCGGAGAGCTCGTGCTGGAGGAGTCGAGCCGAAGCACCTGGGAGAACATCGCTTTCGCGATTCCGTTCCTCGAGGACGTCGACCGGATCAAGATCGTCTCGTTGCCGTTCCACGCCGAGAAGGCCAGACGCTATCTGCTGAAGCAGCGTCCGGACCTGGCCGACCGTCTGGTGCGCGGCGACGAGTATCGGTTCGGCGACCTGCTTCCCTTCACGCCGCTACTCGCTGTCTACGGGCGATTGAAGGACGCCCGCGACGTCCCGTGACGCACGGCTGAAACAACCAGTGCGCCAACGGGACGCGGTCAGCGCTGGCCGGCCCCGGAGAGTTCGAAGGCCTCGGCTTTCGGTTCCCGGGTCGCGCGCCAGTAGCTCGTTCCGGTGCCCGGCCAGGACTGCCGGTTGCGGCCGGTGTGATCGAGGAACCAGCTGTGGCAACCGCCGGACACCCACACGGACCTGTCGAGTTTGCCGTGCAGCCAGGTGTTGAACTCGCGCTGCACCTCGTCGCGCACCTCGAGCCGCGTCGAGCCCCGGTCCTCCATCATGCGCAGGCATTTCACGATGTAGCGCACCTGGGATTCGATCAGGAACAAGATGGACTGGGCGCCGCCACCGGAATTGGGGCCCATGATCAGGAAGAAGTTCGGGAAACCCGCCACCGTCATGCCGTAGTAGGCCTGCATACCGTCGCGCCAGGCCTCCTGAATGGTGAGCCCGTCCCGGCCGACGATGTGCTCGTCGGCGCAGCGGTTGCCGGTGGCGAAGCCGGTGCCGAGAATGACCACGTCGGCCTCGTGCAGTTCGCCGTCGGCGGTACGGATCCCGGCTTCGGTGAATTCCTCGATGCCCTCGGTCACCAGGCTGACGTCCGGGCGCTGCAATGCCGGATAGAAGTCACTGGAGAACAGGATGCGTTTGCAGCCGAAGGTGTAGGACGGGGTGAGCTTCGCGCGCAACTCCGGGTCGGGTACCTGCTTCTTCAGCTGGTGCAACGACATCCATTTGAGCAGTGTGTTCAGGCGGGGGTGGAAGTAGCCGGCCACCGGCGCCTCGTGCAACCAGAAGGCGGCATTGCGGTAGATCTTCATCGCACCGGGGAAGGCCTTGAACAGGCGCTGCTCCAGGCCGGTGACGGGGCGGTCCAGTTTCGGCAGCACCCAGTGCGGGGTGCGCTGGAAGACCTCGACATGCGCTGCGGTATCGGCGATCTGGGGCACCAACTGGACGCCGCTGGACCCGGTACCGATCACCGCTACCCGTTTGCCGGTGAGGTCGACCGAATGGTCCCACTGGGCGGAGTGGAACACCGGGCCGCGGAAGGTGTCGCGGCCCTTGAACTCCGGAATATTCGGGACGTGCAGTGCGCCGTGCGCGGCGACCACGGCGCGCGGCCGGTACTCGTCGCCGTCGGCGGTGCGCACCATCCAGCGGTCGCTCGTGGCGTCGAATTCGTAAGACACCACTTCGGATTGGAACCGGATATACGGTTCGAGCTCGTAATCCTTGACGACCCGCCGGATGTAATCGAGTATCTCCGGTTGCGGAGCGTACATGCGGGTCCAGTCGGTATTGGGCGCGAAGGAGTACGAATACATCATCGACATGATGTCGCAACCGCAACCGGGGTAAGTGTTTTCCCGCCACACGCCACCGACACCGTCGGCCTTCTCCAGGATGACGAAATTCCGCTCGCCCGCCTCCAACAGCTTGATCGCCATTCCCACACCGGCCAACCCGGCACCCACGATGAGAACGTTCGGCTGCTGGCTCACCTGATCGATCGACGCCATGGTTTCCCTTCAACTGCACCTAGACGGGAAGATTAGCGTTTCACGATCATCCAGGTACACCCCCCGAGTAGGTGGACTTTCCGGGGATGGCCGAACGCGTCAGGTCGCACAAGCCGACACCCTTTTCATAACCCGTATGCCGCCTACATCGACGGTGCGGGTTATGAAAAGGGTGTGCGCTGCGCGAGTCTAGGCGGGGTGGTTGGATACCGAGACGACAGAGTCGTGTACGCGGACCTGGTAGACCGGCAGGCGGACCGAGTCGTCGTCGAGACAATGCCCGTCGATCAGCGAGTACGCCTGCTTCAGTAGCGGTGAGATGACGACAGGGGTGCCGTCGCGGTCACCGACGAGACCGCGGGAGATCACGGCCGCGCGGCCGATCGGGTCGATATTGCCGACGGCGGCGAGGGTGCCGTCCGACAGGCGGAACAGGGCTGCTTGGGCGGCAGATTCGCCGCTGCCGAGCAGCACTGCCACGCCGCGGCCAGGAATCAACCGGTCGATGCCGCATGCTCGGGTCCACTCGGCGCTGAGAGTCGCAGCGCGGCTTGGGGTTTCGACGGCGGTCATCGGGTGCTGCTCGCCGCTGCCTCGGCCTCCAGAACGAAGGTCTCCGCCTCGACCACCACGTCGGCTTCGGTGCGGTCGCTGGGGCGGCGCAGGAAGACCGCCCAGACCACCACGGCGCAGGCGACATAGAAGCCCATGAAGACGCAGAACGCGGTGGTGGCCGACTGGGTGGACGCGTAGGAGGAGCGCAGCATCAGGTTGATGCCGACACCGCCGAGCGCACCGATCGCGCCTACGAAACCGATGAGCGCGCCGGAGGTGTTGCGCGCCCACGCGGCCTGTCCATCCCGAGAAAGATTGAGGCTCTTGGACTTCGCGTCGAACACCGACGGGATGATCTTGGTGACGGACCCGTTGCCGATGCCGGACAGAATGAACAGCGCGATGAAGCCTGCGATGAGTGTCGCCATCGCCGCGCCGCTCGGCACGCCGCCGTTGCGATCACCCAGCGTGCTCGCCACCACGACGGCCACCGCGGCCACCATCATCGCGCCGAAGACATACATGGTGACCTTGCTGCCGCCGATCCGGTCGGCCCACTTGCCGCCGTACGGGCGGGCCAGCGACCCGAGCAACGGGCCGATGAACGCGATCTGCGCGGCGTGCAGCGCCGCCTGCGCGGCAGTATCGCCGCCGGCCTTGAAGCTGATCTGCAGCACCTGACCGAAGGCGAAGCTGTAGCCGATGAACGAGCCGAACGTGCCGATGTAGAGGAACGCGATCGCCCAGGACTGCGGCACCTTCAGCGCCGCGACCATGTCCGCCAGGTCGGCCTTCTGGTTGCGCAAGTTGTCCATGTAGAAGGCGGCGCCGAGCGCGGCAAGGCCGACCAGAACCAGATAGATCGCGCAGATCAGCGACGCGTAGCCGTTGCCGAGGGTGGCGATGATCAGCAAGCCGAGCAGCTGGATCGCCGGAACGCCGATATTGCCGCCGCCCGCGTTGAGCCCGAGCGCCCAGCCCTTGAGCCGCTGCGGGTAGAACGCATTGATATTGGTCATCGATGAGGCGAAGTTGCCACCGCCGAAGCCGGCGAAAGCGGCCACCACCAGAAACGTCGTATACGAGGTTCCCGGCTGATTGATGAAATACAGGGTGAGCAGTGTCGGGATCAGCAGCAGGAACGCGCTGAAGATCGTCCAGTTACGGCCGCCGAACTTCGCGGTGGCCACGGTGTACGGAATGCGCAGGATCGCGCCGACCAGCGTCGGCACCGCGACCAGAAAGAACTTGCCCGCCGGGTCGATGCCGTAGGTCTCGGTCGGCATGAACAGCACCATCACCGACCAGATCGACCACACCGAGAAGCCGACATGCTCGGCGAATACAGACCAGATCAGGTTCCGCTTGGCGATGTCCTTACCGCCGGCTTCCCAGGCCACGACATCTTCGGCATCCCAGTTCTCGATGTCATGGTTACGCGTCAGCGTGCTCAACTCAGGCCTCCCACAATCGGTTGTCTCCGACGGTAGGCAGCGGGTATTGCCGACATGATTCGTGGAATGACCGGGAGATCAACGGTTGCTCACGGAGCGCTGGATGGTCGCGTGATGCGGGCTGTTTTCCGCGGTGGGTGGCCGGTCAGTCGGCGCGCGGCCTGAGCACGTCCTCGAAGAGGGTGTCCACCAGATCCCGGGGGACAGGTGACCCCCTAAGCGCGCGGAAAACGAGGGGTCCGACGAGCGCGTCGAGCGCGGCGTCGAAGTCGAGCTTCGGCGCGATCGCACCGTTTTCGATTGCGCGCGTGAGCATCTCGCGCTCCTGTGCCCGGCGTGGGCCGAAATAGCGCTCGTGGAAGCGCTCGGCGGTGCCGGGATTGTGCTGCGCCTCGGCGATCAGTGCGAGCAGGACCTTGCCTGCCGGGTCCTGGGTGAGGAACCGCGTGAAATCGTGCACATAGCTGCGGATCGTCTCCGCAGTGGGTCGCTCGGTCGGGACGGGCAGCTTCCCGGCACTGTCCTCGATGAGCGTGTCGAGCAGGATCTCCACCTTCGAGGGCCACCAGCGGTAGATCGTCTGCTTGGCGACCCCGGCCCGGCGCGCGATCGCCTCCACGGTCAGCGCGCCGAATCCGTGCTCGACCAGCAGATCGTCCGCAGCATGCAGCACCGCCAGCCGCGCGGCCTCGTCGCGTCGGGGGCCGGAGTGTGCCCGGCGGGGCTGAGAGTTCGCGGCTGGCATGCGAGACACCATACCCAGCGGCGGCGCTGCGGCATTGTCTAGACGCACCGTCGCGTCTAGACTAATTTTCCTCTCACGAAGGAGTGCCTGTGTCCGCTACACCGAACCGTCAAGCCCTCGTCATCGGCGCCTCCCGCGGGCTGGGGCTCGTCCTCGCGGACGAACTCGTCCGACGCGGCTGGCGAGTCATCGCCACCGCCCGGCAGCGCGGCGGTGAGTTGCCAGCGAAGGCCGATGCGTCTGATGGGCTGCTGACGGTCGAGCTGTTGGAAATGACCAGCCAGGAACAGCTGGCCGCGCTGCGCGCGCGACTGACCGACACCCGGCTCGATCTGCTCTTCGTCAACGCCGCCATCGATCGAGGCGACCTTCCGATCCACGAGGTGCCGACCGACATGTTCACCGAGGTGATGATCACCAACGCGCTGAGCCCGCTGCGTGTCGTCGAGACCCTGCGCGACCTCGTCGTCCCAGGTGGAACCGTCGCGGTCATGTCCTCCGAGCAGGGCAGCATCTCGCAGAACACCGAAGACGGCTACGAGCTCTACAAGGCGAGCAAGGCCGCCCTCAACCAGCTCATGCGCAGCTACGCCACCCGTCACGCCGATGACGAACACACCAAGCTGCTGATCGACCCTGGTCACAACCGAACCCGACTCGGTGGACCCGACGCACCGCTCGCGCCAACGGAAAGCATCCCTGCGGTAGTCGACGTCCTCGAAGCCCAGGCCGGCGCTCTCGGCCTGCAGTTTCTGGATCGCCACGGCAAAACCGTTCCCTGGTAACGCCGACGGCACCACTCCCGCGTCGACCTGTCGCAGCCTCGAGCTAAGTTAGCTGTCACGCGCAGGGTGGGCACGGCACAGGACATGGGGGATTGCGATGTTTCGACGGTTGGCACTGCTCGCAGTACTGCTGATGACGGCGGTCGCCTGTCAGGAGAACGGAGCGAACCCGCCCGAGGCCCCGGCCGCGACCGGGCCGGAAGCGGAGATGCTGACGCGGTTGCGCACCACCGACATCTGCGCGCTGCTACCGCGCGCGGAACTGGCGAAGCTCGGCCCCGTCACGGCGGTCGGCACTGCTGAGTTGTACGGGTGCAGAGCCAAATTCGGCTCCGATCCTGAAACCGGTACCGAAGTGGATTGGCTGGTGCGCGCGGTCGATGAAACCGGGATGGATCAGGCGGCCACCGTCGCCATCGACGGTATGACCGTGAACCTGCTCGGGGACAACGATGTCCGTTCGCCGGAGGAGGTCGCGCGTGCGTCGACCCGCACCTGCACCGCCTACGCGCAACTGCCGACCGGCGGCTCCCTGTCCTTGACGGTCACGATCCCACCGGGGACCGAACGGTGTCCCGCCGCGCAATCCCTCGTCACCGTTGCGTTGGCCGAGTGGAAACGGCATCCGCGCGTGGGTGATTCGCCGGGCACGGTGCGAACGACGGTCACCGGCAAGGATCCGTGCGAGGTACTGGCGAAGCTGCCGGACGCCGTCCGCGGCGATACCGAATGGGTCGATCGCTGCTGGTTCAGGCTCGACGGTGACGCGATCTATGTCGGCTACGGCCACTCCACCGACCGCGAGTTCATGAACTACCAGCGCGTGGAAGTCGCTGGGCAGCAAGCGTACTGGACCTCCAACCAAGCCAACGGCAGTTATCGGATTCGCGTCGGCCAGACCTTCGACCCGGTCGCCGACAACTCCGACTACGCGAGTGTGCCCGCCGTGACGATCAACGGACGCGACCGGGCCGTGCTCGAAAAGGTCACCGCCGCAGTCCTCGACGTGCTCCCCGCAGTGAAATGACCAGTGCTCGAGCGATATCGAGCAAACGGCGTGGCCTAGTCGACTCGCCGATCGGACAGAACTGCGTCGGATCATGCCCGAGGACCTGACCGTCACTCGGGAGCTGGTGATACCCGCCTCCGAGTTACACGAGCGGTTCTCGCGATCGTCCGGTCCCGGCGGGCAGCACGTCAACACCACCGACAGTCGGGTAGAGCTGTCGTTCGACCTCGCCAACTCACCTTCGATACCGGAGTGGCTGCGCACCCGAATGCTCGACCGCCTGGCCACCCGCCTGGTCGACGGCGTGCTCACGATCGCCGCATCCGAACACCGCGCACAGTTGCAGAACCGCGCGGCCGCCCGCGAACGCCTGGCCGCGCTACTCCGTGACGCCGCTGCCGCCCCACCACCGGTTCGCCGCGCCACCAAACCCTCACGCGGAGCGAAGGAACGCCGAATCGCCGCGAAGAAGCGGCGTGGCGCCACCAAACGCAACCGTCGCGCGGGCCCCGACGACTAGCCGACGGGCAGTCGGACTATCGGCGACACAAGTGGCCGCTAGGCTCGACTCAGCCCCTGGCGGAACCACTCCGGCATTTCTTGATCCGATCGCGGAAACCACTTGTTCTCGGTGCCGAAGTGCTCGGCCGTCGGTGGTATCGAGAAGGCCGGTTGCTGATCTCGGTTGTATTGAACGGTGAAGCGGCTGGGTGGATCCAGAATGTATTCGAACTCGATCCATGAGCCGAGTCCCTGAACGTACATCCCCTTCCGCAGTTGCTGGAACTTTCGCCAGACCTCGGGCGGGAACGACCAGGATCGGATCGTGCCGTCGGGCATGCGCACTCCCGTATCCGATTCCGCATGCGGCCCGATCATTCTGGCGCGCACGACAAGCCGAGTCCAGCCGGTCGGCAGGGTGGGGAGCACCTCGCTCGTGATCTCGGTGAGCTTGTCGTGCTGTTCGATCGGGTCGAGCGGCGGCCAGTTCGGCATCCGGTCAATCCTCCTGTGGGAACGGCTAATCGGCGGTGATCTGGGCGAGGATTGTTTCGTTGTCTTCGGCATAGAGTTCGCCGCCGACCCTCCAGCTCTCGGCGGTCATGAGGCCGACCAGCTCGTTCCAGCGGTCGGGGGCGATCTTGCCTGCCATTCGGATGAGTCCGTAGTGGGACAGGGTCTTCAATTGCGCCCAGTCGGTGGCGAGGGTGAGTTCGCCGAATTCGACACGGCGGACCTCCCACCCGGCCCGGCGGAAGGCGGCGGCGACCTCGCCGAGATGTGGGCCGATCTCGTCCTCGTACTGGTTGCCGGGCTCGGCGTGGATGCCGAAGTAGACGTTGGGAACACGATCCAGGATCGCGGCGAGCCAGGCGGGGGTGTGCTCGGAATCTCTGGGGAACCAAGCCATTTCGCGGAGGAAGTGCTCGGGCCCGGCGCCGAGCGGCGGTTCGTTGTCGTAGTCGTAGTCGACCCGGAACTCTCCTGCCGCATCGATCTCGTATCTCACCGAGAACCAGGTCCCGACACCCGGGCGATTCATGCCGGTCTTCAACGTCCAGCACAAGTCCCCGAGGTCTTTCGGGTGACTGCACGCTTTCGGCTTTCCGTCCCGGTCGAAGACGGAGAACCCGGCTTCGGAACCTCCGTTCCCCACCGAGCACCAGGTGAAGGTTCCACGCGCACCCTCGGGCATGCCGACGCGCAATGCCCTTTCGATTCGCTCCAGAAGTTCGCGCTGGTCTTCGCTGGTGAGAGTCACTCTTGCCCCTGGCATCGGCTGTCTGATCTTGCTGTGCCACCCGACCCTAACGGTGACCTCCACCGACGGGAAAGCCGTGGAAATCTCGGTCGACCTGGCCCGGTGTAGCCGTCACATATCGCATCACTGAGATCGAGATGATCTGCGGGCCTCGATCTTCCAGTGCGTCGCGACCGTTGCGGACTGCGGGATCGGCAGCGGATCAGTCCGGTGTCAGCTGGCCGCCGCCAGCACTCGCCACACCTTCCTGGAACGCGACCGGGCCGCCGGAGCCGCGCACTCGATGCGCCGGCGCGCTTCGTGCGCACTGATCCGCAGCAGATCGGTCAATAGCTCCACGGTGTCCCGATACCCGGTGTCTCCGGCGAGCCCCCGACGCTCGGCTTCGGCGACGGCCGCGCGCATAGCGGCATCCAGTCGCCGCCGGCGACGTTCGGTCTCGACGAGGGTACGCAGCAAGTCGGCATCGGCCAGTTCCGCCCACCCCGCTGTTCGGGCATCCGGCGCCATCGCGATCGAATGTGTGTTCACGCGAGCGAGACTACACCAGAATAGAACATATGTTCGACAATTCGAGCTTGCTTGGCATGCCGAGTTGCGTCCCTGTGGTGGCTGACCAACATATCTGTCACCTGACCACGCTATCTGTCACCACTACCGCCTTGGTTCAGGCGGGAACGTCGGCAGCGGTGCCGATGATGGCGGGGCCGCAGCTGAGGGGAAGGAGTTCGGCGGCGCGGGCAGCGGCGGCCTGCGGTGTGCTGAAGAACTCGCTCTCCCCGCCGTGCCGGCTAACGCGATACCGGCCGTCGCTCAAGGGTTCGATCGCGGCCCCGACACGCACGAAGGGATAATCCGTGCACCGGCTGAACCACAGGGTGTAATGGCTCGTCACGGCGTAGAGGTGGCGCAGCCGGGGTTCCGCGGAGGCGGCGTCTAACAGCGCGCGCAGAACGGCGTGCGTGGTCGGCTCGCGCCAGCCGTCCGGCTTGAGCTCCCGCAGCCTGCCGCTCCATGCCTCGCGATGCAACTGCCAGTTGGCCTCTGCCACAAGGTGCGCCACCCCGGTCGCTCGAGCCTCGGCGACTAGCGGCAGCTCGATGAAGGGTGCGGCGGCCTTCATTCCGCGCGGGTCCGCTCCGGCAAACCAGGCCGCCGCGGCCTTGGCTACCTCGGCCAGATCCGAGGTCCTGCCCCAGGCATGTGCGACGCCGGACTCATGGTTTTCGACGGAGAAGAGCCGTCTGATTTTGAACGCTGTGACCGTGAAATTGGCGCGACCCGGCAGCGCGGCCTCGATTTGTGCGTGGTACAACCTCCCATCCTGAGCAGCGGCTTCGACAGCGCCAATCACCAAACCGCGCTGAGCGGCGACTCGCTCCAACGCGCTCGCAACGCCGCCGGCTGCGATGACGTCCGGATAGAATTCGGCGGGAAGCAACTCGACTGCGTTCGGTACATACTTCACACCTGCCATTGTGAGCCGCTCACGCAGCCGTAGCTATTCCCATTGCCGGTGGCGACCCGAAGCGCTGGGGCTCACACTGATGACGCCTGCCCTTCGGGCAATGACCGTGCTCTTGCGGGACAACGCCCCGAACCGGCCGTAGTCGCCCTCATCGTTCATGTTTGCCATGAAATCACTACTGGTGCATCGCCGCTCGGCGATCAGTCCTTAGCGCCGGATCGGGCGGATCAACCCCCAGAAGTCCGGCCCTGCCTGCGGGGCAGTCGATTCGGAGTCGGTCACGAGTGACGGTCGCGCCACGCTCGAAGGTACCTTGCGCCTGGCACGCCTAAAGTGGCTGTCAGAAAGAGTCGGATTGGCCGCCGTTAGTGGGCGCGGTCCGCACGTTCGACCCGGACTCCGCCACGATCAACTTTCTCGACCCGCGCAGCTGACTGTGGATCGTTGCGATTAAAGGAACTGAAGACCTGAGCAAGCCAGCCTTCTAACCCGAAGCGGTCAACTTCACACCCCAACCATGGCTATCCGAACCCGCCGGTAATGATGACCCCGGACGCTAGACGAGGCAACTCAGCGTTGGTCGGTCTCGTCTGTAGAACGCGCGGGTCGCGGCATTTCATCACCTCACCCAGCATTGAGGGATCGATCGCTTTTCATCGAAGCCTCGACTTCGAAGCTCGTCTGATAGAGGACTACAACGGGCCGGGACAGGCGCGCATGGTCTTCACCCGGGATCTGAGTCGGCGTCTGTTGTAGCAAGCGACTCCCGGTCAGCCCCTGCGTCCCACGCGCGCCCATCGGCAGCTGCGGACGGTCTGTGCGCGCCTGTTTCGCATCCGAATGGCAGAGGGTATCAACCGATGCTCACCGGTGTGTTCTGTCCGGTGCGAATGCGCCATTCGTTCTCGCGCTGCTCCAGGTCAAGATGACCACCCCGTGCATCGGGTCCTGCGCCGGATCGTCGTTACCTCGAGTCCGTTGCCGCGCAACGACTTGCACGAAACTCTGTGCCAGCTCGATGGTCTGCTCGAGCTGATACAGCACGCTCACGTTGTGCAGGGGCCCGTTCGCACCGAACACGAAGCGTTGCTTGGCCAGCAAGTCGTCGCGGTTCGTGGACACACTGCCGCTGAAGTTCACGAACGTGCTGTCTTCCCAGAACAGTGCGTTCATGCCCTCGGCGTCGTTGGCGTTGAACGTGCCCTCATACCGCCGCAGAACCTGGACTGCCGCCTCGATCGTCATTACTACTCCTAGTCCGGTTCGTCGTAAGACAACCGAGGTTAGAACCTCGAGTATGGTTCAGGTAAAGCTGAGCGACCCGGATCACGGCCTGCGATCTCGGCAACCGCGGCGACCGCGCCCGTAGCGCCGTACCGGATGAGCCGCCAACGCTGGCGTAGCCGGCGGCACGTTGTCGCGCATCCTGTTCCAGGCTGTGCCGATGCAGGCGGGCATCGCGCTCATCGGTGTCTGCGGACATGCGCCTGGTCGCGCAGTCGGTGATGTTGGCCGGCTTCCAACTCGGCGCCTGTTTGCCGACGGAATGAATCCTATTGCAGGTCAAAGCCTTCGCGTAGACGCGTTGCTCGCTCGTGCTAGTCGATCGGCCGGTCGAGCCATTGGCCGTCTGTCATAACGGTGCGTCCGGTGAACTCGTGGAATCCGTTCCATGCTTGTATGCGTTGTGGGGCGAGCTGGATGTAGACGAAACCTGGCATGGTGCGCGGGTCGTGTGACACCTGGGCGTATCCGTCGGCGGCGGTGGGGTCGATCGCATGGACGGGTATGAGCGACGCGGTGGCATCGATCATGATCACGTCCGCGGTGTCTCCGATGGCGGCTCTGACTCGTGGAGTTGCGCGGAGGTTGGCGGCGGTGCGACTGCGCTCGAACGTGGCTGTGGTGAGGGTTTTCGTGTTCCAGGTGTAGGAAACCGGGATCAGGTGCGGGCCGTAGCCGTCGCCTGCGGTGGCCAGCCACATTTGATGGTTGGTCCCGATTCGTTCGAGCGCGTCCGCGCGCCGCTGGTCGAGGCTGCGCGGGGTGGGGAGCTGCATGGGTTCGGGGGTTGTGTTGTCGACTGTCATTGGTTGCCCTTGTTGAGAAGGTTGGCGAGGACGCTCCATCCCCCGGATTCGTAAGTGTTCACTAACGGTTAGTTTCTACTTACCGAGTTGGCATGTCAAGGCCGGGTCGACCTATGAACAGGCGATCGGTATTCGCATGTCCATGCGTTCGGGAGATCGACTGGCGTCCATTCGAACGGCGTGCCTGGACGGGCGTCACGGAAGGAACCCGGCGGCCTACTGCCGTGGGAACGGTCGGTGGGTCAAACTTCGGTGCACCATTTCGGTGAGGGTGACGATGTCGAAGACGGGGATGTTGAGGCGATCTTGGATGGCGTGGCTGTAGGGGGCCAGGTCGGTGCATTCGATGATGAGTGCGCCCATGGTGGGATTGGCTGAGGCGAGTTGCGAGATCTCGGTGAGTACCTCGTTTCCGAGGCGTTCGGCGTCGAGGGTCGTGCGGCGTCCCTCCAAGATGACCTCACGGAACTCTGGCTGGGCGGCCATTCCGGCGACGCAGATCGGCACGGATGCACCGCCGATCGCGGCGAGATGGCGTTGGGTGAGCGATTCTTTCCTGGCGACGAGCAGGCCGACTTCGCGGTTCGCGGCGAGCATGCGGTGCACCATCGGTAATTGGATGAGGCTCGAGCTGTAGAGCGGGATTCCCACGGCGTCGGCGAGCTGCTGCTGGAAGATGACGAGGAAACCGCATCCGCTGGTAATCGCCGCCACGCCACGGGATTCGAGTTCTTTGGCCGCGATGATGAACGGCTCCAGCAGGGTCGGGTCGGCCTCGGTCACCATCCGCTGCGGTGTCGCGCCCTGCACCACCTGGTAGCGGACCGGGAAGTCGAAGGTCGTCGGATTGCGGATATGCCCGGGGATCTTGGTGAATGCGGTGTCCAGGCAGAGGACACCAATCGTGTTCGGTTGGTCGTTCACGGTTATCGCCTTGTCGATTCGGTGCTGCCGAACCGATCCGGCCGCAGCGGGACCGGGTCGGTGATCGGTTGTTCGCCGGCCAGGAGCTGGCTGATCAGCTCGCCGCCGGCGGGCGCGAGGCCCATCCCGATATGGCCGTAACCGACCGCGACCAGCAGGTTGCGCAGCCCGGTGCGCCCGATCAGCGGCAGCCCGTCCGGCGTGCACGGGCGCAATCCGCTCCAGGTCTCCCTGGTCCGCGTCTCCGCCAACTCCGGCAGGTATTCGTGGACGGTCCGCACCATTCCCCGCACGCGCCGGGCGGAGATGTCGTTGTTCATCCCGGTCAACTCGAGCGTGCCGCCGATGCGCAGCCGATCACCCAGCGGAACCATCGCCACGCGGCCCTCGCTCAGCAACACCGGCCTGCTGGGAGCCTCCGGCGGCATATCCATGGTGACGCTGTAGCCCTTGATCGGTTGCAGCATCAAACCGACCCCCGCCAGCCGAGCGCACGCGGTCGACCACGCACCCGCCGCGACGACCACGTCACGGGGGTGAAGGTGCCCGCGATTCGTATGCAGCCCAACGACTTTGCGTGCTCGCACCTCGAACCCGAGCACGTCGGTGCGCTCACAGATCTCGACGCCCATCTCGCGCAGCAGCCGACCGAACTCGACCACGAACTCCGGTACGCGCAGATAAGCCCCCTCGGGGTTGTACAGCGCCCCATGGATAGCGAACCGGGTCTTCGGCTCGAGCTCGTCGAGTTCTCCCGATCCGAGGACCCGCAGCGGCACTCCGCTCGCGACGGTCCGTGCCACCGAGCGACTGGCGGCCGCGAACCCTGCTGCGGTCCGGTAGGCCAGCACAATGCCCGGCGACTCGAAAGTTGCCGCAATGCTGGGTGATTCACACAGCCCGAGCAGTATGTCGAGGCTGCGTTTCTTCATCCCGACCAACGCCCGAAATCCGGCCGCCGCCGCCGTCGCCGAGCAGGCCCGCCCGAAATGCCCGAGCCAGCGCAGCAATTCGCCATCAAGCCGCGGCTTGACATAGAACGGGGCGTCCGGACTCAACATGGCGAGCGTGCGCAGCGAGCGCATGCCGGGCTCGGCCAGCGGCGCGGCACCGTGGGTGCCGACGAAACCGGTGTTCCCGGAGGAACACGACTGCGGCCCACCGAGCGCCCCGCGCTCCAGCACGGTCACCGAAGCCCCGCCGCGGCGCAGGTGATAAGCGCAGAACAAACCGGCGACCCCGCCGCCGACAACCACCACATCCGGGTCGCTGCGCACGGGAGCCGCCCCTTCACGCGTCACGAACCCGACCTACACGGTGACGACGAAGAAGTTGGTCGGTAGGTTCACCACGACCCGCTCGTAGATCTCCGCCATGACCGCCGCACCGGGCTCGCTGAAGGTGCCCGGCGGCGGCTCGGCGAAGCGGATCACCGACCGCCCGGCGTCGAAAAGCTGTGCGCCGTGGCCGAAGTCGCCCACCAGCGCGGTGCCGGGCTCGACCAGGCGGGTGCGGACGATGAACATGCCGTTCTGCTCGAGATCGTCCATCAGCCGTCCGGCGCCCATCGCACGGTAGTAGTCGACCGGGTTGATGATCATGCCGTCGGCGGTGCCACCCATCTGCTCGACCTCGTTGCAGGCGCGCAGGATCGTCGAGGCGAACGGTCCGGGGGAGGTCATCCGTTCGATCCCGGGGATGTTGAGCAGGCCGCCCTCGCCGCTGATGATCGTGTGGTTCTCGGCGGTGCAGAGCCGGACGATCAACCGGTAGTTGATGAAGGATTCGAACGTCTCGGGGTCCTCCCACAGCCGCGGCGGCACCTGCACCCAGGCCGTGGTGGTGAGCAGCTCCGGGATCGGCGACTTGTGGAACCGGCTGGCCAGTTCGCGGCGCACGTCGGCGCCTTCGATCGGGGTGTCTTGTGCGCCCGGCGCACTCTCGTGCCAGTAGAACTCGCGCGGATCACGCGACAGGTCAACGGCTTTGAGCATGTTGCGCGCCGGGTAGCGCGGCTTGCGGCGCGAGCTGGTCAACGAATCGGTGATGGTCACGTCGTACTCGACGGCGGCGTCGAGGCCGTCCTTCGCGCAGGCCTCGACGAACATCCGGCCCGGCGAAAGCTCCTTCTTGCGGTCCGCGACAACCTGCGCCAGCGTCTCTTTGACGCCTTCGGTCTTCAGCATGTGTGGGTTCCTTCCGTGTCATCGGCAACGGTGCCGAGAGCAGTGCTGGTCACTCCGGTTACGCGGGTGCGGTGGCCTGCCAGGGCAGATGGGCCGCGGACGGTCCGAGCACGCTCGCGCCACCGTCGACCAACTGGACCGTGCCGGTGAGGTAGGAGGCCCGCTCACTCACCACAAAGGCGGCCACGGCGGCCATCTCCTCCGGCCGGGCGATCCGTCCGACGGCCGTGTGCCTGCCCATCGCGTCGAACTGTGCTTCGCTCGGGTCTTCGGTAGAGCGTTGCGCCACAACACGTTCCAGCAGGGGAGTGCGGGTGGCGCTGGGTGCGAGCACATTGACCGTGACGCCGTCGCGGCCCACCTCGGCGGCCAGCGATTGGGCGAAGCGGACCAGGGCCGTGCGGGTTACCCCGGACATGGCCAGGCCGCTGATGGGGACACTCGCTGTCTCCGAGGCCACGAAAAGCATTCGGCCCCAGCGCGCATCCCGCAGATGCGGCAACGCGCGCAGCGCTACATCGACCGCCGGGATCAGCACCGTATCGACGGCCGCCCGATAGTCCGCCGTCGCGAAGGCCGCCGCGTGGCCGGTCGGCGGCGTGCCACCACTGACGACGACGATGTGCAGTCCGCCGAATTCGGCGGCGACCTCGTCGATCCAACGCCGGGTCGCCGCGCTGTCGGTGATGTCCACGCTGGTGGCGTGCACCCGAGCACGCGCCACCTCTTCGACGGCATGCTCGGCCATCGCCAGCCGCCCGGCGTCACGCGCGCCGATCGCGACGTGGGCACCCTCGGCGGCCAGTTCCCGAGCGATGGCCAGGCCGATCCCGCTGGATCCGCCTGTCACCAACGCGACCTTGTTCTCCAGTCCCAGATCCACTCGGCTAGCCCTTTCCCGTCGAGTCCACGACGCCGAACTCGTAGCCGTACCGGCGCGAGAGCGGCCACGACAGAGCCGCGACCGTTCTCCTGGCCGACTTGGACAACCCGCGTTGCCAGGAGTCGTCGGTCGGACGCACCACGGTCTCGCCGACCTTGAAACGATCCGGGTTCCCGGTAACCGTGTGATTGGTATGCAATTCGACCGTTCGATCGGTGACCGGGTTGGCAGCAGGATCGGTCGCGCAGAACCGCAACAGGCGGTCGATCGTGCCCGCCGGATCGGCGATGAAGTCTTCGTACCGCAGGAACATGGACCGTTGCGGATAGCGCCGGGTGATTGCGTGTGTGGCGAGGTTGAAGCCGGTCCAGTAACCGGTGCTCTTGCCCGGCGCCATGGCGTACACGTACTCCTTCGGCCTGCTCCAGGATTGGGCTACCGCACGCGGGTCACGGACAAGATGGACGTAATACGGGGTGATGCCGTCGAGGTGCGCCAGCAACGCCGCTTCGCCGGGAATCTTCGTGGTATCCACGATCACCCGTGCGTCGCTGCGCTCGGCGATGGCCCGGTAGACCTGGGTCATCAGCGTCGCGTGCGCACGAATCTGCTCGTTGTACAACCCACGTCCGAGCACCCGCCAGGTGTGCCGGGTGCGGACGCTGCCGAGTTGCCGCCGGATCACCGCGTCGGCGTGCTCGACCAGGGTGGTTCCGGCCGGCTGCCCGATCGGCAGGATCGTCGACCAGAACGGGCAGTCGACCAGTTTGCGCCCGCAGCCACACTCCTCGTTCACACCGCGACCCGCCGCGTTCTTCCACAGGAAGTGCAGCTCGCCGACGTGGAAGAAGCCCGGAATCTCATTGAGGATATTGCCGATGATGGTGCTGCCGTTGCGGCACCAGCCGGTGATGCACAGGACCTTCAACGGTGGTGTGTTCGTCATGAGTCGACCGCCTTCTCCGTGGTCACCGCTTGTCGGATCGTCATGGCCAGCGCCGAAGCCGCCAGCGCGCAGCCAGCGGCGACCACGAAGACGGCGGGATAGCCGAATCCCGTTGCGATCGCGCCGGTCACCGGCCCCCAGACGAACAACCCGAGATCCCAGAACGAGGTGTAGGCCCCGAGCGCCGCCCCTTGTTTGGCGCTGTCGGTGTTGTTCATGACCATCAAGGCCAGCGATGGATGCAGCAGCGAGAATCCGACGCCCATCACCACGGCCCCGAGCACCGCCACCGGCAGATTCGGCGCCCACGCGATGATCAGCAACCCGGCCGCTTCGCCGAGCCCGCACCACGCGGCGACCCGCCGCGGCCCGTACTTGTCCGGCAGGTGCCCGATGAACAAGCGGGTGCCCGCGTACACCGCGCTGAAGGTGCTCAAAACGACAACGCCCGAGTCGATTCCGCGCACTTGCAGCCCGTGGATGACGAACGCGGCCAAGCCGACATAGCCCGCGGCCCCCAAGGCGAGACCGAGGCCGGGCAACACGGCGGGCCGCAGCAGCAGCCCGCGCCCGCTGGTCGGCGTGGTGTGCGGTTGCGGCGCGACAATGCTGATCAGGACGAGACCGATCAGCGGTGCGACGGCGCAGAAACTCCACACGGCGGTGATGCCGAAGTGCCGGATGGCCGCGCCGAGCGCGGTGCCCAGCGAGATACCACCCCACATGGCGACGCCGTAGAGCCCGATCACCTGCCCGCGACGGTGGTGCGGTGCGAGCGTGACGGTCCAGACCGCACCCGCGGTGAACAGCGCGGCCTCGCCGACACCGAGCAGCAGGCGCACCATGATCAGTCCGGCCAGGCCGAGCGGCAGGAAGTAGAGCAGGCCACCCGCCGCGATGGCGAGCGCGCCGAACTGCATGACGTTGCGGTGTCCGTACCGATCGGCCAGTCCGCCGAAGATCGGGCGGGTGAGCAGCGCGGTGAGCGCGGTGGACGTGACGGCGAGACCCACCGCGAGATCGCCTGCGCCGAACTCGTCCCGCACGTGCGCGGGCAGCACCGGGATCGCCGCGGCCAGGCCGAGGTAGCCACAGAACAGCCCGCCGAACACTCCGGCAAGCGCCAGCCGGGGGAACGCCCCGGTGTCCGACGAAGCCGTCATCGCCGACCGGCCCAGGTGGAACTGGAACCTTCTTCGTTGTCGAGGGTTTCGATGGCCGCGAGTGCGTCCGCGACCTTGCGCACCGCGGCGACGAGGTGGTCACAGTCCGCCTGCGACAGCGTGGAGGACAGCGGAATATCTACTGCCCGTTGCAGATACCTGGTCGCGTTCGGCAGTAGCTCCTTGATGGCCGCGGTCGCCATCCCGGTGAACATGAACCGCCAGTTCCAGAAGGCACGGATATTGCGATCGGAGTCCGAACCGAGGTTGCGCGCCTCGATGCCCTCGTGACACAACGCTTGCGCGAACCACTGCGCGCGGCCGTCGGGCACCTGGAAGATGAACGCCTCGCCGAGATAGGCGCCGGGTGCCACCGGGCGCCGGATCCGAACCCCGGCGACATCGGCCAGTGCCGAGGCGACGTAGTCGTAGTTGCGCCGGAACGCGGCCAAGCGCACCGGCAGCCTGCCGAGCTCGGCCCGCAGTAACGCGGCCCGGATCTCGTCCATCCGGAAGCTGAGCAGCGGTAGGTCCAGATCGGTGGCGATCGGCGGCTCGCCGTCGGGGAAGTGCCGCCGCAGCCGACCCTCGTAGGCGCCGGAAAGCACGGTGGCACGGGCGAACAGGGCGCTGTCGTCGGTGACCAGGAAACCGCCCTCGCCGCTGTTGAGCGACTTGTCCGACTGGGTGCTGAACGCACCGGCCAGGCCGAAGGTGCCGAGTTTGCGGCCGTCGAGTTCCGCGCCGAGGGCAGGGACCGCGTCCTCGAAGACCGGCACGTTCATCTCGTCGGCGAAACGGAGCAGCGCGCCCATGTCGCCGGCGAAGCCGCGCATGTGCACCACCATGATCCCCTTGACCTGGGGGGTCCATCGGCTGCGCAGGTCGGCCACGTCCAGGTGCAGGTTCTCGTCGACGTCGACGAGGAATGGGGTGCAGCCGGCCAACATGATGGCGCTCGGGGTCGCGGCGAAAGTAAAACCGGGACAGGCGATCAGGCTGCCCGGTGCGATACCCGCGGCCATGATGGCCAAGGCCAGCGCGGTCGTTCCGCTCGAGGTCGCCAAGGCGTGGCGGCAGTCGAAGTAGCGGCACAGCTCCGCCTCGAATTTGCCGCATTCGGTTTCGTGCGGCGGGCGATAGTCGTAGCGGAAGTAGAGGTGACTGCGGATAGCGCGTAGCGCGGCTTCCTCGTCGTCGGGGTGGACGCAGACCGCGCCTCGGTCGTAGGTCGGCCACGGGGTTCGGCGAATGGGAACTCCGCCGTCCAAGGCTAGTCGCGAATCGGCGGTTATTCGGGTTCCCGGCAACTGCCGGGCTGCTGCTGAATGGTCGACTTCGTTGTCCGCCATCGTAATTCCCTGCCCAACTCTGAAACATCGGCGAGCCGCCACCTCATCGTCGGTCGAGCTCTCGAAGCTCGTAGGACGATTCCGGAAACGCTACACCGAAGTTTCAATCTGGATACCCGAAATTGATTGTTCAGCAATGACATTGGTTGCTGTGACTTCACTGGGGAGCGTTTTGTCCAGGCAGGTGAAATTGGGCGTGGGGGATATGGCGCTGATGCGCCAGGGGGCAAAACGGTCGCAGCCGAACAAGTTTCAGCGCTGAAACTCGCTCGGCCGCGGTGCCGTAGTTCGGCCTGGCTACCCGGTTGTCCGCTGGGTGCGCCTGCGCAGCAGGTGGTGCCTGAGGGCGACGGCGCTGCCCGCGACGACGACCAGCGCGGCGAGCAGCGGGTGGATGTCCTTCGAAAGGCTCTGCGCCGGTTCCGGCCGGAGGGTCCAGATAGCCAGGGGGACAGCGTAAGCCACGGCGAGGGCGGCGGCCCACCGGCGCAGCGGGCGCAGCCGGGCATCGCGCAGGGTGCCGATGAGCACGACGGTGACCGCGACGATGGCCACCATCGCGAACTGACCGACGATGAGCACGGGCACGGCCCATGCCGCGATGAGGACGGGCCGCGCGGCGGGATAGGTTTCCTGGTCGGATCGAGGTGTGCTGGTGAACATGGTCCGCTCCTTGATGAATGGTCCGGCAAACGGTCGGTCGCGGCTAGGGCCGAACGCCGAGGGTCGCCAGCAGCACGTGCATGTCGGAGTTCACCCAGTATTCGGCGATCCGATCCCGTGCGAGGCGCAGAATGTCGGTCCCGGTGAACCGGACCGCGGTGCCCGAAGGTGCGGTCGCGCCAGGGAATCCGGCGTGATAGGTGCCGACGGCGATCCAGCGGATCGCCAGGTGGTCACGCTCGACGATCGGACCGACCTCGACGCTGAACACGAGTTCGGTGAAGGGCGCTCTGGTCTGCGCGATCCACTCCGCCAGGCCGTCCGGTCCGTGGACCACGCTGCCGTCACCGCCGCCCAGCAGTGCGGCGTGCAGGCGGAAGTCCGGGGCGACGACCTGCTCGGCCACGGCGTAGTCGCCGTTCCACAGCGACATCCATCCCGCCAGCAGGTCGCGGTGGGTCGGCGGATCATCGATGGTCGTCGTGCGGGTGTTCTGTTCCACGGCAAAGCCTTTCGTAGTGTGCTGTCCCGGCGAGGGCGGTACGGATCAGTCCTGGTCCGGGATCCAGTGCCCATGGATGCCCGCGGGGACCCGCTGCGGGAGGTCGACGGCGGCGACCGGCGGCGCGGTGAGGTCGGCGGCGTCGAGCACCAGCAGTTGCGACGCGTCGGCGGCGAGATCGCTGACGATGGTGAGCAGGTAGCCGTCGTCCTCCTGGGTGGCTCCCTCGGCAGGTACGAAGACCGCCTCGCCGGGCATGCGGTCGGGTCCATGCGCGAACAACTGGCGCTGTCCGGTCAGGGTGTCGAATTTGACGGTGTGGTAGCCGGTGAGCCCGGCGCCGGGGAAGGCGACGGCGTAGCTGTAGCGGTTGGGTGATCCGGCGTGGTCGTCGTTGATGGCGGGGAACTCGATCACCAGATCGTCGAGCGCCTCCTCGGTGACCTTGCGGGTGACCGGGTCGAGGATCCAGCGATGGAAGGTCGTCCCGACAGTGGGGGTGGCGGGGTAGCCGGCCGCACCGACCCACCACTTCCACGAGGTTTCCCAGGCCGAGCGGTCGAAGCGCGGGCATTCCAGGATGATTCGCCCGCGACCGTCGACGTAGGAGTTGGCGACGTGCAGGATCGCGCTCGCGCTCTCGACGTCGAACCAGACGACCTCGCCGGGGGTATGCCGCGGCAGCACGCCGAGGCGCAGCGGGACCTCGTCGTGCCAGCGGTACGGGATGCCGGACTGTTCGGCGTGATCGAAGACGACGGGGGAGCCGAGGAAGACGGCGTGCTCGCGAGTGATCGCGAAATCGTGCATCAGGGCCGGGCCCGCACCGGCGATCGGCGTGGACCGGATGATGTCGCCGCCGGCATCGGCCACGTAATAGATCAGATAGGGCGGGAAGGGGCTGTAGGAGAAGAAATGTAGTTCCCCGGTGCTCGGGTCCACCTTCGGATGGGCGGTCATCGAGGTGGTCAGCTTGCCGCCGAAGTCGTGCACGCCGATCGTCTCCAGCTCGCCGGTCACCTCCCAGGGCAGGTTCGCCTCCTGCAACGCGAGGTAGCGGCCGCCGTGGCAGATGATGCTGGTCGCGGCGGCGCTGACGTCGAGTTCGGTGCCGGTGAACGGGACACCGTCCAGGTACGGCGTCTTCACCCAGCGGTTGCGGTACCACTCGGCCCGGCCACCGGTCAGCCGGATACCGTGCAGCATGCCCGCCCCGCGGAACCAATGCGTCGGCGTGACACCGGGTTTGGGATTGTGGCCGTTGCGGAAGTAGCGCCCGTTCAACTCCGGCGGCAGGCTGCCGTGCACGGTCAGTTCGAACGAGGTGTGCTCCTCGGCGGTCGGCGCGTAGTGGCCGGTGAGGTAGGGCAGCGGTCGCGTTTGCATGGTTGTCAGTTTTGCGGCGGGGCAGGTTTCCTCGCGTCGGTGATTCCTGCCTATACGTAGGTAGGCGATACCTAGGTCTGCGTTTGGCACGGGCGGTTGATTCGCGGAAGGATCAGGCCGTGAGTTACCTCGTCGGGCGATCCGAAGAAACCGCGCGGTTGCTCGCGCTGCTGCACGAGGCGCGTGAGTCCCGTGGCGGGGCGTTGCTGCTGCTCGGGGAGCCGGGGATCGGCAAGAGCGCGCTCCTGGACCACCTGGCACAGGCCTCCTCGGGCTTCCTGATCATGCGCGCGTCCGGGGCCGAGTTCGAGACGGAGCTGCCGTACTCGGCACTGCACCAGCTGTGCGCTCCGGTGCTGGAACACCTCGACGCGCTGCCCGCGCCGCACCGCACCGCGCTGCGGATCGCGTTCGGCCTGGACACCGGCGCCCCGGACCCGTTCCTGGCCGGCGCGGCGGCGCTCGGTCTGTTGCTCGAGCACGATCGGCCGCTGCTGTGCCTGATCGATGACGCGCAGTGGCTGGACCATGCGTCGGCCCGCGCGTTGGCGTTCGTGGCCCGCCGGATCGGCGCCGAACGCGTCGCGATGGTGTTCGCCGCCCGCGAAGACGTGGGCGGGCTGGCGCAGCTACCCCAGGTCGACGTCGAGCGATTGAGCGAATCCGAGGCGCGCGCGTTGCTGGTGCGCGAGGTACCCGCCTCGCTGGACGAGCGGGTGCGCGACCGCATCCTGGCCGAAGCGCGCGGCAACCCGCTCGCCCTGCTGGAACTGCCGAGGACCGCGGGGTTGGCGGGCATGGCAGGGGGCTTCGATCTGCCCGCGCCGCGCGCCGCCGAACGCAGCTTCCGTGCCCGCCTCGCGACGCTGTCGCCCGAGGTGCGGTTACTGCTGACCGTGGCCGCCGCGGAGCCGGTCGGCGATCCCGGCTTGCTGTGGTCCGCGGCGAAGCTGCTCGGCGTGGAAGGGGCCGCCGCCGAGGATGTCTCGCTGGTCGAGTTCGGCACCCGCGTTCGGTTCATTCACCCGCTGGCCCGCTCGGCGGTGTATCAAGCCGCGACCGCCGCGGAGCGACGGCGTGCCCACGCTGCGCTCGCCGAGGTGAGCGACCCGGTCGCCGACCCCGACCGGGTGGCCTGGCATCGGGCGCTGGCCAGCGCGGGACCGGATGAGGAGGTGGCGGTCGCGCTGACGCGATCGGCGAATCGGGCGCAGGCGCGTGGCGGGGTCGCCGCCGCGGCGGCGTTCCTGGAACGGGCCGCCGCCTTGACCCTCGACCCCGGCCTGCGGACCGAGCGGGTGCTCGCCGCGGTCGAAGCCAAGCTGTCGGTGGGGGATTTCGGCGTTGCCGCGGAGTTGCTCTCAACCCTGGACTCCGACGATCCGCGCGTCGACCTGCTGCGCGGGCGAATCTCCTTCGCCCGCTTCCGCGGCGGCGACGAGCCGACCGACCATCTGCTCCGCGCCGCCACCCGGCTGGCGGATCGCGACCCGGTCCGTTCGCGCGAGTGCTACGTGGACGCGGTCGAGATGAGCCTGCTGACCGGCGGGTTCGACGCCGTGATCGAGGCCGCGCGCACCGCACCGCCGCACCCGCACCCGCCTGCCCGCGCCGACCTCATCCTCGACGGCATGATCGCGCTGACCGTCGAGGGGCATCAGGCGGCCGTGAAGCTGCTGCGCCCCGTCGTGGCCGACAGCGCCGACGCGGCGTGGGCGCGGTGGCCGACCCTCGGTTTCCTGCTCGCCCTCGAACTGTGGGACATCGACGCGATGCGTGGCATCGGCACCCGGGTCACCGCGTCCGGCCGCGAGGTCGGCTCCTTCCACATGCTGCCGATCGGGCTGGCCATGCTCGCCACGGTCGCCGCGCACGCCGGCGACTTCGGCGCCGCGACGGCGATGATCTCCGAGGAGGAGGCGATCGCGGAGGCCACCGGCGCCGCCCCGCTCGTCTATCCGCGAATTCACCTGGCCGCCTTGCGTGGTCGGCGCGCGGAGGCCGAGCAGCTGTTCGCCGGTGTCGGCCCGCACATGACGCTCAGCGTGCAGTACGCCACCGCCGTCCTCAACAACGGCCTCGCCGACTACCCCGCGGCGATGCGGGCCGCCGAACGCGCGGTCGCCACCGGCGATCTGGGGCTGGCGGGCATGGCCCTGCCCGAACTGGTCGAGGCGGCGATGCGCTGCCACGAACCGGACGTCGCTCGCGCCGCGCTCGCCACACTCACCGAACGCGCGGTCGCACAACCATTCGGGCTCGGAATCCAAACCTACGCACGAGCTTTGATGGACGACGACGAGGAAGCCTACCGTGGGGCCGTATCGCTACTGGATTCCAGCACCTTCGCCATCGCGGCGGGCCGCGCCCATCTCGTCTACGGCGAGTGGCTGCGCCGCCAGGGTCGCCGCCGCGACGCCAGAACCGAGCTGCGGCACGCCCACGAGGTCCTGTCGGCCCTCGGCGCCGAGGCCTTCGCGGCCCGCGCGGCCGCCGAACTCCGTGCCACCGGCGAGCACACCCGCAGCCGATCCGCCGATGTCTCCGCCGCGCTCACCGTGCAGGAGGTACACATCGCCCGCTTGGTCGCCGACGGCGCAACCTCCAAAGAAGTAGCGGCCAAACTGTTCCTGAGCCCGCGCACCGTAGACGCCCACCTACGCAACATCTTTCGCAAGTTGGGCATCTCCTCCCGCCGCCAACTCCGAGATCTCCCAGAGCTCCGTTAGCCTCCGGTCCACCACGACATCGGTGGCGGACGGACCTCCACTTGTGATCCGCGCCACCAACCGGCCTCGATTGCCGTCGGCTATGGTCGACTCGCTCTCCTCGACCACTACCCTGCGGCGGATCCCATGCTGATCGAGCTTGTACTTGCGGCGGTTGCCGTGCTGGAGGCCATCGGACTGGTGGTGCTGCTCGTGCTGCTGGTCGGCAGCCGCCGCCGGTCCGCGGAGCTGCAGCGGCGGCTCGACGACCTGCAGCGCAGGTTCGATGCCAGGCAACTGCTGCGCAATGGTGGGCGGGAGGCGGTGAAAACCGTATGGGATACCGCGAACCTGTTGCGCAAGAAAGGGTTCCGTGGCGCGGTCCTCACCTCGATCGAGAACCTGGCCGGCTGGGCGCAGGTCGAACGACCGGACCTGGCGGGCCTGGCACCCGACGGGCACGTGGTGATCATGTTCTCCGACATCGAAGGCTCCACCGCCCTCAACGAACGCCTCGGCGACCAAGCCTGGGTCAAACTCCTCGATCGGCACGACCGCCTGACCCGCCAGTGCGTCGCCGAACACGGCGGGCACATCGTGAAGAGCCAGGGCGACGGCTTCATGATCGCCTTCGCCGAGCCCGAGCAGGCCGTCTGCTGCGCCCTGGACATGCAGTCCGCCCTCGGCAACGCAGGCAAATCCGTTGGCCGCGAACGCGTTCGCGTGCGGATCGGCATCCACATGGGTAAATCCGTCCGCCGCGGCGACGACCTCTTCGGCCGCAACGTAGCCATGGCCGCCCGAGTCGCCGACCAAGCCGACGGCGGCGAAATCCTCATCAGCACCCCGGTCCGCGACGCCGTCGCCGACCACCCCGACATCACCGTCACCGCGGAACGCCGGGTGGAACTCAAGGGCCTGCACGGCACCCACCACCTCTACACCGTCGAACGCACCCGCACCGAGACGACCGAGCGCCGCCCGTAACAGATCGCCCGGCGTTTGATAGACATCATCTGAACAGCTACGGGGAGGAGCGGCGCCGCCGATGGAGGATCGCGAGGAAGCGCAGCCGTCGCGCGCGGTGAGCGGGTGGACGGTGGGGCTGGTCTGTGTGGCGATTGTGGCGAGTGGGGTCATCGTCGGTGGGCTGCTGCATGAGCGGGAGCCGGAGTTGACGACCAAGCCGGTGCCCACCGCTACCGCCGCCACGTCCCGACCGCCGGTCGGCGGCTCCTACGTCACTCCGCCTGTGGCGTTCCCGGTGGAGATTCCGGGTTGTGCCGTGGTGGAGCCGCCCAGCCAGGACGGTTTGACGGCGTGGGCCAGCTACGGCACGTTCGGTTACGACAATCCGGCGTATCCGTGGTTCTCCGGTCCGAAGGCCGTCGCGATGTCGCGGGCGCTGCGCGATGCGTTGCCCGGTGATGTCACGGTCGCCTTCGCGTCCGACGACCAGTCGCTGCTGTTTCAGCCCATCCTCGACGATCCCGAGGACTCCGCTGGGCCGCAAGAGGCCGGCGGCTGGACCACCGCTAGCGGCACGCTGCGCCGCGGCGCGGCCGAGGGGCAACTGATGGTGACGGTTCGGCAATCCACGGCACCGGTGCCGCCCTGTGTGGCAGGCGATCTCGATGAGCGGCGTCGGCTCGCCGACGGTACGACGGTCGATGTGCAGGACACCTGGTACGAGATCGATAAGGTGCGCACGCTGTCGCGCACTGCCCACGCGTACTTGCCGGACGGCACCTCGGTCACCGCCGCCGCCACCGACACCGATCAGCGTGCCGACGGCACCGGTCACTCCGGCACGGTGCCGGTGACGGTGGACGAACTCGCGGCGCTGGCCACCACCCCTGGCCTGCGCGTCACGACCCCGGTGCCGCCGGGTACCCCTGATGTACCGGAAAGCTGTTCCGGCGTATCGGAAACCGGCGGGCCGATCGACGAGGGCGTCGCTCGCCGGTTGGATGCGGTGCTGGCGCGCATACCGCTCGACGGTCTCACCCTCGACCGGCCGCTGGGACAGTTGCGACCGGCGGGCCCCGGCGCGAGTGGGGTGTGCCAAGCCGTTCGGATCAGCACGCCGGGGCGGGAGTCGCGGCTGAGCGTCGCGATCGCCACGGCACAGCCCCTCCCGGCGGACCCGCCGCCCAACCGTGACGGTGACCGCGTCACGGCGCGGCGGCTGCCGGACGGGACGGTGGTCGAGACCCGGGAGTCACGGTTCAGTGTGCAGTCGCAACAGCCGGCCGCACAGCCGGTAGCGCAAACCATGCGCACGGTCACCGTCACCCGACCCTCGGGCACCCGGGTCCAAGTGTCGTCCACCGCCGACGATCCGATCGAACCGTTCCCGTTCGCGCAGCTCGAAGCGATCGCCACGACGCCCGAGCTGGAGGTGCGCTGATGGCGCCGATTCCAGGCTTGCGCAACCTGCTGCTGGCCGCTGCCGCCGCGGTGATCACCAGTGCCGGAGCGGTTTACGTCCTGATGCAACCCGCCGACGGCACCCGCAAGATCACCGGAACCGTGGCCGCGGCGCCCGGCCTCGCCTGGTCGGTCGATGCCGCCACCACCGCCGACGGCGCGTCCGCCGAATTCCGGGATCCGGTCGCGGGCACCGAATACGACATGGGCGGTGCGGGTTTCGTCGACGCGGGCGACACCCTCGTCGCCGTGGTCGGCTCCTCGGACGGGGATATGAGCCTGCGAAATCCGACGATGGTCGGTATCGACGCCGACACCGGCGCGGTGCGCTGGCGTACCCCCGCCGCCCACCTCGGCGGTTGTGCGCCGGCACCGCTCGGTAACCACCTCGTCTGCTTCACCGGGCCGTCCGAGCCGCCCGCTCTGGTCGGCTACGACATCGGCAGCGGCAAGGTCACCCGCACGTCCCTCGAGTGGTCGGTCTTCGCCCTCGCGGCCGACGGGAATCGCCTCTATCTCGCCGAAGGTGATGTCGAGTCCGACGACGTGCGTGTGCATTCCGGCACCCTCGCCGACCCCGACGCCCACTGGACCCGCGCCTTCACCATGGGCACCTCCTGGGAGTCGTTGCCCGCCGACGCGCTGGACGTGACGCATGGGCAGGGCCTGTTCGCCCTGGGCGCGGGGCTCGCCGGTTTCGACCTCGGCACCGGCGCACCCACCTGGACGGCGGAGCTGACCGGCTGTTCCCGCACGGTCCGAACGAATCCGGCGCTGGTGCTGCGAATCCGCACCGACTGCACCGGCTACCGGATCACCGGCTCCGACCTCATCGACCGCACCGGTCGGGTGCTGGCGACCACCGATCACGAAGCCGCGCACAGCCTCTCGCTGGACCTGCCGGCCGACGACACCGTCCCCGTGCTGCTCGGCGACGGTGCCTACGATCGCCGCACCGGACAGCTGAGGTGGACGAGCCCCGATCTGGTCACCCAGCCGCGTACGCTCCAGAGCGAGTACGGGAACGCCACTTCCGGCGCCGCGATCGCCGTGCTCGGCGATATCGCACTGCTCCGAGACGACGCCGCAGGCACCACGACCGGTCTGGATATGCGCACCGGGAACCGACTGTGGCAGATCGCGACCGAGCGTTCGGGCACACCGAACGCATGGGACGGCGCTGTCGTCGTCTTCGCCGACTCGAACGGACTGTGGGCGATCGACCCGAAGTCCGGCACCACGGTGTGGGACATCCCGTTCGACGCGGTGACCGACGTCCCCGACGCTCTGAGCGACGGCGGCCGAGTGACCGCCCGCGGCAACGGTCGCTACGGCTACGCTTCCGCGCGTACTCTGCTCGGGTTGCGTCCGCTCGGGTCATAGACCGACGTCTGTTACCCGTGACAGTTCGTTACAGGGAGGTAGTCTTGGCCCTGTCAGAGCTCGGTCCCCGTGCAGCGTGGTTAAGGACCCCCATGCCCTCGAATTTCGCTCTCAAGACAATGAACACGGCCCATCGCGCACTCCTGAAGGTCAGCTGCGGCAAGCTGGGCAACGACTTCAGCGGTATGCCGTCGGTCGAACTGGTGACCATCGGACGCAAATCCGGTCGCCCGCACGCGGTGATGCTGACCGCGCCGATCGTCGACGGCGACACCTACGTCGTCGTCGCCTCCCGCGGCGGCGACCCGCAACATCCGGCCTGGCTGCACAATCTGCGGGACAACCCGGATGTCCAGGTGTCGGTGCGCAGCGGGCCCCGGCAGCCGATGACCGCGCGGATAGCGAACGCCGAAGAGCGGGCCGCCCTGTGGCCCCGCGTGATCGCGGCGCAGAAGGTCTACGCCGGTTATCAGAAGAAGACGACGCGCGAGATCCCCCTGGTCCTGCTGACGCCGAAGCCCGTGTCGGCCAACTGACCGGCGCGGTTCCGCGGCATTTCGGTCGATTCGCTTCCGCGGCAAGGGAAACGGCATGAGCGAAGCGGGTTCGTACATCATTCGCGGCGGTATCCAGGGGCGAGAACGGTTGCGCGTCTTGGCCGGCGTGCTGGCGCCGCGCACCCGGGCCATGCTCGAGCGGTTGCCGGTCCGGGCGGGCGACCGCTGCTGGGACGTCGGTTCCGGCGGCGGCGATGTGACACTCATGATCGCGGACATGGTCGGCCGGAACGGGCGAGTGCTCGGCACCGACCTCGATCCCGCCAAGGTGGCGTTGGCCGAAGCCGAAGCGACGGCGTACCCGCAGGTGGAATACCGAGTCGCCGACATCACGCGGGAGCCGCCTGCGGAAACCTTCGACGTCGCGCACGCCCGTTTCCTGCTCTCGCACCTGACCGACCCCGCGGCGGCCGTCGCCGCCATCACCCGGACACTTCGGCCGGGCGGCACGATGGCCGTCTCGGACGTCGACTTCAGCGCGCCCCTGTGCTGTCCGGACGTACCGGCTTTCCGCGCCTACCACGACTTGTACATTCGCACCGGTCGGCACCGGGGCGCCGATCCGCTGATCGGCCCCCGGCTGCCCGCGCTGCTGCACGACGCGGGCCTCATCGACATCCACATCGAGGTGCACCAACCCGCGGAACCGGACCCCGCAACCAAACTCGTCCACGTCCTCACCCTCGAGAACATCGCCGACGCCGCACTCGCCGCCGGACTGACCAGCACCGCCGAGCTCGACGCCATCCTCGCAGAACTCCGTGCGGCAGTAGAGGATTCGGCGATGATGCTGGCCGCTCCCCGGATGGTGCAGACCTGGGGCAGCAAGCCGCGATGATCGCGCCGCCTCGATCGCATGCAGCATCGAGGGCGCGTGCGGAACAGTGGAAACTGCTGGGCGAACCGTCCGCGCGTTCCGTAGCCCGTAGCGAGACCTCATCGGCGGGTGTCGTGTGGATTGTGTGGACAAGTGGTGTAGCCCGACGGTGGGGTGCGCGACTCGAGTGAGACTTACGGGGTGAACGGGACGTGGGAGTTGTGGGGTGGGGTGGTGCTCGGCGCGATCGCCGCGCTACCGGTGGCGGGTGCGGTGGCGTGGTGGCTGGCCCGGCGGCGCGGGTGGCGAACGGCGCTGTGCGAGGTCGGGATGGTGGCGGGTACCGCGCCGTGGTTGTGGATGATCCTCACGCCCAAGGGATCTGGGCGTTCGCTGAATGTGGTGCCGCTGCGTGATCTGGCCGATCAGTTGACCGACGGAAGGGTGATCGAGCAGTTCGGCGGGAACCTGCTGGTCTTCGCGGCGCTCGGGTTCCTGCTGCCGGTGCGCTTCGCCTGGTTCACTCGCTCGTACCGCGTGCTGCTGGTGGGTGCCTGCGCGTCGGTCGCCGTGGAGACAGTGCAGTTCGCGCTCGCCATCGGCCGTCACTCGTCCGTCGATGACGTGCTGTTGAACGCGGCCGGTGCCTACCTCGCGGCCCAGCTCTCCCGACCCTGGTGGCTGTCGCGCGTTGGTCGGGCGTAGCGGTCAAGGTCCTTTGGGATCGACCATCGTGGCCATCGCCGCCGCGCGCCGCGACGGCGAAAGATCGCACCTGATCAGCGCCGCGGCTCTGCGGAACTCGGCCGAATGCGCTTGCGCGGCTTGCGTTGCCGTGTCAGCGACAAACGTCGAGTCGATGCTGGCGACATGGTCGGCGATGCGCCGGGTCTCCGGCAGGCCAAGGCCCGCGGCGATCGTCAGGGCGGTCTTCCAGTGCTTGCGTGCGACCGAGAAGTGCGCGGAGCAATAACTGACCGTGGCGATGGCGTCGTAGGCGAGCATTTCCTCATAGGGCGAGCCGGAGGCATAGGCGATGTGCAGTGCGCGTTCGTAGTGGGCGAGCGCTTCCCGGTAGTGGCCTTGCCTGCGATGGATATCGCCGATTCCCAGATACGCACAGCACTTGAGGATCAGATCATTGCTGCGCTCCGCGCGCGCCAGCGCCACCCGGAAACTTTCCAGCGCTGTTTCGTACTGCTTCAGTTGGCAATAGGTATTGCCGATGCGGATCGAGAAATAGTTGTGGAAAAGGGTATTCGGTGACATCGGCGTCAACGTCTTACGCGCGTCTTCCAGGTGTGCGAGCGCGTCGTCGTATTTGTCGACCCGCATGTCGGCGTCGCTTATCCGCATGAGGGCACTGGCGCGCAGGTACGGATCGCCGGTTTGGTCGGCGATATCGACGGCTTGCCGGAGATAGTCGACGGCGTCCGCGCAATGCCCCATCCGCTCGTGGACCTGCCCGAGCCCTTGCAGCGCATAACCTTCCATGTATCTGTTACCGCTGGACCGCGACAAGGTGAGCGCTTGGTAATACCCCATCAGCGCGTCTCGATACCGCGCCAGCCGGAAGTAGACCAGTCCGCTGTGATGCATGGCCCGTGCCGCGTTCGCGTGGTCGCGCATACCGTGCGCCAGCCCGACGGCGTCGTTCAGCACCACCAGCGCCTGCTGGCAATGCCGCATCCGCCAGAGCGTGTAGCCCAGATTGACCAGCAGGCGGCACTCTTCGGCGTGCTGACCGCTGCTGCGCGCCACCTCGACCGCGTCGAAGTGCAAGGTGATCGCGTCGTCGGAGCAGCGCAGCCCCGTCACGTACGGCCACCAGAGGATCTCGGAGAACAGCCTGGTGTAGCCGGACCAGCGGGCCTTGGTCGCCTCA
The DNA here is from genome assembly GCF_044547795.1 of Nocardia sp. NPDC052316. NCBI lineage: Bacteria > Bacillati > Actinomycetota > Actinomycetes > Mycobacteriales > Nocardiaceae > Nocardia > Nocardia sp. NPDC052316. The sequence goes on from NZ_JBIUBB010000002.1 coordinate 546,719, forward strand.
CGCGCGATCGCCAGCAAGTTGAGCCGTTCGCTGTGCAACCAGGTCACGCACTCGTGGTGACTGACGAGCGCGGGCGTGGGTGTCACCGGTCTGGGCAGATCAGCGACGCGGAAGGTGCGGTCGGGCAGGATTCTGGTGCCGACGGCCCACGCGGCGTACCGGTAGTAGTCGAACAGCCGGGTCAACGCCGCGTCGCAGTCGATCTCGGACGGTTCGCTCAGTGTCGCGGCGTAGTCGCGCACCAAGCTGTGGAACCGATAGCGCTCGGAGACAACCTGTTCGAGGAGATGAACATCGACGAGCGCCTCGAGGATCTGTTCGGCGGCGTCGATCCCGATATCGGCGAGGGCGGCGGTGGCATAGGTGTCGAAGTCACGGCCGGGGTGCAGTCCGAGCAGCCGGAACACGCGCTGCTGATCGATCGACAGGTCGTGGAAACTGGCGGTGAGGGCGGCCGCTACGCTGCGGGATCCCGCGGACAGGTGTTCCAGCCGGCTGGGATGTCGAAGCCGCTCGGCCAACCGGTCGATCGGCCAAACCGGACGCGCACGCAGCCGTCCGGCCGCGATGCGAATGGCCAGCGGCAGATAGCCACACAACCGGACGGTTTCCTGTACCGCCTCGGGCTCCGCCGTGACGCGCTCGTCGTGCACGATGGTGGTGAAGAGCGCGGTGGCGTCCTCGCGCGAAAACACATCCAGTGACAACGTTCTGGAGACTTCCAGGTCGACGAGCCTGCGCCGGCTGGTGATCAGCACCAGGCAGCTCGCGGTGCCGGGCAGCAGCGGCCGCACCTGATCGACGTCGGCGACGTTGTCCAGCACCAGCAGCGCCGACCGGGCGGCGATCCTGGTCCGCCACATGGCGGCGCGGGCATCCAGATCCGGCGGTATCGACTCACTCGGCACGCCCACCGCGCGCAACAGCCGGTCCAGCGCCACCATCGGTTCGACGGGCGCGCTCTCGGCGGCGTGCCCGTGCAGGTCGATGTAGAGCTGGGCGTCGGGAAAACGACTGCTGAGCCGGTGCGCCGCGTGGATCGCCAGCGTCGTCTTGCCCACGCCGGCCATGCCGTCGATGGCCTCGATCAACACGGTCGGGCGGGCCGCTTCCGGCGGTATGTCGGCGAGAAGGCGGTCCATTTCGTCGGTGCGGCCGGTGAAGTCCGCGATATCGCCGGGCAACTGATTCCGGCTTGGCAACACGTCGGGCTGGAACTCGGTCTTGTCGCCGCCGGACTCGCCCGCTGCCGAGGCGCTCTCCGCCGCCGTGGTGGCGGCGGGCCGCGCCGCCTCCTGCTCACGACCCACCGAATCGACTGTGCTGTACAGCGATTCGTGCCGACCGGTCGGTGTCGAGACCCCACCGAGCGGCGGCTCGATCTCGTCGCGCAGGATCCTGCGGTGCAGCTCGCGCAGTTCGCGTCCCGGTTCGATCCCGATCTCGTCGGCGAGATGACGCTGCGCGTCCTGGAAGACGAGCAGCGCCTCGGCCTGCCTGCCGCAGTGGTAGAGCCCGAGCATGAGCAGCGTGCGGAACCGTTCCTGCAGGGGATAGGAGGTGACCAGCGGGGCGAGCTCGGCGACCGCTTCGGCGTGCTGGCCGCGGGCGAGTTTGATCGCGGCGCGGTGTTCCAGCGCGGTCAGGTAGCGCTCCTGCAACCTGCGGCGTTCGGCCTCGATGATGGGCCCGGCCAGCCCGCTGAACGGTTCACCGCGCCATAGCGCCAGCGCGGCATCGGTGTGTGTGGCGGCCGCGGCGAGATCGCTGTCGCGCCGGCATCGCTCGGCGGTAGCGAGCAGCCGGTCGAACGCGACGTGGTCCGAGAGCGAGGGGTCACCGTGCAGCACGTACCCCGTCTCCGCCCACACCAGCGCGGGCTCGGTCGCCTTACGGCACGGGGCCAGCGCGCGGCGCAGCCTACTGACGTAGGTCTGCACGCCGTTGCGCGCGTCACCCGGGGGGTGTTCGCCCCACACCCCGTCGATGATCGCGTTCACCGTTACCGGCCGGTTCATCTCCAGCATCAGTGCCGCAAGCACCGCTTGCTGTTTCGCCGGGCCCAACTCGATTTCACAGTCGTCGCGCCTTGCCGTGAACGAACCGAGCACCCCGTATCTGATCTGCGTGTGCGCCATGGACAAGCCCTCCTGAACCATGTGCTACCAGCGCTGAGCATAGGTGGCGCCGGACTCCTCCGAGGGAGGAACACTGGATAGTTACCACTTTGACCAGTCATTTATGCGCTAGTACAGCGCGAGTTACGCAGCTCGAGACATCCTGATCGAGTGTGCGGCAGCATGATTCGGGGGATACGAGTTCATCGGCAGCCGACGAGCTGTCCGGTCAGCAACAGCTCATCTAGTTTTGAGCAAGCGGCCGATTCCGAGCTTCGTCACGTGCCGCACCGGTGGAGTCGCCGATTCGCCCTGCTGTCGCAGGCTGCGGACAGGGTTGTCGCGCACGGTGATTCGGGGTGGGTGCCGCACCGGTGGTCAAGCAAGTGGCCCGGTGTGGATACGTCGACGGGGGCGGCGGCAGTCGACCGGGGGCACCGAGTGTCCCCACCTTTGCCAGCGCAGCGAGAGGGGCGCGCGGCGGTGCTGTCCGGCGATGCGCGTGCTGAGAGCCCGCATCGCCGAAAACGAACTCGTTCGGCCAGCAGTGGTTCGGTACCGCCCGGCGAAGGTGATAAGCGAGGGAGTTTGTCATGCAATCCGGTAATAAATCACTGCTGCGCAGTCTGACATCTATCCAGAAAGAACTCTGGTTAGCGCACGAACTTTCCGATATTCCCAACAATTGCCTGATATATATCGACATTCAGGCCGAGCTGGAACTCGGCCATTTCGTCACCGCGCTGCGGCAGGTGTTCGCGGAGTCGGAGGCGCTGACGGTCAATTTCGTCGGTGGTGCCGACGGGCCGATGCAGATCGACCGGGACACCCGCGATTGGATGCCGGCCTACCTCGATCTCACCGAACAGCCCGAGCCGATATCGGCCGCCTTCGACTACATGTCCCGCGAGCTCGAGTTGGCCTTCGATCTGGAGCTGGACGCATTGCTGCGCGTCGCGCTGCTCAAAGTTGATGCGGGACAATACTTTCTGTCGATGTGCTTCCACCACATCATCATGGACGGTGTCGGTGTCGCCACCTGGGCGCAGCGGGTGCTGGATGTGTACGGCGCCCTGATCGCCGGAAAGCCCATCGCGCCCGCCGATTTCGTGCCCGTAGACGAGATCATCGAGAGTGATCGGGCCTACCGCCGCCACCAGCAGGCGATCGATCGTGAGTACTGGCGCGGGCAGATCCCGCCAGGGATCGAGCCGCTGCGACTGCCCGGTAACGCCGCACCAGACGTGAAGCCCGGGCGGATCGGGTGCACGCACGGCTTTTCGGGCGTGCAGCTCGGCAGGCTGATCGACTCCGCGCGGGCGATCGGCGTGAAGCTGCCCTATCTGTTGATGTCCGTCGCGGCGGCCGCCGTCCAGCGCTACGCGCTGCGCGACGAATTCTGTGTACAGATGCCGGTTTCCAACCAGAACGCCATTGCCCGGCGCACGCCGTGCCAACTGTCGGATACCGTTCCGCTGCTGGTGGATTCGGGCCGAGACGTCTCGCTGGGGCAACTGTCCCGACGGCTTCAGGACAGCATCGCGGGCGCGCGAGACCATCTCAGGTACGGCATGTCGGAGATCCGGCGCGACTTGAAAATGCCGCCCGCACAGGGCAACCCGTTCGGCCCGGTCATCAACGTCATGTCGTTCTTCGGTGCCTTGCGGATGACCGGTGGGACGGCTGATCTCCAGGTCTACTCCGCCGGGAACAGCGGGGATCTGTCGATTGTGCTGCACTACGAAAAGCAGTCGGCCCGCGGCGGATACCTGCGGATCGAAGGCGACGCGCAGCTCTACACCGAAGACAATCTGCGCGGCTACCTCGATTCGATCGCGCGCTACCTGACGCAGGCGATCACCGACCCGGCGGCACCGATCGGGGCGGTGGATATCCTCGGCGACGACCGTTCGCTGGTGGTCGAGGCCTGGAACGACACCGCGGTGCCGGTGGATCCGGCGGCAACACTGCTCGGGCTGTTCGCCGATCAGGTGCGCCGAGCCCCGGACGCGGTGGCCGTGGTGTCCGGCGAGGTGCGGCTGTCGTACCGGGAACTCGATGCGCGGGCGGACCGCGTCGCGCAGACCTTGCTCGCCCGCGGTGTGCGGCCGGACAGCGTGGTGGCGGTGGCATTGCCGAGATCGGCCGAGCTGATCGTCGCGATTCTGGCGGTGTCGAAGGCCGGGGGTGCCTACCTGCCGATCGACCCGGGTTATCCGGCCGAACGGTTGGCGTTCGTGCTCACCGATGCGGCACCGATCGCCGTCATCACCGACCGCGCTACCTCGAAAAGGCTGCCACCACACAGGGTTCCGCTTATTCTGCTCGAAGAGGCCGAGGCGGCGCGCCGTGATGTGGTGCGGCCCACCGCGCCGCTGCCCGGCAATCTCGCCTATCTCATCTACACCTCCGGCTCGACCGGCACGCCGAAGGGCGTGGCCGTCACCCATCGCAATGTGGCCTCGCTGTTCCTGAGTACCGCGCCGTGGTGCGAATTCCGGGCAGACGACGTGTGGGCTTGGTGCCATTCCCAAGCCTTCGACTTTTCGGTGTGGGAGATCTGGGGTGCGCTGCTGCACGGTGGCCGGGTTGTCGTCGTGCCGTGGGACGTGGTGCGCACGCCCGCGCAGCTGTGGGACCTGGTGGTCGCCGAGGGCGTGACGATCCTCAATCAGACCCCCTCCGCTTTCCACGCACTGGCCGAAGCCAGATCGGTGAGCGGCAGCGTCGACTCGGCGCTGCGCCTGGTGATCTTCGGTGGGGAAGCGCTGCACCACACCCATGTACAACCGTGGTACTCGGTCGGCGGGACCGGCCCAGCACTGGTGAACATGTACGGGATCACCGAAACGACGGTGCACGTCACGAAGCTGGCGCTACGCGCCGAGCACGGCACGCGGGGCGAGAGCCCGATCGGCACGCCGCTGGGGAACATGCGGGTGTTCGTGCTCGACCCCTGGCTGGCGCCGGTTCCGGTGGGGGTGGCCGGCGAACTGTATGTCGCCGGTGCGCAATTGGCGCGGGGTTATCGCGGCCGGCCGGGGTTGACCGCAACGCGGTTCGTCGCCGATCCGTTCGATCGCACCGGTGGCCGGTTGTACCGTACCGGCGACGTGGTGCGCTGGACTCCGGCCGGAGTGCTGGAGTTCGTGGGCCGCGCCGACGATCAGGTCAAGATTCGTGGCTTCCGGGTGGAGCCGGGCGAGGTCGAATCGGTGCTGGCGCGACATCCCGCGGTGTCGCAGGCCGTGGTGCTGGCCCGCGACACCGGGACCGGTGACGACAAGCAGCTGATCGGTTACGTGGTCGCCGATCGGAGCACCTCGGGCAACGGCGGCCTCGACGTCGACGCGCTCGATGGGGCACAGGTGCGCCGGTTCGCCGCGGAGCGGCTGCCGGAGTTCCTGGTGCCGACCGTGGTGATGGTGATCGACCGTGTGCCGCTGACCCCGAACGGCAAGCTCGATCGGGCCGCGCTGCCCGCTCCGGAATTTGCCTCCTCGCGGGCCTATCGGGCGCCGGGCAGTGAGCGCGAACGGGTGCTCGCGCGGCTGTTCGGCGAGGTGCTGGGGGTCGACCGGGTCGGCGCGGACGACAGCTTCTTCGAACTGGGCGGTCATTCGTTGTCCGCAACCCGGCTGATCAGCCGGATCCGGGCGGTGCTCGGGGTCGAGGTGCCGATCCGGACGGTGTTCGACGCGCCGACGGTGGCGCAGCTGGTGACCAGGCTCGACGCCGGGGTCACCATGCGCCCGATGCTGCTCGCCCGGCCGCGGCCCGCGGTGATTCCGCTGTCCTTCGCGCAGCGGCGGCTGTGGTTCATCCATCGGTTGGAGGGGCCGTCGGCCACCTACAACATGCCGCTGGCCGCCCGGGTGACGGGCGCGTTCGATGCGGCGGCGTTCACGGCGGCGGTGCGCGACGTGGTCGCCCGGCACGAGAGTCTGCGCACGGTCTTCGTCGAAACCGACGGCGTCCCAGCCCAACTCGTGCTGGACGCGGACCGCGTCGAGATATCGGTGACCATCGCCGACGTGGCGCCGAACGCGGTCGACGCGGCGGTCGCCGAGGCGGCGCGCTATCCGTTCGAACTGTCCACCGAGATCCCCCTGCGCGCCGGTGCGTTCCGCTACGGGGACGACGAGTGGATGGTGCTGGTGCTGATCCACCACATCGCCAGCGACGGCTGGTCGGCGGCGTTGCTGCTGGACGATGTGTCCATGGCCTACGCGGCGCGCCGGGCCGGGCGGGCACCGGAGTGGGCGCCGCTGCCCGTGCAGTACGTCGATTACACGCTGTGGCAGCGGGAACTGCTCGGTTCCCCGGAGGATCCCGACAGTGTGCTGTCGCGGCAGTTCGGTTACTGGCGCGCCGAACTCGACGGTCTGCCGGAGCAGCTGCGATTGCCGACCGATCGGCCGCGGCCTCGGGTGGCCAGCTACCGCGGCGACGTGGTGTTGTTCGACGTCGAACCCGATGTGCGCGCCGCGGTGGAGCGATTGGCGGCCCGCGAGGGCGCGACGGTGTCCATGGTGTGGCAGTCGGCGCTGGCGGTGCTGCTGGCGAAACTCGGTGCAGGCGAGGATATCCCGATCGGCTCGCCGATCGCGGGCCGTACCGATGACGCGCTGGCCGATCTGGTCGGCTTCTTCGTCAACACCTGGGTGTTGCGCGCGACGGTCGATCCCGCCGCATCATTCACCGAGATCCTCGATGGTGTCCGCGCCAAAGCCCTGGCCGCCTACGACAATCAGGACGCGCCGTTCGAGTTGCTGGTGGAGCTGCTGAATCCGACTCGCTCGTCGGCGTACCACCCGCTCTTCCAGGTGCTGCTGACGTTGCAGAACAACACGCTGCCCACCCTCCGGCTGCCGGGAGCGCGGGTAACGCCGCACATGCCTGCCACCGACACCTCGCGCTTCGACCTGACCTTCAACATCGGCGACGCCCCGGCTGGTGCGCGCGAGAACGGCAACGCGCCCGGGTGGGACGGGTACATCGAATACGCCACCGATCTGTTCGATCGGTCCACGGTCGAGGCCATGGCGGCCCGGCTGGTGCGGATTCTGCGACAGGTGGTGTCGCATCCGGACACCGCGGTGGGGGCGGTCGATGTCCTGGATGACGACGAACGCGACCTGGTCGTGTATCGATGGAACGACACCGCTGCCCCGATCGACCGGGACGCCACCGTGGTCACCGCGTTCGAGGCGCAGGTCGCGCGCACGCCGGAGGCGGTGGCCGTGGTCTGCGGTGACGACGAGATCTCGTATCGGGAACTCGACACGCGGGCAACAGAATTGGCGTGCGTCCTGTCGTCGCGCGGGGTAGGCCCCGACACCATTGCCGCCGTGGCATTGCCCCGGTCGGTGGAGCTGATCGTGGCGTTGCTCGCGGTATCGAAGGCCGGTGGCGGGTACCTGCCGATCGATCCGACCTACCCCTCCGACCGGCTGGCGTTCATCCTGACCGACGCGGCCCCGGTGGTCGTCGTGACCGATTCCGCGACCGTCGATCTCCTGCCCGACACGGCGGCACCGCGCCTCTACCTGGACACGATCGACGTGGTCGAGGGCGCTACCCTGGACCGGGCCGTCGCGGCGGCGCCGCAGAACTTGGCCTACCTGATCTACACCTCGGGCTCCACCGGCGTCCCGAAAGGTGTTGCCATCACGCACCGTAACGTGGTGGCCTTCGCGACCAAGCACAGTTGGCACGAGGGTGCGCACGCGAGCGTGCTGGTGCATTCGTCGGTCGCGTTCGATGCCTCCACCTATGAGATCTGGGTGCCGCTGCTCGGCGGCGGCCGAATCGTGGTCGCACCGCCGGGCCGCACCGATATCGCGGTGCTGGGACGGCACTTGGCGGCGCACCAGGTGAGCGCGGTATTCCTCACCACGCGCTTGTTCGAGTTGTTCGTCGACCACTGCCCCGACGCGCTGGCCGGGCTTCGCGAGGTATGGGTCGGCGGCGAGGAGATGCCGCCGGAGGTCTTCGCGCGTGCGCTGCGACTGTGCCCGCAGACCCGCGTCGTGCACGTGTACGGGCCTACCGAGACAACGACATTCGCGATCCGTCGACCGTTCCGGGCCGGGGAGCATTTCGCTGACGTCTCGGTGCCGATCGGGCGTCCCTTGGCCAATGTTCGGGCCTTCGTGCTGGATTCGTGGCTGGCACCCGTTCCGGCAGGGGTGGCGGGTGAGTTGTATGTGGCCGGTGCGCAGTTGGGTCGGGGATACCACGGCCGGGCGGACCTGACCGCGGCACGGTTCGTCGCCGACCCCTTCGATCCGAACGGCGGCAGGCTGTATCGCACGGGGGATCTGGTGCGCCGGGATTCCGGCGGGCAGCTGGAGTTCCTGGGTCGCATCGATGATCAGGTCAAGATCCGCGGCTTCCGGGTGGAGCCCGGCGAGGTCGAATCGGTACTGGCCCAACATCCTTCGGTGGCGCAGGCGCTGGTGGTGGTACGCGACGGCGACACCGGTGACAAGCAGCTGATCGGCTATGTGGTCGCCGACCGCACCGATCTCGTCGGTGCGCAGGTGCGCGACTTCGCCGCGGAACGGCTGCCGGAGTTCATGGTGCCGACGGTGGTGATGGTGATCGACGCGGTGCCGTTGACCGCGAACGGAAAACTGGACCGTGCGGCGCTGCCCGCGCCGGAGTCGGTTTCCTCGGTGCGGTATCGAGCGCCGGGCACTGCGCGCGAGCGGGTGCTGGCCGAGCTGTTCGGCGCGGTTCTCGGACGCGACCGGGTCGGCGTGGACGACAGCTTCTTCGAGCTGGGTGGCCACTCGCTGCTGGCGACCCGCCTGGCCAGCCGGATCCGCGTGGAGCTCGGCGTCGAGGTACCGATCCGGACGGTGTTCGACGCTCCGACGGTGGCGCAGTTGGCGACCCGGCTCGACGCGGGCGTGCAGGTGCGCCCCGCCCTGCTGGCCCGGCCGCGGCCGGACGTGGTTCCGCTGTCGTTCGCCCAGCGGCGACTGTGGTTCATCCATCGGCTGGAAGGACCGTCGGCCACCTACAACATGGCGCTGGCGGTCGGGTTGCACGGCGTGGATGTGGCGGCGTTGACCGCCGCGATCGGCGATGTGGTCGCCCGGCACGAGAGCCTGCGGACGGTCTTCGTCGACGCCGATGGTGTGCCTTCCCAACGGGTCCTGGACGTGGGCAGCGTCGAGGTGCCGGTCACGGTGACGGACATGCGGGCCGCCGATCCCGCCGAGACGGACGCGGCGGTGACGTCGGCGGTGCGCTACGGCTTCGATCTGTCGTCGGAGATTCCGTTGCGCGCCACAGTGTTCCGCCGGACCGACGATGCGGCCGTGCTGGTGTTGCTGATCCATCACATCGCCGGTGACGGCTGGTCGTTGACGCCGCTGCTGCGCGACCTGTCCGAGGCCTACGCCGCGCGACGGGACAAGCGGGCACCGCGGTGGCGGCCGTTGCCGGTGCAGTACGCGGACTACACGTTGTGGCAGCGTGAACTGCTCGGCTCGTCGACCGATCCGGACAGCGTGTTGTCGCAGCAGTTCGAGTATTGGCGCCGCGAACTCGAGGGGCTGCCCGAGCAACTGCGGCTGCCGACCGATCGGCCGCGACCGCGGGTGGCCAGTTACCGCGGCGACATGGTGCACTTCCGCATCGATCCGGAGATCCGTAGCGCGGTAGAGCGGTTGGCGGCCCGCGAGGGCGCGACGGTGTCGATGGTGCTGCAATCGGCGCTGGCTGTCTTGCTGTTCAAACTCGGTGCCGGAGAGGATATTCCGATCGGCGCGCCGATTGCGGGCCGGACCGACGAGGCCCTGGCCGAGCTGGTCGGGTTCTTCGTCAATACCTGGGTGCTGCGGGCCGCCGTCGTCCCGGACGCGTCGTTCACCGAGATCTTGGGTGTGGTCCGCGAAAAAGCGTTGGCGGGCTACGAGAATCAGGATGTTCCGTTCGAACTGTTGGTGGAGTTGCTGAACCCCACTCGCTCGGCCGCGCATCATCCGTTGTTCCAGGTGACATTGGCCTTCCAGAACAACACGCTGCCCGCGCTCGAACTGTCGGGGGTGCGGATCGAGCCTTATCCCGCGTCCACCGCGACCGCGCGATTCGATCTGTTCTTCAACATCGCCGAGGCCCCCGCCGGTGACCCGTGGAGCGGGTTCGTCGAGTACGCGACCGAACTGTTCGACCGGTCCACCGTCGAGGCGATGGCGGCCCGGCTGGTCCGCCTGCTGCGGCAGATCGGCTCGGATCCCGAAGTCCCGGTGGGTTCCATCGATGTCCTCGGCACCGACGAGCGCGAGCTGGTGCTGCGCCGGTGGAACGACACCGCGGCCGAGGTACCGGCCGCCACCACCCTGACCGAGCTGGTCGCGGCGCAGGTCGCCGCGACCCCGGATGCGATCGCGGTCGTCTGCGCGGACGCGAAGCTGACCTACCACGATCTGGACCGGCGCGCCGATCGGCTGGCGCGGGCGTTGATCTCGCGCGGCGTCGGCCCCGACGGTGTGGTCGCGGTGGCGTTGCCTCGCTCCGCGAACCTGATCGTGACCTTGCTCGGTGTGCTGAAAGCCGGTGGCGGGTACCTGCCGATCGATCCCGAGTATCCCTCGGATCGGCTGGCGTTCATCCTCGCCGACGCCGCGCCGGTCGTCGTCGTGACCGACTCGGCCACCGCGCACGCGCTTCCACCGACCGCGACGCCACACCTCTACCTCGACTCGATGGACGCGCTCGACGGTGCTCGAGCCGGTCTGGATCGGGCGGTCGCGGTGCGCGCGCACGATCTGGCGTGCGTGATCTACACGTCCGGATCCACCGGCGTTCCGAAAGGTGTTGGTATCACGCACCATAACGTCGTCAACCTGGTCAACCAGGCGTGGACGGCGGGCGTCGAGGATCGGGTGCTGGTGCACTCGTCGATCGCGTTCGACGCCTCGACCTATGAGATCTGGCCCGCCCTGTGCGGTGGTGCGACGTTGGTCGTCGCCGGCGAGCAGCGCTCGGACCCGGCGGAGATCACCCGGCTGGTGGAGACCTGGTCGGTGACGAAGATGTTCGCCACGCCACCGTTGCTGTCGGCGCTGGTCGATCACGTGGAAGCATTGCCGGACAACCCGTTCCAGAGCCTGCGGCAGGTCAACACCGGCGCAGATACGCTCACCTCCGGGTTGGTGCGGGCGCTGCGTGGCACGTGCCGGGACCTTCGGGTCGACAATCTGTACGGTCCGACGGAGGCCACCGTCGACGTGACCGCGTATCGGGTGCCCGAGGACGAACCGAGTGCGGTGGTCCCGATCGGGGTGCCGGTGCCGAATTCGCGAGTGTTCGTGCTGGATTCGTGGCTGGTGCCCGTGCCGGTGGGTGTCTCGGGGGAGCTGTACGTGGCGGGCGCCCAACTGGCGCGCGGCTATCACGGTCGGGCCGGACTGACCGCGGCCCGGTTCGTGGCCGACCCGTTCGATCGGACCGGCGGCGGCAGGCTGTATCGCACCGGCGACGTGGTGCGCTGGACCTCGGCGGGAGTGCTGGAGTTCGCGGGCCGGGTCGACGATCAGGTCAAGATCCGTGGCTTCCGGGTCGAACCCGGTGAGGTGGAAAGCGTACTGGCGCAACATCCTTCGGTGGCGCAGGCGGTGGTCGTGGCACACGACTCCGATGCGGGCAAGCAGTTGGTCGGGTACGTGGTCGCCGACCATTCCGGGGCCACCGTCGGCGAAGGCGAACTGGTGGGGCAGTGGCGTCGGGTCTACGACGACCTGTACGCCGGCGCCGAGCACGCACCCGACATCGGTCCCGTCGAAGGTGCCGAGGCCGGGTTCGTTACCGGTTTCGGCGGCTGGAACAGCAGCTACACCGGGGCCGCGATTCCGGTGGAACAGATGCGCGAATGGCGCGCGACCACCGTCGAGCGCATTCGGGGGCTGCGGCCGCGTCGGGTGCTGGAGATCGGGGTGGGGTCGGGCCTGCTGATGTCGCAGCTGGCTCCCGACTGCGCCGAATACTGGGCGACGGACTTCTCGTCCGCGACGATCAGCACGCTGCAACGACAGCTGGGTGAACTCAACGAGGACTGGGTCGACCGCGTCTCGCTGAGCGTGCGCGGCGCCGACGAGACCGAAGGGTTGCCGGAGCACTACTTCGACACCGTGGTGTTGAACTCGGTGATCCAGTATTTCCCCAGCCAGAGCTATCTGCGCCGGGTGCTCGAGCGGGTGCTGCGAGTGCTGGCTCCGGGTGGCGCGGTGTTCCTCGGTGACGTCCGGAATCTGGCGCTGCTCGAGGAGTTCACCACCGCAGCGCAGATCGCGCGCAACGGCGGCGCCGACCCGGTGGCGGTCGCCGACCGGGTGCGCCGCGACATCTCCGCCGAACAAGAACTGCTGCTCGCGCCGGAGTACTTCCTCGCGCTGGGCGAGGTCCTCGATATCGGCGCCGTCGACATCGAACTCAAACGCGGATACTCGATGAACGAGTTGACGCGCTACCGGTACGACGTGGTGCTGCATCCGGCCGCGGCGAACCCGCTTTCGGTCGCCGAGGTGCCGAGAGTCGCCTTCCACGACCATGATCGGTTGCGGGCACTGCTGCGCGACCAGCATCCGGACGGCATCCGGATCACCGGCATCCCGCATGCGGGGCTGGTCGGTGAGGTCGAAGCGACACACCGGATCAAGACGGGCCACTCGGGTGTCGCCACCGACGCGCTCGGTGTCGGCTTCGAAGGGATAGTCGACACGATCACCGAGCGTGCGGGTGTCGTGCCGGAGGACCTGCATCGGCTCGGCCGGGAACTCGGGTACGCGACCGCGGTCACCTGGTCCGCTCGCCCGGACCGGATGGACGCGGTCTTCGTCGACGCCGCCACGCTCGGCGACCGGCCACTGGCCGAGGTGTACACCGCCGCCGAGCCGGTAGGGGAGCCGGCCGGGTACGCCAACAACCCGCAGGCGGGTCTGCTGGCCGCCGACGTGCGCCGGTGGGCGAGTGACCGGTTGCCGGAGTTCATGGTGCCCGCGACGGTGATGGTGATCGGGTCGGTGCCGTTGACCGCGAGCGGGAAACTCGATCGCCGGGCACTGCCGGATCCGGAGTTCGCCTCGTCGGCGGAGTACCGCGCGCCGGACAGCGAGCGTGAACAGGTACTGGCCGAGTTGTTCGCCGAGATCCTCGGACTCGACCGGGTCGGTGTGGACGACAACTTCTTCGCACTGGGTGGGCACTCGCTGCTGGCGACCCGCCTGGCCAGTCGCGTTCGCGCGGTCACCGGCGTGGAGCTGCCGATCCGGACGATCTTCGACGCGCCGACGGTGGCGCAGTTGGTGACTCGCCTCGATGCCGAGGTGCGAGTGCGCCCGCCGCTGCTGCCCCGGCCACGGCCGGACGTGGTTCCGCTGTCGTTCGCGCAGCGCAGACTGTGGTTCATCCACCGGCTGGAGGGGCCGTCGGCTACCTACAACATGCCGTTGCCGGTCCGGCTGAGCGGCGTATTCGACGCGTCGGCTTTCGCGGCCGCGCTCGGTGACGTGGTGGCCAGGCACGAAAGTCTGCGGACGGTCTTCGTCGAGACCGACGGCGTGCCGACCCAGCGGGTGCTCGCGACCGACAGCGTCGAGGTGACGGTCCCGGTCGAGGTGGAGACCGTGGATCCGGCGGAGCTGGACGCGGCGGTGAACGCCGCGGTGCGGTACGCCTTCGATCTGTCGTCGGAGATTCCCCTGCGCGCCACGGTGTTCCGGTCCGGGGGCACGGAGTGTGTCCTGGTGCTGCTGGTCCATCACATCGCGGGTGACGGCTGGTCGGCGGCGCCGTTGCTGCGGGACCTGGCCACCGCGTACGCCGCGCGCCTCGAACATCGGGCGCCGCGCTGGGCGCCGCTGCCGGTGCAGTACGTGGACTACACGCTGTGGCAACGAGAATTCCTCGGATCGGCCGACGATCCGGACAGTGTGCTGTCCCAGCAGTACGAGTACTGGCGTCGTGAGCTCGACGGCTTGCCCGAGCAGCTGCGGTTGCCGACCGACCGGCCGCGACCACGGGTGGCCAGCTACCGCGGCGACATGGTGGTCTTCGGTATCGATCCGCAGATCCGTACCGCGGTGGAGCGGCTGGCGGCCCGCGAGGGCGCGACGGTGTCGATGGTGCTGCAATCGGCGCTGGCCGTGCTGCTGTTCAAACTCGGTGCCGGAGAGGATATTCCGCTCGGCTCGCCGATCGCAGGCCGGACCGACGAGGCGTTGGCCGACCTGGTCGGCTTCTTCGTCAACACCTGGGTGCTGCGGGCAAGTGTCGCCGCGGCAACGTCTTTCGCCGAGGTGGTGGCGCAGGTGCGGTCGAAAGCGTTGGCCGCGTACGAGAATCAGGACGTTCCGTTCGAGTTGCTGGTCGAGTTGCTGAATCCGGCCCGCTCGGCGGCGCACCACCCGTTGTTCCAGGTGTCGTTGGCCTTCCAGAACAACGCGCTGCCCACTCTGCGGCTGCCCGGGGTCGGCTTCGAGCCCTATCCCGCGTCCATCGCGGCCTCGCGGTTCGACCTGTTCTTCAATGTCGCCGACGCGCCCGCCGGTGACCCGTGGAGCGGGTTCGTCGAGTACTCGACCGACCTGTTCGACCGGTCCACCGTCGAGTCGATGGTGGCCCGGTTCGTGCGCATACTGGACCGGATCGTGACGGACCCGGGTAACCCGGTGGGGGCGATCGACGTCCTCGACGCCGACGAACGGGAGTCGGTGCTGCGGCGGTGGAACGACACCGATGTCGCGGTCCAGGACACCACCATGGTCGGGCTGTTCGAGGCCCAGGCCGCCCGGACACCGGCGGCCACCGCCGTGCTCGCCGGCGCCACCGAGATCTCGTATCGGGAACTCGATACCCGAGCCGACGGGTTGGCGCGCGCACTGGTCGCGCGCGGCGTACGCCCGGACACGCTGGTCGCGGTGGCCCTGCCGCGGTCGGCGGAGTTGATCGTGGCGCTGCTGGGCGTGTTGAAGGCCGGTGGCGGATACCTGCCGATCGATCCCGGCTATCCGCCGGATCGGTTGTCGTTCATCCTCTCCGACGCCGCGCCGGTCGTCGTCGTGACCGAATCCGCTACCGCCCGGTTCCTGCCAGACACCGCGGCCCCGCACCACTATCTGGACGCACCGGGCAACAATGGTGGCGCACTTGGGGTTTCGGTCGGGATAGATCTGCGGCCACAGCATTTGGCGTACGTGACCTACACCTCCGGTTCCACAGGAGTTCCGAAAGGTGTGGGGATCACCCATCGCAACCTGGTGAACCTGGTCGCCCGAGCCTGGTCGGTCGCGCCGGAGGATCGCGTCTTGACGCATTCGTCGATCGCTTTCGACGCCACGACCTATGAGATCTGGCCTGCCTTGGCCGCCGGTGCCGCGCTGGTCGTGGCGGAATCCCCGCGATCGGATCTGGTGGAGCTCACCGGGCTGATCGAGAACCGTTCGGTGACAAAGATGTTCGCGACGCCCCCGCTGTTGTCGGCCTTGGTCGATCACGTGGAGCACGTGCCGGGCACACCGCTGCGCAGTATGCGGCGGGTGATCGCAGGCGGTGCCGAGCTCACCGCGGCCGTCGTGCGCAAGCTGCACGCGAAACACGCTGACGTACAGGTGATGAACGGCTACGGGCCTACCGAAACGACCGCGTGCGTCACCGACTTCGACGTGCTCGGCGACCTCGACGGCGCGGTGCCGATCGGGCGCCCGTCGGTGAATGTGCGGGTCTTCGTGCTGGATTCGTGGTTGGCGCCGGTGCCGGTGGGTGTCGCGGGGGAGCTGTACGTGGCGGGCACGCAGCTGGCGCGCGGCTACCACGGACGCGCGGGACTCACCGCGACTCGATTCGTCGCCGACCCCTTCGATCCGGCCGGTGGCGGCCGCCTGTATCGCACCGGTGACGTGGTGCGCTGGAACAACTCCGGGCAGTTGGAGTTCGTCGGCCGGGCCGACGATCAGGTCAAGGTCCGCGGCTTCCGGGTGGAACCCGGCGAGGTGGAATCCGCGCTGGAGCAACACCCCGCGGTGTCCCGCGCGGTGGTGGTCGTACGCGACAGCAGCACCGGTGGACAGCAGCTGGTCGGCTATGTGGTCGCGGACCGCTCCGGGCCGGTTGCCGGTGAAGAAGAACTGGTCGGGCAGTGGCGCCGGGTCTACGACGACCTGTACGGCGCAGCGGATAAGAAGGCCGGCAGATCAGGTAATGGCGCCGGAAACGGGAACGGAGACCGGGCTCCGGCGGGATTCGGGATGGACTTCGGCGGCTGGAACAGCAGCTACACCGGCACGTCGATTCCGATCGAGCAGATGCGCGAATGGCGCGAAGCGACGGTGCAGCGCATCCGTGGACTGGCGCCGCGGCGAGTGCTCGAGATCGGTGTCGGCTCCGGCTTGCTGTTGTCCCAGTTGGCACCCGACTGCGATGAATACTGGGCGTCGGACTTCTCCGCCGCGACCATCGACACCCTGCGCCACCAGTTGGACGACCTGGACGCGCCGTGGACCGACCGGGTCTCGCTGAGTGTCCGGTCCGCCGAAGACATCGCGGGATTGCCGACAGAGTACTTCGACACGGTGGTCGTGAACTCGGTGGTGCAGTACTTCCCTGGCGAACGGTATCTGCGCCGGGTCCTCGAACAGGTACTCGGCCTGCTGGCTCCCGGCGGCGCGATATTCGTCGGTGACGTCCGGAATCTGGGGCTGCTGGAGGAGTTCACCACGGCGGTGCAGATCGCCCGCAACGACGGTGACGATCCGGCGGCGATCCGGGAACGCGTGCGCCGCACGGTGTTCGCCGAGCAAGAACTGTTGGTCGCGCCCGAATACTTCCATGCGCTGTGCCGGGTCACCGACTTCGAGACGGTCGATATCGAACTCAAACGCGGCTACTCGGTCAACGAGTTGACTCGCTACCGATACGACGTTGTCCTGCGCAAGACACCCACGGCAGCGCTGTCCGTAGCCGAGGTGCCGAAAGTCGAGTTCCGCGAACATGATTGGTTGCGCACCCTGCTGGGATCTCGACACCCGGACGGCGTCCGGGTCACCGGGATCCCACACGCCGGGCTGACGGGCCAGATCGACGCCGCGAACCGAATTCGACGCGGTGAGACCGTTCCGGCCGCCCCGCGCACCGATCCGCGGGCCGCGGGGTTCGAGGGAATACTCGTCGACCCCGCCGGTCGAAGGGATGCCGGATTGCTGCCCGAAGACTTGCACGTGCTGGGTGAACAACTGGGTTACGCCACCGCGGTCACCTGGTCGGCGCAGCAGGATCGGATGGAGGCGGTATTCGTCGACACCGCGACGGCGCGAAGCCGGCCGTTGACCGATGTCTATGTGCCGTCGGCGGCGGTCGATGATCCGACGCCGTACGCCAGCAACCCACAGGACACGCTGCTGCCCGCCGCCGTGCGGGAGCTGGCGGCCGAGCTGTTGCCGGAGTTCATGGTGCCGTCGGTGGTGATGGTGCTCGACGACGTGCCGTTGACCACGAACGGAAAGCTCGATCGCGCGGCACTCCCGGACCCGGAATTCGCCGCCGCGGCGGAGTATCGAGCGCCGAGCAGCGAGCGGGAGCGGGTGCTCGCCGAGTTGTTCGCCGAGATCCTCGGACTCGACCGGGTCGGCGTGGACGACAGTTTCTTCGCGCTGGGCGGGCATTCGTTGCTGGCGACCCGCCTGGCCAGCCGGATTCGGGCGGTGCTCGGCGTCGAGGTCCCGATCCGGGTGATCTTCGACGCCGCGACCGTCGCCGAGCTCGCGAACCGATGGCCGGAGTTGGCGCCATCGCGCAGACCGGCGCTGCGCAGGATGAATCGAGAGGTGGGTCTGTGATGATTCCGTTGTCGTTCGCACAGCGCCGGTTGTGGTTCATCCACCGGTTGGAGGGGCCGTCGGCCACCTACAACATGCCGTTGACGTTTCGATTGCGCGGTGGGTTCGACGCGCCCGCCTTCGCGGCCGCGATCGGTGACGTGGTCGCCAGGCACGAGAGCTTGCGCACGATCTTCGTCGAGGCCGACGGCGTGCCCGGCCAGCAGGTCCTCGACGAAGACGCGGTCGAGGTGCCGGTGCTCATCGCCGACGTCGATACCGCCGCCTTGGACACGGCGGTCACCGAGGCCGCGCGGTACGAGTTCGACCTGGCGTCCGAGATTCCCATCCGCGCCAACGTTTTCCGCTGCGGTGCCGACGAATGCGTCGTGGTGTTGCTGATCCACCACATCGCCGGTGACGGCTGGTCGATGACGCCGTTGTTGCGGGACCTGTCGACGGCGTACGCGGCTCGGCGGCAGGGGCGGGCCCCCGGCTGGGAGTCGTTGCCGGTCCAATACGTGGACTACACACTGTGGCAGCAGGAACTGCTCGGCTCGCCGGACGATCCGGACAGTGTGCTGTCCCAGCAGTTCGCGTATTGGCGGCGGGAGCTCGACGGTCTGCCCGAGCAGCTGCGGCTGCCGACGGACCGGCCACGACCTCGGGTGGCCAGTTACC
The DNA here is from genome assembly GCF_044547795.1 of Nocardia sp. NPDC052316. NCBI lineage: Bacteria > Bacillati > Actinomycetota > Actinomycetes > Mycobacteriales > Nocardiaceae > Nocardia > Nocardia sp. NPDC052316. Next base: position 565,341 of record NZ_JBIUBB010000002.1, read on the forward strand.
GCGGAGACATGCTGGTGTTCGGCATCGACGCGAAGGCCAGGGCGGAGCTGGAGGAGCTGGCGAGTCGCTCCGGCGCGACGGTGTCCATGGTCTTGCAGTCGGCGCTGGCCGTGTTGCTGTTCAAACTCGGTGCCGGCGAGGATATTCCGATCGGATCACCGATCGCGGGCCGCACCGATGACGCGCTGAACGAACTGGTGGGGTTCTTCGTCAACACCTGGGTGTTGCGGACGGCTGTGCGGCCGTCGGCCTCGTTCGCCGAAATTCTGGGCCAGGTCAGGGCAAAAGCGTTGGCGGCCTACGAGAATCAGGATCTGCCGTTCGAGCTGCTGGTCGAGCTGCTGAATCCGGCCCGGTCGGCGGCCCACCATCCCTTGTTCCAGGTGCTGCTGAGTTTCCAGAACAACACCGCGGCCACCCTCGAACTGTCCGGCGTCGGGTTCGAGCCGTATGCCCTGCCCGCGCTGACCTCCCGATTCGACCTGACCTTCAATGTCGGCGACGCGAGCACCGGTAGCAACGGCGCCGCCGGGTGGGACGTGCACGTCGAATACGCCACCGACCTGTTCGATCGGTCCACGATCGAGGCGATGGCGGCGCGGTTGGTACGGATCCTGCGGCAGGTGGTGGCCGACCCGCATGGGCCGGTGGGGTCGGTCGAGGTGCTCGACACCGAGGAACGCGAGCTGGTGCTGCGCCGGTGGAACGACACCGCCGTGCCCGTGGACCCGACGGCCACGCTGGCCGGATTGTTCGGGGCACAGGTCGCTCGGACGCCGGACGCGACCGCGGTGGTCTGCGGTACGGCAGAGCTGAGCTATCGGGAACTCGACAGCCGTGCGGAACGCCTTGCCCGCCTGCTGGTTTCGCGCGGAGTTGGTCCGGACACCCTTGTCGCGGTGGCCTTGCCGCGGTCGGTGGAGTTGATCGTGGCGTTGCTGGGTGTGGTGAAAGCCGGTGGTGGCTATCTGCCGATCGATCCGGGATACCCCTCCGATCGGCTGGCGTTCGTCCTAACCGATGCCGAGCCGGTTGTCGTCGTGACCGACCGTGCGACCTCGGAGGCGTTGCCGCACAGCGTGACACCGCACCTGTACATCGATGCACCGACGGTCGAGGACCGCGGCGGCCGGGATCCGATCCCGGCACGGCCACAGAATTTGGCGTATGTGATCTACACCTCCGGCTCCACCGGTGTGCCGAAAGGCGTTGGCATCACCCACCGTAACGTGGTGAACCTGGTCGCCCAGGCGTGGTCGGCGGGTATCGAGGATCGGGTGCTGGTGCACTCGTCGATCGCGTTCGACGCCTCGACCTACGAGATCTGGCCCGCGCTCTGCGGCGGGGCGGCCTTGGTGGTGGCCGGTGAGCGACGTTCGGATCTGGCGGAGATCACCCGGCTGATCGAGACCAGGTCGGTGACGAAGATGTTCGCTACGCCACCCTTGCTCGCGGCGTTGGTCGAGCACGCCGAGTACCTGTCCGACAACCCTTTCCAGAGTCTGACGCAGGTGAACACCGGCGCCGACACGCTCCCGTCCGGGCTGGTGCACGCGATGCGGGACAGCTGGGGAGACATCCGGATCGACAACCTTTACGGCCCCACCGAGGCGACGGTCGACGTGACGTCCCACCAGGTCCCCGCCGACGTGGCGGGTGCGGTGGTGCCGATCGGCGTGCCGGTGGCCAATACCCGAGTGTTCGTGCTTGATTCCTGGTTGGCGCCGGTGCCGGTGGGCGTCGCGGGGGAGTTGTATGTCTCCAGCGCCCAACTGGCGCGCGGCTATCACGGCCGGGCCGGGCTGACCGCTACACGGTTCGTCGCCGATCCGTTCGATCCCTCGGGCGGTCGGCTGTATCGCACCGGTGATGTGGTGCGCTGGAACAACTCCGGACAGCTGGAGTTCGCGGGCCGGGCCGACGATCAGGTCAAGATCCGCGGCTTCCGGGTGGAGCCCGGCGAGGTGGAAACTGTACTGGCGCAACACCCTTCGGTGTCGAACGCGGTGGTGGTTGCGCGCGACACCGGCACCGGTGACAAGCAGCTCATCGGGTACGTGGTCGCGGAACGGGCCGGTTCGGTCGCCGGCAACGGTCGCGGGCGGGCGAATGGCCGCCCCTGTGGTGCCGAACGCGTGGCCACGAATCGCCTCGACGGTGCGGAGGTGCGCCGGTTCGCCGCCGAGCGGCTGCCGGACTTCATGGTGCCGTCGGTGGTGATGGTGATCGACAGTGTGCCGTTGACCGCTAACGGCAAATTGGATCGGGCGGCGTTGCCGGTCCCGGAGCTGCGCTCCTCGGTGCGGTATCGGGCACCGGGCAGTATCCAGGAACAGATGCTGAGCGAGCTGTTCGCCGAAGTTCTCGGCCACGAGCGGGTCGGGCTGGACGACAGCTTCTTCGCGCTCGGCGGGCACTCGCTGCTGGCGACCAGGCTGGCCAGCCGGATCCGGGTGGTGCTCGGCGTCGAGGTCCCGATCAGGACGATATTCGACGCTCCGACGGTGGCGCAGTTGGCCATTCGGCTCGGCGAGCGCACGCGGCTGCGACCGGTGCTGACGACGCGGCCGCGCCCGGCCGTGCTGCCGTTGTCGTTCGCGCAGCGGCGGTTGTGGTTCATCCATCGGCTGGAAGGGCCGTCGGCCAACTACAACATCCCGGTGGCCGCGCGGTTCCACGGGGTGGATGTGGCGGCGTTGGCCGCCGCGATCGGCGATGTCGTCGCGCGACACGAGAGTCTGCGCACGATCTTCGTCGAGACCGATGGCGTGCCGTCCCAGCGGGTAATCGACGCCGACGGCCTCGAGGTGCCGGTCACGGTGACCGAGCCGGCACCGGGCGCGGTGGACGCCGCGGTGAGCGCGGCGGCCCGCTACGGGTTCGATCTGTCCACGCAGCTCCCGATCCGGCTCACCGTGGTGCGCTCCGGCGCCGACGAGTGCGTCGTCGTGGTGCTGATCCACCACATCGCCGCCGACGGCTGGTCCGCGGCGCCGCTGCTGCGCGACCTGTCGACGGCGTACGCGGCGCGACGGCAGGGTCTGCGGCCGCAGTGGCAGCCGTTGCCGGTCCAGTACGCGGACTACACGTTGTGGCAGCAGGAACTGCTGGGGTCGCCGACCGATCCGGATAGTGTGCTGTCCCAGCAGTTCGCGTACTGGCGGGCCGAACTCGACGGCCTGCCGGAGGAACTGCCCTTGCCGACCGATCGGCCGCGGCCGCGCGTGCCGAGCTACCGCGGCGACGTGGTGACCTTCGACATCGATCCGGAGATCCGTACCGCGGTGGAGGATCTGGCGCGCGCAGCAGGCGCGACGGTGTCGATGGTGCTGCAGTCGGCGCTGGCCGTGCTGCTGTTCAAACACGGTGCCGGGCAAGATATTCCGATCGGGACGCCGATCGCGGGCCGGACCGACGACGCGCTGGCCGAGCTGGTCGGGTTCTTCGTCAACACCTTGGTATTGCGCGCGCCAGTGCCCGCGGGTGCGTCGTTCACCGAGATCCTCGGCGAGGTCAGGGCGAAAGCCTTGGCCGCGTACGAGAACCAGGACGCGCCGTTCGAGTTGCTGGTGGAGTTGCTGAAACCGGCTCGCTCGGCGGCCCATCATCCGTTGTTCCAGGTGTCGTTGGCCTTCCAGAACAACGCATTGCCTACGCTCGAACTGCCGGAGGTGCGGATCGAACCGTACGCCGCGTTCACCGCGACCGCGCGGTTCGACCTTTCGTTCAACATCGCTGACGCGCCCGTCGGCGAGCGGTGGACCGGGCTCGTCGAGTACGCCACCGATCTGTTCGACCGGTCCACCGTGGCAGCGATGGCGACGCGGTGGGTGCGGCTGCTGCGGCAGCTGGTCGCGGACCCGGCGGCCGCGGTGGGGTCGATCGACGTGCTCGGCACCGACGAACGCGAACTGGTCTTGCGACGGTGGAACGACACCGCTGCCGAGGTCGCGGGCGAAACCATCGTCGGGCTGTTCCAGGCACAGGTCGACGCCGCCCCGGACGCACCGGCCGTCGTCAGCGGGCAGACCGAGCTGTCGTATCGAGAGCTCGACAGGCGAACCGATCGGCTTGCGCGCGTACTGGTGTCGCGAGGGATGCGGCCGGACAGCATCGTCGCGGTCGCGCTACCGCGGTCGGCGGAGTTGATCGTGGCACTGCTGGGTGTGTTGAAGGCCGGTGGTGGCTATCTGCCGCTCGACACGGCGTACCCGCCGGAGCGGTTGGCGTTCGTGCTCACCGATGCCGCGCCGTTCGCTGTGGTAACCGATTCCGCGACCGCCGAGCTGCTGCCCGCGACCGCGACGCCGCACCTCTACCTCGACCGGCTGGACCCCGCGGTGTCCGGACCGCTTCCGGCTCGGGTCGATCCGCGGACCTTGGCGTACATGACCTACACGTCCGGTTCGACCGGCCTGCCCAAAGGTGTTGCCGTCACCCACCGCAACGTGCTGAACCTGGTCACCCAGGTGCGTGCGGTGGGTGCCGGGCAGCGGGCGCTGACCCACCACTCGCTCGCGTTCGACGCCTCAGCCTATGAGATCTGGCCCGCGCTGGTCGGCGGCGGGGCGTTGGTCGTGGCCGAGGAGCCGCGATCGGACCTCGCGGAGCTCACTCGGCTGGTCGCGGAGCAGTCGGTGACGACGATGATCGCGACGCCGCCCTTGCTGTCTGCCTTGGTCGACTATGTCGAGTCCATGCCCGAGCACCCCTTGCGAACGCTGCGGCGGGTCATCGTCGGCGGCGCGGAGTTGCCCACGAGCGTGGTGCGGAAGTTGCACGCGCGCAACGCCGAGGTCGAGGTCGTCAACAGTTACGGGCCGACAGAGACGACGGTCCTGGTGACCGAGTGCCCGGCGGGGAGCGAGGTCGGCAGTGTCGTCCCGATCGGTCGCCCGTTGGGCAATGTGCGGGTGTTCGTGCTGGATTCGTGGCTGGCGCCGGTGCCGGTGGGCGTCACCGGTGAGTTGTATGTGGCCGGTGCGCATGTGGCGCGTGGCTACCACGGTCGGGCCGGGCTGACCGCGGCACGGTTTGTGGCGGACCCGTTCGATCCGGCTGGTGGGCGGCTGTATCGCACCGGTGATGTGGTGCGCTGGAACAACTCCGGGCAGCTGGAGTTCGCGGGCCGGGCCGACGAGCAGGTCAAGATCCGCGGCTTCCGGGTCGAGCCGGGCGAGGTCGAAACCGTGCTGGCCGACCATCCTTCGGTGTCGCGAGCCGTGGTCGTCGCACGGGATGTCGGCGGTGGCAAGCAACTGGTCGGCTACGTCGTCGCCGATCGATCCGAGCCCGGCGCGGCCGAACTCGACGGCGGTGCCGTGCGCGACTTCGCCGCCGCGCGCCTGCCGGAGTTCATGGTGCCCGTGGTGGTGCTGGTGATCGACGCCGTGTCGTTGACCAGGAACGGGAAGCTCGATCGGGCCGCGCTGCCGGATCCGGAGTTCACCGCGTCCACGCGGTATCGGGCGCCGCGCAGCACCGAGGAAGAAGTCCTGGCCGGGGTGTTCGCCGAGGTGCTCGGCGTCGAGCGGGTAGGCGTGGACGACAGCTTCTTCGAGCTGGGCGGTGACAGTATCCGCTCGATCCAGGTGGTGTCACGCGCGCGGGAAGCGGGCGTGGAGGTCAGCCCGCGTGAGGTGTTCGAGCATCAGACCGCGGCAGCGTTGGCCGCGATAGCCCGCCGTCGCGGGGCCGCCGGTCCGGTGTTGCGCGAGCTCGCCGGGGGCGGCGTGGGGTGGCTGCCGTTGTTGCCCGCCGCGCGGTTCGTGCGTGAGCTGGGTGCGGGGTTCGATCGGTTCACCCAGTCGATGCTGCTCGACCTGCCGACGGGCATCGACCGGGCAGGGCTGCTCGAGACGTTGTCGGCGGTGCTCGATCGCCACGATGTGTTTCGGTCGCGCTTGGTCGATGACGAGCGCGGTGCGGGCCTCGAGGTCGCGCCGGTCGGCTCGGTGGACGCAGCCCAGTTGCTGCATCGCGTCGAGCTGGCTGTCCCCGAACAAGGTTCGGCGGAGCGGGCCGAGGTGATCACCGAGCAGGTCGGTGCGGCCGTGCACCGGCTCGCGCCGACGGCCGGGGTGATGGTGCAGTTCGTGTGGTTCGATGCGGGACCCGCGCGGGGCGGCCTGCTGTCGATCGTGGCGCATCATCTGGTGATCGACGGTGTGTCATGGCGGATCTTGTTGCCGGACTTGGCCACCGCGTGGCAGGCGGTGTCGGCGGGCGAGACACCCGCCTTGCCGAGTACGGGGACCTCGGTGCGGCGCTGGGCGCACGGCTTGGTCGAGCAGGCTACACAGCTTGCTGCGCAGATGCCTTGGTGGCGTTCGGTCCTGGATGGACCGGACCCGGTACTGGGTGCCCGGCCCGTGGATCCGGCAGTCGACGTGATGGCGACCGTGCGGCAGGTCGATGTCGAGCTTTCGGTGGCGGTGACCGAGGAACTGTTGACGACGCTGCCCGCGGTGTTCCACGGCGGGGTAGAGGACGGGCTGTTGTCCGCGTTGGCGGCGACGATCACGCAGTGGCGAAATACCGACGACCGCAGCGACGCCGAGCGTTCGGTGCTGATCCGGTTGGAAGGCCATGGCCGCGAGGAAGACACGGTTCCCGGTGCCGACCTGTCCAGTACGGTCGGCTGGTTCACGAGTGTGTATCCGGTGCGACTGTCCGTGGCCGAGTCGCCTTGGGCGGAGCTCTGCGCAGGCGGCCCTGCCGCAGGTTCCTTGCTGAAGGCGATCAAGGAACAACTGCGTGCGACACCCGACAAGGGCATCGGGTACGGCTTGCTGCGTTACCTCAATCCCGACACTTCCACTGTGTTGCAACAGTATTCGACCGGTCAGATCGGCTTCAACTACCTCGGTCGGTTCAATGCCGCGGACCTGCTGCCACAACGACTGCGCGGGGCGGGCTGGACACCGGCGGCGGACAGTGCGGCGGCCGGTGCGGCTCCTGACCCGGCGATGGCCGCGATGGCGGCGCTGGATGTCACCACGATGGTCGTCGATACCAGCGACGGCCCGGTACTGCGAGCCGTGTTCGCGGCACCCGAGGGCGTGCTCGCCGAGAACGAGACCGCGCAGCTCGCCGAACTGTGGCGCGGTGCGCTGACCGGGTTGGCCGAGCATGCCGGGAGGCCGGGCGCGGGCGGTTTGACGCCGTCGGACTTGTCGCTGGTCCGGTTGGGGCAGCCCGAGATCGAGGCCTTGGAGGCGCGGTACCGCGACCTGGCGGACGTGTGGCCGTTGACGCCGATGCAGTCGGGCCTGCTGTTCCATCAGGCACTGGCCGGCTCAGGGTTCGACGCCTATCACATGCGGGTGGTGTTCGGCCTGGCCGGACAGGTGGATCCGGAGCGGATGCGTGCGGCAGGCCAAGGATTGCTGGATCGGTATCCGAACCTGCGGGTGGCCTATGCCCCTGGCCCGCATGGTAAGCCAGTGCAGGTCGTCGTGTCCGACGTCGAATTGCCATGGCGGGTGGTTGATCTGCGTGATCGTGCCGAGGCCGAGCGCGATGCGGCGTTGGACCGCCTGCTCGTCGACGACGACCAGGCGCATTTCGACATGTCCGTGCCGCCGCTGCTGCGCTTGACACTGGTGCTGATGACCGACCGGCGTGCGGAGTTGGTCATGACCGCGCATCACGTCCTGATGGACGGCTGGTCGCTGCCGCTGATGATTCGAGATCTGTTGCGGCTCTACGGCTCCGACGGCTCGGACGCCGGCCTTCCGCAGCCCGCCGCGTACAAGGAGTTCTTGAAGTGGCTGGGGGAGCGCGATGTCGAAGCCGGCGTGCGGGCGTGGCGTCAGGAGCTCGATGGCGTCCATGAACCCTCCCTGCTCGCGAGCAGTGTGCGCGGGACCGATGCGGCGGCGGACGGTGTCGAGCGGGTCGGGGTGGCGCTGACCGCGGATATCGGTGCCGCATTGAACAGGCGGGCAGCCGAACTCGGCGTCACCGTGAACACCGTCGTCCAGGCGGCGTGGGGCATCTTGCTCGCCGCGGCGACCGGACATCAGGACGTCATCGTCGGCGCCACCGTCTCGGGCCGCCCCGCGGAGATCCCGGGCGTCGACTCGATGGTCGGGTTGTTCATCAATACCGTGCCGGTGCGGGTACGGTTCGGCCCGCGCGACACGCTCGCCGGACTGTTGACGGAGTTGCAGGGCCGCCAGACCGCCCTGCTGGACTATCACCATGTCGGCTTGAGCGATATCCACCAGGCCGTCGGGTTGCCTGTCCTGTTCGACACGCTCATCGCGTTCGAGTCCTACCCGGTCGACCACACCGGCATCGAGGAAGCGACCGACACCAGCGGGATCACGATCACCGACCTGCGCCCGAACTCGGTGACGCATTACCCGTTGACCGTCATCGCCGGCGCCGCGCCCACCTTGACGCTGTATCTCGACTATCGCTGCGACTCGTTCGATCGCTCTGCGGTGGAGGGGATGGCGGAGCGGTTGGTGCGGATCTTGCGGCAGGTGGTCGCGGACCCGCACACACCGGTGGCCGCGATCGATCTCCTGGGCGCGGACGAACGTGAGCTGGTGTTGCACCGGTGGAACGACACCGCGATCGACATCCCGGACACCACCGTGGTCGGTCTGTTCGAGGCGCAGGCCGCGCGGGTCCCGGAAGCCGTCGCCGTGGTCGGCGCGGGCAGCGAAGTGTCGTATCGCGAGCTCGACGGTCGAGCGGATCGCCTCGCGCGAGTGTTGAGTGCGCGCGGCGTCGGGCCGGATTGCCTTGTCGCGGTGGCACTGCCGCGCTCGGTGGATTTGATCGTGGCATTGCTGGCGGTGTTGAAGGCCGGTGGCGCGTATCTGCCCATCGATCCGGCCTATCCATCGGATCGACTGGCGTTCATTCTCTCCGATGCCGCGCCGGTCGTCGTGTTGACCGATCGCGCAACGGCGAGCGTCGTGCCCGAAACCGGAGCCCCGTTGCTCTACCTCGACGCACTCGAAGTGGTGGACGGAAACGGCCGAGCCGAGGTCCGGCCGCAGCATCTGGCGTACGTGATCTACACGTCGGGCTCAACCGGCGTCCCCAAAGGTGTTGGGATCACGCACCGTAACGTGGTCAACCACGTTTCGCAGGGCTGGCTGACCGGCCCGGACGAACGTGTGCTCGTCCACTCGTCGATGGCCTTCGACGCTTCGACGTACGAAATGTGGGTGGCCCTGTGCTCGGGTGCCGGACTGGTCTTGACGAGCGAGCTGCGTTCGGACCCGGCCGAGATGCTGGACCTGATCGGAACGCGGTCAGTGACAAGGATATTCGCGACCCCGGCCCTACTGGCGGTGCTGCTCGACCACGCGGAGACGCTGTCCACCAACGCGTTCGGGCGCCTGACCCAGGTGATCGCCGGTGGCGCCGAACTGCCCGCGGCGCTGGTGCGCCGGGTGCGGCGGATCGCCGACCGGGTGGCGGTGGTCAACGGCTACGGCCCGACCGAGACCACGGTGTTCGCGACGGTGCACGCCGCTGACGAGGTGTCGGCAGGCTCGGCGCCGATCGGCGGGCCCCTGGCCAATATGCGGGCGTATGTCCTGGATTCGTTGTTGCGGCCGGTGCCGGTCGGGTTCGCGGGCGAGCTGTACGTCGCAGGCGCCCAGCTGGCGCGGGGATATCAGGGGCGAGCGGGGTTGACCTCGGCCCGCTTCGTCGCCGACCCGTTCGATGCGTCCGGTGGCCGGTTGTATCGCACCGGTGACGTGGTCCGGTGGACCGCGGCGGGGGCGCTGGAGTTCGTCGGCCGGGTCGACGATCAGGTCAAGATCCGTGGCTTCCGCGTCGAGCCGGGCGAGGTCGAATCGGTGCTGGCGCAACACCCTTCGGTGTCGCAAGCGGTGGTGATCGCCCGCGACACCGAGACCGGCGGCAAGCAGCTGATCGGGTACGTGGTCGCCGACCGCGCCGGTTCGGACGCGGGCGACCGGGCGGTGCTCGACGGCGGAACGGTGCGCGACTTCGTGGCCGAACGGCTGCCCGATTTCATGGTGCCGACGGTGGTCATGGTGCTCGACTCGTTGCCATTGACCGCGAACGGCAAGTTGGATCGGCAGGCGCTGCCCGATCCGGAGGTGAGTTCGTCGCGGGCGTACCGAGCGCCGGTGTCGGCGGAAGAGCAGATCCTGACCACCGTGTTCGCCGAGGTGTTGGGCCTCGAGCGGGTTGGGCTGGACGACAGCTTCTTCGAATTGGGCGGCGACAGTATCCGCTCGATCCAGGTGGTGTCACGGGCACGGGAGTTGGGCGTGGACGTCAGCCCGCGCGAGGTCTTCGAGCATCAGACGGCGGGCGCGTTGGCGGCGGTCGCCGCGGGCCGCGAGATCGCAGGCCCGGTGCTGGCGGAGCTGCCCGGTGGCGGAGTGGGCTGGCTGCCGTTGCTGCCGGTCGCTCGGTTCGTCCGGGGACTCGGCGCGGGATTCGACAGCTCGACGCAGTCGATGGTGCTGGACCTGCCGGTCGGCATCGATCGAGCGGGCCTGGTGGCGACAGTGTCGGCGGTGGTCGATCGCCATGACGTGCTGCGGTCCCGGCTGGTCGACGACGAGCGCGGGCCGGGGCTCGAGGTCGCGCCGCCGGGCTCGGTGGCGGTGGACGGACTGGTGACCCGAGTGCCGGTGGCCGGGGTCGAGGAGATGTCGGACGCGGTGGTGCACGAGATGGGGGCCGCCGTCGGTCGGCTGGCGCCTGCCGCAGGGGTGATGGTGCAGTTCGTGTGGTTCGACGCCGGCCCCGATCGCGCGGGCTGGCTGGCGGTCGTGGCGCACCACCTGGCGGTCGACGGTGTGTCCTGGCGGATTCTGCTGCCGGACTTCGCCGCCGCGTGGCAGGAAGTGTCCGCCGGGGCGACGCCGGTGCTGCCGAAGACCGGAACCTCGATGCGGCGCTGGGCGCACGGCTTGGTCGAGCAGGCCGCCAGGCCGGAGCGGGTCGCCGAATTGTCGTGGTGGCGTTCGGTTCTCGACGGACCCGATCCGCTGCTCGGCCGTAGGCCACTGGATCCGGCGGTCGATGTCATGGCCAGTGTCGGCCACGCCCAGGTCCGTATTCCGGTGCCGACGACCGAGGTGCTGCTGACCACGCTGCCCGCGGCCTTCCACGGCGGCGTCGAGGACGGATTGCTGGCGGCCTTGGCGGTAGCCGTGCATCGCTGGCGCGAGCGCAAGGGCGTGCGTGCCGACTCGGTGTTGATCCGGTTGGAGGGACACGGCCGCCAGGAGAACATCGTTCCCGGCGCGGATCTGTCGACGACCGTCGGCTGGTTCACCAGTATGTTCCCGGTGCGGTTGACCGCGTCTGCGGCGGAGTGGGACGAGCTGCGCACGGGCGGCCCCGCCGCGGGCGCGTTGGTCAAAGCGGTGAAGGAGCAGTTGCGCGCGGTGCCGGACAAGGGCATGGGCTACGGCATGCTCCGGTACCTGAATCCCGAGACCGCCCAAATGCTGCAACAGTATTCGGCCGGGCAGATCGGCTTCAACTACCTCGGCCGGTTCACCTCGACGGATCTGCTGCCGCACCGACTGCGCGGTGCGGGCTGGACTCCCTCGGTCGACGCCGGACAGTTGATCTCGCCGGTGGATCCGGCGCTGGAATCGATGCCCGCGATGGCGGTGCTCGACGTCAACACGATAGTGCTCGACACCGGCGAGGGTCCGGTGCTGCAAGCGATCTTCGCCGCGCCGTCGGAAGTGCTGGCAGCGAACGAGATACAGGAGCTCGCGGACCTGTGGCGAGACGCCGCAGAGGGACTGGCGGCGCACGTGTCGGCCGGTGGGGGCGGCTTGTCGCCCTCGGATGTCTTGGCACCGGGCCTGGAGCAAGCCGATATCGACGTGTTGGAACAGCGGTATCCGGATCTGGTGGATGTGTGGCCGTTGACGTCGATGCAGTCGGGCCTGCTGTTCCATCAGGTGTTGGCGGGTTCGGGGTTCGACGCGTACCACATGCAGATCGTGTTCGGGTTGGTCGGCCGGGTCGACGCACAGCGGATGCGTTCGGCCGGTCAGCGGTTGTTGGACCGGTACGCGAACCTGCGGGTGGCGTTTGTCGCCGATCGTCGGGGCGACGCGGTGCAGGTCGTCGTGGACGGGGTGGAGTTGCCTTGGCGTCTGGTGGATTTGGGCGACTCGGCCGGGGATGCGGCGTTGGAGCGGTTGCTGGCCGAAGACCGGGACGCGCATTTCGATGTGGCGGTGCCGCCGTTGCTGCGGTTGATGCTGGTGCGGCGGGCTGCGGATCGGTCGGAGCTGGTACTGACGGCTCATCACGTACTGGTGGACGGGTGGTCGTTGCCGCTGCTGGTGCTGGATCTGTTCCGCCTGTATGCCGGGACCGCTGAGCTGCCGCCCGCGTCCGAGTACAAAGAGTTCCTGAAGTGGCTGGGGGAGCAGGACTTCGACGAGGGCGTGCGGGCCTGGCACCGCGAACTCGACGGCGTGCACGAACCCACCCTGCTCGCCGATAGTGTGGGCGGCGCCGAGCACACCGACGGTGTCGAGTTGCCCGAGGTGGCGCGGGTCGAGGTGCCGCTGTCGCCGGAGACCGCCTCGGCCTTGACCCGGCGGTCGACGGAGCTCGGAACCACCCTCAGCACGGTCGTGCAGGGCGGCTGGGGACTCGTGCTCGCCGCCGCGACGGGAACTTCCGACGTGGTCGCGGGCGCCACCGTGTCGGGTCGCCCCCCGGTGATCGCCGGGGTGAACTCGATGGTCGGGTTGTTCATCAACACCGTGCCGGTCCGGGTGCGGTTCGACCCGCGCGGCACCCTGGCCGACCTGCTGACGGACTTGCAGGCCCGCCAGACCGCCCTGCTGGACTATCACCATGTCGGCTTGAGCGATATCCACCAGGCCGTCGGGTTGCCTGTCCTGTTCGACACGCTCATCGCGTTCGAGTCCTATCCGGTCGACCACACCGGCATCGGCGAGGTCACCGACACCAGCGGCCTCGCCATCAGCGACTCGCGCCCGAACGCACCGACGCACTACCCGCTGACCGTTATCGCGAACACCGCGCCGACGCTGACGCTGCACTTGGAGTATCGCCCCGATTCGTTCGATCAGGCCGCGGTCGAGGCGATGGCGGCGCGGTTGGTGCGGATTCTCCAGCAAGTGGTGTCGGACCCGGATGTACCGGTGCGCTCCATCGACCTGCTGGGCGCCGAAGAACGCGAACTGGTGTTGCGTCGGTGGAACGACACCACCGCCTCGTTCGAGCCGGGCCGAACGTTGTTGGGGTTGTTCGAGACTCAGGTATCCCGGACGCCCGCGGCGGTCGCCCTCATCGGCACCGACACCGAAGTGTCGTATCGAGAGCTCGACAGCCGGGCCGATCGCCTTGCCGAAGTATTGATTTCGCGCGGAGTCGGGCCGGATCGCATTGTGGCCGTAGCGGTACCTCGGTCGGTGGAGCTGATCGTATCGATGCTGGCGGTGTTGAAGGCCGGTGGTGCGTATCTGCCGATCGATCCGGCCTACCCGTCGGATCGGCTGGCGTTCATACTCGCCGATGCCGCACCGGTCGTCGTGCTGACCGATCGCGCGACCGCGAGCATGCTGCCGGACACGACAACACAGCTGCTCTACCTCGACGACCTCGAAACACTCGCCGTAATGGGCCGACACGGTCGAGTAGGCATCGGACCGCAGAATCTGGCGTACGTGATCTACACGTCCGGATCGACCGGTGTCCCCAAGGGCGTGGCGATCACGCACGACAACGTGGCGAATCTGGTGTGCCAGAACTGGTCCACCGGCCCCGGCGACCGCGTGCTGATGCATACGTCGGTCTCGTTCGACGTCTCCACCTACGAGATCTGGTCGACGCTGTGCGGTGGCCACGCACTCGTGCTGACGGCTGAGCTGCGTTCGGATCCCGCCGAGATGGTCGAGCTGATCGAGGCCCGCGCGGTGACGCGGATCTTCTCGACGCCGGGGCTGTTGCCGGTGCTGCTCGATCGCGTCGAGGCCATGCCCGGCAATCCTTTCCGCACCTTGGCGCAGGCCGTCGTCGGCGGCGCCGAGGTGTCCGCGGCGCTGGCTCGCCGATTGGGGGCGGTCGCTCCCGGCGTCGAGGTCGTCAACGGCTACGGACCGACCGAGGCCACCGTCTTCGCGACGGTGTGCGTTGCCGATACCGCCGCAGCGGGGAACGGCTCGGTGCCGATCGGGCACCCGTTGACCAATGTGCGCGCCTTCGTGCTGGATTCGTGGCTGGCACCGGTTCCGGTAGGTGTCGCCGGTGAGCTGTATGTGGCCGGAACCCAAACGGCGCGCGGGTATTACGGCCGCCCGGGGATGACGGCGGCCCGTTTCGTGGCCGATCCGTTCGACCCGGCCGGCGGCGGTCGGCTGTACCGCACCGGCGACGTGGTGCGCTGGAACCGTCGCGGGCAGTTGGAGTTCCTCGGTCGAGTCGACGATCAGGTCAAGATCCGCGGCTTCCGTATCGAACCCGGCGAGGTCGAAAGCGTACTGGCCCAGCATCCTTCGGTATCACGCGCGGTCGTGGTGGCGCACGACACCGAGACCGGCGGTAAACAGCTGGTCGGCTATGTGGTGCCCGACCGAACGAGCTCGGCCGCGCTCGACGCGCGGCAGGTGCGCCGATTCGCCGCGGACCTGCTGCCCGAATACATGGTGCCCGCGGCGGTGCTGGTGATCGACTCGGTGCCGCTGACCGTGAGCGGAAAACTGGATCGCAAGGCGCTGCCGACACCGGAGTTCACCGCGTCGGCGCAGTACCGCGCGCCCCGCGGCGACGACGAACGGGTGCTGGCCGAGTTGTTCGGCGAGGTACTCGGTCGCGACCGGGTGGGTATCGATGACAACTTCTTCGAGTTGGGCGGCCATTCGCTGCTGGCTACCCGGCTGGCGAGCCGGATCAGGGTGGTGCTCGGGATCGAGGTGCCGATCCGGGCGGTCTTCGAGGCTCCGACGTTGGCGCAGTTGGCGACTCGGCTCGATGCCGACGCGCAACTGCGCCCGGCGCTGCTGGCCCGCTCGCGGCCGGACGTGATCCCGACGTCGTACGCGCAGCGGCGGCTGTGGTTCATCCATCGTCTGGAAGGGCCGTCGGCGACCTACAACATCCCGATGGCGGTGCGGATGCGCGGGCTGCGGGTGCCGGTGCTGCGCGCGGCGATCGGTGATGTGATCGCACGGCACGAGAGTCTGCGCACCGTCTTCGTCGAGGCCGACGGCATGCCTGCGCAGCGGGTGCTCGACGCGGACTCGGTCGATGTCCCCGTGGTGGTGACCGACACGGACCCGGCCGAATTGGATTCGGCGGTGGCCGCGGCCGTGCGCTACGGGTTCGACCTGTCCAGCCAGATCCCGATCCGGGTCACCGTGGTGCGCCCCGGCGCGGACGACTGCGTGGTGGTGCTGCTGATCCATCACATCGCCGGTGACGGCTGGTCGATGGCGCCGCTGCTGCGGGATCTGTCGGTGGCCTACGCGGCCCGGCTGGCGGATCGGGCGCCGCGGTGGGCGCCGCTGCCGGTGCAGTACGTCGATTACACGCTGTGGCAGCGGGAACTGCTCGGCGCGCCGGAAGATCCCGACAGCCTGCTGTCGCGGCAGTTCGAGTACTGGCGTGCGGAACTGGAAGGCCTGCCGGAGCAGCTGCGACTGCCGACCGATCGCCCGCGCCCACGGGTCGCCAGCTACCGCGGCGACATGATGCTGTTCGACATCGACGTGCCGACCCGGCTCGGGGTGGAGCGGCTCGCGGCGCGCGAGGGTGCCACGGTGTCGATGGTGTTGCAGTCGGCGCTGGCCGTGCTGTTGTTCAAACTCGGTGCCGGAGAGGATATTCCGCTCGGCTCGCCGATCGCGGGCCGCACCGATGAGGCGCTGTCGGACCTGGTCGGCTTCTTCGTCAATACCTGGGTGCTGCGGACAAAGCTGGCGCCGGGGGCGGCGTTCACCGAGGTCCTCGGTCAGGTCAGGGCGAAAGCGTTGGCCGCCTACGAGAATCAGGACGCGCCGTTCGAGCTGCTGGTCGAGTTGCTCAACCCGACCCGTTCGGCGGCTCATCACGCGCTGTTCCAGGTGACGCTGGCGTTCCAGAACAACAGCCTGGCCAACTTGGAGCTGCCCGGCGTCGGCTTCGAGCCCTATAACGCGTCGCTGGCCGCCTCGCGATTCGACCTGTTCTTCAATATCGCCGACACCCCGGCGGGCCTGCCGTGGAACGGGCTCATCGAATACGCGACGGAGCTGTTCGATCGGTCAACGGTCGAGGCGATCGCCGCGCGCTTCGTGCGCGTACTGCGGTCGGCCGTGGCCGATCCGGGCAGGTCGGTGCGGTCGATCGAGGTGCTCGACGCCGATGAGCGCGACGTGGTGTTGCGGCGATGGAACGACACCCGGGTCGAGCTCGACCCAGGCCGCACCGTGATCGATGTGTTCGAGGCGCAGGTAGCGCGGACTCCGGAGGCGTTGGCGGTGGTCTGCGCGGACACCGAGGTGTCGTACCGAGAACTCGACCGGCGCGCCGAATCCCTTGCCCAGGTGCTGGTTTCGCGCGGCGTGGGCGCCGACAGCGTTGTCGCGGTCGCGGTGCCGCGGTCGGTGGAGCTGATCGTGTCATTGCTGGCGGTGTGGAAAGCCGGCGGTGCGTACTTGCCGATCGATCCGGCTTACCCGTCGGACCGGCTGGCGTTCATCCTCGCCGATGCCGAGCCGGTGGTAGTCGTCACCGAGCAGGGCACCGCCGACGCCCTGCCCGATGACTCCACGCCGCGCCTGTATCTGGACCGAACCCTGGACGAAGCGGCTCGGGGCGACCTCGATCGGGTGGTGGTGCGGCCGCAGAACCTGGCGTACGTGATCTACACCTCCGGCTCGACCGGTATTCCCAAAGGCGTTGGCGTCACGCACCGTAACGTCGTGAATCACATCGCACAGGACTGGTTGACCGGCCCGGCCGAGCGCGTGCTCGTCCATTCCTCGATGGCTTTCGACGCCTCGACCTACGAGATGTGGGCGGCGTTGTGCGCCGGTGGTGGACTGGTATTGGCGACGGAATTGCGCTCGGACCCCGGCGAAATGCTCGAGCTGGTCGCCACCCGGTCGGTGACGAGGATGTTCGCGACACCGGCGCTGCTGTCCGTGCTGGTCGAGCGGGCCGAAGCACTGCCCGGCAATGCCTTCGAAGGCTTGACCCAGGTGATCGCGGGCGGCGCCGAACTCTCCTCGGCCTTGGCGCGCAGAGTGCGAAACGTGGCCGCCGATGTCGAGGTGGTCAACGGTTACGGACCGACCGAGACCACGGTGTTCGCCACAACGTGCACCGCCGACGTCGACGCGGAAGGGTCCGTGCCGATCGGGCGACCGCTGGTCAATATGCGGGCATATGTCCTGGATTCGGGCTTGCTGCCGGTGCCGGTGGGCGTCGCCGGTGAGTTGTATGTGGCGGGTGCGCAGTTGGCGCGTGGCTATCGGGGCCGAGCGGGATTGACCTCGACGCGCTTCGTCGCCGATCCGTTCGATCCGACCGGTGGCCGGTTGTATCGCACCGGTGATGTGGTGCGGTGGACTTCGTCGGGCGCGCTGGAGTTCGTCGGCCGGGTCGACGATCAGGTCAAGATCCGCGGCTTCCGCGTCGAGCCCGGCGAAGTCGAAACCGTACTGGCGCAGCATCCTTCGGTGTCGCGCGCGGCGGTTGTCGCCCGCGAGTCCGACACCGGTGGCACCCAGCTGATCGGCTATGTCGTGCCGGACCGGTCCGGACCGGCGGTCGGCGAGGACGAGTTGGTCGGCCAGTGGCGCCGGGTGTACGACGACCTGTACTCCGCGCCCGAGGAGGTCGACAGCGGCACCGAGGCAGACATCGACTCCGTTCCGTTCGGTTCGGATTTCGGTGGCTGGAACAGCAGCTACACCGGGTCCGCTATTCCGCTGGAACAGATGCGGGAATGGCGGTCGACCACCGTCGAGCGGATTCTCGGCCTGCGGCCGAGGCGGGTGCTCGAGATCGGCGTCGGATCGGGCTTGCTGCTGTCGCAGGTGGCCCCGGAGTGCGCCGAGTACTGGGCGACGGACTTCTCCGCCCCGACCATCACCACGCTGCGGCAGCGGCTGAACGAGCTGCACGAGGACTGGGTCGACCGCGTCGTACTGAGCGTGCGCGGCGCCGACGACACCACCGGACTGCCCGAAAACCATTTCGACACCGTGGTGTTGAACTCGGTGGTCCAGTACTTCCCCGGCGAAGGCTATCTGCGTCGGGTGCTCGAGCAGGTCTCGGCGCTGCTGGCGCCCGGTGGTGCGGTGTTCCTCGGTGACATCCGGAACCTGAGCCTGCTGGAGGAGTTCACGACCGCCGTACAGCTCGCGCGCAACGGCGCGGCGGACCCGGCGGCGGTGCGTGATCGGGTGCGTCGGGATATGGCCGCCGAGCAGGAGTTGTTGTTGGCGCCGGAGTACTTCGCGGGAGTCTGCCGCGAGGTGAGCGGTTTCGACGCCGTCGACATCCAGCTCAAGCGCGGGTTCTCGGTCAACGAGCTGACCCGGTATCGCTACGACATTGTGCTGCACAAGAATCCGGCGGATCGGCTGTCGGTCGCGGAAGTCCCTCTCGTCGAATTCACCGGCCTCGACGAGTTGCGTTCCGTGCTCCAGGCCCGCCCCGGTGCTGCCGTTCGGGTTACCGGAATTCCGCACGCGGGGCTGCTCGCCGAAATCGAGGCCGCAGAGCGGATTCGGGCGGGCGTGTCCGATACCGACACGCGCGGAGTCGGTTTCGAAGGAGTGCTCGACGCGGAGGCCGAACGGGTGGGTGTGTTGCCGGAGGATCTGCACATCCTCGGTCAGGACTGCGGATGCACCACCGCCGTCACCTGGTCCGCGATCGCGGGCCGGATGGAGGCGGTCTTCGTCGAAGCCGCCGCCGAGCACCGCCCGCTCACCGATGTCTACCGCACCGCGGATCCGGCGATGGACCTGGCGAAGTACGCCAACAGCCCGCAGGCGAGCGTGCTGTCCGCCGAGGTGCGCCGGTGGGCCGGCGAGCGGCTGCCGGAGTTCATGGTGCCCGCCACGGTCATGGTGCTCGACAGCCTGCCCCTGACGGCGAACGGCAAGCTCGACCGCGGCGCGCTGCCGGACCCGGAACTGTTGTCCGCAGGCGAATATCGCGCACCGCGCAACGAGCGGGAGCGGATGCTGACGGAGTTGTTCGCCGAGATCCTCGGCCTCGACCGGGTGGGTATCGATGACGACTTCTTCGCACTGGGTGGCCATTCGCTGCTGGCCACCCGGCTCACCAGCCGGCTGCGGGCCGTGCTCGGGGTCGACGTCCCCGTCCGGGTGATCTTCGACGCACCTACCGTCGACCGGTTGGCCGCTCGGCTCGACGAAGGTGGTGCGGTCGGCACCGATTTCGATCCGGTGCTGACGCTGAAGAGTTCGGGCTCGCGCGAACCGCTGTGGTGCCTGCATCCCGGCGGTGGCCTCGGCTGGTTCTACCAGCAGCTCGGGCGACACCTGCCCGACCGGCCGGTGTACGCCATTCAATCCCGTGGCCTGGACGGTGGGCCGACCGCGGGCTCCATGGCGGAGATGGTCGCGGACTACATCGATCGGATGCAGACACTCCAGCGCGAGGGGCCCTACTATCTGCTCGGCTGGTCCTACGGCGGCGTGGTAGCGCAGGCGATGGCGGCGGAATTGGCCCGTCGGGGAATGGAAGTCGGCTTCCTCGCGGTGATGGACAGCCAGCCGCCGCAGGGGTCGGCCGCCGATGCCGACGTGACCGACGAGGAGGCCATGGCAGGCGTCCAGGCCTGGGCCGACGACCGATTCGGCGACCAGCTCGACGCCCCGGTCATCCAGGAATTGGTGCAGCGGCTGACGACGGTGCTCATCAACAACTGCAAACTGTGGGAGGGCTACACCTCGCCGTTCTACGACGGCGACCTGACGATCTTCGGCGCCACCCTCGATATGGACGGCAACCGCACCGTCGATGCCAAGACCGAGCTGGAAGCGGCCTGGCGCTCCTACATCGGCGGCGACATCGAAGTCATCGAGATGGACTGCGCGCACGGCGACTTCGACCGCCCCGAGATGATGAGCGTGGTGGGCCGGATACTGAACACCCTCCTGTAGTAGCCCGGATCAGCGGGGCAGCAACGTGATTCGGGCGTTGTGCACGGGGCTCAAACCGGTGTGATAGCGGCGCGGCGGCTCGATCGGGCCGGGCGCCGGTGCGATGCGCCGGTTTTCGAGGACGACGCGGAAGAGGATGCGCGCCTCGGCGAGGGCGAACTGGGCGCCGAGGCAGCGGTGCGGGCCCGCGCCGAAGGTGAGCCAGGTGTGGCCACTCGGCCGCTCGTCGAGGAAGCGTTCGGGACGGAACGCCATCGGATCCTGGTAGTGCCTCGGTGATTCGTGGATGAGCAGGATCGGGACGATGACGATGGCGCCCTTGGGGATGTGCACTCCGTTGATCACGGTGTCGCGCAACGCCCGCCGGCCGGTGAACGGCGAGACCGGGCGCAGCCGCATCGTTTCGGCGACCACGGCGTCGAGATAGGCGTCGAGGCGGGCAGTGTCGTCCGCCGCGATGGCCGCGTCCAGTTCGGCCATGGCCGCGGGGTGGCCGGCCAGCATGGCGGCGATCCAGCCGAGGGTGATCGCGGTGGTCTCGTAGGCGCCGAGCAGAATGCCGCGCATGTTGCGGGCCAACGCGGCGTCGTCGTGCTGGTCCAGTTCGGTGCCGACGTAGCGGGACAGCACATCTCTCCGGGAGCTCGCGTCGCCGGGCGTGGCGCGCCGTGCCGCGATCTCCTCGATGATGACGGCGTCGACCTCGGCCTGGCGGCGCCGCAGCGGCGGGTAGGGCAGCGTGTAACCGCCGACCAGCGGCGTGATCAGCGTGACCGCGAGGAACCCGCGACTCTCGATCTCACCGAACCACGCACGCACCGCCCGCTTCAGCCGGTCTCGGCGAACCGGCGCGACATCACCGAAGACGACGCCGAGCAGCACTCCGATAGCCAGATCGTAACCGGCGGTCAGGAACTCGAACTCCTCGCCGACCGGCCACTTGGGCAGCTCGCGTTCGACCACCTCGACCATGAGTTCTTCGTAGGACCGCAGGGCCTTGCTCTGGAACGGCGGGGCGAACAGTTTGCGTTCGCGGCGGTGCTCGTCGCCGTCGAGGAAGATCAGGGTCTGCTTGCCGAACATCTGGTCGTGGCTGGAGAACCGGCTCAGCACCTGGCCGATCGAGAAGTCGTCGTGGTTGGTGAACAGGTCGCGCACGTCGTCCATGTCGTAGGTGACCAGCATGGTCGGAAAGCCCGGCGGCGAGATGACGAATCGTTCGCCGAGCTCGAGCAGCGGGGATCCGTGGGTGCCTGGACGCATCAGTGTGCCGATCTGCCCGAGGTGGCGATTGCGGAGGCGGGGCAGATCGCGCAGCGATACGGAGGTCTGTGGCACTGGGCCATCCTGACCGGTGGTTCGGCTGCGCGCAAACCCGAAATCGGTGCGGCGGCAACGGTGCCCGTGACGTTGCTGCCCCTATTTTTCGGGGCTCCGACCAGCGCCTTGTTGATCTTGTGGAAGTCGGCGACCGGCGTACCGGCAGCTATATTGTGGCACTGACAGTCACCACGCACCGTGTGCCACTCCTCGTAGATCAGGGGACCAGGACCGGCCGGATTCAGGCTCCACCGTTAGAGAAAGCAGCTCGTGCACAACACTTTCGTCGACACCCTGTTCGCCCAGGTCGAGAAGCGGCCGACCGATGTGGTGTACCGGTTCCTGGACAGCGGTGACGTCGACGGTGTCGTCCGCGAGATCTCGTACGCGGACCTGGGTACCCGTGCTCGGGCGATCGCGGCCGCATTGCAGGAGGAGCTACCGCAGCGGGCGCTGCTGCTGTACCCGGCCGGTCCCGAGTTTGCCGAAGCGTTCTTCGGTTGCCTGGCCGCGGGTGTGGTCGCGGTGCCCGCGCCGCTGCCGGAGTGGGAGAACCGTTCGCTGCGGCGGCTGCGCCGGATGGTCGCGCACGCCGAGGTGCAGGTGGTGCTCGCGCCGCGGCGCGTGGTGGCGGAGGCGGCGGCGCTGTGTGCGGAGATTCCGGAGCTGGCGGGTGTGCGGTGGCTGGCCACCGACGTCATCGCCGATGGTCAGGCGGCACAATGGCGCGAGCCGGAACTGGGCACGGAGTCGGTCGCGTTCATCCAGTACACCTCCGGCTCGACCAGCGCGCCGCGCGGCGTCCTGCTCACCCACCAGAACCTGCTGCACAACCAGCGTGCGCTCGTCGCGGGGCTCGGCCACGATCGGGTGCTGGCGGACGGGTGGGACGGCGCGCTTTTCGCCAGCTGGTTGCCGATGTACCACGACATGGGGCTCATCGCGCCGCTGCTGCACACGGTGTATCTCGGCGCGAACTCGGTGCTGATGTCACCGCTGCATTTCCTGCAGCGGCCCGAGCGGTGGCTGCACGCGATCGGTACCTATCGCGCGCACACCAGCGGCGGCCCGAATTTCGCTTATGAACTGTGCGTGCGTCGGATTGCGCCGGAGCAGCTCGAGCGGCTCGATCTGAGTAGCTGGCGGGTAGCTTTCAACGGCTCCGAACCGGTGCGCCCCGCGACGGTGCGCCGGTTCACCGAGACCTTCGGCCGGGCCGGATTCCGCGCCGAATCCCATCAGCCGGTCTACGGTTTGGCCGAGGCCACGCTGATCGTGACCGCGCCGTCCATCACCGCGCCGCCGACGTTCCATGAGGTGTCGGGCGACCGCGCACGGGGTGCCGAATTGGTCGGCGTCGGTCCCGCGGCGGCGGGTATGTCGGTCGCGATCGTCGATCCCGAGCACGGTGTGGAGCGCGCCGACGGTGTCGAAGGCGAGATCTGGGTCGCCGGAGACAGCGTCGCGGCCGGGTATTTCCGGGACGAGCAGGCCACCGCCGAGGTGTTCGGCGCGACGCTGTCCGGGGACGATCGGCGCTACCTGCGCACGGGCGACCTCGGATTATGGTGCGGCGGTGAACTGTTCGTCACCGGTCGGCGCAAAGACCTGTTGATCATCGACGGGCGCAATCACTATCCGCAGGACCTCGAATCGACCGTCGAGGCCGCGCACGACGCGGTACGCGCGGGTTGTGTCGCGGCGTTCTCGGTAGATCTCGGGCTCGACGGTGAGCAGCCGGTCGTGGTGGCTGAGGTGCGCGGCGAGGACCCCGGCGACCTGACCGAACTCGAGGGTGCGGTGCGCGGTGCGGTGGCGACCGAGCACGGGCTCAATCTCGCTGCGGTGCTGCTGATTCGGCCGGGCACCATCTTCAAGACGAGCAGCGGGAAGATTCAGCGTTCGGCGTGCCGGGCGGCGTATCTGTCCGGTGAGCTGCTCACGCTGCTGGCGGGTGCGGTGCGCGCGCCGGAGGACGAACTGGACGACTACGACCCGGACGCGGTGACCGAGGAGCCCGCGGCCGTGGCCGAGGACCAGCCGTCCGCCGAGTCGCTGCGCGCCTGGCTGGTGACGGCGATCGCGCGGCACGCGGCGCTGGATCCCGAACGCATCGACATTCACCGGCCGCTGGTCGAGTTCGGTTTGGGCTCGGCCGATTTGGTGGAGCTGGTGGTCGATCTGTCCGATTTCGTCGGACGCTTCCTGGATACGAATCTGTTCTTCGATCATCCGACCATCGACGGGGTGGCCACGGTGCTTGCCGCCGTCGCGGCGGGTGAACCCAGCGCGTCCGAAGCCAGTGTGTCCGAGCCCGCGGCTGCCGACACTGTCGACGACACGGCAGACGAGCCCGACGACGCGGACGACGACGCGATCGCGATCCTGTCGATGTCGTGCCGATTCCCCGGCGGCGCGGATTCCCCGGAGGCGCTGTGGCGGCTGCTGGACGGTAAGGGTGACGCGATCACCGATATGCCCGCTGGTCGCTGGGACATCGACGGACTGTACGACCCGGACACCTCAGCGCCCGGCAAGGCGTACACCTTCCGCGGCGGTTACGTCGACGGCATCGATCGCTTCGACGCCGCCTTCTTCGGTATCGGCCCGCGCGAGGCCACCGTGATGGATCCGCAGCAGCGGATGATGTTGCAGCTCAGCTGGGAGGCGATCGAACGGTCCGGGCGCGATCCGCGCAGCTTGCACGGCAGCGCCACCGGTGTCTACCTCGGCGTCTACAGCACGGGCTATCTGGCCGACCCCGCCCCGGAACAGCTGAACGGCCAAGTGGGCACCGGGCTTTCGCCGAGCGTCGCGTCCGGCCGGATCTCCTACACCCTCGGGCTGCACGGCCCGGCGGTCACGCTGGACACCGCGTGTTCCTCGTCGATCGTGGCGACGCACCTGGCTATGCAGGCGCTGCGCGCGGGCGAGTGCGATCTCGCGCTGGCCGGCGGCGCCACGCTGCTGATGTCGCCGACCGCGCACATCGAGCTGTGCCGGTTGGGGGTGCTGTCGCCGACCGGTCGCAGCGCGCCCTTCTCCGCGGCCGCGGACGGAACGGTGTGGGCCGAGGGCGCCGGTCTGTTGCTGCTGAAGCGGCTCGGTGACGCGCGCCGCGACGGGGACCGGGTGCTCGCGGTCATTCGTGGCTCCGCCG
Source organism: Nocardia sp. NPDC052316 (assembly GCF_044547795.1). Taxonomy (NCBI): domain Bacteria; kingdom Bacillati; phylum Actinomycetota; class Actinomycetes; order Mycobacteriales; family Nocardiaceae; genus Nocardia; species Nocardia sp. NPDC052316. The sequence goes on from NZ_JBIUBB010000002.1 coordinate 589,959, forward strand.
TCAATCAGGACGGCCGCAGCCAAGGGTTGAGCGCCCCCAACGGCGCTGCGCAGGAACAGGTGCTGCGCTCGGCGCTGCGGGTGTCGGGTCTGGCGCCGCACGAGATCGACTACGTGGAGGCGCACGGGACCGGTACCGCGCTCGGCGATCCGATCGAGGCGCGGGCACTGGCCCGGGTGTTCGGGCCGGGTCGTGATCCGCAGCGGCCGCTCGGCCTCGGATCGCTGAAATCCAATGTGGGACATACGCAGGCGGCGGCAGGCGTCGGCAGCATCATCAAACTGGTGCTCGCGCTACAGCATGAGCGCATTCCCGCGACGCTGAACGCGAGTGTGCCGTCACCGCAGGTCGATTGGGTGAACAGCGGGTTGGCTGTGCAGGCCGAGCCGATGCCGTGGCACCGAGGTGACCGGCCGCGTCGCGCCGGGGTGAGCGCTTTCGGGCTCAGCGGTACGAACGCGCATCTGATCCTGGAGGAAGCTCCCGTCGAGCCCGCGCCGGTCGCGGCGCCGGACCGTGGTGGCGTTGTGCTGCTGCCGATCTCGGCGCGCAGTCAGGTGTCGTTGCAGGGCCAGGCGGAGCGGCTGCTGGACCTGGTCGTCGCCGATCCGCGATTGGAACCAGGGCCGGTCGCGCGCGCACTCGCGTTGCAGCGTACCCAGTTCGAGCGGCGTGCGGTGGCGGTGGCCACCGATCGGGACGAGATGATCGGCGCGCTGCGCGATCTGGTCGACGGACGGTCGTCGGCGAATGCCGTCCTCGGTGCCGGGGCGGTCCTCACCAACGCGAAGACGGCGTTCGTTTTCCCGGGGCAGGGCGCGCAGTGGGTCGGCATGGCCAGGGACATGCTGGTCGACTCCGCGGCGTTCCGGGCCGAATTCGAGCAGTGCGACAAGGCGTTCGGCGCGTACACCGGGTGGTCACTGGTCGACAAATTGACCACCATGACCGCAGCGGACCTCATCGACTTCCCGGTGGTGCAGCCGTTGCTGTTCGCGACCATGGCCGCGCTGGCGGCGAGCTGGCGCGCGGTGGGGGTGACGCCGGACGCGGTGGTCGGCCACAGCCAGGGCGAGATCGCCGCCGCCTACTGCGCCGGTGTCCTCGAATTGAGCGATGCCGCACGGATTGTCCTGACGCGTAGTCGTTTGATGCAGGCCATCGCCGAACCGGGCGCGATGGCGATGATCGGCCTACCGGAGGCCGAAGTCGCGCCGCGACTTGCGGCCTTCGACGGCCGGGTATCGATCGCGGCGGTGAATGTGCGGCGGTCGACCATCGTGGCGGGGGAGCAGGCCGCGGTCGAGGAACTGCTGGCCGAGTTCGACCGGGCGGGAACCTACACGCGACTCGGTGCCTCCGGCCCGGGCTTCGCCGGGCATTGCCGGTTGATCGAGTCCATCCGCGATCCGTTCGCCGCGGAGCTTGCCGGTCTGACCGCGGATGCGCCTGCGACGCAGTGGTATTCGACCGTGTCGGGCGAGCCCGTGCCGGCCGCGTCGATCGGACCCGACTACTGGTATCGCAACGCGCGGGAGACCGTGCGCTTCGCGGCGACGATCGAGCGCATGATCGCGGACGGGTACCGGTATTTCGTGGAGCTGGGTGTGCACCCGTCGCTCGCCGCGGCCGTGCAGACGGTGTCGGAGGAGATCTCCCGCGAGGTGGTGTCCGTCGGCTCGCTGGTGCGCGACCAGGATGGGCCCGCCTGCCTGGCCAGGGCGCAAGCCGCACTGTATGTCGCGGGCCACGAACTCGATTGGACCAGGCTGGTGCCCGAGCACGGCCGGGTCGAGCTGCCCACCTACGCCTTCGAGGAGCGACGGTTCTGGACCGAGGGCGCCAACCGGGACACCACGTCGCTCGGGCTCGCCGACGCCGCGCACCCGGTGCTCGGTGCCGTTGTGCCGCAGCCCGAGTCGGGCGGCGTCAGCCTGACCGGCCGGCTGTCGCGGCAGCAACAGCCGTGGGTGACCGATCACGCGGGGCCGAACGCGGTGTTGCTGCCCGGTGCGGCGCTGGTCGAACTCGCCGTCCGCGCGGGCGACGAGGCGGACGCTCCGGTGCTGCGTGAGCTGGTACTGCGGGCGCCGCTGCTGGTGCCCGAGCGCGGCGCCGTGCAGATCCAGGCGGTGGTCGGCGGTGCCGATGCCGAGGAGCGCCGTACGGTGCGCATCTACGCCCGCGACGACAACGATGCGGACGCGCAGTGGTTGCTGCACGCCGATGGCGTGCTCGGCGCGGACTTCGAACCGGCTCCGCCCCAAGCGGATTCGTCGGCGTGGCCACCTGCAAACACGGTGCGAGTCGACGTCGACGCCGTGTATGCCGAGCTGTTCGCGCGCGGCCACCAGTACGGTCCGCTCTTCCGGGCGATGCGGGCGGCATGGCGGCGCGACGACGAGATCTTCGTCGAGGTCGAGCTGGCCGAAGCCGCGCACGGCGATGCCGCGAAGTTCGGCATCCACCCCGCCCTGCTGGACGCCGCGTTGCACGCCACCGCTCTGTTCGCGGCCGACGGCGCGCACGCCATGCTGCCGTTCGTGTGGACCGATGTGGCGCTGTGGGCAACGGGCGCCACCGCGTTGCGCGTGCGGCTCGCCCGCTCGGGACCCGATACCGTCAGCATGGCCGCGACCGATCGGACCGGGCGGCCGGTGGTTTCGGTGGGTTCGGTGCTGTTGCGTCCCGTCGCGGCCGCGCAATGGGACGCCGCGTCGGTCGCTCCCGCGTTCCGTCGCATGTTCCGGATGGAGTGGTCGGAGCGCGCGTTGCCCGTGCCGGACCGGACGCTCACCATGGGCGACTGGGATTCGGTCGGATCGGCGGCCGTCGACGTGCTCAGTGTGCCGGTGCCCGAAGGGGATTCGCCGCGCCAGGTGCACGACATTGCCCAGCAGACGTTGGCAACACTCCAGACAATCTTGGGCGACAGCCGATTCGAGCAGACAACGCTGGTCGTGCGCACACGCGGTGCGGTGGCCCTGCCCGGCGCGGCAGACCCGGATCCGGCCGGCGCGGTGGTGTGGGGGCTGGTGCGTTCGGCGCAGTCGGAGAATCCCGGCCGGATCGTGCTGATCGATACGACCGACCCCGACGTGGACATCGCCGCCCTACTCGCCACCGGCGAACAGCAATTGGCGGTGCGCGACGGCGTGGCGTTCGTACCGCGGTTGGCGCGGCTGCCCGAGCACGCGGCCCGAGCAGCCCACCGGGCGTCACTCGGGGACGGTGCCGTGCTCATCACCGGTGCCCCAGGGCGACTCGGTTCGGCGCTGGCCCGGCACGTGGCCGACACGTACGGCGTGCGGGACCTGGTGCTCGTCAGCCGTCGTGGCATCGATGGGCCCGGCGGCGCCGAGTTGCGCGCCGACCTGGAGAGTCGCGGAGTGCGTGCGCGATTCGCGCGCTGCGATATCGCCGACCGCGCGGCGCTGGCCCAGCTGCTCGACGGCATTCCGCTGGCCGGGGTGATCCACGCGGCCTGCGTCCTCGACGACAGCACCTTCGCCGCATTGACACCGGAGCAGCTCGACGCCGCACTGCGCCCGAAGGTCGATGCGGCACACCATCTGCACGAGCTGACGGCGGATCGAGAGCTGTCGTTGTTCGTGCTGTTCTCCGCGGCGGGCGGACTGTTCGGCACGCCGGGGCAGGCGAACTACGCCGCCGCCAACGCCTACCTCGACGCGCTGGCGCTGCGCCGCCGTGCGCTCGGGCTGCCCGCGCAGTCGCTGGCCTGGGGCGCGTGGGAGGTCGACATGCACGACCACATGTCGCAGGCCGACATCCGGCGGATCACCAGGGCGGGCATCCGCGCGTTCTCGGTGCCGGAGGGGATGGCGTGCTTCGACGCCGCACTGCGCCTGGACGACCCGATTCTGGTGCCGCTGCTGCTCGACACCGACGTGCTACGCCGCGGACCGGCCATCCCGCCCCTGCTGCGCGGTCTCGTCCGACGCGCACCGCGGCGCGCCGTGGCCGACCACGCGAGCGTGGACGTCGCGGCGGGAACCCGCTTCGCCGAACAACTTCGGGCCACCTCCCGGGCCGAGGCCGTCACCGTGGCGATGGCCGCGCTGGCGGAGTGGACGGGCCAGGTGCTCGGTCACTCGGGCAGCGAGACGGTCGCGGCCGAAGAGACCTTCCAGAGCCTGGGGCTCGACTCGCTGATGGCGGTCGAACTGCGCAACAAGGTGCGCGAGCACACCGGCGTCACGGTGCCGCTCGGCGCGATGCTCGCCGAGCAGAGTCTCACCGAGCTCGCCGAGTATCTGGTCGCAGAAGTGCTGCGGCAGTCCGACTCCGACGGCGCCGGCGCCGCTGCCGCCGAGGTACCCGACGTCGAAACGCTCCCGGTGACCAGGGACATGATGCGGCTGCTGCGGACCGAACAGCTGGGTATCCCGAGCGCCGCGCAGACCGGCGGTGTCGCCGTGCGGATGCCGACGCGGGTCACCCGGGCACAGCTGGAGCAGGCGCTGGCCCGCTTGGCCCGCCGACATGCCGCGCTGCGCACCACGATCGTGCCGAGCGAGGAGCACGGACGGCAGCTGGAGATCCGCCGCGAGCCCGGCGCCCTGGCCGGTTGGCGCGACGTCGACCATCTGGATGACGCGGTGGTGCAGGAGCATTTCCGTGCGCTGATGGCGCGGCCGTTCGACCTGACCGTCGGTCCGCTCTGGCGTTTCGAGCTGCTCAACGCCGAATCCGGCGCTCCGGTCCTGCTTTTCGGCGCGCACCACAGCATGAGCGATGTGCAGTCGATGCTGCTCGTCGCAGGTGAACTCGCCGCGGAGCTGTCCGGCGCGCAACTCGACGACACGGTGACCAACCGGGACATGCATCAGCTGCTCGCCGCCCAGCCGAGCAAGCGCGCGGGCGACGACGGCGCGGTCACCCGCTGGCGCGCGGCCTTCGCGGGCGCGCGCAGGCTCGAATTGACCATGGCGCAGCCACGACCGGCTCAGCGCAGCTACGGTGCCGGATCGGTCGCGCTGGACCTGCCGGCGGGCCTGCACGATCGGGTCGCGGACCGAGCCCGCGAGCTGGGCATCACGCCCGCGGCGGTCTTCCTCGGCGCGCTGACCGTGCTGCTGGCCCGGCGCAGGCAGGTCGACCGGTTCGCCCTCGCGGTTCCGGTGGATACTCGCATGCACGCCGACGCCACCGACGCCGTCGGGTACTTCGGTGTGCCGGTGCCGTTCCCCGCGGCGGTCTCGGCGGGTGACCTGGTCACCGATGTGCTGCGCCGAACCGGTGAGCAACTGCGGACGCTGCTCGCGCCCGGCGCGGGCTTCGCCGATGTGCTCGCCGCGCTCGCCACCGAGGGCCTGTATCGGGAGAACGCGCCGCTGATCGAGGTGTACTTCAACTACCTGCGGGCGAACTCCGCGGTCGCGCCGGTCGAGGTGGTTCCGGTCAGCACCGGCTACTCCGATCTCGACCTGATGGTCGCGGTGCTGCCGGACACCGGCCAGGTGTGGTTCACCTACAACAGCGACATCATCGACGCGCGCACCTGCACCGACTTCGGGACGGAGTACCTGGCCACCGTCGCGGCCGCGGTCGCCGATCCCGGCGCGCCCGCCCGGCCGGAAAGCATTGCGCAGCAAACGGAGTCAGGCGTACGCGCGGCGCTGGCCGCGACCTTCACGCTGGGCAGACTGCCCGAGTTGATAACGGCGGCGTCGTCGGACAGCACCGCGATCACCGTCGCGGAAGCGCCTTATCACCAGGTGCTGTCCTGCCTGCGCGACCCGTCGGGCGTGTTCGCGCAGCCCTCCACGGCGCTCGGCATCGTGCTGCTGCGGGCCGCGGATCTGGAACGCTTCGGGGCGGTGTCCGACGACGTGCTCGCCGAGCTCGCCACCGAGTATCCGGCAGCCGTGCGCGCGCTGGCCGAACGCACCCGCAGGCCGCTCATCGTCGGCATCCTGCCGTCGGCGCGCCCGGCGCAGCGATTGCTCGACTGGGAGCGGCTCGTGGCCGAGCGCCTCGGTGACGTCCCCGGCGTCGCGGTGCTGGGGTCGAGCGCGTGGACGCGGCACCATCCGGTGGACCAGCCGTTCGACGACCGGACCGAGATCCTCGCGCATTTGCCTTTCACGCCCGAGTTCCAGGCGGCGGTGGCGCTCACCCTCGTCGCGACCGTCGGCGCGGTGACCGAGCCCGCGCCGAAGGTGATCGCGGTGGACGGCGACGACACGCTGTGGAGCGGGACGGCGGGCGAGATCGGCGCCGCTGCGGTGGCTTTCGACGCACCGCGCCGTACGCTGGCCCGGCGGCTCGCCCAGTGGCGCGCGGCAGGAACGCTGCTGGTGTTGGTCAGCAACAACGACGACGACGTCGTCCAGGCCATCCTGGACCGGCCCGATAGTCCGTTGCGGCCCGCGGATTTCGCGGCCGTCTCGACCGGCTGGGACGGCAAGCCCGAGCGGCTGGCCGACGTCGCGCGCACGCTGAGGCTCGGCCTGGACAGCTTCTGCTACCTCGACGACAACCCGGTCGAGGTAGCGCGGATGCGTGCGCAGCTGCCCGAGGTGCTCTCGGTCACCTGCCCGCCCGCCGACGAAGTGGCCGATTTCCTCATACGGCTGTGGCCGATGGTGCCGATCGCGGCGACGGCGGAGGATCGGACGCGCGCCGACTTCTATCGGCAGGAGCAGCAGCGCGACAGTGCCCGCGCCACAGCCGAATTCGCGGAGTTCCTCGCGGAGCTGAACCTCGCGGTCGAGGTCGAGCCGCTGACCGACGCCACGCTGGAGCGCGCACGTCAGCTGGTGCGGCGGACCACACAGTTCACCCTGGCCGCCGTCACCGTCGACGATCTCGACCGCTGGCGCGCCGAGGGCGAGGTGTGGACGGCGACGGCGCGGGATCGCTTCGGCGAGTACGGCCTGATCTCGGTGCTCGCATTGCGGGCGGACGCGGACTGCCTGGTGCTCAGCGGGTGGCAGCTCAGCTGCCGTGCCCTCGGCCGCGGCGTCGAGGAACGACTGCTCGGCTGGGCGGCGGACCGGGCCGACGCGCTCGGCTGCCCGACCGTCCGGATCTCGGTCGAGCGCACCGAGCGCAACGAACCGGCCCGGCGTTTGGTCGGGCGGCTCGGTGGTGGCACCGATGAACAGCGACCGGACGTTTCGACTACACCGGATCGCCTGCGCGAGTTCCGGTCCTGGGCGACGACCGACGACGCGGAGGTGACCCGATGACCGGCCAGGATGAACGGACTTCGGTGCGCAACTCGGCCGTCGACCGCCGTCTGCGCGGCGAATCGCTCGAACGGGGCACCGCCGCAATGGATGTCGCCGCCCTGCTGGCGCGCACCGGCACCGCCCCGGCGGCGGAGGCACCGCGCCCGCCTGTGACGACGAGCGCGCGGCAGTGGGACGCCGAGACGCTTGCGGCGGCGATCACCGCCGTAGCGAACCGGTACACGGAGACGCCGATCGACGCCGACACCGACTTTTTCGACGCGGGCGGCACCTCGCTCGCCGCGGTGGAACTCGTTGCCGCACTGGCACGAGAGCTCGATATCCACCCGGATCTCGACACCGTGTTCTTCGACGCGCGTCCGCGCAGGCTGGCCAACCGCTGGCTGGCCGACCACCCCGAACTCGCCGCTGCGCGCACGCAGGAGCAGCCGGACACCGACGACCTCGCCCAGCTCTTCGCCGACCTGGCGGGGGCCGACCGGTTACCGCTGGTCGCGGCGCCGGCGCGGGTCGCACCGCGGCGCATCCTGCTGACCGGGGTCACCGGCTTTCTGGGCAGTCACCTGCTGCTGGATCTGCTGCGGCACAGCGAAGCACACGTGGTGTGCCTGATCCGTGCCGACGACGATGCCGCCGCCGCAGAGCGGTTGGCGCATGCGCTGCGACGCTTCGCGCTGCCGTGGTCGCGGGAGGTGCTGCGGCGGGTGACGCCGCTGGCGGGTGATCTGCGCAGGCCCCGGCTCGGCCTGGCCGACGAACAGTGGGAAACCCTTGCCGCGGAAGTCGATTCGATCGTCAACGCCGCCGCCGCGGTGGACTTCCTGCGCGGCTATCCGTCACTGCGCCGGACCAACGTGCTCGGCCCGCTGACTCTCGCCGAGCTGGCCTGCACCGATCGGCCCAAGCCGCTGCACCACATCTCCTCCCTGGCGGTGTTCAACGGTGCCGACGCGGCCACGCTGAGCGAGGACGAGCCGACGGCCAATGTCGCCGCGCTGCCCATCGGCTACGACCGGTCCAAGTGGGCCGCCGAGGCCGTGCTGCGCCGGGCCGGCGAACACGGGCTGGTGGTGACGATCCTGCGGCCCGGCGGCATCGGCAGCCATCCGGAGACGGGCGCGCACAACCCGCGTGACCTCAACTCCGGAATCACCGCCGCCCTCATGCGTTTTCGGACCGTGCCCGGCTTCCGATACCTCAACGCGGCCCCGGTCGATTGGGTGAGCCGGGTGGCCGCGGCGATCGTCGGCACGCCGAGCGCGTGGGGCCACACCTACCATCTCACCGGCCCACCCACCTCGCTCGAACAGGTGGTCGCCGAAACCACGCTGGGCGGCTTGGGTATTCGCGTGCAGCACTGGGAGCAGTGGTGCACGGACGTGGTACGGGCGATCGAGGACGGCCCGGTGCCGGAACTGGCCTCGCTGGCGCAGGTGCTGCAAAGCCCCGTGGCGCGCACGCAACTCGCGGCCATGGTGACCGCGCCGCCCGCCTCGGCCACCCGCACCGCCGCCTTCGTGGCGGCCAACGGCCTGCCCGCGCCGGTCGTCCCCGGCCCGGCGGCGCGCGCGAAGATGCTCGCCGCCATGACGGGCCTCGGACCGCAGCCGGGCGAGGATCCTTACCTGCGGTTCCGCGAAACACTCACCGGGGCGGTCGGTCCGGTCGGTGCCGCCGCCGACCTGCCCTGCGACCTGCGGTTGACGCTGTCCGTGGCGAGCAGCGCCCAGGCGTTCGGCGCGCGAACGCTGGACGTGAGTGGCGAGATGACCTGCGCTGAGCTGCACGAGAGGCCGCTCACGGTGGCGGGCACCGCGACGGTTCGGCCACACGACGGCACGCCGCTGCGGCACGAGGTGCGGCATCCGATCATGCATTACCAACTGACGCTGCGTGATTCGTCGGGTGGCACCTGGTGGCTGGCAGGGTACAAGTTCGCCGCGGCGCGCCGCCGCCTGGTCCGCCAGCTCGGCACCCAGGTGATCGAGATCGGCCGCACGGGGGAGCCCGCGTCGTACTCCGGCGAGGTGGCGGTGCCGATGCACAGCTATCTGCCCGACCAGATCGACGGCATCGAGATCGATCCGCGCCTGTCCGAACGGCAGCGGCGGCTGGCGAAACTGTTGTGGCTCAGCTGGTTCGGTGGCCAGCTCGGGAAGAGTCTGCTCGAGCCGGTGCTCCGCGTCGGTATCGATCTACTGGATCTGCGGCGCGCCATGCGTAAGGAGCACCGATGATTCGATCAGCCGAACTCGCTCGTGGCGAGGCGATCTCGTTCCGCACCGACGACGGGGTCGACCTCGAACTGCGCCGCGTCGGCCCCGACGACGGGCCCGCGGTGCTGCTGGTGCACGGGCACGGGGTGTCGTCGGAGATGTTCGCGCTGCCCGAGATCCGCAATGTCACCGACGTCCTGGCCGACGCGGGCTACCAGTCGTGGCTGCTGGACTGGCGCGGCAGCAGCCGCCTGCCGCACAACGCCTCCGGACGGCCCTACACCTTCGACGATGTCGCGCTCTACGACCTGCCGGCGGCGGTCGCGCGGATCCGCGCGGAGATCGGCGATCGCCCGCTGTTCGTCGTCGCGCACTGCATCGGCGCGCTGGCCTTGTCGCTGAGCATGACCGGTGGCCTGCTGCCCGGCCTTGCGGGCGTGGTCGCGCAGGGGGTGTTCCTGACCCCGAAGGTCAGCACCGCCGCGCGGGTGCGGGTGCTACTCGGCAGCGAGCTGCTCGGCACCCGCGTCAGCCATATCGAGTCCGACTTCCGCAAGGTCGGGCTGTGGAACCGGCGCACCCTGCTCTATGCCGCGCTGTCGCGCAAGGGTGAGTGCCCCGACCCGACCTGCCGGATGGTGCACCACGGATGGGGGATGGGCGCGAAGCTCTTCGAGCACGACCATCTGGACGCGCGCACCCACGACCGAATCGCCGACCTGTTCGGGCCGATACCGTTGTCGGTGCTGCCGCATCTGCGGCAGATGGAGTTGGCGCACGCGGTGGTCCGCTGGAACGTCGACGACGAGCGCTACGCCGCGCTCCCGGAGAACGCGCTCGATCGCGCCGATCGGATCGACTGCCCGGTGCTGTTGCTGGCGGGCAGCCGCAACGAAGCGTGGCTCGACTCCAACAAGCTGTGCTACGAGCTACTTTCGGCGCGCAATCCCGGAGTCGACGTCCGCTACACCGAGATTCCGTCCTACGGCCACCTCGATACCTTCATCGGTCGTGGCGCGGCGCTCGACGTGTTCGGGCACATCGTCGATTTCCTCGACGCGACGTCAGCTCGGCTGGCGTAGTGGCAGGCCCGCGGCTTGATAGATGGCATCGATGACGGTCATGGTCGCGACGGCATCGCCGGGTCCGGTGGCGACGGGCTCGCCGCGCAGTACCGCGGCGGCGAAGGCGTCGAGTTGATAATCGTAGGAGGGACGACGCCCGAATCGCCGCAGCCGCCTGCCGTCCACCGAGCGGACCGACAGCACGTGCCCGAGCTGCGGCAGGATCGGGTTGAGCAGCCGCATCCGGCCTTGCTCGCCGACGACGGTGGCACTGGCGCTCAGCACGTCCGCCGACCACATCGAGCAGCGGATGCGGCCGGTGTGGCCGGACGGGAAGCGCAGCTCGGCGGTCATCGCGCGATCGATCCGCGGTCCACGCAGCTTCGCTTGCGCGGCAACCACTTCCGGGTTCTCGCCGCCGAGCACGCGGGCCAGGTGCACGGGGTAGCAGCCCGCGTCCATCAGGGCGCCGCCCGCCAGGCGGTAGTCGTAGCGGATGTCCGAGGACTTCGACAGCGGGAAGGAGAATGCGGCTTCCACGCGCAGCAGCTTGCCCAATTCGCCGGAGGCGATGATCTTTTCGGCACCGGTGATCAGCGGGTGGTAGCGGTTGTGGAAGGCCTCCATCACCACGACGCCGGATTCGGCTGCCAGCGCCTCGATCTCGCGCGCCTCCGCCGCATTGGCGGTAAACGGCTTCTCGCACAGCACATGTTTCCCGGCCGCTATCGCGGCGCGGGTCCAGCGGCCGTGCAGCCCGTTGGGCAGCGGGATGTAGACCGCGTCGAGATCCGGCGCGTCGACGAGCGCCTGATAACTGTCGTAGACCTGTGCGATGCCGTGCTTGCGGGCGAACTCCTCGGCCCGCGACCGATCCCGCGCGGCGATCGCCGACACCACCACCTCGGGGTTCCGCCCGGCCGGTGCGATCAGGGCGGCGGGCGCGATGGCGGCCGCGCCGAGGATCCCGATGCGGAGTCCGGGGCGCGTGTGGTCGGTCATGCGCAGACATTAACATCGGCGCCGCACCGCAGCCGGGCTGCGCCGACTCCCGCCGATCCCGACCATGCACGCCCAGATCACGAACGAAAGTCGAGAGTATGCGTATCGCGTTGTTGACCGCGGGCACCAGGGGCGACCACCAGCCGTATCTCGCCCTGGCCGACGAATTCCGTTCGCGCGGACATCAGGTCGAGATCACCGCCACCGAGAACTACGCGGAGGTGGTGCGGCGCTCGGGCTTCGAGCCGCACGTCATCCCGTTCAACTCCGCGGAACTGCTGGAGTCACCCGCCGCCAAACGCGGCCTGTCCTCCGGTAATCCGCTGCCGTTCCTGCAGATCATGCGCGACACCGTCAAGATCATGGCGGGCGAGCGCGGCGAGCGGATGCACGAGGTGCTCTGCGGCGCATGCGAATCGGCCGAGGTGATCGTGTCGTGCGCCTCCACGCTGCCGTGGGCGATGGAGCGCGCCGAGAAGACGGGGCAGCGGGTGATCGGCGGGTTGCCGTATCCGCTGGAACGCACCGCGGAGTTTCCGTCGTCGTTCACGGTCAAGCGCATGGTGGCCTCGCGGCGGGTGCGGCTGGCCAGCTACACGGCCTTCGAACTCGCCTACGGGCTGGCATATCGCAAGATGGATCGACGGGTACGGGAACTGATGGGGTTGCCGGGCAAGCCGCAGAATCCGTTCCGCCGCATCCGGGCGGACGGTATTCCGTTGGTGCACATGGTGAGTCCGGTGCTGTTGCCGAAACCGAGTGACTGGCCCGACCGCGCGACCGTGGTCGGTGCGCCGATCCTGCCCGCGCATATGCGTGCGGCCTGGGGCGAGGCGGCGGTCGATCCGGTGCTCACCGAGTGGCTCGACGAGGGCGAGCCGCCCGTCTACTTCTGCATGACCGGCATGCCGATCCTCGATCCCGTCGGCAGCTGCGACCTGATCGACGCCGTGTGCCGCAGGCTGGGGGTTCGTGCCCTGGTGACGGTGAAGGGCGACGGCTTCCCCCGTGGCATCGGTTACGACCGCAGGCTGCTCGTGCTCGACTCGTTCGACTATGACCGCGTCCTGCCGCGCTGCCGCGCCGTCGTCCACCACGGCGGCAGCGGCAACACCCACGATGTGCTGCGCGCCGGGCTGCCCGCGGTGGTGATCGGCGTGCACAGCGACCAGTTCTTCTACGGCTGGCGGATCGCGGCGCTCGGCATCGGTGCGGACTTCCCGTATCCGTCGCTGACCGAGGACCGCCTGCACGACGCGCTGGTTCGGACGTTGACGCCCGAGGCTGCCGAGCGCGCCGCGGAACTCGGCCGGGTAGTGGCGGCCGAGAACGGCATTCGCGCCGCGGCGGACGCGGTGGAAGAACTCGCCGTCACGACGTCGGCCTGACCCGTGGGCGATGCGCTGCACGTCGCGATCTGCACCGACTTCCACCCGGCCACGCTCGGCGGCGTGCAGACCGCCATGCGGTCGCTGTGCGACGGTCTGCGCGGACTCGGGCACCGGGTGACCGTATTCTGCGCTCCCGCACCGGGATCGGTGCCGCCCGAGGCCGACACCGTTGTGCTCGAGGCCGTGCCGTTCGCGATGTCGAACGGGCTGCCGCTGGTGCTGCCGACCCGCGCCAACCGGCGCGCGATCGATGCCGCGTTCGCCGAGCGCGGCCCGATCGATGTGGTGCACGCGCTGACCACCTACGGCTGCGGCATCCTCGGCGCCCGCGCCGCACGCAGGCACGGCATCCCGATCGTGCAGACCATGCAGAGCCGCGACGACACTGTCATCGAAAAATATTCTCCCGCACCGTATCCGGCCGCATTGACGATGCGCTGGCTACATGGAGCCTTCGTGCGCTCGCGCAAGCCACCGGTTCATCCCGGAGACGGCCGCATCGCGCGGCTCGCGTGGCGTCCGCTGATCGCGCAAGCCCAGGCGGCCGATCGGGTGACCGTGCCGACCCATCACTTCGCCCGCCGCCTGGCCGCTCGCGGCGTCGACCGGCCGATTCACGTGGTGTCCAACGGGATCGATGACGCTCTGCTCGACCGCGTCCGCGCCGCGAGCGCGCCGCCGCCGACCCAGGACGCACCGCTGCGTGCCCTGTGGTGTGGCCGCCTGTCCATGGAGAAACGCCCGCTCGAAGCGATCGAGGTGGCCCGCCGAGTCGGCGAATGCACCCTCGACATCTATGGGAGCGGCCCACTCGCCGACCGCGCCCGCACCGCGATCACCGCGGCGAACCTCGGTGACCGCGTGCACCTGCACGGCGAAGTCGATCAGGCCGACTGCCTCACCGCCATGCGCACCCACGACGTGCTGCTCCTGACCTCCGACTGCGACACCCAGGGCATGGTGCTGCTGGAGGCGGTGGCAATGGGCCTGCCGATCGTCTACTGCGACCCCGAACTCTCCGAAACCATCCCCGCCGCGGGCGGAGTCCGCGCCCCCGACCCCTCGGTATCCGCAATCGCCACCGTCCTGCAATCCCTCGCCCGAGACCGCACCCAACTGGAAACCATGCGCAAGGCACTCACGCCGCACGCCGACGAACCCCGCCAATCCCGCCACCTGACCGACATCCTCGCGGTCTACACCGAAGCCCTCGGCACACCCGACCGGAGCTGACCGGCGTTCTGACGTCAACCGAGCCTGCGGGCCACCTCGCCGAGCCCGTCGGCGACGGCTTTGCGCTGCGCGGGGGTCAGGACGTCGATCAGTAGTTCGCGGACCAGCGCGACGTGGCCGGGGGCGGCGGCTTCGAGTTTGCGTCGGCCGGCCGGGGTGAGGGTTGCCACGATGCCGCGGGGGTCGTCGGGGGAGGGGACGCGGCGGACGAAGCCCGCCTTCGCGAGCTGGTCGATCTGGTAGGTGAGGCCGCTCTTGGAGGTGAACAGGGCCGCGGAGAGCTCGGTCATCCGTAGCTCGTTGCCGGGGGCCTGGGCCAGTCGGACGAGTACCTCGTACTGGGTGTGTGACAGGTGCGCGTCGTCCTTGAGCTGCTGTTCGATCCGCCGGTTCAGCAGCGCCGTTGCGGCGAGGAACGCCGTCCAGGCCCGCATTTCTTCGTCGTCGAGCCAGCGCGGCTCCGTCATCGCCCACCTCTCATGGTTGTTCAAATTCGAACAATAATTTACCATCGGGCTAGAAGTTCAAATTTGAACTACATGGAAGGATGGCGAGACGATGCGGATGCCGGTGCTCTACCTGTCGCACGGTGCGCCGCCGCTGGCCGACGACCCGATCTGGCCGGGCCAGCTGGCCGCGTGGTCGGCCGAGCTGCCGAAACCCGAAGCGGTGCTGATGATCTCGGCACACTGGGAGGACGCGCCGTTGACCATCGGCGCCACCGGCACGGTTCCGCTGATCTACGACTTCGGCGGCTTCCCGCGCCACTACTACGAGGTGACCTACCCGGCCCCAGGCGCGCCCGAACTGGCCGATGACGTGCGCAAACTACTGCGCGGACCCGGCCTGTCGGTGCACGACGCACCGGACCGAGGGCTCGACCACGGTGCCTACGTCCCCCTGGTCGAGATGTATCCGGCGGCGGACGTGCCGGTGCTGCAGATGTCGATGCCGACGCTGGACCCCGCGGGTCTGCTGGCGATCGGCCGCAAGCTCGCCCCGCTGCGCGATCAGGGCGTGCTGATCGTCGGCAGCGGCTTCTTCACCCACAACCTGCGCGCACTGAGCCAGGACGGTTCGGTGCATCCGGTGATGACGGAGTTCGACGAATGGGGCAGGCGCGCGCTGGCCGCCGGCGAACTCGACGAATTGCTCGACTTCGAACGTAAAGCTCCCGCAGCGCAGTTGGCGCATCCACGGACCGAACACTTTGCTCCGCTGTTCGTTTCGCTCGGCGCGGCGTCCGCCGATCTGGGCACCCAGCGCAGCGTCATCGACGGCTTCTGGCGCGGCCTGGCCAAACGTTCACTCCAATTCGGCTGAACCCCCTGTACCCCCACTGAAAGGCACCTCGAATGAGTTCCACCGCAACAGCTTCGCCGTCGACCTCGACCGCTGACCTCGACGGGGCGTCGGGTTACGGCGCGACTCCGCACGCCTACGACGCCGGACTGCTCCTGCTGCGCATCGCGGTCGGGCTGACCATGGCCGCGCACGGCGCGCAGAAGCTGTTTGGCATGTTCGGCGGTGGCGGACTGGACGGAACCGGAAAGTTCTTCACCGGTAAGGGGTATCCGGCCGGTGAAACCATGGCCTTGGTCGCGGGCGTGACCGAAACCTTCGGCGGTCTGGCCCTGGTGGTCGGGCTGCTCACGCCGCTCGCGGGCGCGGCCATCGTCGGCACCATGCTCAATGCCCTTGCGGTGAAGGGAACGGGCGCCTTCTTCGCCCCCAAGGGCATCGAGTACGAGCTGATCCTGGCCGCGGCCGCCGCCGCACTGACCCTCACCGGTCCCGGCCGCTACGCCGTGGACCGCTTCCTGCCCGTGGTGCGCACGCACCGCTTGGTCTACGGCCTTGCCGCCATCGTCCTCGCGCTGCTGGCCGCCGGTGCCGTGCTGCTGGTGCGCAACTGATTCACGGTTTACCGGGGATGATCGGCGGGACGTAGTCGAACGTCATCCCGAGCAACCACACGAGCAGCAGCACCACCGGTAGGTGGAACATGAACTGCAAGAATGTGAATCCGACGAGATCACGCGCCCGCAACTTCAACACCGCCAGCAAGGGCAGCATGAAGAACGGGTTGATGAGGGTGGGCAGCGCCTCGGCGACGTTGTAGATCTGCACCGTCCAGCCGAGGTTCATCTGCACGTCGGTCGCCGACTGCATCACGTACGGGGCTTCGACCAGCCATTTTCCGCCGCCGGACGGGACGAAGAAGCCGAGCGCGATGGTGTAGACGGCGATCACGATGGCGAAGCTGCCGCCGCCGCCGATGCTGGTGAAGAACTCCGCGAGGTGCTCGGAGACGGTGTGCCCACCCCGGCCCTTCGCCTTGGTGAGGACGGCGGCCATCGCCGCGTACAGCGGGAACTGGACCAGAATGCCCGCCGTCGCAGGCACGGCGAGGGAGACGGCCTGCAAGAAGTTGCGCGGCGTGCCGTGCAATACCAAGCCGAGCATCAGGAAGACCAGCAGATAACCGTTCAGGCTGCTGACCACCGTGAGCGCCGGCTTGGAAAAGAACTGGGAGACCAGCCATCCCAACGTGAGCGCGCCCAACAGGATCGGCAGGATGCGGCTGTACTCGAGCCATTCACCGGGCCTGCTGCGCGGTGTCGCCTCCGCGGGCTGGTCGTCGAGATCGACCTCCAGTTCCTCGGCGGTCTTGATGGCCGCACCCTTCGGCGCCGAGACGTGCGCGATCACCACGGTCATCGCCATGATGATCACGCACATCAGCATGGACTGCCAGGTGAAGATCGTGGTGCCGAGGTCGAGCACGCCGGTGATCTTCAACAGGGCAGGCGGCAACGACGCCGCGGTAGCCTGGAGTTGGGCGGCCGAGGACGACAGGCCGAGTGCCCACACGGCACCCAACCCCATGAACGCCGCGGCGCCGAGGGCGCGATAGTCGACGCGCAGGTCGGTCCGGCGGGCGATGGCGCGGGCGAGCAGGCCGCCGAACACCAAACTGAGCCCCCAGTTCAGCAGGGATACCGACATGGCCAGGAACGCCACGAAACCCACTGCGCTGCTTGCGGTCTGCGGCACCGTGGCGAGCCGCTCGATCAGCCGGGCCACCGGTGGGGAGGTGGCGACGACGTAGCCGGTGAGCACCACCATGGCCATCTGCAGGGTGAAGGCGGTGAGGTCCCAGAAGCCGTCACCGAAGGCGTTCACCACCGTCTTCGGTGACGAGCCGTTGGCCAGTGCGGCGACGGCGACCACGACAACGCCTAACAGTGCGAAGACATAGGCGTCCGGGAACCACTTCTCCGTCCACTTGGCGAGCGATTGCGCGACTCGCGCTAGGCCCTTTTCGGAGCTGGCTTCTTCTTCGATCGTGGACGTCATTCGGGTGTTCCTCTACTTTCCACACGCCGCCTCGCACGGATGTGACGCACCGCACACAGGCTCGGTTGGACAGTATTGATGGCACCCTCTGCACAGACAAGGGGGAATTGCGCAGGCATCGTCTGCAAATCTGCAGAAACCGCCACTGGACTGGCTTTTCAGATCTGGACAGCTATCTCGTCGCCCAATTCATAGCCGCCGGTCAGTCGCAGCCGGTCGCCGCTCCAAAAACGGCCGGGGTCATACCAATTCGGGCTGCGATCCGCGGGCAGCAGCCCCATTGCCTGGTACGTCGTCGCCACGATCTCCGCGCAGTACGCGTTCTCCAGCTCGCGGGCCACCGCCTGACGCCGCTTGCGGCGCGGAATGCGCACACGGCCGCGCAACCAGCGTCCGGCGAGACCGGCGGTGGACGGAAACGGCGTGCCGTCGAGCCGGGCGACGGTGCGCAGCACACTGTCTTCCATCTCGCGGGTGGCCGGCTGGTTCAACTGGCGCAGCCACGCCTGCTGGCCATAGCGATTCGCCCACACCAGCACCGCGTCGCGCAGATTGTGCAGCTGGACGCCGCGGTGCTCGTTGCCCGACCACATGTCCGGCAGCGACCGGCCGAGCTCGGCATGCCAGATCAGCGCGGGGAGATCGTCGAGCACCACCGACATGCCGACATGATTGACCGGACTGTTCGTCGTCATCCGGATCGCCCGGTCCGCCGCGGAATGGCCGCGGAACAACCAGATGTCGCCGGTTCTGGTGAGCTCTAGCGCGCGATCGAGAGTGATGGCCGTACCCGTCATGGCCGTAGCCTATGTGGCATGAGGTGGTGGAAGGCAGTGGGATTGGCGGGTGCGGCCGGTGTGGTGGCCACCGGCGTGGTGGTGGTGCGCGCCGAGCGGCGGCGCCGCGCCTACACCCCGGAGCAGGTGCGCGAGCAGTTGCATGTGCGATTCGCGCAGGCGACGGCGGCGCAGGAAGTCGAGACCGCCGCTGCGGTACCCGAGGCGGCCGCCGGTATCCGGGGTCGGCTGCGTCGCTTGTTTCGGCGCTGATCCACGTATCAGGCCGCGGCGGGCGGCATTCGGCAGTCCGAACCGGATGTCGTCGGGACCGCCGGGTCGCAAGCCTGCGGCGACGTGTCGTGGCTGCGGACCCGTCGGCCCGTCGGGTCCAGAGTTGTCACCCAGATGTGTCGTCGATCCGTTCCCGCGTTCACCTGGTGGTGGTCTCGCCGGACGATCGTGTGCCGGCGGACAGCTGTTTGCGGAGGCCCGCTGTCGGTGGCCGCCGCTTCGTAGACGACAGTTAGTGCCCAAGGAACACCACTGCTAGCAGGATGCGTAGGCGCCCGTGGTCACAGGAACTTCTACCGGCCCGGCGCCGGGATTCGCTGCCGCGTCGAGTGCGCGGGTCTCGTCACCGCTGCCGTCGGTGCGTGGCAGCGAGTACGCGGTGCTGATGCGCCGGGTGCGCCAGGCGGGACTGCTCGACCGGCGGGTGCGGTACTACGCCTGGAAGAGTGCGATCACCGCGGGTGCGTTCGTCGCCGGGTGGGCGGCGTTGTTCCTCCTCGGCGACTCGTGGTGGCAGCTGGCCGTCGCGGTGTTCCTCGCGGCGGTGTTCGCCCAGCTCGCCTTCCTCGGCCACGATGCCGGGCACCGGCAGATCTTCGCCGGACGTCGGGGCAACTATCTATTCGGCCTGATCGCAGGCAATCTCGCCACCGGGGTGAGCATCGGCTGGTGGACCAGCAATCACAACCGCCACCACGCCCACCCCAACACCGAGGGGGCCGACCCCGACGTGATGGGGATCCTGGCGCACTCCGGTGACCGCGCCAGCACCGGTACGGGCCTGCGGCGCCTGATCTTCCGATACCAGGCCTGGCTCTTCTTTCCGTTGCTCCTGCTGGAGGCAGGCAGCCTGCACTATTCGAGCGTCCGAGCGGTGTTCCGCTGGGCGATCCCGCATCGCGGGTGGGAGGGCGTGCTGCTCGCGGCGCACGCCGCCGGATTCCTCGCGGCGGCGTTCCTGGTGCTCTCGCCGGGCAAAGCGGTGGCGTTCATTCTGGTGCAGCAAGGCCTGTTCGGTTTCTACATGGGCTGCACGTTTGCACCCAACCACAAAGGCATGGCAGTGCTGAGCGAGAACGATGCCACCGACTTCCTGCGCCGACAGGTGTTGACCTCGCGCAATGTTCGCGGCAGCGCCCTCGTAGATACCGCACTCGGCGGGCTGAACTATCAGATCGAGCACCACCTCTTCCCGTCCATGCCCCGGCCCAACCTGCGCCGCGCCCAGCCGATGGTCATCGAGTTCTGCGCGGAACTCGGTGTGCCGTACTGCCAGACGAGCCTGCTCGACTCCTACGCGCAGGCGCTGACGCATCTGCATACGGCAGGCCGATTCGCGGGCGGGCAACGTAGTCTTTGAACCGCTGGCGTCAGACGGACTTTCTGGGGACACTGTTCCCAGGTAAGGGGACGTTCCCGACGACATGACCACCTGAAGAAAGACAGTCATCGGCGCTCGAGCGGACACAGAGCGCCATCGCCGACCGGGCGCCAACCCGGCAGTGAACACGGAGTACACGATGGTTTCGCGATGGAAGCACACCGCCGCATGCGCGGCAGCGATGGTCACGGCCGCACTACCGGTCGGCGTCGCCTCGACCGCGCACGCCGCCCCGCAGGACTGCCCTGACCTGTATGTCGTGGCGATTCCCGGTACCTGGGAGACCTCGAATACCGAGCCGGGCAAGGGGATCCTCGCCGCGGCCGCCGACAACCTGCCCGGCAATGTCGTCACCGATTATGTCGCGTACCCGGCGACCGCGTTCCCGTGGGAGGGCGACGTCTACGGACGCTCCAAGCAGGAAGCCGTCAAGGGTGCGCGTGGCCTGCTCGGCGCGATGGCACAGCGTTGTGACAACACGCGATTCGCGCTGCTCGGCTACAGCCAGGGTGCGGACGCCGCCGGTGACGTCGCCGCGGAGATCGGCACCGGGCTCGGTGTCGTGCCGCCCAACCGCGTCGAACTCGTCGGTCTCGTCTCCGATCCGCGCCGTTCGCCCACCGACACCCTGATCGGCCCGCCCGTCGCGGGTGCGGGCGCCGGTGGTCCGCGACTCGGCGGTTTCGGCTGGCTCAGCCCGCAGACCTACACCTTCTGTGCCCCAGGCGATTTGTACTGCGCGACCCCCGATGGCGACTTCGCCGCACGCTTCGCCGGCTTCTTCGCGCAGATCTCGAACCCCAACCCCGCCATGTTCGACATCTACCAGCAGCAGGCGAACGAACTCATCGCCGACGCGCTCGCCGCGGGCGGCCTCGGGCTGCTGGCCGATCAGCTCAACAACTCGGCCTACGAAGAGCGCAAGCGGCAGGTCGACGACTTCCTGAAGTCCGGAATCCATCAGAGCTACCCCGGTTACGCCATCGGCGGGGGAGCCACACCGCTGACCTGGCTGCGGCAGCGGTTGATCGACGCCACCCGCCGGTGAGCCGGGACCGGTCCGGTGTCGTCACCGGACCGGTGATCCGAATTACTTCGTGGGCAACTGGTTGCGGTCACAAACGACGGCGCACAGTGCGGCCACCTCGTCGGGATCGGTCTCGAACCGATCGAAGCCTTGGGGCACACCGACTCCCGCGAACGACACCGCACCGTGCGCGGCTCCGGGCACCGGCCTGCGCACGGCGGCGTGCAGGTCGGCGACGCCGGTAGCGTCGATCACCTGGGTGGCATTGGCCGCGCGCACGCCACCGCACGCCATCACCTCGATCGCCCCGAAACCCTGCCGCACCAGGTCTTTGATCAACGGTGCGCCGTCCAGCACGGCGCGCCGGCGTCCCGAGGTCAGCACGCGGGTGAAGCCGAAGGCGATCGCCTGGTCCAACGCCCGTTGCGACGACGCGCTGACATCGATCGCGCGATGCAGCGTGACGTCCACACCCTCGGCCGCGTCGACGAAGGCCGCACAGGCGGGGTCGAGCGCGCCCGAGGAATCCAGCGCGCCGACCACGATCCCGGCGGCCCCTGCCGCACGAGCCGCCGCGATATCACCGACCATCACCGCGATTTCCTCCGGTGCGTAGTGAAACCCGCCCGGGCGCGGCCGAATCAGCACATGCACCGGAATATCGACGGCCGCCGCGTGCTCGATCAGCGCGACACTCGGCGTCAGACCGCCGTCGGAGAGCCCTGCACACAACTCGACCCGATCCGCTCCTGCCCGCGCGGCGACTCGCACGCCGGCGATGGACTCGACACTGATCTCTATCCGCACCCGAGAAGTATCCACTCCCATCGCAACGGGCGTGGTGCCTGCCGTGGTCGGAAAATACGAAGGCGGGCGCGGTGGTGCGCGACTAGTGTCGCGACCATGTTGCCTTGGTCTGCTGAGCTCGCCGGACGCCTCGATGAACACGTCTTCGACAGTGTGTTGCTGCGCGACAATCCGTTGCGGGATCCGCATGAACGTCCGTTGTGGGTATATGTGCCACCGGGTTACGAGGAGGCGGGGGATCGACGGTATCCGTCGGTTTATGTGATCCAGGGCTATACCGGTCATATCTCGATGTGGCGGAATCGGATGGCGTTTCGCCGACCGTTCACCGAAACCGCCGACGAGGTGTTCGCGACGGGGGAGGCGCCGCCTGCCATCGTTGTGTACGTCGACGCGTGGACCGCCTACGGGGGTAGCCAATTCGTGGACTCGGCGGGCACGGGGCGGTACCACTCGTATCTGTGCGACGAGATTGTCCCGTGGGTCGACGCGCACTATCGCACGGTCGCCGACAGCGCGCACCGAGGCATCATGGGGAAGAGCAGCGGTGGATTCGGCGCGATGATCACGCCGATGTTGCGGCCGGATCTATTCGGCGCCTTGGCAACTCACGCCGGTGACGCCCTCTACGAGTACTGCTACCTGCCGGGCTTCGCCGACGCGGTGCGTCAACTGCGCGGGTACGACGGCGATATTCACCGGTGGTGGGCGGAGTTTCAGCAGCGGGTGTCCTTCACCAAGCCCGAAGATCAGGATCTGCTGTTGCTGTACGGAGTTACGGCTTGTTTCACGCCGGGCCCGGACGGACGACCCGAGCTGCCCTTCGATTCGCGCACCGGTGTGCTGAAACCCGATGTGTGGGAACGCTGGCTGGCCTGGGATCCGGTCCGGATGGTGCCGCGGTACGCCGAGGCCATGCGGTCGATGCGGGCGATCTGGATCGACGGCGGTACGCAGGACGAGTGGTACCTGGATATCGGCGCCGAGGCTTTCCGGCAGGCACTGCTCGACAACGGAGTGCCGTCGGACATCATCGCTTTCGAACTGTTCGACGCCAAACACGGCGGCATCGATTACCGGTATCCGATGTCACTGGCGTGGCTGGCCAAGCAGTTGGATACGCCTGTCGCCGTGAGCGACTGAGGTTATTCGAGCGCGTCGTGGCGGTCGGCGACCACCACGGCGTTGCCGCCCATTTGCTTCGCCCGATACATGGCCGCGTCGGAGTTGCGGAACACGATGCGATGCATCGCGGCGGGCTGCCGCCCGTAGGTTCGGACGGGCTCGAATTCCGCGGCTCCGACACTGGCGGTGATGGGGCTCGGCAGGCCGGGCATCGACTCGACCGCCTGCCGCAGGCGCTCGGCGACGGCACCGATGGATTCGCCGTGCAGATGACCGACCACCATGAACTCTTCACCGCCGGTGCGCACGACGATGGCGTCGGGTCGGGCCGCCGCCCGCAAACAGTCGGCCGTCCGTACAAGCACCTCGTCACCGAACGAATGACCGAAGGTGTCGTTGACGGACTTGAACCGATCGAGGTCCAGCGTCACCACATAGACGCCGCCGCGGCTGCGCGGTCCGAAGAAACGGGGCAGGTGCGATTCGAGACCGCGCCGGTTCAACAGTCTGGTGAGCGGATCCGAGAGCGCGTCCACCCGCAGCAGCCAGCTACAGAAGTGCACGACCGGTAGCACCACGACGGTCACCGCGAGCACGACGAGCACGACTACCAGGCCGAGCGCGACGTCGCCCTTCCCGTGTCCCGGGCCGGCCGGCACACCGAGGACCATCATCGCCGCCAGCACGACGATCGAGACCACGGACCAGCCGACATGCAGAGCCAGCACCCGCGGACCGTGGAAGATCGTGATGTATCCGCCCGTGGTCACCAGCAGCACGCACCCCATCGCGCCGAGCAGGCGATCCTGGAGCATCACGTTGTTGGCGGTGATGGCGAGATCCACCCCGGCGACCCACAGCAGCGACTCCACCTCGCTCGGCCACGGCAACAACCACCAGCGCAGTGTCCACACCCCGGCGAGCGCGACCACGACGATGGCCTGAACATCCCCGACGAGCCCGGTCTGGCCCGCCTGCGAAACCAGCGCGAGCACCGTGATCGACCCCAGGACGATGCCGCCGGATCCGAGCATGGTTTTCAACGGCCCGAGCGCGGAGTGGGCTTCGAGCGTGTCGATCAGCCAGCGATAATCGACCCGGTATCGCCACCAGGCGCGCACCATCGCTCGACTGTTGGTCACCGATCCACCGCCTCACGCTGGCAAAGCTCCGGTAACTGAAAGTTCGCCAACCAAAGTATCAAAGAAAACTCGGTGCCTACGGAAACGGCAGATCCGGTCGGTCGTCCCACGGGCCGCTGGCGAGCGGCGCGAACCACCGCGGAATCACGTCCCAGACGAACGAGCTGATGCACTCGGCGGTGGGACCGGACAGGATCTCACCGACGAAGTAGATGCCGTGCCTGCCCTGAATGTCCGCTATCCGGTCGAACCAGCCCGTCCGGACCGCGGCCGCACTGGGGTACGCCGGCCACTCGGCGATGGTCTCGGCGACCAGCTGTGGGTCGGGGAACAGGAACAGGCTCTCCTTGGCGAGGGACCAGGCTTGCGCGTCCGAGATCGAGGTGTCGGAGTTGCTGAAGCAAACCCAGTACGGGCCGGGGTGCTGCTTGTTGGCCGCGGTGATGCGGTGCCTGGCCTGTTCGGGATCGGTGTCGGTGTAGCTGCCGTACGGATCGATCACCCAGAAGCCCAGTGGCTCAGGGGAATCCGGTCGCCGCGGAAAGGCGAGAATCTCCTGCGGCACCTTGATGAGGTAGCTGCGCGTCCAGGTCCGCGGACAGTTCTGCTCGGCGAACAGTTCGTGAATCTCCCCAGCCGGGAAGATATCTCGAATTCGGGAGGGTCGCGCGGTCACCACCACATGCGAGTAGATCGCGCTGCGCGGTTCACCGTCCACCGTGTGGGTGACCCGAACGCCTCGCTGCGCAACGGGTTCGATTCCGGTCACGCGACTGTTCACCGTGACCGCGAGCCGATGGTCATCGAGCACCTGTCGCAGGAAACTGGTGAACCCCTGCGGGAAGCTCACGCTGACCGGTCGGCGTGAACCCATCTGTGCGAGCAAGGACGGCGGCATCCGCGCCAGCAGTGCCTGCCTCTGCGCCGGATACAGCGACAGGATCAGCTTCGCCAGCTGCGAGACGTGTCCGCAGATATGGGCATTGATGTTGATGATGGTTTCGGCGGGCTGGCGCGGTCGACGCATATTGGCGTAGAGCACCAGGCCCTGCAAGATCTCGCCGACCAGCGGTGCGTGGCGCGCGCGGTAGGTCTCCCAGGTCTCGCCGGGAATCCGATCGAACGCCAAACCGCCGGGCCCCGGCGCGGTCCGGTTCCGGATCGCCCGCTCGAGGATGTTCCAGGCCTCGATCAGCTGGTCGACCGTCTGCTCCGGGTTGAGGGTCTGCAGCAGCGGGCGGAAATGCGGCGGCACCGCCAGTTGTGGCTTGCCGGACTCGGACCTGCCGACGAAGTACAGCGCTTCGGGCTGCGTCCGGACCGGATGCCTGCGCATCAGCTCGTGGATGGCGGTGCCCGCCAGGTCCGCGCCGAAAGCCTGCTGGGCGATGAGATGCGCTTGAAAATCATAGATTTGGCCGTCGACCTCGACGGTCTGCGCGTAACCGCCGAGCTGCGAGTCCGCCTCGAGAATGTCGATATTCTCGAACCCGAGTTCGCGCAGCTTCGCCGCCGTCAGAATCCCACTCTGACCCGCACCGACAATGCAGATGGGTGCCGCGAGATCCATGGGAACTCCTACGGGTCGGCGAACGCGAGGCGCGCGTGCCCCGAGTATGCGACACCGAGGGACCGGGTTGGACGACTTGCCGAACAGTTCCGCTCGGTCGGAAAGGCCGGGTATGCCGGTGTCAGGCTCGGGTCGACTTGGCTACGGCGTCGATCAAACGCTCGATGTCGTGTTCGTTGTTGTATCCATGCGGTGAGATGCGCAGGCCGCCCGCACGCGCGGACACGGCGATGCCTTCGGCCTGTAATTGCTTGGCCAGCAACGGTATCGGCAGGCCATCGAGGTGGACGGCGACGATGCCGGACCGTCCTTCGGGGGACCGGTCCGACAGCACGGTTGCGCCGATCGCGGCGAGACCCGAGCAGGCGAGTTCGCACAGGCGGTCGACATGCGACCAGATCGCGGGGATCCCGGCCGCGTGCAGTAGATCGATCGAGGCGCCGAGGGCGGCGATGCCGGTGACATTCGGCATGCCGCCTTCCAAACGCCGTGCCGTGTCGTCGAATACCAGCTCGAGGTTGTCCCACTCCTCGCGGTGCGCCACCGAATTCCAGCCGGGCTCCAGCGGCCGCAGCAACTCGAGTCGCGAACCCCGCACGTACAGCACGCCGCACCCTTCGGGGCCGAGCAGCCACTTGTGCCCGTCGGCCATGGCGAAATCGACGCCCCAACGCGCCAATTCGGCGGGGATCACGCCGAGCCCCTGGATCACATCCACGCACAGCAACGCGCCGACCTCGCGGCACGCCCGGCCCAGCTCCGCGAGATCGACCCGCCAACCCCGGCCGAACTGGACCCAACTGGTGACGACCAGCTTCGGTGGCTGCCCGGCTCGAATCCGATCGACGAACGCCGCCGTGGTGAGCTTTCCGCCGGTCCCCTCGGGCCGCACCCGATCCACCCGAACGCCCCGATCGGCCAGCGCCAGCCACGGGTAGAGCGTGGACGGAAATTCCAGATCCGGTACGACCACGCGGTCGCCGGGGGACCAGTCCAGACCGTTGGCGACCATACCGAGTCCGGTGGTGGTGTTCTTGACGAACGCGACATCGGTCGACGGCACGCCCATCAACCGTGCGGCCGACGCACGCACCCGCTCGATCTCGGCACTGTGCGCCGGATAGGTGAACTCGCCGTCCAGAGAAACCTCGGTCGCGCGCCGATGCATCGCGTCGACCGCAGGCTGCGGCAGCGGACTGATTCCGGCGTGGTTGAGGTAGGACCAGCGGCGCGCGGCCGGGAAGTGTTCGCGAGCAAGGGGAGTGGCGGCGCTGGTCGCGGTCATCGCGGTACCTCCGAATCAAGTGGACGACGTGTCCAGTTCTACTGCATGAAGAGTACGGTGTAACCGGGCAATGCGTCCACTTGTTGCGGTAGTGAAGATTTGCCCGGTTCGGACGAGGTGGTGCGGTGCCGGTGGAAGATCCTTTGGTTGGCGAACGTTATGGTCGATCGTGATCGAAACGACGAGCGTGCCGCCGGTGGGACTGATTGCATGCTGATCGGTTTGATCGCCGCGTTGCTTGCCTGCGTGGGGTATGGGTTGGGGTCGGTCCTGCAGGCGTATGCCGCACGCCGGTCGGCAGCGGCGGCGCTGGAGCGCGGGGTGGGGGGACAGGTCACCGAGACCGGCGCGCCCACCGTCGCCGCCACGGTGGCGGCGGCGTTGTCGGTGTGGTTCATCGTCGGCAGCGTGCTCGACGTGGTTGGTTTCGCGGGCAACGCGGTGTCCGCGCGCCTGATCCCGCTGTTCCTCTCCCAGACCATCATGAGCGCGAACCTGATCGTCACCGCGGTGCTCGGCATCTTCATCCTCGGCATCCGCCTGCACCTGCGCGACTGGCTGGCGATCGGCACGGTGATCCTCGCGCTGGCCGCACTCGGCGCCGCCGCGGGCCACGAAGGCGGCGGCAGCGACAACCCGGTGCTGCACTGGGGCGTCCTGATCGGCTCGGTGGCGCTGTTCGCCGGCAGTCAACTGGTGGTCCGCCGCCTCGGCTCCAGGGGCGCGGTAGCCGCGGGCTTGTCTGCCGGAATGCTGTTCGGCGCCTTGGCGATCGCGGTGCGCATCGTGCACGGCATCGACCCGCTGGACATCGCGACCCTGCTCGCCGACCCCGCCGCCTGGACCATCGCGATCGCCGGCATCAGCGGCTTCTACCTGCACACCGTCGCGCTGCAACTCGGTTCGGTGAACGGTGCCACCGCCGCGCTGGTGGTCGGCGAGACCGTCATCCCCGGCATCGTCGGCGTACTCCTCCTCGGCGACAGCGCGCGCCCCGGCCTCGAATGGCTCGTCGGTGCAGGCTTCGTCCTCGCCATCGGCGGAGCCGTCGCGGTCGCCGTGTTCGGCAACGTTTCCCAACTGGAAACCGCGGACGCGTGAATCACCGCTCGGGTGTTGCGGGCCGGTCGGAGCGGAATGCCGCGTCGAACGCGGCGCTCGGTGGCGTGATGGCGTTGAGCCCGCGGACGTAGGCGAGGGCTTCGGGGGCGCCCGCGAGACGGTCCATGCCCGCGTCTTCCCATTCGATGGAGATCGGCCCGGTGTAGCCGATGGCGTTGAGGGCGCGGAAGCAGTCCTCCCACGGCACATCGCCGCGGCCGGTGGAGACGAAGTCCCAGCCGCGGCGCAGGTCGGCCCACGGTAGATGGGAGGAGAGGCGGCCGCGGCGGCCGTCGCCGCAGCGGACCTTGGTGTCCTTGCAGTCCACGTGGTAGATGCGGTCGGCGAAGTCCAGGATGAAGGCGACCGGATCGAGGTCCTGCCAGATGAAATGCGAAGGGTCCCAGTTCAAGCCGAAGGCGGGGCGGTGCTCGATGGCGGCCAGGGTGCGCACGGTGGTCCAGTAGTCGTAGGCGATCTCGCTGGGATGTACCTCGTGCGCGAAACGGACTCCTTCGGCGTCGAACACGTCGAGGATCGGATGCCAGCGCTGCGCGAAGTCTTGGTAGCCGCGCTCGATGGTCTCCGGTGGCACGGGCGGGAACATCGCGACGGTGTGCCAGATACTCGAGCCGGTGAACCCGACGACCGTGCGCACGCCGAGCTGCGCGGCCGCCCGTGCCGTATCGGCCATCTCGGCGGCGGCGCGGCGGCGTACGCCCTCCGGCTCGCCGTCGCCCCAAATGCGCTGGGGCACAATGGCCCGGTGCCGTTCATCGATCGGGTGGTCGCAGACGGCCTGACCGACAAGGTGATTGGACAGGGCGAAAACCTGTAGTCCATGTCGTTCGAGAATCTTGCGCTTGCGTGCCGAGTAGTCGGGATCGGCGAGTGCCTTGTCCACCTCGAAATGATCGCCCGAGCAGGCGATTTCGAGCCCGTCGTAGCCCCATTCCGCCGCGAGCCGGCACACCTGCTCGAACGGCAGGTCGGCCCACTGCCCGGTGAACAGCGTGATCGGTCTCATTGTTGTCCTCCTCCGATGACGGTCCAGCGCCCGTCGTCCGCCGCGCTCGCCTCGACCGCGGCGAGTACCCGCTGCACCGCGAGCCCGTCGGCGAACCCCGGGCTCGGGACTTTGCCCGCCGCGATCGCGATCACCAGATCGGCCACCTCGTTGGTGAAGGTGTGGTCGTAACCGAGCCCGTGCCCGGGCGGCCACCAGGCCCCGGTGTAGGGGTGCTGCGGCTCGGTGACCAGGATGCGGCGGAACCCGGCGGTCGCCGGTTCCTCGGTGTGGTCGTGGAACCACAGCTCGTTCATCGACTCCAGGTCGAATGCCAGGCTGCCGTGGGTACCGTTGAGCTCGAGGCGCAGCGAGTTCTTGCGCCCGGCGGCCACCCTGGTCGCCTCGAACGAGGCCAGGCCGCCACCGGACAACCGCCCGAGGAAGAGCGCGGCGTCGTCCACTGTGACCGGACCGCGGCCGTCCCCGTCCGGCAGCGGGCGTTCGGTGACGAAGGTGTCCAGCAACGCCGACACCCCCGTCAGCGTCTCCCCGGTGACGAACTGGGTGGCGTCGATGATGTGCGCGCCGATATCGCCGAGCGCCCCCGACCCGGCGCGCCGCCGATCGAGCCGCCAGGTCAGCGGTGCGCCGGGATCGGCGAGCCAATCCTGCAGATACAGCGCGCGCACATGCCGGACGGTGCCGATCCGGCCCTGCGCCACCAGGTTTCGGGCCAGCGCCAGCGCGGGCACCCGTCGATAACTGAACCCGACCATCGACCGAACCCCACGGGTGGCGGCCTGTTCGGCTGCGGCGGCCATCGACTCCGCCTCGGCGACGGTATTGGCCATCGGCTTCTCGCACAGCACGTGCTTGCCTGCTCGCAGTGCGGCGATGGCGATCTCGGCATGGCTGTCGCCGGGCGTGCAGATATCGATGAGATCGACATCGTCGCGGTCGAGCAACTGTTTCCAGTCACCCACCGCACCGGCCCAGCCGAGCCGGGCGGCGGCGGCGGAGGCCCGATCGGCGTCGCGCCCCGCGAGCACGACGGGCACCGGCCGCCACGGTAGGTCGAAGAACGCGTCCACACTTCGCCAGGCATGCGAATGGGCGCGCCCCATGAAGGCGTGGCCGACCATCCCGATGCCGAGGGTGCGGCGGTCTGTCGAGGTCATCTGGCTCCGATCGGTCAGTAGCCGTTCGCTAGGTACTGTTCGGCGTTGTCCTTGGTGACCACCGCGGAGAACGTCGTGATCTTCGCGGGCACATCGTGTTCGGCGAGATCGCCGAGCGCCCGGCGCTGCCCGAGCAGCCGGGCCAGCGCCACCGCCGAGGACGCCATGGCCGGGCTGTAGAGCACGGTGGCCTGCAGCGGTGAGTTGCCCGCCTGGATCTCGCGCATGGCCTGGGCTGAGCCACCGCCGCCGACCATGACGAACTCACCGGACCGATTCGCCTGTTTGATCGCGCCGAGCACGCCGATGCCCTGGTCGTCGTCGTGGTTCCACATCGCGTCGATCTTCTTCGTCGCCTGCAACATCTGACTGGCGACCTGCTGGCCGCCCGCCGCGGTGAAATCGGTGGATTGCCGTGCCGCGACGCGGAATCCGGCGGCGGCGATAGCGTCCTGGAACCCTCGGCTGCGTTCCTGGGTGAGCTGGAGATTGTCGATGCCCGCGATCTCCACGATCACCGGATCGGTGATGCCCGCGTCCTTCATCTTGCCGACGATGAAGGTGCCTGCGTTGACGCCCATTCCGTAGTTGTCGCCGCCGATCCAGGTGCGGTAGGCCAGCGCCGAGGCGAAGACCCGATCCAGGTTGATCACCGGAATCCCGGCGGCCATCGCGTTTTTCGCGACCTCGGTGAGCGCGTTGCCGTCGAACGGCAGCACCACGAGTACATCGACCTTCTGGTTGATCATCGACTGCACCTGCTCGATCTGGCGACTGACGTCGTTGGTGCCCTCGGTGACGTTCAGCGTGAGGTCGGCGAACTTCTCGGCCTGCGCTCGCGCGTTGCGGGTGACCGCCGCGGTCCAGCCGTGATCGGCGGCGGGCGCGGAAAACCCCACGCGCACTTGCTTTCCCGCAGCGGAGTTGTCGCCGGTGCCGCCGGCCACCTGCGTGCTGGCGGTGGTGTCGTTCGAGGTGCACGCGGCGGCGAGGACGCCTGCGCCCGCGGCGAGGCCGGAGAGCAGGATGCCGCGGCGGGGGAGCGAGAGTGTGGAGCCCATGATGTTCCTTGGTGAGAGTTCAGGTGAGGGTGGGGACCGCGCGGGCGCGACCGAAGCGCTGGAACAGCAGGACGGCCACGATGATGGCCCCCTTGCCGATCGCCTGGATGGGTTGTTCGAGGTTGTTGAGGATGAACAGGTCCTCGATCACGGTGAAGACGAGGACGCCGAGGATCGAGCCGGTGATGGTGCCGAAGCCGCCGCTGAGCAGCGTCCCGCCGATGACCACCGCGGCGATCGCGTCCAGCTCGTAGAGCTGGCCGTTGGTGCTGGTGCCGGTGGTGGTCTGCGCGGTGAGCATGACGGCGGCGATGCCGCAGCACAGGCCCGACGCCGCGTAGAGGAGCAGGGTGTGCCTGCGCACGTCGATCCCCGCCAGCCGGGCCGCCTCCGGATTGCCGCCCACCGCCGCACTGCGTCGGCCGAAGGTGGTGCGCTCCAGCACGATCCAGCCGATCGCGACCACTAGGACGAAGAGATAGACCAGCAGCGGAATGCCGAGCACCCGGTTCTGTGCGAGGGCGAGCAGGTCGGTGGTGACGAGCTGGGATTGCCGCCCCGAGATCTGCTCGGCCAGCCCGCGCGCGGCCACCATCATGGCCAGCGTGACGATGAACGGCACCAACCGGCCGTAGGCGATGAGCGCCCCGTTCAGTACTCCGCAGCCGAGGCCGACGAGGAGCGCGCAGAGCACCATCCCGGCCACC
The DNA here is from genome assembly GCF_044547795.1 of Nocardia sp. NPDC052316. Taxonomy (NCBI): domain Bacteria; kingdom Bacillati; phylum Actinomycetota; class Actinomycetes; order Mycobacteriales; family Nocardiaceae; genus Nocardia; species Nocardia sp. NPDC052316. The sequence goes on from NZ_JBIUBB010000002.1 coordinate 621,905, forward strand.
CCGTAGGACTGGGTGGCGGTGGTGGTGCACCAGACCGAGGCCAACGCGATGATCGCGCCGACCGACAGGTCGATGCCACCGCCGATGATCACGAACGTCATGCCGACGGTCACCACGCCGATGACCGAAGCCAGGGTCAGGATGGTGATCATGTTGCCGGTGCTGAGGAAGTCCTCGCCCTTGGTCAACGCCCCGACGAGCAGTAGCGCGATCAGCGCGACGATCAGCGTCAGGTGTTTGCGTAGTTCACCGCGTCCGGCCTTGCGGCGGCTGCCGGGCGGCGGAACACCTTCCGCCGCAGGAGGTTTCGCCTCGGTGTGCACCGTGGGTGTGCTGTGGATGCGTTCGGTCACAGCGCACTCCCTTCCATGATCATGGCGATGATGTCGGGCTCGGTGAGCTCGGCCGCGGCCGCCGCGTGGATGATCTCGCCGTCGCGCAGCACGAGCACCCGGTCGGCCAGCCCGAGCAGCTCGGGCAGGTCGCTGGACACCAGCAGCACCGCGACACCCCGTTCGGCCAGCCCGCGGACCTGCGCGTACACTTCGGCGCGGGCACCGACATCGACGCCGCGGGTCGGCTCGTCGAGCAGCAGCACCCGGCAGTCCTCCAGCAGCCAGCGGGCCAGCACCGTCTTCTGCTGATTGCCACCGGAGAGCCCGCGCACGGGGTAGTTCGGGTCGGCGGGGCGGACGCCGACCCTGGCGAGCACGCCGCCGGTCTCCGCGCGTTCCCTGCGGCGGTCGAACCAGCCGAACCGGGAATAGCGCGGCAGTGCCGCCGCGGAGATGTTGCGCCCCACCGATTCCAGCAGGAACAAGCCCTGCGATTTCCGCTCCTCGGGCGCCAGCCCCATCCCGGCGGCCACCGCGGCGGTCGTGCTGCCCGGACGGACCCGGCGACCGTCGACCTCGACCAGCCCCGCCGACGCGGGCCGTGCGCCGTAGATCGTTTCCAGCACTTCCGAGCGGCCCGAGCCGACCAAGCCTGCGAGACCGACGATCTCGCCGGCGCGCACCGCGAACGAGATATCCCGGAAGCGTCCGGTCAGGCCGAGTCCGCTCACCCGGAGCACCTCGGCGGCGTCCGCCGGGTGCGACGGCTGTTGTGCGAGTAGTTCTTCGGCGCCGTTGCCGCCGGTCATCAGCGCGACGACCTGGTCGGTGCCGGTGGTGCGGGCGGGTAGTCCGGTGGCGACGGTGCGACCGTCCTTCAGCACGGTGATCCGGTCGCCGATGGTGCGGATTTCGTCGAGCCGATGCGAGATGTACACGACCGCAACGCCATCCGCGCGCAACTGATCGATGATGCGGAAGAGATTGGCCACCTCGTCGTTGCCGAGCGCGGCGGAGGGTTCGTCCATCACGATCAGGCGTGCGTTGTAGGACAGCGCCCGCGCCATGCTGACCACCTGCTTGGCCGCCGCGGGCAGTGTGGCGACCAGCGTGTCCGGCCGGAGCTCCCCGTGCCCGAGGCGCTCGAGCAGGGCGGTCGCGGCGCGGGCGGTCGAGGCGCGGCGGGTGAATCCGGCGCGGGCCTGTTCGTGCCCGAGGAAGATGTTCTCGGCGATGTCGAGGCCGTCGCACAGGTCCAGTTCCTGGTAGATCGTGGCGATGCCGAGCCGGGTGGCGGCGGCGGGGCCGGACAGCCGCACCGGTGTGCCGAGCCAGTGCAGTTCGCCCGCGTCCGGATGATGCGCTCCGGCAAGCACTTTGATCAGCGTGGACTTGCCCGCGCCGTTCTGCCCGAGCAGGCAGTGCACCTCACCGGCGCGGACGTCGAGATCGACGTGATCGAGGGCGCGCACGCCGGGGAAGTCCTTGACGATGCCCCGCATGGTCAGCACGGTGTTCATGGCCGGGTTCCTTGCCGTGTCGTCAGGCGACGCTGAAGATGTGATCGCTGATCAGCCGCGCGGCGCCGATCACCCCGCCGAGCTCGGCGAGCTCGGAGAGCACGATCGGCAGATTGCCGGTGGCCAGCGGCGACGACCTGCGGTAGACCACGCTGCGGATCTCCGCGAGCAGCGGATGCCCGAACCCGGTGAGCCCGCCCGCGATCACCACCAGGCCCGGGTTGAAGAAGCTGACCAACCCGGCCAGCGCGGTCCCGAGATGGGTGCCCGCGTCTCGAATCATGGCCACCGCCAACGGGTCTCCGGCCGCGGCGGCGTCGGCCAGGTCTGTCGCGGTGAGTGCGCCCGCGGTGGCGAGGCGGTCGGTCAGGAACGGTGACCGCGCGGCGCGGGCGGTGGCCTCTCTGGCCAATGCGGCGCCACCGGCGTACGCCTCGAGGCAGCCGCTGTTTCCGCAGGCGCAGACCGGTCCGTCGTCGGTGATCCGCAGGTGGCCGATGTCGCCGGCGCTGCCGGAGACCCCGCGGTAGATGCCGCCGTCGACGACGATGCCGCAGCCGATTCCGGTGCCCGCCTTGACGAGCAGGAAATCCGCCACCGAATGTGCGGAGCCTGCCTGCATTTCACCGAGCGCCAAGATGTTCACATCGTTGTCGACCAGCACCGGGCAGCCGAGCTCCTGGGCGACGGCCTCGCGCACCGGAAAGCGGTGCCAGCCCGGCATTATCGGCGGTGCGACCGGCATGCCCTCGCGGAAGCTCACCGGGCCAGGCACGCCGACGCCTGCCCCGTGCAGCCGCCCGGACATGCTCGGGTCGGCGCGTAGTTTGCCGAGCAGATCCAGGGCGCGCTCCAGCACCGCGGCCGGTCCCTGCCGGATATCGCACGGCTCGGACAGCTGCCCGAGCACGCGTAGTTCCCCGTCGGTCACCGCGACGTCGATGGATGTCGCACCGATATCGATGGCCGCGAAACGCAGACCCGACGCCAGCGTGGCGATCGCCGACCGCCGGCCGCCGCTCGACGCCGCCAACCCGCCGGCCTCGACCAATCCGAGCGCGGCGAGCCGATCGAGCTCCACCGCGAGCTTGGACCGGGACAGCTCCATCGGCTGACCCAACTCCGACCGCGACTGCGGCCCCCGATCCCGCAGCAGCCGCAAAATCCGGGCCTGGTGGGCATTTTCAGGTCGTGCCGCGATCCGCATCAGATGCTTCTTTCTCTGCAACTGAGCGAATTCAACCGCACTTCGACGCGTTCTGTGGGTGCTTTCGACAGATCGAGACGAAGTTTGTTCTCTGACAGGACAAAGCGGGTTGTCGGGTCGAATCGCGCTGGATCGCGCGAAGATCAGCTCATGGTGGCGGCGCTGCTCTCGAGCACGAACTCCACGTTCTCCAGCCCGTCGCCGGTGATCCGGAACAGCGTCGGCCGGAGCTCGGCGCACTCCGGCTCGGCAGTGGAGATGTCGCGCCGCAACCGCTCGGCCATCGGGGAATCCGCAGGCGTCACGAGCAATTCATCGGCGCAGCGCACGGCTACGACGAGGTCTTGCCAGCCGGTCGCGTCGGCAACCCAGGTGTGGAACCTGGGCAACAGAATCGCGGAACCACCCTGAAAGCTGTCCTGCCGGAACACGCGAGCAATCGGACCGTCTTCGGTGTCCCAGCCCTCGAGGCTCAGTCCGTCGGCCAGGGCGATGGCCGCGTTGGTGAACTGCGTGACGACATCCTCGCGGTCGGCGAAGTCGTGATTCAGCAGGGGCACCTGCGCGATGGTGCCGCGCGGGGTCTTCGCCATGCGCGCCAAGGTGGCGTAGACGTGCTCACCGAGCTCGAGGTACTCCATCGCGTCCCGGACGATATCGCTGCCGGGCAGTGAACGGCTGCGCAGCACGGGCAGGACAACCCCGTCCGCGGTGCTCTCCTCGATCAACGCCGTCGCTGCCGGATCCGCGGCGCGACGCTCGATCTCGGCTTGCAGGGCGACGCGCGCCGCGGCGAACGCCGCATCCCAGCCGTCCGCCGCGGGACGTTCGAACAGGTAGGACAGATCGACCGCGCCGAAGGTCTGCTCGATGAACACGGCGTCCGCCGCCGACGGCTGCCACTCCGCGACCACCGCCGTCACCTGCTCGGCCCCAATGCCGTGCTCTGCGACCAACTCCTGCCATGCACGCCGCACCGCGTGCTCGTCCTGCGTGTGCACCATGGCGAGGAAACCGTCGTCGGGGTCGGCACCCACCATGAACACGACGACGCTTTCCGTGGGGTCGACAACTGTCATCAAGCACTCCCGATCCGATCCGATCCGCCAGGTGGCAGCGCCCACTTCAACACAGGCGACGGACCGCCCCTGATTTCAGGGGCGAACCGCGAAGGGGAAGATGGTTCGATGACCGGAGCAACGGATCGCAAGGGAAAGGTGGGCCGACCACCGCGTCTCTCGCAGGACGCCATCGTCGTCGCCGCCGATCGACTGCTGCGGACCGAAGGCGCCGACGGTCTGTCGATGCGACGGTTGGCGAAGGAACTGGGCAGCACGCCGATGGCCTTGTATCACCATGTGCGGGACAAGGACGCGCTCCTGCTGCTGCTGTTGGAGTCGCATGCCCGCCACATTCCGCGGCGAGAATTCTCCGACGACCCGCGTGCGCGGCTCCTCGAAGTCGCCTGTGCCCTGTACGAGGGCCTTGCCGAGCGTCCGTGGATCATCGAGGTATTGACCGCCGACCCGCTGTTCGTGCCCTCGGCGATGGGGATGGTCGAGCTGATGGTGGCCGCGGCTGTCGAGTGCGGCTGCGGCACCGAGGAGGCCGTCGACGTGTACCGCACCATCTGGTACTACATCGTCGGTGACCTCATCATCCGGGTGAACCGGGAGCGCAGGAAGGCGCGGCTGGAGTCGGTCACCGACCCGACCATGGATCGGCTCGACGCCGAAGAGCTGCCGACACTCGCCGCGATCGCCGATCAGTGGGGTGAGCTGACCTATCGCGATACCCATCGGAAAGGGCTGGCGGCCATAGTGAACGGGCTCCTACCGCCGCGCTAGCCGGAGCCCGGCCGCACAGCCGTCACCACACCACGACCGAGCGCAGTACGTCGCCGTGCCGCATGGCGGTGAACGCCTTCTCCACCTCGTCAAGCGAGATACGTTCGGTGACAAAGCGTTCCAAGGGGAGCCGACCCTGGCGGTGCAGATCGATCAACATCGGGAAGTCGCGTTCGGGCAGACAGTCGCCGTACCAGGACGATGTCAACGCCCCGCCGCGCGAGAACAGATCGATCAGCGGAATATCGAGGGTCAGCTCCGGGGTCGGCACGCCGACCAGGACGACGGTGCCCGCCAGGTCGCGGCCGTAGAAGGCCTGCTTCCAGGTTTCCGGGCGGCCGACGGCGTCGATCACGACATCGGCGCCGAAGCCGTCGGTGAGTTCCTGGATCCGTTCGACCACGTCCTCGGCGCTCGCGTCGATCAGGTGGGTGGCGCCGAACTGCTCGGCCCAGGCGAGCTTTCGGGGGTCGCGGTCGACGGCGATGATGGTCGCCGCCCCGGCGAGACCAGCGCCTGCGATCGCGGCATCGCCGACACCACCGCAGCCGATCACCGCGACGGTGTCCCCGCGCGAGACATTGCCGGTGTGCATTGCCGCGCCGATGCCCGCCATCACGCCGCAGCCGAGCAGACCGGCGACCGCGGGGTCGGCGGCGGGATCGACCTTGGTGCACTGTCTTTCGTGGACCAGGGTTTTGTCGGCGAACGCGCCGATGCCCAACGCGGCGGTGAGCTCGGTGCCGTCGGTGAGCGTCATGCTCTTGCCCGCATTGCTGGTGTCGAAGCAGTACCAGGGTCGCCCGCGCCGGCACGCGCGGCATTCGCCGCAGATCGCCCGCCAGTTCAGGATGACGAAATCGCCTACGGTCACGTGGGTGACCGCGTCGCCGACGGTTTCGACCAGGCCCGCGGCCTCGTGGCCGAGCAGGAACGGGAACTCGTCGTTGATGCCGCCCTCGCGGTAATGCAGGTCGGTGTGGCAGACGCCGCAGGCCTGCACCCGCACCACCACGTCGTGCGGGCCGGGATCAGGGATCACCACGTCGACCAGCTCGACCGGGGCGCTGGTGCGGCGGGCGATGACACCGCGAACGGTTTCGGACACAAATCCTCCTACGGGGTGGCGATGGCCGCGGGCCGCCGCTCGATCTGCTTGCGGTACCTGGTGAACAGGCGTGCGTTGTCGATGGCGAAGACGGCGACCGGTACGCCGTCGCGTTCGTAGAGTGCGGTGCACGACGGTGTGGACGGGTCGCCGTCGACGAACCGCAGCACGTCGTCCGGTCGGCGGTAGCCCGCGAATTGGATCATCCGGCCGTACTGGCGTGACCAGAAATAGGTGGACGGCACGGGATGCGGTGGCGCGCCGGTCAGCACGGCCGCGACGATCCTGGCCTGAGCGGTGGCGTTGGACCAGTGCTCGCAACGATGGAGTGCGCCGAGCTCCTCGTGGTAGGCGCGGGCGCAGTCGCCGATGGCGTAGACGTCGGGAACCGTTGTGCGGCACTGGGAATCGGTGACGAATCCGTTGGCGATGTGGAGCGGCGAATCCTGCGCCCATTCGGTGTTGGGGACCGCGCCGATACCGATGATCACGGCATCGGCGGGGAGTAGCGTGCCGTCGGTCAGCCGGACCGCGCCGACACGGTGGTCGCCCACGAACTCGGCAACGGCGACGCCGGTGCGCAACCGGACACCGTTGGCGGCGTGCAGATTCGCGCACAGTGCCCCGAGGCGTGGGCCGAAGACACCGGCGAGTGGGTCGGCGGCGAGCTCGACGACGGTCGCCTGCACGCCGAGAGTGACCGCGGTCGAGGCGATCTCGGCACCGATCAGGCCCGCGCCGACGATCACGACGGTGTGTGCGGTGTGCAGGGCGGCGCGGATCGCGCGGGCGTCGTCGACGGTGCGCAGGGTGTGGATGCCGGTCAGTGCTCGTGTGCCGGGTAGTGATCGAGCGCGGGCCCCGGTGGCGAGCACCAGTGATTGCCCGGCGACCACCGTGCCATCGTCCAACGTGACGCCGGGACCGGTTGGGGCCGAGGTGATTCCGACTGCGCGGCGTCCGAGCAGCCAGCGGGTCCTGGAATCCTCGGTGCCGTCAGCGAGGGCGATATCGACCTCGCCGTGCAGGAATTCCTTCGACAGCGGTGGGCGGTCGTAGGGCGGATGTGGCTCGTCGCCGATGACGGTGACGTCGCCGTCGTGGCCATGCGCGCGTAGCTCTCGCACCAGCGAGTACCCGGCCAGTGAGGCGCCGACGACGACCACGCTCGCGCGCAAGGCCGACCGCAACGTACTCATGACGGCTCTGTCGAGACCACGACCGCGCCGTCGAGCACCCGCACCGCATAGGTGCGGACCGCGACCTTGGCCGGTGGCCCCGAGACCCGCCCGGTGCGTAGATCGAAACACGATTCGTGCAACGGACATTCGACCGTGCAGTGCTCCACCCAGCCGTCGGCGAGCGACGCGTCCTGATGGGTGCAGGTGTCGTCGATCGCGAACAACCCTTCCTCGGTATGGAATACCGCGATCGGCGTGCCGTGGTCCGGTCGCACGGTGGCGACCGCACCGACCGGTAGGTCCGCAAGACGCGCGACGAACAGCTCCGTCCTGGCGGGCGCCGGCTGTTTCGCAAGGGATTCCATAAACCCTCCAAGAGTTGCTTAGAACGCAACTGATATCGCAATACGCAACAGTGTGCGCCGGTCGGTCGCACCCGTCAACCCCCGAATCGCCCTGTGAACAACAGGTTTCCACCTGTTGACAGCGCGCCGCCGCAGGCGGACTATTTGTTGCGTAATAAGAATTCGTTGCGCAACAAGCAACATCGGAGGCATCCTGTGGCTAACCCGAAAGTTGTCATCATCGGAGCCGGGATAGTCGGGACATCGCTCGCCGATGAAATGACCGCCCGCGGTTGGTCCGATATCACCGTGCTCGACCGGGGGCCACTTTTCCGCACCGGCGGATCCACCTCGCACGCACCGGGTTTGGTGTTCCAGACCAACCCGTCCAAGACGATGACCGAGTTCGCGAGGTACACCACCGAAAAGTTCGGCGCACTCGGCGATTCGGACGGGCGAGTCTTCGACCCGGTCGGTGGGCTCGAGGTGGCGACGACCCCGCAGCGCTGGCGCGACCTGCACCGCAAGGCGGGCTGGGCGCAGTCGTGGGGCATCGAGGGGCGCCTGCTGGATGCGTCCGAATGCGCGGCCATGTACCCACTGCTCGATATCGACCAGGTTATCGGCGGATTCCACACTCCGGCAGACGGTTTGGCGAACGCGCTGAACGCCGCGGCAGCCCAAGCACGGTCGGCGATCGGCCGTGGTGCGCGTTTCCTGCCGAACCAGGAGGTGCTCGGCATCGCGGACCGCGGTGGCCGAGTGGTCGGCGTGCGGACGGCCGACGGTGTGCTCGCCGCGGATATCGTCGTCTGTGCGGCGGGATTCTGGGGTGCGGAGCTGGCGCGAAAGGTCGGCCTGGTCGTGCCGCTGGTGCCGATGGCCCACCAATACGCCAAAACCGGGCCGCTGGTCGCGCTGGCCGATCGCAGCCGCGCGGCGAGCCTGCCGATCCTGCGTCATCAAGATCAAGATTTGTATTTCCGCGAACACGGCGACCGCATGGGCATCGGCTATTACGGCCACGCCCCCATGCCGGTGGACATGTCCACGTTGGAATCGGCCACCGCCGCCGAGGCGATGCCCTCGATGCTGCCCTTCACCGAGGCCGATTTCGCGCCCGCCTGGCGGGAATCGGTGACATTGCTCCCCACGCTCGGTGATTCGAAACCGGAAGAAGGTTTCAACGGGATATTTTCCTTTACCCCCGACGGCTTTTCGATTATCGGCGAGCACCGTGACCTCGCGGGGTTCTGGGTCGCCGAGGCCGTATGGGTCACCCACTCGGCCGGCGTGGCCAAGGCGACCGCGGAATGGATCATCGACGGCGCCTCGGGCACCGACGTGCACGAGTGCGATCTCTATCGTTTCGAGGACGTGGCGCGCAGCGATCAATTCATCATGCGGACGAGCTCGCAGGCGTTCGTCGAGGTCTACGACATCATCCATCCGCACCAGTACCGGACGGCGCTGCGTGGACTGCGGACCAGCCCGTTCTACGGTCGCCAGCAGGAATTGGGCGCGTTCTTCTTCGAGGGTGGCGGCTGGGAGCGCCCCGCCTGGTACGAGGCGAATGCCGCACTGGCGCACCGTCTTCGCGCCGACGGCCTGCCGTTCCCGGACCGCGACGAGTGGTCGAGCAAGTTCTGGTCGCCGATCGCCGTCGCCGAGGCGCACTGGACCAGGGAGCGGGTCGCGCTGTTCGACATGACGCCGCTGACCCGATACGAGGTCGCCGGCCCCGGTGCGCTGGAACTGCTCCAGCGGCTCACCACGAACAACCTGGACAAGAGCGTCGGCTCGGTGACCTATGCGCTGCTGCTCGACGAGACGGGCGGTATCCGCAGCGATCTCACCGTCGCCCGGCTCGCGTCGCACCGGTTCCAGGTGGGCGCCAACGGTCCGCTGGACTTCGACTGGTTCAGCAGGCATCTGCCCGCCGACGGGTCGGTGCTGTTGCGCGACATCACCGGCGGCACCTGCTGTATCGGCGCGTGGGGCCCGAACGCCCGAGATCTGGTGCAGCCCTTGTGCTCCGGCGATCTGTCGCACGAGGCCTTCAAGTACTTCCGGGCGTTGCACACCTATCTCGGCGCCATCCCGGTCACCATGTTGCGCGTGTCCTACGTCGGCGAGCTCGGCTGGGAGATCTACGCGAGCGCCGAGTACGGCAACGCGCTGTGGGACCTGCTGTGGGCGTCGGGCGGTGCGCACGACGTCATCGCGGCAGGCCGGATCGCCTTCAACAGCCTGCGGGTCGAGAAGGGCTACCGCAGTTGGGGAACCGACATGACCGCCGAGCACCTGCCCGCCGCCGCGGGTCTCGACTTCGCGGTGCGGATGAGCAAGCCCGACTTCATCGGCAAGAGCGCTCTGGCACAGGCCGCGCCACCGGCAAAGCTCCTGCGCAGCATTGTCTTCGAGAGTTCCTCGGCGATCGTCCTCGGCAAGGAGCCGGTTTACCTGGACGGCTTGTGCGTGGGATACGTGACCAGCGCGGGCTACTCGGCCACGCTCGGCCGCTGCATCGCCTACGCGTGGCTACCCGCGACGGTCGCGGTCGGCGACACCGTCGAGGTCGACTACCTCGGCTCCCGCTATCCGGCGACGGTGCACACCGAGCCGGTGGTGGATCCCGAGATGGCCAGGATCAAGAGGTGACGGCATGACCACGCCCACAACGGGTTACGACGTGATCGTGATCGGCGTCGGCGGCATGGGCAGCGCCGCCGCCTATCACCTCGCGGCCCGCGGTCAGCGCGTGCTCGGGCTGGAGAAGTTCACGCCCGCGCACGACCGAGGCTCCAGCCACGGCGGCTCCCGCATCATCCGGCAGTCCTATTTCGAAGACCCCGCCTACGTTCCGCTGCTGCTGCGTGCCTACGAACTGTGGGAGCGGCTGGCCACCGACGCCGATCGCGAAGTCGTCCGACGCACCGGCGGCCTGTATCTGGGCCCACCGGACAGTTTGACGGTCGCGGGCAGCCTGCGAGCGAGCCGCGAATGGTCGCTGCCGCACGAGGTTCTGGACTCCGTCGAGATCAGGCGGCTATTCCCGCTTTTCACGCCCGCACCCGACGACATCGCGGTATACGAGTCCAACGGCGGATTCGCGCGACCCGAACTGACCGTGCGAGCGCACATCGATCTGGCCTTGCGGGCCGGCGCGACCCTGTCGTTCGGCGAGGAGGTACTGCGCTGGGCGGAGACCGATTCCGGCGTGACGGTGACCACGACCAGGGCTACTTACCATGCGGATCAGCTCGTCGTCTGCCCCGGCGCGTGGGCGCCACAGTTGCTGGCGGACTTCGGCATTCCGATCACCATCGAACGTCAGGTGCTCTACTGGTTCGATCCGGTCGGCGGGACCGCGGCGTTCGAAGACCAGCCGATCTATATCGCCGAGGACGCGTCCGGCACGCAGATCTACGGCTTCCCGGCCATCGATGGACCGGCGGGTGGGGTCAAGACCGCGTTCTTCCGCAAGGGCATCGTCTGCACGCCGGACACCATCGACCGGGTAGTGCACCCCCACGAGGTCGACGAGATGCGCGACCGCGTCGCCGCCCTGGTGCCTGCCGTGTCCGGTCCGTGCGTGCACACGGCGACCTGCATGTACTCCAACACCCCCGACCAGCACTTCGTGATCGCCCGCCATCCGGGCGGCACCCGGGTCACCATCGCCTGCGGTTTCTCCGGTCACGGTTTCAAGTTCGTCCCGGTGGTCGGCGAGATCCTGGCCGATCTGGTCATCGACGCGAAGACCGCGCACCCCATCACACTTTTCGACCCGCAAAGGTTGGTGACCAGTGGAAACAACCTCGCATGACAAACCTGGCGCGGCGACGGACGCGCCACCGGCGCTGATCCCGACCCTGGGCGGCAAGTGGTACGTCGACGACGGTGTCTTCGCGGCCGAGCAGGAGCGGCTCTTCGAACGAATGTGGTTCTGCGCCATCCGAACCGGCGATATCGAGCGGGCCGGACAGTTCAAGCGGGTGCAGGTCGGCCGCGAGAGCGTGCTGATCGTGCGCGGCCGCGACGACACGCTGCGCGCGTTCCTCAACATCTGCCGCCACCGCGGCGCGATGCTGTGCACCGAGGACAGCGGACAGGTGCGGCGCAACCTGCAGTGCCCGTACCACGCGTGGACCTACGCCCTCGACGGCACCTTGATCGCCGCGCCGAACATGGGTGCCCTGAAGGACGCCACCGGCGCGGACATCGATCGGGTCGCCTACGGGCTCGTCCCGGTCGCGCTGCGCGAATGGCTCGGCTACGCCTGGGTCTGCCTGGCCGACGAGCCCCCGTCGTTCGAGCACGACGTGATGGGCGCGGTCACCGAGCGCCTCGGCGACCCGGCCGCGATCGACGCGTACCAGATCGACACCCTCGAGGTGGGTCGCCGAGTGGTCTACGACGTCGCGGCGAACTGGAAGCTCATCGTGGAGAACTTCATGGAGTGCTACCACTGCGCCACCATCCACCCGGAACTCACCGAGGTGCTGCCCGAATTCGCCAAGGGTCTGGCCGCACAGGTGTTCGTCGGCCACGGTGCCGAATTCGGACCCGATATCGCCGGATTCACCGTCGACGGCTCGCCGGGTTTCGACCGGCTGCCCGGGGTTACTCCCGAACAGGACCGTCGCTACTTCGCGATAACCATCAGGCCGACGGTTTTTGTCAATCTGGTCCCGGATCACATCATTTTCCACCGGATGTTCCCCGTGTCGGCGGACCGCACTATCGTCGAGTGTGATTGGTTGTATACCAAAGATGTGGTGGCCTCGGGACGAGATGTGTCCCGTTCTGTCGAATTGTTCCACCGGGTCAACGAGCAAGACTTCGCGGCATGCGCGCGAACACAACCGACCATGTCCTCCCGCGCCTACCGTAAGGGCGGGGTGCTCGTGCCCGCCGAGCATCACATCGCGGAGTTCCACGAATGGTTGTCCTGTCGGATCGGTGACGTGAGGTGAATGTGATGAATGGCGACCCTGATCTACTCATCGGCGGTCGATGGACGCACGCCGCGGACGGCGGGCTGCGCCAGATCACCGACCCGGCCAACGGCGCGGTCGTGGCCACGGTGGACGAGGCGACACCGCGGGACGCGCGCGACGCCGTCGCCGCCGCCCGCGCGGCCTTCGACGCGGGGAGTTGGGCCGCCACACCGCTGATCGACCGGGTGGCATTGCTGTTGCGGATCGCCGACCTGCTTGCCCGCGACAAGGAGCGGTTGGCCAGGCTGGAGACGGCGGACACCGGCAAGACGCTGGTGGAGAGCCGGATCGACATCGACGACGTGATCTCGGTGTTCCGCTACTACGCCGGCTTGGTCGGGGTGCAGTCGGACCGGCAGGTCGACGTGGGTGATCCGGCGGTGATCAGCCGGGTGGTGCGCGAGCCGATCGGGGTGTGCGTGCTGATCGCGCCGTGGAACTATCCGCTGCTTCAGATGTCGTGGAAGGTCGCGCCCGCGCTGGCCGCTGGCTGCACGATGGTGCTCAAGCCGAGCGAGGTCACGCCGCTGAGCACGATCGAGTTCGCGCGACTCGCCGAGGAGGCGGGTGTTCCCGCCGGGGTGTTGAACCTGGTGCAGGGGAGCGGCGCGGTACTCGGTACGGCGTTGACCGACAACCCGGAGGTCGATTTCATCTCATTCACCGGCGGGCTCGCCACCGGCCGGACGATCAGCCGGGTAGCCGCCGAGCACGTCACCAAGGTGGCGGTGGAGCTCGGCGGCAAGAACCCGCACATCGTCTTCGCCGACGCCGAGTGGAACAGCGCCGTCGACCACGTGCTGACCGGGGTGTTCCTGCATTCCGGGCAGGTCTGCTCGGCGGGCACCCGGTTGATCATCGAGGAGTCCATCGCCGACGACTTCGTCGCGGAGCTGGCGACCAGGGCCGAGCGGATCCGGGTCGGGCCCGGCCTCGACCCGGCGAGCGAGACCGGCCCGCTGGTCTCCGAGGAACACCGCGAGAAGGTGGAAGCCTATGTCGCGCTGGGTATCTCGGAGGGCGCGAAGCTGGTGACCGGCGGCGCGAGGCCCGACGATCCGGCCCTGCGCGACGGCAGCTTCTACCTGCCGACCATCTTCGACCGGTGCGACCGGTCGATGCGCCTGGTGCAGGAGGAGACCTTCGGGCCGATCCTGACGGTCGAGCGATTCAGTACCGAGGCCGAGGCGATCCGGCTCGGCAACGACACCGAATACGGTCTCGCGGCGGGGGTCCGCACCTCGGATGCGGCGCGCGGCGAGCGGGTGGTGCGCGCGCTGCGCCACGGCACGGTGTGGCTCAACGACTTCGGCTACTACACCGCGGGCGCGGAATGGGGTGGATTCAAGAGATCCGGCAACGGCCGCGAGCTCGGCCCGACCGGATTGGCCGAATACCAAGAGATCAAACACATTTGGCACAACACGGCGCCAAAGCCCGCGGAGTGGTTCAAGGGCGTCTGAAAAGAGTAACGATGGTAGTCACAGAGCGCGGGATGCCCGACGGTACCGGCATGGCGGATTTCGGCTACAAGGAATCCCTCGACCGCAGCATCGGGAAATTCGCCAGCTTCGCGGCCGGGGTCAGCTATATCTCCATCCTCACCGGCACATTCCAGCTGTTCTATTTCGGCTTCGGCAGCGCCGGACCGGCGTATCTGTGGTCCTGGCCGCTCGTTTTCCTCGGGCAGTTGGCCGTCGCGCTGTGCTTCATGGAACTCGCGGCGCGCTATCCGGTCGCCGGGTCGGTATACAACTGGTCCAAGTCGCTGGGCAGCAGAATCGTCGGGTGGTCCTCGGGCTGGCTGATGCTGACCGCCTCGATCGTGACGCTGGCCGCCGTCGTGCTCGCGCTGCAGCTGAACTTGCCGCGACTGTGGAGCGGCTTCCAGATCATCGGCGACGGGACCGGCGAGTACGACTACGCCACCAACGCGGTGCTGCTCGGCACCATCATGATCGTATTCACCACCACGATCAACGCGCTCGGCGTGCGGCTGATGGCGCGGATCAACAGCGCGGGCGTGTTCATCGAGCTCATCGCGGCGGTGCTGATCGCTATCATCTTGGCGGCCAACGCGACTCGCGGCCCGCAGGTGTTCTTCTCCACCCACGGTTACGGCGCGGGGGAGGCCGGCGGCTACCTCGGCGCGTTCCTGGTGGCCTCGCTGGCCTCCGGCTATGTGATGTACGGCTTCGACACCGCGAGTTCGCTGGGCGAGGAGACGGTTGAGCCGCGGCGCACCGCGCCGAAGGCCATCCTGCGCGCCGTGCTCGCCTCGTTCGTCATCGGCGGTGCGATCCTGGCCTTCGCCGTGATGGCGGCCCCGGATCTCGACGATCCGCAGATCGGCAGCTCCAGCGGCGGCCTGCAATACATTGTCGAACAGGTGATGTGGGGTCCGCTCGGCACGATCTTCCTGTGCTGCATCGTGATCGCGGTGACGGTCTGTTCGCTCGCCGTGCACACCGCCGCCATCCGGTTGACCTTCGCGATGGCCAGGGACAACGCGCTGCCGTTCGGCGAGAAGCTCGCCCGGGTGCACCCCAAGACACAGACGCCGGTGATTCCGGCCATCCTGATCGGCGTCCTCGCCGCGCTCATCCTGGTGATCAATGTCGGCCAGCCCAAGATCTTCACCGTGCTGACTTCGATCGCAATCATCATGATCTACCTGGCCTACCTGATGGTGACCGGGCCGATGCTGAAGCAGCGGCTGCAAGGGCAGTGGCCGCCGAAGGAACTGGCCGAAGGCGGCTACTTCACGATGGGACGGTGGGGCATGCTCGTCAATATCGTCGCGGTGGTGTGGGGCGTCGGCATGGCGCTCAACCTGGCCTGGCCGCGCCCCGGGGTGTACGGCAGCCCCTGGTACAACACCTGGGGCGCGTTCGTCTACATCGGGCTCATCCTCGGCTCCGGCCTGCTGTGGTACGCGGTGAAGGGGCGCCATCGAATCGGCACGCTCGCCGCGCACGCGGCGGAGGTGCGAGCCGATGGCTGACACCGTGTTCGACTACGTGATCGCGGGCGGCGGGACCGCCGGATGCGTGCTCGCCGCCCGGCTCAGCGAGGATCCGGACGTGTCGGTGTGCCTGCTCGAGGCGGGCCCGTCCGACGTCGACGATCGCGCGATTCTCGAGCTCACCCGCTGGATGCACCTGCTGGATTCCGGCTACGACTGGGACTACCTGATCGAGCCGCAGGAACGCGGGAACAGCTATCTGCGCCATGCCCGCGCGAAGGTGCTCGGCGGATGTTCCTCGCACAACTCCTGTATCGCCTTCTGGCCGCCCGCGGAGAATCTGGACGAGTGGGCCGCCCTCGGCGCGAAGGGGTGGAGCGCGGCCGAGGTGCTGCCCTACGTCACGCGGCTGGAGAACAACGACGCGCCCGGCGAGCAGCACGGACGCACCGGACCTGTTCGGCTGCGCGATGTTCCGCCCGTCGACCCGTGCGGCCTCGCGGTGCTCGAAGCGGCCGCCGCGGTCGGTTTGCCGACGGTGCAATTCAACCGGGGTACCACCGTGCGCAACGGGGCGGGCTGGTTCCAGATCAACGCGGCCGAAGACGGCACGCGCATGTCGACATCGCACGCATACCTGCATCCGGTGCTGAACTCGCGGCGGAATCTGGTGGTGCGCACCGACTGCCGGGTCAGCGAGATCCTCTTCGACGAGGCCCGCGGCGCGACCGGCGTGCGCTACCAACGCCCCGATCTCACCGGCTACGACACCGTCTCGGCTCGGCGCGAGGTGGTCGTCACCGCGGGTGCCATCGATACGCCGAAGTTGTTGATGCTGTCCGGGATCGGGCCCGCCGACCATCTGCGCGAGATCGGTATCCCGGTGCTGGTCGACGCGCCCGGTGTCGGCGCGAATCTCGACGACCACGTGGAAGGGCTGGTGTTCTGGGATGCCGCCGAGCCGATGGTGCGGACCTCGACGCAGTGGTGGGAGATCGGCCTTTTCGCGACCACCGACGAGTCACTGCGCCTGCCGGACGTGATGATGCACTACGGCAGCGTGCCGTTCGATATGAACACCCTGCGCCACGGCTACCCGACCACCGACAACGGTTTCTGCCTGACCCCCAACGTGACTCAGGGACGCTCGCGCGGCACCGTCCGGCTACGCACCCGCGACTTCCGGGATCGGCCGAGGGTCGACCCGCGATACTTCACCGATCCGGACGGTCACGACGAACGCGTCATGCTCGCCGGAGTTCGATTGGCCCGCCGGATCGCCGAGCAATCACCGCTGCGCGAGTGGGTCGCCGCAGAACTGGCCCCGGGACCGGATGCGCGCACCGACGACGAACTGCTGAGCTATATCCACGCCACGCACAACACGGTGTACCACCCGGCCGCCACTGCGCGGATGGGTGCGCCCGAGGACCCGCTGGCGGTGCTCGATCCGGAGCTGCGGGTGAAGGGGGTGTCGCGGCTGCGGGTGGTCGACGCGTCGGCGATGCCGAAACTGCCCGCGGTGAATCCCAACATCACGGTCATGGCCATGGCGGAGAAGTGCGCGGACCTGATCAGGGGATCAGCCTAGAATGACGGCGTCATGGCGAAACAGGATGGTGAGGACACAGGTAGGGCAGCCGCGGTGCAGTCGGTCGACCGCGCGCTGCTGGTGATGGAGATCATCGCCAAGCTGGGGCAGGCCGGCGTCACGGAGATCGCCGCCGAACTGGGTGTGCACAAATCTACCGTCTCCCGGCTGGTCGCCGTGCTGGAATCCCGCGGTTACGTCGAGCAGCTCTCCGACCGCGGCAAGTACCGGCTGGGTTTCTCCATCGTCCGGCTGGCCGGATCCACCAGTGCGCAGGTCGATCTCGTCGGGCAGAGCCAGGGCGCGTGCAACGCGCTGGCGGCTGAAACGGGGGAGACCACGAATATCGCTGTGCTGGACGGGAATCGGATCATCAATATCGTCGAGGCGGCGGGCACCGGGTCGATCGCGCTGCGGTCCTGGGTCGGGCAGAGCTGCCCGGCGCACGCCACGTCGAGCGGCAAGGTGCTGCTGTCCGGACTCGCGCCGGCGGCGCTGCGGAAGCAGGTCGGGCCGAAGCTGGAGGGCTATACCGCGAACACGCTGACCAAGGTCGCCGATCTGGCCGCCCAACTCGTGGCGGTGCGCGAGAACGGGTGGGCAAGTGTGCGTGAGGAATTGGAGATCGGGCTGAACGCCGTCGCCGCTCCCGTCTTCGACAGCAACGGCGCGATCGTCGCGGCGCTCAGCGTTTCGGGGCCGTCGTATCGGCTCGGGCCGGACCGCTTCGCGCCGATGGCGGAGCTGGCGATCGCGAGCGCCGCGGACATCAGCCGCAGGCTCGGCTACTTCGGCTGACCGGCCGGGCTGGAACTGCCGGGGCTCGCCATTGACAACGCGCGCGACCGCCGACAATACTGAGTGCCGTATTGCGCAGTTGTTGCGCTATATGCAACAACTGAATATTCGCCGCACACGCAGCGGGAGATCTCCATCCCGTGGATGGAGAGCCGAAGGAGCAACACCTCCCGGGAAACTCTCAGGCCCAGTACCGCTGCGCATCAGGCAACTCTGAAAAGTAGTGCATCGAGGCACTCGCCGACGGGGCAAACGCGGAACGCGTGAATCTCTCAGGCCCTAGGACAGAGCGGGAGGAGCCACACCCACGCGCGCGCACGCGTCGACGAAAGGCTCCCCATGGCAGATCCCGCCGCCGATCTCCGCACCCCACTCGATGTCTCCCTGCGCGAATTCGACCCGGTGGTCGCCGCGATGATCGATCGGGAGACCGATCGCCAGCAGCGCGGACTGGAGATGATCGCGTCGGAGAACTACGCGCCGCTCGCGGTGATGCAGGCCCAGGGCACCGTGTTGACCAACAAGTACGCCGAGGGCTATCCGGGTCGCCGCTACTACGGCGGCTGCGAGCACATCGACGAGATCGAGTCGCTGGCCCGCACGCGGCTGTGCGCGCTGTTCGGCGCCGAATACGCGAACGTGCAACCACACTCGGGTGCGCAGGCGAACGCCGCGGTGATGCACGCGCTGCTGCGACCCGGTGACAGCATTCTCGGCTTGGCGCTCGATCACGGTGGCCACCTCACGCACGGCATGAAGATCAACTTTTCCGGACGGCTGTACGACGTTGCGGCATACCATGTTCGGGCCGAGGATCAGTTGGTCGACATGGCCGAGGTGGCGCGCCTGGCCGAAGAGCATCAGCCGAAGCTGATCATCGCGGGTTGGTCGGCCTATCCGCGGCAGCTGGACTTCGCCGAATTCCGGCGCATCGCCGACCAGGTCGGCGCCTACCTGATGGTCGATATGGCGCACTTCGCCGGTCTCGTCGCGGCCGGGTTGCATCCCTCGCCGGTGCCGCACGCGCACGTCGTCACCTCGACCACGCACAAGACGCTGGGCGGCCCGCGCGGTGGATTCGTCCTCGCCACACCGGAATTGGGTAAGAAGCTGGATTCGGCGGTGTTCCCCGGCCAGCAGGGCGGGCCGCTCGAGCATGTGATCGCGGCCAAGGCGGTCGCCTTCAAGATGGCGGCCGAGCCCGCGTTCCGCGAACGGCAGGAACGGACCCTCGCCGGCGCGCGGCTGCTCGCCGAGCGGCTGCTGGCCGAGGACTGCCGGGCGGCCGGTATCGGTGTGGTCAGCGGCGGCACCGATGTGCACCTTGTGCTCGTCGATCTGCGCGATGCCGCGCTGGACGGTAAGCAGGGCGAGGATCTGTTGCAGCGGCTGGGCATCACGGTGAACCGCAACGCCATTCCCTTCGATCCGCGACCGCCGATGATCAGCTCCGGGCTACGGATCGGCACACCGGCGCTGGCCGCGCGCGGCTTCGATCTGGCGGCGTTTACCGAGGTCGCCGACGTCATCGCGACGGCGCTGTGTACCGGCGAGGCCTCGGCGGCGCTCACCAAGCGGGTGGACGCCTTGGTGCAGCAGTTCCCGCTCTACGTCGGAATGCGGAATCCGGCGTGACGATCAGCGTTTTCGACCTGTTCCGGGTCGGCGTGGGCCCGTCGAGCTCGCACACGGTCGGGCCGATGCGCGCCGCGGCCGCATTCGTAGAGCGTTTGAAAGACCGCAGTGTGCTGCACGAGACGGCCGCGCTGCGGGTGGAGCTGTACGGGTCGCTCGGGGCGACGGGGCGTGGTCACGGCAGTGTCGAGGCGATTGTGGCCGGACTGTCCGGTGCGCAACCGGAGAGCGTCGACCCGGACGCCATGCGCGCCACCGTCGCCACGGCCCGCGCTACCGGGCGGCTGTATCTGGGCGGTGTGCACTCGATCGCGTTCGCCGTGGACGAGGACGTCGAGTTGCTCGGGCTGACCCGGTTGGCCTTTCATACCAATGGCATGTTGTTCGCCGCGCGCGACGCGGCCGGGCGGGTGCTGCTCGAACGCCGGTATTACTCGGTCGGCGGCGGTTTCGTCCTCGACGAGGACGAGATCGACGGGCGTGCCGTCGAGGCGCCGGTCACGGTGGCCTACCCGTTCGGCTCGGCGGACGAGCTGCTCGCCATCACCGACGCCACCGGACTGTCGATCAGCGCCGTGGTGCTCGCCAACGAAATGTCTTCGCGCAGTGCGGATCAGGTGCGTGCGGAGCTGCTCGACATCTGGGAGGTCATGCAACGCTGTGTGGCGCGCGGCATGTCGACGGGCGGCGTGCTGCCCGGCACGCTGCGGGTGCGCCGGCGTGCGGCGAACCTGTTCGAGCGGCTCGGCGCCGAAGCGGAGGACAACGACCCGCTGCGCGCGATGGAGTGGGTGACGTTGTACGCGATGGCGGTCAACGAGGAGAACGCCGCGGGCGGTCGGGTCGTCACCGCGCCGACCAACGGTGCCGCGGGCATCATTCCCGCTGTGCTGCACTACATTCAGCGTTTCGTCACAGCAGACGCGGACAGTGTGGTCGAGTTCCTGCTCACCGCGGGTGCGATCGGGCAGCTGATGAAGGAGAACGCTTCGATATCCGGTGCCGAGGTGGGCTGCCAGGGTGAGGTCGGTTCGGCCTGCGCGATGGCCGCCGCCGGACTGGCCGCCGTCCTCGGCGGCACGCCCCGGCAGATCGAGAACGCCGCGGAGATCGGCATGGAACACAACCTCGGCCTCACCTGCGACCCCATCGGCGGACTGGTACAGATCCCGTGCATCGAACGCAACGGGATCGCGGCGGTCAAGGCAATCACCGCGGCTCGCATGGCGATCCGCGGTGACGGGATGCATCATGTCTCGCTGGACCAGGTCATCCAGACCATGCGGGCGACCGGGGCGGACATGCTCGACAAGTACAAGGAGACCTCGCGTGGCGGCTTGGCGGTAGCCGTGGTGGAGTGCTGACCGGCTAGCGTGCCGGGAAGCGGACGACTCGGTCGTCGCCGGCCCGGACGGTGCCGCGGCCGTCGGTGTTGGAGGTGGTGAGCCACAGCGCGCCGTCCGGTGCCACCACCGGGGTGCGCAGTCGGCCGTACTTGCTGCGCAGCTGCGCTACCGGCCGGTCCAGCGTGCCGTCGGCGCGCTGCGGGATGGTCCACAGTCGCTGGCCGCGCAGTGCGGCGACGTACAGCGTGTTCGCGGTGATCGCGAGGCCGGAGGGGGAGGCTTCGCTGGTCGACCAGGTGACGAGCGGGTTGGTGTAGCGGCCGTTCTGGGTGTCGCCCTTGCCCTCAACGACGGGCCAGCCGTAGTTGCGCTTCGGCTCGATCAGGTTGACCTCGTCGTAGGTGTCCTGCCCGAACTCGGTCGCGTAGAGCCGCCCGGTGGCGTCCCACGCCAGACCCTGCACGTTGCGGTGGCCGAGGGAGTAGACCGGCGAATTCGGGGTGGGGTTGCCCGGGGCCGGTTTGCCGTCGGGGTCCAGTCGGAGGATCTTGCCGTTGGGGCTGGCCGGGTCCTGCGACCTGTTCCGTTGTCCGGCGTCGCCGGTTCCGACATAGAGCATGCCGTCGGGGCCGAAGGCGATGCGGCCGCCATTGTGAATGTTGGCCTTCGCGATTCCGGTGAAGATCGCTTGCGGTTGTCCGTCCAGGCGGAAGCGCACGATTCGGTTATCGCCACTGGCGGTGAAATAGGCGTAGACGTAACCGTTTTCGGCGTACTTCGGCGAGACGGCGAGGCCGAGCAGTCCGCCCTC
Organism: Nocardia sp. NPDC052316; assembly: GCF_044547795.1. Classification (NCBI taxonomy): domain Bacteria; kingdom Bacillati; phylum Actinomycetota; class Actinomycetes; order Mycobacteriales; family Nocardiaceae; genus Nocardia; species Nocardia sp. NPDC052316. The sequence continues at coordinate 643,596 of NZ_JBIUBB010000002.1, forward strand.
GCCGCGCGCGACCACGCCGGGCACCCGGTACACCTGCGTGGGTGTGGTGCCGGGTGCGATGCGCTTGATCACGCCGGTATCGCGCTCGGCTACCAGGGCGGCACCGTCCGGGAGGAAGGTCAGACCCCAAGGCGCGTCGATGTCCCGCGCCACCTCTTGCGGGGCATTGAGGTCCGGGGGTCCTGCCGTGGTGACCGGCGCCGCGAGGGAACTCGGCAGCGCGACGAAAAAAGTTGCCATTACCGCGATCACAGCGGTGCCGGCGAAATGTGCCGTACTTCGAAGTGTTGAAGTCATAGCTAAGTAGAGCCATATCTCGGCGGTCATCTCGACTGGAGAACGACTGGGGAAGATAACGGGTGTACGGCGTCTTACGCTCATGAAGTCCGAATCTTTCTCGAGCGACAATCGGAGGCATTCGCATGCACGCCAGCGGCCGGAACACCATTCTCGCGGTAGTCAAGAAGGCTTGGCACCGACCCGATTTCGCCTTCTTCGATACCGCCCTCGAAATCACCGCCTACGCGGGCCGTAGCTGATATCTGTCCGCGCGGTTACGGCAGGCCGAATGCCAGCAGCACATTGCCCGGCATGCCGGTGGTGATCTGGCGTCCGTAACCGGAGTTGGTGAACAACATGCCGTTCGCGACGACGGCGCCGTGACCGTTGATGGCGCCGCCGAGGCCAGGCACGCCGTTGACCGTCTTGAACGGTTTCGCGGTGTTGTATTGCCAGAGGATCGCGCCGGTGTCGGCCGCGAAGACGCGCATCTTGCCGTCCATGCTGCCCTCGTAGACCAGGCCCGGGGTGGTGGTCACGGCGTTCGGCATCGCGAGCTGGCACAGCGGAGACATCGGTACCGGGGGCACATTGATCAGGCAGCCCTCGGTGGGATTCGGGGTGGCCCAAATCATTTCGCCGGTCGCCGGGTTCAGTGCGTACAGCGTGCCGGGCTGGGCCTGGTAGGTGGCGACGTACAAGCGGTTGCCGTCATAGCTGGCGCCCCACTGGATACCTTGCAGCGACTCCGAGCCAGGGGCGGGCAGAATCGGTTTCGGCGTGGACAGCCGGGTCTGCCAGATGATCTCACCGGTGGTGGCGTCGAGTAGGTGGTAGACGCCGCTCTTCTGGCCGGCGCCGACGACCAGGCGGTCATTGATCTCGAACAGGTTCGGGTGCGAGCCGAAGTCGAAGTCGTGTCCGGGATCGGGGCAGTTTCCGCCGGGCGGCGGTATCACGCAGCGGCCGTTCCATGGCGGGTCTCCCGGAGTCATGCGTCGAACCCACCGGGCTGTTCCGGTGTCGAGGTCCAGCGCGCCGATGGCCTCCGCCCCTTCGGGGTAGCCGCTATAGGGGTTGCCCGAGGTGTAGTAGAGGGTGCGCGACTGCACGTCGAGAGTCTGCGAGGACCAGACCGGCGCACCGCTGGGGGCGAAGTTCGGTTTGCCGCCGGTCGGCTGTGGCTGCGGGATCGTGTAGTACTGCCACTGCACGTCGCCGGTCGCGGCGTCGAGAGCGACGACGCTGCCGCGGAAGGTGCAGCAGGGATAGTGATCGCTGGTGGCCTGGCCCAACTCCTGGCTGGACACGCCGACGTAGATGTGGCCGTCGAACACCAGGGGCGATCCGGTGATGATCGCGAACGGATGGGGGTCCAACTGGCGGACCCAGCGCTGCTGGCCGGTCGCCGCGTCGAGGGCCCACATCCTGGCCGAGTTGTCGCCGAAGTAGACCAGGCCGTCCGCGACGGCGGGCCCGTTGCGCAGCCCGAAGGTCGGCAGGTTGCCCCCGAGCGGCGTTTCGGCCTGGAACGACCACCGGGTCGCACCGGTGTTGGCGTCCAACGCGTAGAACGTTCCGTTGCGGCCGCCGACGTAGACGGTGCCGTCGACGACCGCAGGCTGACTGGACGCGGCGATGGTGTCGGGGAATGCGAAGGCCCACTTCAGCTGCAGCGAGCCAACGGTGGCCGGGGTAATCGCGGTCTCGTGAGGGTTGTGCCGAGAACCCTGGAGGTCGTATTGCCACATCGACCAGTCACCCGCGGCGGCGGTGGACTGCCCGAAGCTGGTGCCCGTCACCAGCAGGACAGCGGCGACCACCAGGATGGGCAGGCGCAGCGACGAACCGCGTCGGAGCCCGGAACCGAGGGCTGCTGCGTGTGTTTTCTTGTGCATGAGTTGGCTCCTCGCCCGGACTCAGGAGTTTGCTAAGCCATACGAATTGCCGGAGCGTCAAGGATGTTACCCACGGCGCTATGTCGTTTCGGGCGACTGGCGTGCGCGTTCGGCTATCGGTTCGGTTACGGCACCGAAAGCAATCATGCAGAGACTGCCGAAACCCCTCTACCCCTTATGGGGTGAATTTCCCCAGTTGCTGTTGAGCCGTTTCGCCTGCGCTCAGGCGTGTTACGCTCGCACACCAGAGTGTTCGGCTCGCTGTATTCACGCATCCTTTTGACTAGCGGAGGCATTCGTATGCAGGCCATCGTCGAGAATCGCGCTACCCAAAAGGTCGAGACGGCCGAGAAGGTGTGGTGCCGTCCCGATTTCGTTTTCTTCGATACCGCTTTGGAAATTACCGCCTACGCCGGCCGCGACTGACGCGGCGGTGACGCGAAGGGCAAAGGTGCACCGGGATGTCCACGGCCTGTGACACGGAGACTCGCTGGAGCGAGACCGAGTTCCGGCAGTCGCTGCACGCGCTCGAGGCTTTGTATTGGGATCGGCATCCGTTCCACGAACGGCTGCACCACGGGCGGCTGGACAAGGACGAGCTGCGGTTGTGGGTGGCGAATCGCTGGTATTACCAGCGATGCCTGCCGCAGAAGGATGCCGCGATCATCGCCAACTGTCCGGTGCCCGAGGTGCGGCGGGAATGGTTGCCGCGGATCGTCTATCACGACGGGGCCGACGGCCGCCCGGGTGGCGCGGAGAAATGGCTGCACCTGGCCGAGGCGGTCGGACTGGAGCGCGCCGAGGTGGTCTCGGAGCGACTCGTCTTGCCCGGGGTGCGGTTCGCGGTGGACGCCTACCTCGACTTCGCGCGGCGCCGCCCGTGGTTGGACGCGGTGGCGTCCGGACTCACCGAGCTGTTCTCGCCCGGGTTGTTGAGCTACCGGCTCGGCCGGATGCGACAGCACTATCCGTGGATCGCGGAGGAGGGTTTCGCGTACTTCACCGCGCGCATCGACATGGTGGAGGCGGAGGGGCGTTCGCTGCTCGACCTGGTGGTCCGGCATGCCGAAACCCGTGCGCAGCAGCAGGCCTGCGTCGACGCGCTCGCCTTCAAATGCGATGTACTGAGCGCCGTGCTCGACGCACTCGACTATCACACGGGAGCCGGTGATGGCCGGGTCGTTCGATAGCAAGCTGCCGCGGCTGCGGCCGGGGGTCCGGCTCACCCGTGATTCGGTACGCGGTGAGCTGGCGCTGCTGCCCGAAGGGGTGGTGGTCCTCAACGACACCGCCGCTGCGGTGCTCGCGCTCTGCGACGGTACGCACAGCATCGATCGCATGGTGCAGCGGCTCGGCGCGGAGTACGACGGTGTCAGAGCCGAGGATATCGCCGAGCTGTTGGAGCGGCTCGCGCAGCGGCGAGTGGTGGCGCTGGATGACTGAGCCGACGATCGAGGCGCCGCTCGGCATGCTGATCGAGCTGACGCATCGGTGCCCGCTGCACTGCCCCTACTGCTCGAACCCTGTCGAACTCGCCTCGCGCGCCGCGGAATTGACCTTTGCGCAGTGGTGCCATGTGCTCACCCAGGCCCGTGAGCTCGGCGTCGTGCAGATGCATTTCTCCGGCGGGGAGCCGCTGTCCCGACGGGATCTGCCCGACCTGGTCGCGCACGCACGGGAACTCGGGGCCTACGTCAACCTGGTCACCAGCGGTGTCGGATTGTCCGCCGCGCGGGCGCGACAGCTCGCGCAGCGCGGGGTCGACCACGTTCAGCTCTCCATGCAGGACGCGGATCCGCAGTCCGCCGACCGGATCGCGGGGGCGCGCGTGCACGCGCTGAAACTCGATGCGGCCGAGGCGATCACGGGGGCGGGGTTGCCGCTCACCGTGAACGTTGTGCTGCACCGCGGGAATATCGATCGGGTCGAGCGGATCATCGACCTCGCCGTGGGTCTCGGCGCGGACCGCATCGAGTTGGCCAACACGCAGTACTACGGCTGGGGGCTTCGTAACCGAGCCGCTCTGTTACCCACCGCGATTCAGCTCGACCAGGCGCGACAGGCGATGCAGCGGGCTCGGGAGAAATACGCGGGCGGACCCGACCTGGTGTACGTAGTCGCGGACTACTTCGCGGACCGGCCGAAGCCGTGCATGGATGGTTGGGGGAGAAGGCAACTGACCGTCACGCCCGAGGGCAATGTACTGCCGTGCCCAGGCGCTTCGGTGATCTCCACATTGCCAGTGGAGAACGTACTCGAACGACCATTGGGCGAGATCTGGTATTCCTCGAAGGCGTTCAACGCTTTTCGCGGGACCGCCTGGATGCCCGAACCCTGCCGTTCCTGCCCCGAACGCTTCACCGATTTCGGCGGCTGCCGTTGCCAGGCGTTCCAGTTCACCGGCGACGCGGCGGCCACCGACCCGGTGTGCGGGCTGTCCCCGGACCGGCCGCTCGTCGACGCCGCACTGAGCGAGGCGGCGACGGCCTTCACCATGCGGGCGCAGGCGCCGTGAAGGTGATCCTGCTCGGTACCGCGGCCGGCGGCGGGTTCCCGCAGTGGGACTGTGCCTGCGAGCTCTGCGAAAGTGCCCGTAACGGGGAACTGCCGTCGCGCAGCCAAGAGTGCGTCGCCATCAGCGGCAACTCACGAGAGTGGTGGCTGCTCAACGCTTCTCCCGACATTCGCGCCCAACTGCTCGCGACGCCCGCCCTCCGCCCCGGACCGGGACCGCGCGAAACACCGGTGCGCGGCGTGCTCCTCACCGACGCCGAGGTGGACCACACGATGGGGCTTGCCATCCTGCGCGGGGCCGCCGACCTGACCGTCTACGCCAGTCCGGTAGTACTCGACGCACTCCTGCCGCTACGCAGCCTGCTCACCCGCTACCACCCATGGAAATGGCAGGACAGCACCGTGTCCGGCGTCGAACTCCTCGGCGGACTCCGCGTCACAGCGCACCCGATCAGCGCCAAGGCACCCAAGTACATCGCCACACCGTCCCCTTCCACCCACTGGGTGAGCGCCCTGCGCATCGAGGACCCGGTGACCGGCGGCGTCTTCGTGTACGCCCCATGCCTGGCGAATTGGCCGGAGCCCCTGGACGATCTGCTCGCCTCCGCCGACTGCGCACTACTGGACGGCACCTTCTTCAGCGCCCATGAACTCGGCTCGGCCGTCCACTCCCAGGACCCCGACGCCGGCCAATCCCGCATGGGCCACCTCCCCATAGCCGGCCGCACCGGCTCCCTGGCCGCCCTCACCCGCCACCCAGGACTGCGCCGGATCTACACCCACCTCAACAACACCAACCCCCTCCTGGAGCCCGCCTCCGCCGCCAGCGCACTGGTAGCGCAGGCCGGTGTCGAAGTCCTGCCCGACGGCGCCGAACTCACCGTGTGAAATGGTCACTCGGCACGCCACAGCCGACTAGAAATTCAAGCTACCAACAGCATCGGTAAGGTTGCCCGTCGCTCTCAACGCACGTACGCCACCAGTGTTGCGCCGCAGCGCCATCGACCGGGAGAACACCGCCATTCATCGCTGCGCGTCACCGCGACGATAAGTGCGGAGTGCTGTGCGAGACACCGCTGCTGCGAGCACAATCGAGCGATGTTCGGGTGGGTGCGCAACAAGACAACCGCACTGCTGGCGCGAATCGGCAGGAGCAACAGGGCGATCAGGCGCCGGGCGGAGCGCTTCGGTTTGCTCCCGGCGATCATGTCCGCGCTCGTAGCAGGGATTGTTATCGCCTACGTGGCCTACCAGGTGGTGAATCGGTACACCCCCACCAGCGACGCGAAGGCCGCGCCGCTCGATATCACCAAGGTGGCGCTGACCATCGTCGCCGGGGTCGGCGGTGTCGTCGCCCTGGTGATCGCCTACCGACGCCAGCGCGATGCCGAGCAGAGCCGGTTCGTAGAACGCTTCGGGGCCGCGGCCGCCCAACTCGGCGCGACCGACGTCGCCGTCCGGATCGCCGGGGTGTACGCGATGGCCGGTGCCGCGGACGAAACCGACGGCCTGCGCAGGCAGCAATGCATCGACGTGCTGTGCGGCTACCTTCGCCTGCCTTACACCCCGGATCTCGGAGGCAATCACCAAACCAAGAACATCCGCAAATACCCGGCGGCCGACGCGTCGAGTCCGGAGGACGAACAACACTTCGAGTACCGGCAAAACGATCGTGAGGTCCGCAAAACCATCGTCCGGGTGATCGGTGAGCACCTCCGACCCGAGGCCGAATACAGCTGGTCGGCAAGCCATTTCGACCTCCGGACCGCCCACCTGGAGAACGTCGATTTCAGCGGCGCCGTCTTCGCCGGTGCCGCCCGCTTCGATGAGGCGACCTTCAGCGGCGATACCTGGTTCCACACGGCGAAGTTCTACGCCGACAACGGATTCAACGCGGCGACGTTCACCGGCGATACCTGGTTCAACGGGGCGACACTCAGTGGCACCGCCATGTTCGACGGGGCCAGGTTCGGCGGCGACGCGGGGTTCATCGGGGCGAGCTTCGGCGGCACCGCCCGATTCGACACGGCCACATTCGGCGGTGACGCGCAGTTCAACACCGCGACCTTCGGTGGTGACGCCTGGTTTCACACCGCGACGTTCGGCGGCCATGCCTGGTTCAGCGGAGCGATGTTCGGCGGCGGCGCCAGATTCGACGGGTCGACGTTCCGTGGCGATACCGGATTCGGTGAGGCGACGTTCCGGGGCGGCGCGGGGTTCAACAGGGTGACCTTCAGCGGCGATACCGGGTTCCGTGAGGCGACGTTCGGCGCCAAAGCATCGTTCGACGACGCGACGTTCGGCGGCGAGACCTCGTTCAACACGGCGGTATTTCACGGGCCTGCCGTTTTCACACGCCTTGCTTTGGCGGCACGGACCAGTTTCGTGTCGGCCGACTTCGGCTCGGAGCGCATCGAGTTCACCAACCCCCAGCGGTGGGGTCCGCCACCGCCGGAGTTCGACTGGGGCCAAGACGGGGCCGGGAAGCCTGGGAATATCGAGCCGCACGACTGGCCGCCCGCCGTGAACGCACTGTAACTCCGGTCGAAGCGATCGACACTGTTTCGACGCGGGAGTGCGTCGGGGTGGGGAATCATGTTCCTACGGGTAAGGGGGCGCTGTTGGGTGCAGCCCGTTGAACGTGTATGTGCGCGTTGGTTTTCGAAGCATGGCAGGGAAGGTTGGTGGGGGCCGATGAGCGAGATTTCGCCTGCTCCGCATCCGCGGGAGCGGTCCACCCGAGCGCGGGTACTGCGGTGACCGCCCCGAATGCCGATCCGATCGCTGCGTTCAAGGAGATGCTGCGGGAATTGGTCGCCCGCACCGGAGCGGCTTCGGACGCCACCCGGCAGGCGCGCTTGGCCGAGGAAGCTCATATCAGCGCGGAGGCATTGCGGCAGGCGATCACCTCCGGGCAGGCCCTACCGACTCGGGAAACTACCAAGGCGATCGTGACGGCGTGCCTGCACCACACTCGACCAGAGTTGGCCGGGCAGCAGCTGCAGAACGAATTGGCCTGGTGGGAGGACCAGCGCAGCACCGCCGCACGACCAGTTCGACCCGTCCCGGTTATCCCGGCACCCCCGGATGAAGCGCGCGCCGGCTCCGGCGCGTCCGGCAATCGAGGGGCGTGGTCGGCCACCGGTAGAGAATGGATCCGTCGGCGTCCGCGCCTTACCCTCGCGATTGCGGTGCTGGCGTTGGTGGTGGCGGTGGTATTCGCGGTGGGCGTGGTGCGGATCATCCGGGCTGCGGACGATACCTGCGTCGAGGCGGGGCTGAGCTTGGTGGACGGGGAGTGCATCGGGGTGACCGATGGAGCGTTCACCGGCTTCGACCCGGTAACGGCGGATGTCGTCGAGCAAATCGCCACGCAGAACAAGCTGGTGAGCGGCGACTATCTCACCGTCGCGCTGCTCGGTCCGCTGTCGCAGCCGGTGCAAACCGGTCCGCCTGGCGGTCGCCCGAAGGAGGGTCAGCTGTCCAGCGACCAGATCCGGCAGATGCTCATCGGCGCCGCCGCCGCGCAGCATCGGGTCAACAGCGGCCGCTCCTTCGGCGATCCCCGGCCCGCGATCCGGCTGTTGCTGGCCAACAACGGCAGCTTCCAGAACCAGTGGCGGGCACCGGTCGACCGACTGATCTCGCTGGCAGACGCCGAGGACCCGCACCAACGGGTCGCCGCCGTCGTCGCGCTGGGCACCAGTGTGGCCGACACCCGGGACGCGGCGAAAGCATTGAGCGGCAAGCAGATTCCGATCATCGGCGCCATCACCACCGCCGATGAGTTGAACTACGACAACATCCCCGGCATGGTCCGTGTCACCCCGACCACCAGCACCTTCGTCGACCATCTCAGCGGATATCTCGACAGCCACCCGGAGTTGGGTCCGGCGATCGTGGTGTGGGATCAGAACGCCGAAACCCGCGGCGACCTTTACGCCGCCGCGCTGCAAAAGGTGTTCCGCGACAAACTCGGTCGCTGGATCGGGCAGATCCCCGACCAGGGTTTCACCGGGGTCACCATTCCCAGCGACACCTGGCCGCAGATGTTCGACGGGGTCACCCGCAACGTGTGCGCGTCCGGTGCCAACACCATCCTGTTCGCGGGGCGCGTCTCCGACATGGGCGAGTTCATCGACTCGCTGAAGGAGCGTGCCTGCCGGTCGCGGCCGTTGACGATCATGACCGGGGTCACCGCGTTGACCGCGATTCACCGCAATCCCGACCAGTTGCGCCAAGCCGGCGTGCAGGTGATCTACGCCGGTGTGGTCCATCTGGACTGGCCCGGTGGCCGCGGCACCCCGCCCGAGGGGTGGCAGCCCTACACCGAGGCCCTCGCGAATGCGGGATACCGCACCGACGGCACCGACGCCTACACCTGCCTGGTCCACGACGCCACGCTCACCGCGACCCGAGCCATCCGACTGGCCGCCACCCCCAACCGGATGCCCGGAACCAGCGACGTGCTCGGCCAATTGCGCAACATCAACGGTGACTACACCATCGACGGATGTTCCGGCAGTTACGAATTCACCACAACCAGCAACGGCGCACCGCTGGGCACACCCGTCCAGATCGTCACCCTACCCCGATAGTCAGCGCGCTTAGTACTCACCGCTTCGCAGCTGCTACTCGGCGAATGAAGCACTGCTGCGCCAGAATCCACGGATGAGTGAAATCGTTGTTCGCCCAGCCGAAAAGGACGAGCTGGCCGCCGTCGCGCTACTTCGGTGGCAGTGGGTCACGGAGAAGCGCGGCACGCCCGATATCACTCGTGAGGAGTTCACTGCGTGGTTCGTGGCTTGGGCCAAGGACAACGAACGTTCGCACCAGTGCTGGGTGGTCGTCGATGGTGATCTCGTCCTGGGTATGGCGTGGCTCGCGGTCACCCAGCGCGTTCCGACGCCGCACGCGCCCGAACGAGCGTCGGGTGATCTGCAATGTGTGTATGTGGTGCCGGAACATAGGGATACGGGCTTGGGCGGCAGACTGATCGATGCCGTCGTCGTCGAGGCCGGTCGCCTCGGACTGGAGCGAGTGACCGTGCACTCCAGCGATCGCGCAATCAACGCTTACCTGCGTCACGGGTTTGCCGTGTCCCCTCGACTGCTCCAAGTCGAGTAGTCGGCTAGCTGGTTCGGAGCTGCGCACTGGTTCTCGGGACCCGCACCGGATGCGGGCGGTCAGAGGGAGTGCGGATCCGGAGGGAGGGTGCGGATTCCGGTGCGGCGGGCGCGGGTGCGGGAGGCGCAGTCGCGGGTGAGGGTGAGGATGTGGTCGAGGAGGCCGGGGCTTACGCCGGCCATCCCGGTGGGGTGGCGGGCGGTGTCGGTGTAGGCGCCGCCGGCCATGCGGTTGTGCAGGGTGCGGAAGGTGACCAGGGCGTTCATGATTCGGATGGCGCCGTCCATGGCGTCGGCGAGTTTGGTGGGGGGTGGGCCGGTGGGGCGGTCGAATTCGCGGATCAGGCGGGTGATCAGGGAGGGGGTGTTTTCGGTGTGCTCGAACAGTCGACGCCAGTGGGGGAGAGCGTATTTGACCAGATCGTGCTGGAAGTAGCGGAGGTCGGCGTCGCTGTGGTCGGCGGACCAGACGAGGCGGTCGATCAGGTAGAGGGGGACGTGCACGGGTGCGGGACCGTAGTATTGGCGGTCGGCTATGACAACGTCCGCCATGAACGGGCGCAGTCGGGCGGCGTAGAAGTCGACCGGGTCGACGTTGCGGTAGACGTCGTTCATCAGATCGGGCAGGGTCGCCAACTGGTCCGCCGCGGCGTGGCAGGTTTCGCCGAAGGCGGCATCGCCGGGGTGAATTTCGGCCAAGCCGGCGATCGTCGGCGCTATTTCGTCGATGAGGATGGTGCCGACTCGGACGGCGTCGATGATGACGTTCTCCTCGCGGTCTCCGAGGAACATCCGCTGACGCTTGCCGCGCGGGTTCCAGACGCCGTAATGCAGCACGGTGTCTCGCGGGACCATGTCCACCGCGAGCCCCCATGCGAGTAACGCGTCCGTGCCCTCGGGCGCGGCCTCGAGTGGTTCGACGCCGTGGCGCTGCAGTGAGGAGAGCAGCATTCCGATATCGCGCATCGCGGCCAGGCGGTCGGCGACATGCGTCAGGTCGATTTCCCGGGCCCGCCACAACAGCTCTCGAAATGAAGTGACGAGTTGTGGCACGTCGGCGGCGGCATTGAGCTCGGGCAATCGTGCCAGCAATGCGTCGGCGGACAATGGGTCGCGGTGCGCAACTTGCCGGCACGACGCCTCGTCGAGGCGTATCTGGTCGACTCCGCTATCAACCGGTTCGCTGTGTTCGGACAGGCGTGACCGTTTCTTCAGGGCTGGCATCGGATCCTCTCTTGCCGCTGCGAGCCGTCACAACTCGCAGCTGGTCGCGCATTCGTGCCGTCACCCCGAACGGTCCGGAGCGACAGTGTGCGCAAGGCAAACAAACATCCCATGATCGTGAGAAGAGGAATTGGGCAAACACTTGGTAAATGTCAACTGATCGCGTCCGGTGCCCAAGTGGGGAATCCCCGGACGGGCGATGGCTGGTTTCGCCCGAACTGGACGTGTGACCATTAAGCCGGTTGTCGGCCACCGGATCGGGGAAGCCAATGCGAACAATGATGATGAGGACGATGGCCGCGGTGCGGGCGCGTGTCCGGCAATGCGCGGTCGGCGCCGCTGTAGCCGCGATCGGATGTTCGGTGCTCGTCCCGACCCCGGCGCAAGCCGCCCCGCCGGCGCTCAGTCAAATTCAAGCCGAGGGTGGTTATCTCGTCGACGCGCAGGGCCGTAAAGTGCTGCTGCACGGCGTCAACAACGTCGATAAGCAAGCGCCGTACGTAGAACCCGGCGACGGCTTCACCGTGACCGACCAGGACGCGGCACTACTCGCTCGGCATGGGTTCAACACCGTGCGCCTCGGTGTGAGCTTCGCGGGGCTAATGCCCACCCGCGGCGTCGTCGACACCGCCTACCTCGAACGTCTCGTCAAGGTGATCGATACCCTTGCGGCGCAAGGCATCTACACGCTGCTCGACAATCACCAGGACGGGTTGTCGAAGATCTGGGGCGGCAATGGATTTCCGGAATGGTCGCTCCGTGCGCGACCGGCCGCCTGGGAACCCAACCCCGGCTTCCCGCTCTACTACCTGATGCCCAGCATGAACCGTGGCTGGGATGAAGTGTGGGACAACAGCAATGGCGTCCTAGACCACCTCGGCACGGCGCTGGCGGCACTGGCCGAGAAGGTCAAGGGCCGCACCGGCGTACTCGGTATCGAGCTCATGAACGAACCATGGCCCGGATCGGCGTTCCACACCTGCTTCCCGAACGGCTGCCCCCGCTTCGACGCCAAATATCAAGCGGCCATGCAGAAACTGACCGACGCGGTGCGCGCCCGCAACGCAAGCATCCCGGTCTTCTGGGAACCGAACGTCACCTGGAACGAAACCATGCCGACCAACCTCGGCAAGAACCCACCGATCACCTCACCCGGCATCGTCTTCGCCCCGCACGACTACTGCATCCCCAGCCAACTGGCCATCTACCTCGGCCTGCCCGAAGAACTACGCGGCGTATGCCCGGTCCAACAGGACAAAACCTGGGGCAACATCGACTCCTTCACCAAACGAACCGGAATCCCCACACTGGTAACCGAATTCGGCGACGGCGACGCAACGGTACTGCGCAACACCCTCACCCGAGCCGACGAGCGCTTCATCGGCTGGCAATACTGGCACTACGCCTCCAGCTTCGGCCCCGCAGGCCCGAAACCCGACCCCTTCCTCGGCGACATCGGCCGCGACCTCGTCCGCACCTACCCCCGAGCCACCGCAGGCACCCCCGGCCCCCTCACCTTCGACCCCGCCACCGGCGACTTCGCCTACCGCTACACGCCCCAACCCCTCGCCGCCCCCACCGAAATCTACGTCTCCGACCTGCACTACCCGAACGGCTACGAGGTCCGCGCCGACGGCGGCACCGTCACCTCGCCCCCCGGAGCGCGAGTAGTCACCGTGCAAGGCAACGGCATCACACCGGTCACGGTGTACATCAACCGGCCCGGATCCGCCGGTGCCAAGGTACCGACCGGACCGGCCAGCGGCCGCTGAATCATCCGCACCGGTCAGCGCGGTGCGCGCGCATCGAGTGGCCAGATTCGGTCGATGAGGCCGCGTCCGATGATGAGCCGCACCGCCTGCCGGGGGATGGTGAGCACGGCGAAAGTGCTGAAGAAATCGGGGAGACGTAGATCGTTGTAAGAGATTGCGCGGAAGTATCTGTACATCAGAGCCGGAGTCGAATAGGCGAGCAGCGTGAGCACGACCCCCAGAGCGATGGCGAACGGTGGCATCGAGCGCGGGCTGAGCTTTGCGGCGACGATCGTCGTGGTTACCAGCGTCAGCACGACCGCCGCGGTGCCGAGGACATCGGCCATCCACTGCGAGATAAGTTTGGGCGAACTTGCCCGGGCGGGTAGGAGAGTCGCCCACACTATCAGTGCAACCAGCGAAATCAGCGCGCAGAACCGATAAGGCGTTGCGTCCCATGTGAGGTCCCATAATTCGCCGACCACGACGATGGCGAAAGCGGTCGCGATCAGCAGCGCGACGTCCCATATCGCATGGGGCTTGGTGGCGTGATCGAGCCAACGATTTCCTCGTCCGTTGAATTCCGAGGTGCCGGCCGGGATCGTGCGGTGAAGCGGTGCCACTTGCCATCGAGTCTGTCTGAGCAGCAAAAGGAGATGCGGCTTCCGGGCGATCAAAGCGTCGGCAAAGAATATTCGTCTTCCGTACACCGTGCGGCTTCGGCACACATAGGTTCCGCCCTCGAGACACCAGGTCATGGAGACGAAAACGATACCGAGAAAGAAGCAGTAGGCGGCGAGCTCCAGCATGATCGGCCATTCGGTTTCGATGCGCAAACCGAACGGCGCCGTCCAATCGTCTTGGCCGGGCCACACCCAACGCCACGGCCATTCCCATTGCCAGGGCAGATCCCAATTCCAGGGCCATTTCCACTCCCACGCAATGTCCTTGCCGCCGCCGGTGGTCGGCGGCAAGCTGAGGCCGAGGAAGGCGCGGAGTGGGTACCCGAGCCCGACCGCCGCTACGACGAGCCAGCCGACGATCGGCGGGGCGTGGCGGCGTGGATCGCGCGCGTCGAATCTGTTGCGTTCGACGCTGCGAATCCCTTCGTACAACACCGCTATCGCCAAAACCCCTGCGGCCAAGGGGATCACATGGTGAAAGAACGAGACGAACGGCAGGCCACACAAGATTATTGTCAGGACAACGCGTCCACCGATCGCCCCCAATGTCGCGTACGCTGCCGTCTGAACACCTGCTGCCTGCGTTGGGATCCTGCCGCGCTGCTCGGCGTTCGGCGATACCCGGTCCTCGTCCAGCCCGCGCAGATCGTTGAGCTGATACCGCCCCTGGTAGATCAGGATCTCCAAGATGAACCACAGCACGAGCGCTCGTGGCACGAAGTAGGGAACCTCGAGCACCGAAGGTTGCATCACGATCAAGGTCAGTGTCCCGATCGGAAAGAACAGTGCCTTGCTCAAATCCATCGGCCGGGGCAGCAGTAGGTAGGACAGCAACTTCCGCTCACCGGTCCGCGGTCGCACCAGCGGCAGCAACGGCGTTGCGCGGCGAGCCCTGGTGTCACGCACCAGCTTCAGGAAGTAGGAGCGCCCGTTGACGGTGCCGTTGCCCGCTTCCACCGCGAGCAAGATGATGACGGGTAGATAGACCACCACCATGGTGAATTGAAGATAGAAGGCATATTGTCGCGCCATGTAGCACAGCAGTCCGAGGAAGATGAACTCCAACGACAACATGGCGACGAGCTGCAGGATTCGCGGAATCCGGTACCCATGGCTGAGCGAGTTCAGTTCGGCGATCATTTCCCTGTACATGACCGGCCGCAACAGCGGATAGCCCGCCATATCCGGCTTGCCAGGCGGTAGCAACTTCGCCAATTCACGTTCCAGAGCGCGGGAGTAGAAGCTGCGCACGGTGGCCTGTGACGCGGTGACCTGCAACATGCACGCCAGCGCCAGCGGAATGAGCGGCACCGCGGCCGCCGCGGCATCGTGAATGTGGTTGGACGGTTCCTTGCCGCTGACGAAGGTGACGAAAGCCCCGAACAGGGCCAGCGTCGTCACCACACCACCGAATACGCCTACAAGTTGATTATTCAGCTCGCGCTCGTCGTCTCGGGCTGCGACATAGTCGGCGATCAGCGCATCGAAGTAGTTCTGTTCACGATCCACAATCCACGCCCATCGTCACCTGCCGTCGCAGTCGACTGTGCCCACGGCATGCAGTGCTACCTGCGTGTACCGCTCAGTCTGGCAAACCGCGTCGGGTGATCGGTATCCGTTGTTCGCACGACCGAGCAGTTCAGCGGTGGCTGGGGAGAGCGCTGGTAGGGCTCAGCGCTGCCGCCGGGCGGCCCGGAGCTCGCGCCACAGCGTTCGGTAGAAATCGAAATAGGTGCGTTCGACGTGGACGGCGCGTTGCTGGACCTCGTGGTGGCGGGTGGGGAGTTGGTTGAGGGGGACTGACATTGCGGCGTGGTGTTCGATGTGCAGGTTGTTGCCGTTGGTGAACCAGGTGGTGAGGCGGCTGCCGCGGATGGAGCGGGTGTTGCGGAGGACGTCGGTGGTGTCGGTGTCGCACAGGATGTGTTCGGGGAGTTCGACGAGGAAGTGTAGGGGGACGGCGAAGAATAAGGGCAGCAGCCAGATTCGGAGGACGAGGTCGTGGCTGCCGGTGGCGGCGAGGGCTGCGGCGGCGAGTAGTAGCGCGCCCAGGATCAGGTGTTCGGTGCTGCTTCGGCGGCGCATGGTGGCGCTGAGGTGGCCGGGTTCGGATCGTTGGCGTCCGGTCGCCGCGCGCAGCACATCGCGGACGACGGTGAACAGACGTGCGTAGTCGAACATGCCGCGCAGCAGTAGGGCGACGGTGAGCGGCTTGCGGGTGTCGAAACCGAAGAACTCGGTGTCGTTCGGTGTGCCGAGGTGGCGGTGGTGCTGCAGGTGGCGAACCCGGTAGTCGGTGTAGACGACCAGCAGTGGCAGACCTAGGGGCACGCCGACGAGGCGGTGCGGCCAGGCGGCGCGAAAAGCGCTGTGGTGCAACGCTTGATGTTGGAGTTCGACCGCGTGGGTGTACATGGCCGCCAGCAGGAGAACTCCGGCGATCAGTGCGAGCGGTTCCGGGCGCAGCGCGAGGGCCACGCCAATGGCGGTGAGTGCGCCGAGTAGGGCGAGTTTGATGAGGAACACGCGTTCGTCGGCGGCGCTGGTCCGGGCGCGGGCGAACAGCAGCCCGGCGGCAGGGTGGGTCATCTGATCTTCTCGACTCGGGTCAGCGGCCGCTGAGCAGGACGACGTGGGTGCCGGTGAGCGGGGTGCGGCGGGCATGACCGAGCAGTCCGGCAAGGGCGACCGCGCCGGAGGGGGTCGGCCGGGCGCCGTGCTCGGCGAGCAGGTCCCTGGCGGCCAGGAGTTCGTTGTCGTCGGCGCCGAAGATCGCGCCACCGGTCGTGGCGACCGCGGCCATTGCCTCGGGTCCTTGCAGCGCATGCCAATTGACCAGGGGCTGATTGTGATCGGTAGTGACCACCCCGTCCGGTGGCAGCATCCGGTATTCGCCGGGCCAGCTGGTCACGACGGGGTTGTTGGCGGCCGAGCCGACGCCATTGATCGGCACCGACCAGCCGACGGCTCGTAGCTGCCGATGCACCGCGATGATGGTGGTGCCGTTGCCGACCGGAATCCACAGTGCGGCAGGCGGTTCCGTCAGCGCGACACGCAGCGCGTGCACGACGACGCCGTGCCCGTCGAAGACCGCGTCCACGTACGGGCCGTCGACGTTGCCGTCGACCGAGCCGTCTTCCGCTGCGAGGGAGCGCGATTCGTCGACGGCATCCTCATAGCTGCCGTCGACGAGGTGCACGTCGGCACCGGCGTCGCGCATGAACGCGCCACCATCGCTCCACCCGGCCGGCAGCACGACGGTGCAGGCCAGCTCGGCCGCCGCACAGGCCATGGCCATGGCGCGGCCGTAGTTGCCGCAGGTGGCGACCACGACTCGCCGGTATCCGTCGGCCATGGCGCGGCTGACCACCGCGCGGGCGGCCGGCTCCTTGTGACTGCCTGAGGCATAACGGGTTTCGTCCTTGATGAGGATTCGGGTTCCCGGGACGAGTTCGCCCGCGTCGATGAGCGGCGTGGCGTACGCGTCGGTCGGTGTGGTGGTCAGGGGTGAGGCGGGCACTGGTGGCCTTTCAGCGGAGAAGTTGAGCGTCGGCGAGGCGTTGCAGGTCGTCCCGGGAGTCGATCTCGGCGGGCGGCAGGGCATCGGGGAGGTGGTCTTCGAGCAGGCGCAGGCGGGTGTCCAGCCAGCCGCGCACCGCCCAGGCGAGTTGCAGCAAACCGCTGAGGACAACGAGCATGGCGAGCCCGCGGCCGGGGCCGACCCCAATGAGCTGGCCGACCGTCCCGGCGAGCGGGCCGCCCGGTTCCAGCAGCGGGCGCACGTACCGTTGCGCGAGCGGGCCGACCAGCAGGTAGCCCAGCGGCATGGTCAGCATCATCACGGTGATGAAGATGGACAGGACCCGGCCCTGTAGTTCGAAACCGACCTTGGTCTGTACCACCGCGATCCAGTGCCCCTCGGCCAGCGATTCACCGAAGGTCAGCAGGAACATGCCTGCGATGACGAAGACCGGTGAACTACCCGAACCGACGACGGTCATGCCGAGGCTGCCGATGCCCATGAAGATGATCAGCCCGTTGGTCCGCCGGACGGTGCCGCCCCACAGACCCATCACGAGACTGCCCGCCAAACCACCGAGTCCGCCTGCGCCGAGGGCGATTCCGAGCACCGCGGGGGACTGCTCGAGCAACAGCATCGGGGTGATGACGGCGAAGCCGAGGGTGTAGAACGCGTGGTCGATGACGAAGAACCGCAGGGCGGCGCGCATGCCGGGGCGGCGAGTGATGTAGCGCCACCCGTTGACGATCTCGCTGCGGAACGTTTCTTCACGGCGATGGAACATCAAGTTCGGAAACCGGACCAGCAGCAGCGTGACGACGCCGACGGTGAATGTCAGCATGTCGAGCAGGATGACGCCCGCGATGCCGATCAACCCGATCAGCCCGGCCCCCAGCATCGGCGCGAACACCAGCCCGACACCGACACCGAGTTGGCTGATGCCGTTCGCGTGCCCGAGGTAGCGCTTGGGCACGAGTTGCGCGACGGCGGCGAGATATGCGGGGCGCTGGAAGGCGCCGGCGATCGAGGTGACCGTAACGGTCAGGTAGATCTGCCATAACTGTAGCCCGCCGGTAAACACCAGCACCGCAAGCACACTCATGGCCGCCGCGGCGGCGGCGTCACTGGCCAGCATCACCCTGCGGCGGTCCCAGCGATCGGCGACGGCGCCCGCGACCGGGCTGACCAGGATGCCGGGCAACAGGCCGACCGCGTTGACGACGGCGAAGTCGGTGATCGACCCGGTCTGCTGGAACACCCAGATACTGAGCACGAGGGCGCTGAGCCCGCTGCCGACCATGGAGACGAACTGCCCGAGGGCGACAAGCGCGAACCGGGACAGACTGGGTGGCGGCCCAGCCGGGGTAACCGGTTCTGGCACAGAGGTTTCGGGTCTCCGCTCGGCGAAACCGACCAGCGCCTCGGCCAGCGGCTCGGCGTGGCTCTTCACGAAAAAGTGCCCGGCCCTCGGCAGTACGGCCAGATCGAGCGGTCCGTCGCTGAAGTGCCGCCATTCGCGATGGCGTTCCACGTAGTGCTCGGTGACCCGATCCTTGGCACCGACGACCGCGAGCACGGGCGTCTGCAGCGGTGGCCGCGGGTCGGTGTAGGCGGCGGTGAAGTACTCCTCGGCGTCGCGGGCGTCGTGGCGTACGTTGCGCAGCACGAACGCCTGCTGCTGCGCGTCATCGATGTCGACGAAGCCGCCACGACCGCGCAGATAGGTCAAGTACTCACGGTCGGAGGTGAATCGGTCGGTCGGAACCAGCCGATAGAACCAGTCGAAGAACCGGCCGGGCAGCCGCGCGGTCGGAAACGCCGCGCCGAGTGCCACACCGGCCAGTTCGATGCCCGCCGCCTCGGCTTGCCGAGCCAACTCGATCGTTACCGCGACACCTAAACAGTGGCCGTACAAGAGAATCGGTCCGCTGATCGTGGGCAGCTCGGCCAGGATCAGCTCGGCGACCACTGCGGCAGGCCGCAATTCCTCGTCCGGACGTGCCCGGTCGTGTCCCGGCAGTTCCACCGCGTACAGCGCCCAGTTCGCGGGAAGTGCCTCGGCGAGCGGCTGATAGGCGACGGCACTCCCGCCGGAATAGGGCACGGCGACCACCGTGATCCCGTCGCGTCCGGCATCGTTGTCGGTGAGCCGGTGCAGCATTCGGCATTCGGTGCGCAGCCCCGGCTCGCGTTCGTCGAGGAACGCGGCGAGCCGCCGCACCGTGGGGTATCGGTAGAGCTCGACCAACGCCGGTGCCGGCTCGATCCGCCGGATCACCTTCAGCGCGGCGAACGAATCGCCGCCGAGGGCGAAGAAGGTGTCGTCGATGCCGAGGTCCGCGACGCCGAGCACCTCGCACCACACCGTCGCGATGTGTTGTTCGGTCGGCGTGCGCGGTGCCGGCCCCGCGCCGGGCCCGGCGTCGTCGGGTGGTGCGGGAAGCCGGCTGCGGTCGAGTTTCCCGTTCGGCGTCAGCGGGAGTGCGGCCAGCGTGAGCACTCGGGCAGGCACCATGTGCGTGGGCAATTCGGTGGCAAGCGCTTCGCGGATCGCGGCCTCGTCGGCGGCCGAGCCGTCCCGGGTGACGACGTAACCGATCAACCGGGCGAGCGCGGACGACGGCGTGTGCAAGGTGACCGCGCAGCCGACCACCTCGGGCACAGCACCCAGCGCAGCCTCGATCTCGCCTATCTCTATCCGGTAGCCGTTGACCTTGACCTGTCCGTCGAGCCGCCCGAGGAAATCGACCTGTCCGTCGAGCCGCCACCGGGCGGCGTCACCGGTGCGATACATCCGAGCGCCGGGTTCGGGTGCGAACGGATCGGGCACGAACCGATCGGCGGTGAGTGTCGGCCGATGGTGATAGCCGGGGGTGACACCGGCGCCGCCGAGATACAGCTCGCCCACGATCCCGGCGGGCACCGGTGCGCGATGCGCGTCGAGGACGTAGACGCGATTGTCGGGGAACGGCACGCCGATCGGCAGCGGTGCATTGCCGGGCAGATGATCGACCGATCCGGTGAACCAGACATTGTCGACGGTGACCTCGGTGACACCGTAGGCGTTGACCACCGCATTGTCCGGGCCGACGAGTCGACGTGCGAGCTCGTATTCGCGGACCCGCCATTCCTCGCCGCCGCCGATCAGCAACCGGACGAAGTCGAGCCGCTGTCCGAGCTGCTCGACATGGGCGAGCAGGGTGCGCAGCACCGCCGGAACGAGTTCGGTGCACTGCACGCCTTCGGCGCGCATCAGCGCGTACAGGTCGGCGGGGTCGAGCAGGGTCTCCCGCGGCACGATCACCAGTCGGCCGCCGGTGGTGAGCGCGCGCAGTGTCTCACCGACGAACATGTCGAACGAGAAGCTGGCGGCCTGCTGGTAGGTCCACTCCGGCCGCAGATCGTAGGCGTGGCGCCACATGCCGACCGCGTGCACCAGGTTGACGTGATTTACCACGACACCTTTGGGCTTGCCGGTGGAGCCGGAGGTGTAGATCAGGTAGGCGGGGTCTGTCGCACTGTTGCGCAACGGCAGATCGCTGCCGTCGTCCGGGGTGTCGCCGGTGAAGTACGCGGCGTCGATGACGAGTTGCGCGCCGCAGTCGGCGAGCATGTAGTCGAGCCGATCCCGCGGGTACGCCGGGTCCAGCGGCACATACGCCGCACCGGCTTTGAGCACCGCCCACACCGCGACGAAAAGATCGAAGCCGCGGTCGAGGCTGATCGCGACGAACTCGCGCGGGGCGACCCCCTCGGCGCACAGTCGGCGGGCGAGCCGGTTGGCCCGGTGGTTCAGCTCGGCGTAGCTGATGGTGTCGCCGCAGAAGGTCAGCGCCGGTGCGTCGGGAGTTGTTGCGGCACAACGCTCGAACAGCTCGTGGACGGCCGTGGCGGCGAGTCGGGGGCGGGCGCTGTCGTTCCATTCGTGCACGATCCGACGGCGTTCGGCGTCGGTGAGCAGCGGCAGGCGGCTCACCGGAGTGCGCGGCTCGGTGACGGCGGCGGCGAGCACGGTCAGCAGGTGACCGAGCAGGGCCTCCATCCGCGGGGCATCGAACAATTCGGTGGCGTAGTCGATGCTCAGCACCGGACCGTCGAGCGGGAAATCCAGGCCGATGGCGACGTCGACCATGGTGGCGGCGGGCGCGAGTTCACCGGCGTACCGGACGGTGTGATCGCCTGGCTCGGGGGTGTTGTGAACCGTCAGGGTTACCGGGCTGATCCGGTTCCTGTTCCCGGTACCCGGCCGGGCGATGGCGTCGATCAACTCCGGTAGGGCGAGGTCTCGATGGTCCAGATCGCGCAGGACCGCGTCGCGGACCCGGTCGAGCAGGTCGGCGAACGACGGTTCGCCGGAGACGTTTCCGCGTATCGGGAGAATGTTGAGCAGCGGACCGACCACTGCTTCCAGGCCGGGGGTGGTCCGGCAGGCGACCGGAGCGAGCACGGTGAGGTCGGTTCGGCACGTGTAGCGGGACAGCACGGTCTGCACACTTGCCAGCAGTGCCATGAACAGGCTTGCTCGCCGGCTCCGCGCGTAGGAATGCACGCGTGCGAGCAACGCCGGATCGACATCGACGTGGACGCGGGCCGCGGCGAACGATCGGGCCGCCGGGCGCGGACGGTCGGCGGGCAGCTCAAGATCGAGATCGGCGCCGTCGAAACGTTCGCGCCAGTAAGCGATCAACCGTGCATCGACTGCCGGGAGGGCAGCGAGGTCGGGTAGTGGTGCGGGCGTGGGCAAGCCGCCGCCTGCCCGATACAGCCGCGCGAGTTCGTTGCCGACGATGCCCGCCGACCAGCCGTCGAACGCCAAGTGGTGGACGACGAAAACCACCTCGTCCGCGGTGTCACCGCGGACCAGTGCCGCGTACGCGATCGGGCCGTGGTGCGGATCGATACCGGCGGTGGCGGATTCGAGCAGTGGAATCGTCGCGTCCGGATCGATGACCATGCTCGGCTCCGCACCGTCGTCGAGGAAACGAGATCTGAGCAGCGGATGACGACGGGCCAGCGCAGCGAGACTGTCCGCGAGAAGCGACGCGTCTACGTGGCCGTTCCACCGGTAGCGGATGCGCAAGGTATGCGCGGGCAGTCCGGCGCACACCTGTTCGGCCACCCAGAAATCGCGCTGGAGTGGACTCAGACGCAGCGGGACATTCTCCGGCACTGCATCGGTGCTTCGGTCGGCCTGGACGACGTGGTGGCGCATTCGAGCCGCGACCGCCGCGACAGTGGGCGCGGCATACAACTCGCTCAGCGTGAGGTCGACGCCGTAGCTGTGGCGCAGAGCCGCGCAGAGCCGCACGGCGGTGAGCGAGTCGCCGCCGAGTGCGAGAAAGTCGTTGTCCGGCCCCGTTATCGGAATTCCGAGCAGCGACTCCCATAGTGCGGCGATCTTCGCCTCGGCGGATGTGCCCGTCCACGCCAGAGCGCGTGCGCGTCCGTCTTCCCGGAGCGCGGCGTGATCGATCTTGCCTTGGGCAGTCAGCGGCAGGCGCACGTGCCGAACGAGTTCGGCGGGCACGAGGTACACGGGCAAGGTCTCCCGCAGTGCCGCGCGGATCCCCGGCAAATCGGTATCGGCTGCCGTCACGATATGGCCGAGCAGCACGGTCCGCTCGTCGCGCTGGACGACCGACACGACAGCATCATCCACGGCCGGGATGGCGCGCAGCGCGGCCTCGATATCGCCCGGCTCGACGCGGAATCCGCGAATCTTGACCTGATCATCGAGTCTGCCGAGGTATTCCAACTGATCGTCGTGCCATCGGACGCGATCGCCGGTCCGGTACTCCGTGCCGTCGGGCCCCGCCCGGAAACATTCGGCGCTGAGTTCGGGATGGTCGAGATAGCCGTCGGCGACCGTGCTGCCACCGATCACCAGTTCACCCACCGGAGCCGGGTTGCCGTCGGCGTCGACCACCCGGCAGGTCACCCCGGTCAGCGGCGTGCCGATCGGCACCGCGTCGCCCGCCCAGCGCGTGAGGTCCGCGACGGTCGCGACCACCGTGGTTTCCGTCGGCCCATAGGTATTGAGCAGCCGCACCGCATCGCCCACCACCGCCTGCCAGCGGCGCACCGCGTCGGGACGAGCCGCCTCCCCGCCGATGATGGCCAGCCGCAGCGTCGCGGGCAGCACGGCCTCGCCTCGATCGAGCGCGGCCACCAGCTCGTGCCAATAGGCCGTCGGCAGGTCGAGCACGGTCACGCCGCCCGCCGCGCAGCGGTCGAGGAACAGGTCAGGACGGCTGATCATGTCCGCATCGCGAAGCACCACCGCCGCACCGCAACTCAGCGGGAGAAAGAGCTCCTCGACGCTCGCATCGAAGCTCAGCGACGCGAATTGCAGCACCCGATCATCGGCACCGAGCCCATACCGTTCGATCGCGGCCGAACAGAATGCCGCCAGCGCCCGCCGGGAAACCACCACACCCTTCGGCCGCCCCGTCGTCCCCGACGTGAACATCACATACGCGGCGTCCGGCCGAGGTACCCCGCCCGGTAAGGCGACGACACCGTCCTCGGTGACCAGCGCCCGCGGCCGTGCCTGCTCGATCATCGCGTCCAGCCGCGCCGCCGGATACGCCGGATCGAGCGGCACATACGCCGCCCCCGAGCGCAGCACGGCGAGGATCGCGACGACCGCCGCCCGACCGCGCGGCAACCGGATCCCCACCAGATCGCCGACCCCAACTCCGTTCGCGCGCAAGCACTCCGCGAAGTCGTCGACCAGATCGGCGAGCTCGCCATAGGTCAGGCTGTCGGCACCGTCCACCAGCGCGACAGCACCCGGCCGACTTCGCACCTGGCCGGAAAAGGACCGCAACATCCCGTCCGTCACATCGCATCGGAATGCCCCACCGGCAGCACTCACCGGATCTCCTCGCCTCGGTCCAACTTCGCGGCAGATGCTATGGCGCAAACCACTATTCGGACGCGGCGACCGAAGTGCTCGATGATGTTCTGATGACGCAGGGAGGCAAAGAGATTCGGCGGATTCGGCCCGCGAGTGCCAGCGCGGGCGACGCTGCGTCCGTCGTCAACTGACCCACGACCTGCGGCAAAATATTCGCTCTCCGGAATCCCGAACAATCGTCGGGCGAGCCCCGACTGATCGATCCGCAGTGCAGTCACCGAACGGGGAAGCTGCGTCGATGATCCGCCGATGATGGGGTCGACTTCACGGCGCTTGTGAGAACTACGGCGAATCCGGGTGCTTCGTCGGCAAGTAATCCATCAGCGACACAGGGGTTTCGAGGTGGGTACGGTGGGTGGGGTGGGGCTCGGCGATGGGGCGCGCGGTGGGCGCGGTCGGATCGGGCATGGGACGCAGGGAGGGCAGGATGGGCGAGATCGAGGCTCAGGATCAGGTCGAGACGTTGGGGGCGGATTTCTTCGATGATCCGCACGTGTACTACCGGCGGTGGCGTGAGCGGGGGCCGGTGCTGCGGGTGCAGTTTCAGCGCGGCGTGACGCAGTGGCTGGTGATCGGGTATGCGGAGGCACGGGCTGTGCTCGCCGACCCGAGGATGCACAAGAACCTGGCCGAGGTCGTCGAGGTTTTCCGGCGCAAAGATCCTGGGGCGCTGATGGATTCGCCGGTGTTGCCGCTGGTGGCGCACATGCTGAACACCGATCCGCCGGACCATACCCGGCTGCGCAAGCTGGTCAACAAGGCGTTCACCGGCCGTCGGGTGGCGGCATTGCGGCCGCGGATCGAGGAGATCACCGCCGCGCTGCTCGATCGGATGGCCGAGCACGACGAGGTCGATCTGCTGGAGGCGTTCGCGGTGCCGCTGCCGGTCACCGTGATCTGCGAGCTGCTCGGGGTGCCGTTCAGTGATCGGGAGTCGTTCCAGTACTGGACGAAGGTGATGGTCGGGGCGGTCGGCGACCTGGAAGAGCGCAACCGCTGCTCGGGCGAGATGGCGCAGTATCTAGCCGCTCTGGTGCAGACGAAGCGCACCGACCCGGGAGACGACCTACTCTCGGGGCTGGTGCAGATCCGCGACGGCGGGGACCAGTTGACCGAGAACGAATTGATTTCGATGGCGTTCCTGCTGCTCATCGCGGGGCACGAAACCACGGTGAACCTCATCGGTAACGGCACGTATGCGTTGCTGCGCAACGAATCCCAATTTCGGGAACTGCGCGCGGACCCGTCCGGGGTGCCGGCCGCGGTGGAGGAGTTCCTCCGCTTCGACAGCCCGGTCGACTGGGCCACCGTGCGCTACACCTCCGAGCCCGTGCAGGTCGGCGACGTGGAAATCCCGGCAGGCGAACTCGTGTACGTCGCCCTCTCCGCCGCGAACCACGACCCGGCCCGATACCACGACCCCGACCGACTGGACGTCGCCGGCGACGCCGCGGGCCACCTCGCCTTCGGCCACGGCATCCACTTCTGCGTCGGCGCGCCCTTGGCCCGCGCCGAGGCCGAAATCGCCTTCACCGCACTGCTGCAACGATTCCCGGACCTGACCCTGGCCCCCGAGGCCACCACGCCCAGCTGGCAGCACAGCCTGCTCATCCGCGGCCTCACCGCGCTACCCGTCCGGTTGCGCACGGAGGCGACGGTTACGACGGGGGAGTGATGGCGAGGTAGACGCTGCTCCAGAGCTGTGCCGCATTGGATTCGGTAACATCGGCTTCGCTGGCGCCGAACGGGGCGACGCGGTAGTGGCCGTTGTCGAAGCGCCAGCTCCATAGTTCGGAGTTGGCCATCGACTCGGCGGCCTCGATCGCCTGCCACAGCGTGCGTTGGGCGCTGACCAGGCGGTCTCGGACGGGTTGAGGGAGGTCGGTGCGGTCGAGTTGGCGGTCGAGGCCGCTGGCGAGTGCGGCTTGAACCCAGGACCAGACCACGGTGCCGTGGTAGTCGTGGTTGGTGAAGCGGGATTGCAGGGCCGGGTCGGCGAAGACCGGATTGGCCACGACCAAGCCGGCTTCGGTGATCAAGCCGAGTGGGAACGGGCGGAACATGGCGCGCACCTGCTGGTCGAGGATCTCGGGTGGCGGTGCGCCGAACAGTAGGTCGAACGTGTCGTCGGAGTGCGTGATCGGTATCGGCGCGCCGGTGGCGTCCAAGGCGATGGCGGGGAAGACGATCGGGTTGTTGTCGAGCGAGGCCAGCGCGTCGTGTGCGGTGACACCGATCTTTCCGGCGTAGGAATCGACGGCGGCCCTGGCCTGTTCGGCGTCGCGGGTCACCGTGAACAGCCGCGGTGCTTCGGCCCGCCAGGTTTTCGCCGCCGCGGCGGCGAAGGACAGTTCGAGCCGATCGTCGGCGGTCAAGAAGGGGTCGAGTACCCCGTGCTCGAGCAGCCGGGCGGTCGCCTCGAGCGCGGCCGGGGCGAGGATGGCGTTGACGTCGTAGGGGTAGCGGCCGCCGCCGAGACCGATTCCGCTGTCGCGCCATTCGCCCGAATCGCGCCCGGGCTGCAGGGCGATCAGGTTGCCGTATCGAGGCTCGTCGGCGAAGGCCGCCGTGGTCGACGTGACGAGTCGCAGGTTGCGCACCAGCGCTTGACCGAGCGACATCGTCGAGTTGTCCAGTGGCGCACGCAGATAGTCGGTTGCATGGTCGGCGCCGGTCTGCTCGTCGAGCAGATGGGCGGCGGCGACCGGAGCGAGTAAATAGTTCTCGTCGACCATGTTGTAGTCGAATATCGGCGCACCACCGAGAGTTCCGTTCTTGCGCTTGTTCGTGAGCACCGCGTATTCCGACAGCGACTCCTCGTGCGCGACCTGCCCCTCCGGCCCGAGCCGAGCCAGTACGGAACGAATGCCCGCCTCGATCGCCTCCGGCGCCAGCACCGGCTTCAGCAGCATCATCGAGATCAGCGTGTCTCGGCCGAAATAGGTGTTGAAGCGCCACGAGCCGGCGAGGAACTTCTCCCGGTAGCTGAGGAAGGTGAGGGTGTTCTTCGCGCCGTCGAGCTTGCGCTCACGGCCGTTGAACAGTTCCGATCCGGACAGTGGCGTCAACGGCGTGTCGCCGGTCGTAGCGGTTACCCGCAGTGCGATCCGGCCGTCGGGGCCTGCGGTGATCGTCCCGTTCGGGGCCAGCGACCCGTCGAGCACCTCGAGGCCGAGCTGGTAGCCGGGCGCGCCGTCGAGACGGTCCCGCGCCCAGGTGACCGTATTCCCGGCGATGGTCGGCGCGACCACGAGCTCGGTGGGCACGATCGCGTACTGGTCGTAGTCGCGCAGGACGCGAACATTGGACAGAACGGCCTGCTTCGGTAGCAACGTGGGCGCGCTGATGGAGGCTTCGAACTCGATACCGTGCCGCGGGCGTCCCTGAGAATCGTTGGACGCCTTCGCCTTCGGCGGTGCGCCCAGCACCCAGTCCGCCGCGGCCGCGATGGGGCCGAACCAGACCCCGGTGCCGCTGTTGCCTGCCGGAAACGCCGCCACGATGCGTGGATTGCGGCCCGAGCGCAGCAGCAGATGCGCCGCGGTCTTGTCTTCGCGCAGGAAATAATTCTGGTTCAGGCCTTCGCGCACCTCGAAGCGGAACGCCGGGTCGCTGGGCGAGGATGCGCACCCGGTGGCGAGCAGGAGCAGCACCACCCACACCGCCGCGTACTCGAGCAACGACCCAGTCCGGCGCCCGGTCCGCAGTGTCTTGACGTGGTGCATGACAGAGCCCTTCCGTCCGTGCTCCGGGAGACCCGCTGTGGCGAACACGCCGAGCCCGCACAGCACTCGGCTGGGACTGTTTCAATGTATCGCCGATCAATGTTCCAGCTGGACGGAATCGACGTCTCCGGCCGTCCTGCCTTCGGTGACCGAGGCGCCCCGTGATGGAGTGACGGGTATGACGGATGAGAAGCAGACGCCGGGGGCGCTGTCGGGAATTGTGGTCGCGGATTTCGGCCGAATTCTCGCCGCGCCCTATCTGACCATGCTGTTGGCCGATCTGGGCGCGGAGGTCATCAAGGTGGAGCGGCCGGGCGCGGGAGACGACACGCGGGGGTGGGGGCCGCCGTTCGCGCAGGGGCAGGCCACCTATTTTCAGTCGGTGAACCGGAACAAGACGTCGGTCGCGCTCGATCTGCGCAGCGACGAGGGGCAGCGTTACGCGCGGGAGCTGGTGCGGCGGGCCGACATCGTGGTCGAGAACTTCCGTCCGGGCACGATGGCGAAGTTCGGCCTGTCCTACGCGGCCGTGCAGGAGTTGAATCCACGGGCCGTTTACTGTTCCCTGTCCGCGTTCGGTGGGGGCAAGGGTGCGGAACTGCCCGGGTACGACCTGCTGGTGCAGGCCGCGGGCGGGCTGATGAGCATCACGGGGGAAGGCGAGCCGACGAAGACCGGTGTGGCGCTGGTCGATGTGCTCGCGGGCCTGCATGCGACGGTGGGAGTGCTTGCGGCACTGCGGCATCGGGACGCTACCGGGGAAGGCCAGCTGGTCGAGGTGAATCTGCTGTCCAGCCTGTTGGCGGGCATGGTGAACCAGAGCACGGCGTATGCGCTGGCCGGTGTGGTGCCGGCCCCCATGGGCAACCGGCATCCGTCGATCGCGCCGTACGAGGTGTTTCCCACCGCCGACCGGCCGCTTGCCGTTGCGGTGGGCAGCGACGGACAATTCGGCACGTTGTGCCGGGCGATCGGCGCCGACCACCTGGCCGCCGACCCGCGCTTCACCGACAACACCGCACGCGTCGAGCATGTCGAGGTGCTGGCGGCGGCGCTCGGCGAGATCTTGGCGACTAGGTCCGCCGCGGACTGGGAAGCGCTGCTCACTCCGCTCGGTGTCCCGTGCGGGCCGGTCAACGATATGGCGGGGGCGTTCGCGCTCGCCGATCGGCTCGGGCTCGAACCGCGCATCCCCGCGGGTAACGCCGACCTGCCACCCTTGGTCGCCAATCCGATCACGTTGTCGCGCAATCCGGTTCGCTACACCGCCGCGCCCCCCGAGCTCGGATCGGGCACCGACCGCGTCCTGGCCTGGCTGGACGAGAACCGATCGCCGCAGCGATGATCAGTGCGCGCTGACCGCCACCGGAAGTCGAGCCGCCATGCGTCGCGCCAGCAGAATCACCACGTGCGCGCGCAGCATTCCGATCGTGCCCGCGCACTGGTCCGCTCGCGCCATGGCGGCATAGTCGTGCACGTTTTCCGGGTCGCTCAGCAGCTCGTCGAGTTCCATTCCGGCCCTGGCCTGTTCGCGGGTGAGCGCCCGATCGGGCAGCCAGCTGAGCCGCCAGGCCGCCCGTCCATGATCGGCGACGCGCGACGCACATTCCGGACTGATATCACTGGTGATAGACCACTCGGTGCAGTAGAGCGCCATGTCAAACTCCTTTGGGTCCGGGGCGTGAAAGCTCTCCCGAACGAAATTCGCAGCGATAATTCAGTGTTCGGCTTCGCGGCCGGTCCGGTCGGTATCACTGGTTGTAGATCTAGGTCCAAGGTAGAACGTGTCGGCGTGATAGACGACCCCTGCGTCACTTTCTAAAATCGAGTTCAGGTTGCATTAACTGGGAGATCACCGCCGATCACGGCCCGATCACGCGTTGATCATGGTGTATCACGCTCGATGTCGACGGACCCACGCTCGCCGACCAGTCATGCCCCCGCGTCGGTACCGCGCAAGGGTTCCCTTCCTGATCCGGGAAGGCTAGGGTCGACGCTGAGGTCGGGCCCCCGGACCGGCGGCGCGAGTTGGTCGAACCGCCCTTCGAACTGACCGAGCGCAGCGACCCGATGGTTGCCGGCATCTGCGTGAGTCACGGCGGATTGCCGTTGACCATCGAGCTCGCCGCCACCCAGCTCGGCACGCTCGGCCTCGCGTTACCGGTGTCATCGAGTAATGTCGGTGCTGACGGACTATTCCAATTAACCGGAATATCGCGGACAAAGCGGATTTCAAGGAAAGCCTGGAACCATTGTCGAGCGAGCGAAAATTGAACAGCCCGCTCCGGATCCGCGTCGCGAGAAGAATGCTGCGCGAGCATCATACGCCCGCTCACTCGTAAAAGCAGGATGTCGCAATCCCCTGTCATGCAAGGGATTGCGACTACTGCCCGTGCGCTGAGACAGGCGTCGTCAGCCGGGGAGTTTGCCGAGCAGCCAGCTGCCGACGCCTTCCGGGTTCTCGTCGAAGTAGTAGTCGTGGATCGCCTGGAGGAGATCGTCGGTGGTGACGAAGCCGTCACCGTCGGTGTCGAGCCTGCGGTGGTTTTCGCGGGCATCGTCGGCAGGCAGGTGCATGAGCGCCCCGGTCCAGCGGACGTACTCCTCGGCGTTCAGCTTGCCGTCGCCGTCCACGTCGGCGACCGTCATGATCGCCTCGAGGAACGGGCGGTAGCCCTGCTCGAATGATTCCTCGGTCACCAGCAGGCCTTCGGCGAAAGCCTCCTTGTACTCGGCGAGATCGACCGACCCGTCGATGTTCACATCGCCCGCCGAGGCCAGGCGCCCCCACAGTTGCAGGCTCAGTCGCAGCAACTCTTGTGCGGCAGGCGAATCCGGTTCGTGGCCGAACTCCGCGGCCAGCGCGCGCGCCGAGCTCTCGAAATCGCTGCGCTCGATCCGGCCGTCCCCGTCGAAATCGAACGTCTCGAACCGGCGTTCCAGCTTGCGTGCCAAGAACTCACTGATCTCCATGACCTGTCCCATCCATTCGCATCCGATCGTGACGTCATCGGCACGGTAGCCGGTCGGCCACCATCGGGATTCTCCGCCGGTCCCTGTCGCGCCACGCCACGAATCCCGATAAGTACCACAACACCGCCACTCCAGCAGGTTTCGCGGCAGCGGTCAGTCCGTCGGAAGGGCCACCGACGAGCGGTAATTCGGGCAGCGCTCCAGTTCGCCGTCGTGCGGGCAGGTGAGCAGCCAGTGCAGGTACCGCCGTGCGGTTTCGAGTTCGTGCATGCGGGCGTCGATGGCGGCCATGTGCGCGGTGACGGTGGCGCGCCAATCGCCGGTGGTGGCGCGGGCGGCGAGCAAGGTGGCGATCTCGTCGAGGCTGAGCAGGCCGGTGGTCTGCCATTGCTTGATCAAGGCGATGCGGTAGAGCTGGTCCTGGTCGTAGCACCGGCGGCCGCCGCGGCGGTGGGCGGTGAGCAGTCCGCGGCGCTCCCAGTAGTGCAGCGTGGACAGGGGAATGTCGAAGTGGTCTACGACGGTGGCGATGGGTGTCAGCTGCGGCATTCTGCTAGTTGACCTCAACCCGGGTTGAACAGGCAAGGTAAGCCTAACTTTGTTGACCAACTCGGAGGATGCGCCGTGTCGGACGATCCCTATTCCCTTACCGCGGCTGCTCGCGCGTTACGTGCGGGCGAGACGAGCAGCGCCGCGCTGATCCAGTCTGCGATCGCGCAGGCCGATCGGCACGACGACGAACTGGGTGTCTATCTTTCCCGGTTCGACGAGCAGGCCAGGCGGCAGGCCTGGCGTGCGGACGAAGAGCGGGCGCGTGGTGTCGATCGCGGCGTGCTGCACGGCATACCCGTCGCGGTGAAAGACACCATCGCGGTGGCCGATGGTGGCACGACCGCGCAGAGCGTGGTGCACGACCGCGAGTGGGCGGCGGGCCGGGATGCGCCGGTGGTCGCCAGGCTGCGGCAGGCCGGGGCGATCATCACCGGTAAGACGACGACGATGGAGTTCGGTTGTGGCGTACCGAATTCTACGGAGCCGTTTCCGCTGCCGCGTAATCCGTGGGACCCGAGCCGGTGGGCGGGTGGGTCCAGTTCCGGTACCGCCAGCGGGATCGCCGCGGGGATGTTCCTCGGCGGGCTCGGCTCGGACACGGCGGGCAGTATTCGGATGCCCGCCGCCTTCTGTGGGGTCACCGGGCTGATGCCGAGCTTCGGTCGGGTGCCGAAATCTGGTTGTGTGCCACTGGGTTACAGCTTGGATCGGGTCGGGCCGCTGGCGCGGACCGCGGCGGACTGCGCGGCCTTGCTGGCGGTCGTCGCCGGTTCGCATCCCAGCGATCCTGACTCTGCGGGCGTGCCCGATCTGTCGATCGATGAATTCCGGTCCTTGCCTGGTGATTTGACTGGATTGCGCGTCGGGGTGGTGCGCCGGGATCATTTCCCGGCGGATGCCGATCCCGAGCTGGCCGGTGTATTCGACCGCGCCGTCGACGTTCTCGTGGCGTGCGGTGCCGAGGTGACGGAGGTGATCCTGCCGTATTGGACGGAGGTCATCGTGGCGACGGTGGTGAGTGCTACCTGCGAAGGGCTCGCGTATCACCGCGCGGTGTTGTCCCAGCGATGGGACGACTACTTTGTGGCCTCTCGGGGTCTGCTGGCGAAAGGGGCGCTGGTGTCGGGGGCCGATTACGTTCAGGCGCAACGGGTCCGGCGGGTGGCCCAGTCGGCGATCGGTGAACTGTTCGACCGGGTCGATGTGGTGGTAGGTCCGACGGCGGCCGTCGGTGCGCCGCTGTTCGACGAATTGGTCGACGCGGCGGGCTTCCAGGATGACGCTCGGTTGTTCGGGAAATTGCATACCCCGTACTGGAACGGGGTGGGCAATCCGGTGCTGGCGGTGCCGATGGGCTTCGGCGCGGGGCACCTGCCGTTGTCGTTGCAGATCGCCGGTCCCGCGTTCGGTGAGGCGAAGATTCTGCGCGTCGGGGATGCGTTCCAGCAGCGGACCGCATGGCATCGGCAACTGCCGCCGACCTATCGGACGGTGGCGGCATGAGTGCGCCGTTGGACACCGTTCGGATGCTGCTCGGTGCGGCCGGACTACCGGCCAGTGCCGCCGAGATGGCCGGTCTCGCAGCAACTTACCCGGAGTATCGCGCTGCCATCGATGCGCTGTATGCCGTGCCTGCTGCGCGATACGCCGACCCCGCGTTGCGGTTTCACGCTCAGGCACGGACGGCGGAGTGGGACCGGTGAGCGCGAACGCGACGGCGGCACGTCAGTCGGGTGCTCGCCGGCGATGGGAGCCGCAACGGTGGGTCCTGGCGTTGGCCTGTATCGGATCGTTTTCGGTCATCATGGACGCCACGATCGTGTCGGTCACCCTGCCCGATCTGCGCGCCGACCTGGGATTCTCACCCGCCGCCCTGCCGTGGGCGGTGAACGCCTACACCCTGGCCTTCGCGGGATGCCTGCTGTTCGGTGGACGCTGCGCGGATGTGTTCGGGCGGCGGCGAATCATGCTCGTCGGGATGGGGATCTTCACGGTGGCGCGGGTAGCTGTCGGGCTCGCCGGGTCTCCTGCCTTCCTGTTGGCCGCGCGAGCGGTGCAGGGGGTGGGCGGCGCGCTGTTGATGCCGGTGACCTTGTCCATGCTGACCACCACATTCGTGGAACCGGCGGCCCGCGCACGCGCACTGGCGCTGTGGAGCGCGGTGGGTGCCGCGGGCGCGGCGAGTGGACCGGTGATCGGTGGGCTGCTCACTCAACTGGCAGGGTGGCGCTGGGTGTTCTTCGTCCTGGCTCCGCTGGGTGTGGTCGGGATGGTCGGCGCGATTCTCGTTCTGCCCCGGCAACGTTCGGGAGGTACCCGACCGCGATTGGACGTGATCGGCGCGCTGCTGGTCACCGCGGGCATCACCGGCGTGGTGCTGGCCATCATGCGCACGGCGGCGGCCGGCTGGACCGACCGCACGGTCCTCGGCTCGCTACTGGCTGGATTCGCCCTGCTCTGCCTTTTCGCCGTCCACCAAACGTACTGGGCCTCCGACCCGATCCTGCCACCCGCCATCTTCGGGCTCCGCGCCGTCCGTAGCGCGAACATCGTAATGTTCCTGCTCGGCGCGGGCTTTCTCGCCAGCCCGGTCCTGCTGTCCCTGTATCTCCAAGACGTGCAAGGCTATTCGCCGCTGCTGGCCGGTGTCGGTTACCTACCTGTTGGCGCGGCAATGGTCGCCGGGTCACGCTCGGCAGGCTGGCTCAGCGTCCGCCTCGGACCACGCGCCGCCACCGCCCTCTGCTGTGCGATCGGCGCCGCAGGCCTGGCCGCCACCGCCTCCTGCATCGCACTCGACGCCTCCTACTCGTGGGCAGTCCTGCTGTCCGGCACCATCCTCGGCTTCGGCACCGCCGCCGCCTTCACCCCCCTCACCATCGCCGCCACCGACAACGTGCCCCCGGACCGCAGTGGACTCGCCGCAGGCGTCCTCAACACCGTGCGCCAAACCAGCGGCGCAGTAGGACTGGCAGCCTTGAGCGCCATCGCCCTAGCCCTCGGCTACGCAGCAAGTTTCGCCGCCAGCGCCGCCTGCCTCGCTGCCGCCTCCCTGCTAGCAATCCTCACCATGCCCCGCAGCCGCGGCCTCTGACCGAACCGCATTGGTCGGCTGATCAGGAGGAACTGGTGCTGGCGTCGGCCGGGAGGCCAATTACACCATTTCCTCGTGATCGCCTGTCCAGCAAAGTATTCGACCGCCACCAGTCAGGGTTACGGATGAACCGGGGCGGTGGTGGTGGGGAGGTCGACTCGGCTGCCGATGTTTCCGCGGAGGGGGAGGAAGGTTCCTTGGCGGAGGGATTGTTCGATGTCTTCCAGGGAGTGGCCCTTGGTTTCGGGGACGAAGAAGAAGACGAAGACCAAGGACAGGAGGTTGAAGAGGGCGTACATGATGAAGGCGGGGCCGAGACCGAGGGTGTCGATGGTGGTCAGGGCGGTGAGGGTGAGGAAGAGGTTGGAGCCCCAGAGGGCTACGGCGTGCAGGCTGGTGGCGCGGTCGCGGATGCTGAGGGGGTAGAGCTCGGAGCCGAGTAGCCAGCCGACGGCTTGCAGGCCCGCGGCGTTGCAGGCCATGTAGGCGAGCATGAGGGCCAGGGTGAGGTAGCGGTTGGGGTGGGCGGTGAGGACGAAGAGGAGTCCGAAGCCGAAGAGGAACAGGGTGGCGCCGGGGATGAGGGTGAGCATGAGTTGGCGGCGGCCGACGACGTCGACCAGGCGCTCGCCGACGGCGGTGAAGATGAGGTAGACCGCCGCGATGCCGAGGCCGGACCAGACGACGAGTCCGGTGCTGAAACCCGCTGCGCTGCCGAGGATGGTGTGCGAGTAGTAGATCATCATCTCCAGCCCGGAGAGCTGGGTGAAGGCGGCGATGCCGAGCCCGGCGACGAGGGCGGGGCGGGCCCACCGCTGGGTCAGATTTGCCCAACCGCCGCGGGACGCCTTGTTCTCCTGCTGGGAGATCGCCCAGATCTTCAGGGTTTCGTCGACGGCGGCCGACCGGTTCGGGCGCATCCACCGCAGCACGACCCTGGCCTTGCCGACGGTGCCGTTCTCGATGAGCCAGCGCGGTGTCTCCGGTAGTTGCAGCATCGCGACGGCAAGGACGAGCGCCGGAATCACCGCGATACCGATCATCCAGCGCCAGTCGTCGCTGGCCTCGAAGGTGTCGCCCGCCACGACGCTGACCAGGTTGGCGAGGAAGATGCCGACGCCGATGGCGAGATTGAAGAAAGTGACCATCGCGCCGCGGCGATGCGGCGGGGCGAGTTCGGCGATGTAGGTGGGCACGATCTGCGAGCAGGCACCGACCGCGAGGCCGAGGAAGAACCGGCAGACCGTCATCATCCACGCGTCCACCGCCAGCGCACAGGCCACGACCCCCACCGCGAACACGCAGGCGATGATGAAGATGGTTTTCCGTCGCCCCAGCGACTTCGACAGGGACCCGCCGATTAGGGCGCCGACGACGGCACCGGCGAGAATGGCGGCGGTGAGGATCTCCTGCTGGGTGTGGTCGATACCCCATTGCGCGGACATTTTGGGCAGCGCGCCGGAGATGATTCCGGTGTCGTAGCCGTAGAGCATGCCGCCGAGGGCGGCGAACAGCGCCACGATCACGACGTTGCGATTGGCGTTCTGCTTTTCATCCCGCGTCGCTTTCTCCGGCGCGGAAATAACCATCTCGTAGCCATCGAGGTTGCGGCGGCGCAGGCGAGGAATGAAATTCCTGCGTCTGCTTATTGTCGAACGCTCACCTGGCATACGCCCCAGTCGACCGTGCGCGCCTCACCAGCGCAAACTTACCGGTCTTATTTGTGAACAGAATTACTTTCATGTTTGGCGTATTGCGTGGTTTCGGAGTATTGCGGCAGTTCTCGCACTTCGGCGAGAACTGCCGCAACGAAACTACGTGGCCGCCTCGACGGGCACCGGCCGGTCGGCCGCCACCTTCTCGGTCCGTCCTGCGGTGAGGACTACCACGAGGACTGCGGCGATCAGGCTGGTTGTCGCGATGATCGAGGCGACTCGTCCGGTGGCAGCACCGGTCGAGAGATCGATCCGCCCGAAGACGACGGTCGCCACCGCGGCGCCGATCGCCCCGCCGAGATTGTGGAACGTCCACGAGGCACCCACCGCGAAGCCGGATCGGCTCGGCGGCACCGTCGAAATGGCCAGCACGGTCGCGGGTCCCAGCACCAGTGCCCACCCCGCGCCGAACAGCACCAGCGCGACGAAGAGCACGGCCAGCAGCTCACCGAAGGCGGACCAGGCGATGCCCGCTCCCGCGAGGGTCAACAGCCCGAACCCCCACGGCAGCAACGAATGTGCGCCGAACCGATCCACGAACCGCCCCGCGACCGGCGATGCGAGCGCGAGCGTGCCGCTGACGAGCAACAGCACGAATCCCGCTTGGCGCACGTCGAAGTCGCGTCCCTGCGTGAGATACGTCGGAATCGCCAGCAGCGCAGCGGCATAGAACAGGCCGAGCGAGAAGTCCGAGACGATGGCGGCCACGAATCTCCGATTGCCGAACAGTGCCGGATCGATCAATGGATTCGCCGCCCGCCGCTCCGCGACGATCCCCACCGCGACCGAGACAACGAGGACGACCGCGGCGATGAGGACCCAGGGTGAAAGCCATCCCCGCAGGTCGCCGAGTACGAAGATGCCGACGGCCGACACTACGGCGAACGCGACGACGATCTGTCCGGCCCAGTCCGTGCCGCCGGTCGGGTCCGGCGGCACGTGGGGGACCGCGAACGCGATCGCGACCAAGGCCGCGAGGCCGAGGGGAATGTTGATCCAGAAGATCGACTGCCAGCCCAGATCGGGCACCAGCAGACCGCCGAGCACCGGGCCGATGGCCAACCCCAGACCGTTCACCGAGTACAGCCAGCCGATAGCTTTGCCTCGATCACCCGGTGGGAACAGCGATTCCACCAGCGTCGAGGTGCTCGTGTAGAGCACGGCACA
Organism: Nocardia sp. NPDC052316; assembly: GCF_044547795.1. NCBI lineage: Bacteria > Bacillati > Actinomycetota > Actinomycetes > Mycobacteriales > Nocardiaceae > Nocardia > Nocardia sp. NPDC052316. Next base: position 680,736 of record NZ_JBIUBB010000002.1, read on the forward strand.
GGCCGCACCCTGCACGAAGCGCGCGACGAGCAGGATCCCGATCGACGAGGCGGCGGCCGCCCCCGCCGACGCGACCACGAACAGGGTGAGCCCGAACAGCAACACCTTTCGGCGTCCGAGATGATCGGCAACCCGCCCCGCCGTGACCATGAACATCGACAGCGCCATCAGGAAAACACCGAGGGTCAGTTCGGTGTTCGACGTACCGGCCTGCAGATCGGCCCCGATGGCGGGCAGCGCGGTGGTGACGATGGTGAGGTCGATGCACCCGAGGAACGACGCCACCGCCAGCCCGCCGAACCCGATGACGCGCCGCTCGGCCGGGATCTCGAGGCTCACAGCTGCGCCTCCGCCGCGGAGTTCAGCGCCGACTTGCGCTTCTTGAATCGCAAAGGGAGCCAGGCGACGCGGTCCGGGTACTCGGGTTCGACGAACAGTTCCCGTGTGCGGCCCATCGCGGCGGAGATGCGCTGCGGGTAGATGACGAAGTCGAATCCCTCGTGCGCCCACAGCGGCATGATGATCGGGCATTCCTCCAAAAGGTATGCGCGGCAGGATATCCGGACCGCGTCCTGGTCGACGTCGGGTTCGCGCGCCAGCCGCCGTTCGATGAATCGTTCGATGGTGCTGTCGATGGCGTGCCGATAGGGTTCGTCGGTCTCGTAGGCGTGCTCGATGGCGTCGTAGAGGTCGCCGTAGCGGGGATGGGACAGCGCGAAGTCCCACCGCAGAATGTTTGTCGGGCAGTCGATCTGGTCCAGATAGCCCTGGTTGCGTGCGATCCATTGGTCACCGGCGATGCGCGCACGAGCATGCCGGTCGATATCGGTGCCGCCGCTGAGGTTGTGCCGTTGCAGGGTGTCCGCGACGGCGATCGCGCAGCGCCCGAAGTTCGAGCGATTGATCAAATCGATGGTCGCGGCGAGCTTTTCACCCTCGTGGTAGTCCGCGCCGACGCTGACCAGCAGGACGGTGGAGCGGCCGTCGGTGGTGATGCCGTCCGAGCGTAGGTCGTAGGCGGCCTTGTGCGACGCCGAGAGCAGCGTAGTCGTGGTCATCAGCTCCACACCTTCAGCGACTCGGCCGGATCGGTGACCCCGATGAACAGTCCGATGGTGATGCGGGGGCGGTCCTGGGACGGCGCGACCGCGTGCACGCGGCGCGGATCGATGAAGATCGCATCGCCGACGCGCGGCGTGATGACGAGCGCCGGATCGCCTACCGCGGCACGGTCGATGCCGTAGACGCGGTCGCCGGATCGGTCTCGATATTCGCTCTCGTCGGGATAGTCGTCCCAGATCTGCAATTCGCCGCCCCGATCCGGCACATCCAGATAGACATTCACCGACAGTTGCCGCGTGATCCGAATATCGAAGTCCGGCGGCAGGTTGCGGCCGACATTGTCAGTGTGCGGCTCCAAATCCACACCCACCAGTTGGTAGCGCGCGACGCCGGCGAAGAAAGCCTGCCCGTCGCGCCGCAACAAACTCGCCCCGGCGGGCCAGCTCTCGTCGAGCAGTAACCGCAGGTCGTCGGCGGGGTACGAATACGGCGAGGCGATGTCGCGCAGCCGATCGATATTGTCGCGTGCCTCCTCGAAATACCGCCCGCGCCCGGCGTCGGTGCTCGTCTCCGAGAACGCGTGCCCGATCCGCCGGAACTGCGGGTCGGTGGCCAACGGGCCGTGGTCCTGCCTGCCGACGAAGGCCTTGCGCAGGTGGTCGAGCGCGTCCGGCCGGACGAATCCGGCCAGTCGCACCGCGTGCACGTCGCCGTTCAACAGCGCGGTCAACGATTCATGGTCGAATCTTTGCCTGGTGGTGTCCAGCACGCGGTCTCCGAGAGTTGGCGTGGCCGTGGTCATGTCGTTCCCCTCTGGTTGTCGCTCGATGGACCGGGCACAGGCCCAGGCACGAGAAGGGGAGTGCGTTTCGGACATGAGTCGACCCCCGTCTCTCGAGAGGGCTCCAGCACACCGATGGAGCCCGCGCTTGCCCGGGCCGCATTACGCGGCTCGGCCTGGTCTTGACCCGGGGCACCCCGCCGCGGTTGGAGGGTTGCCGGCCAGCTAGCCGGGGACTTGACGCTGGCACTCTTGACCTGAGGTAAGCGTGCCGCCCGTCAGAACCGTTGTCACGCTTTAGAATCGCGCTGAGTTATGAACCGAGCTAAGGAGTTTCCGCCCGGAGTTACGGACCGTCACGCCTGGTCAGCCGCCGAGTAGGCCGAGGCCGCGTAGTTCGAGGGCGGCCAGTCGGCGGACGGTGGCTTCGTCGCCGCGGCGCCAGGCGTCGACCACGTCGGGGTCGATGCGGTCGAGTTTGCGCAGGGGCTGGTTGGCGAGGGCGCGCAGGGCGAGTAGGTCGCGTCCGCCGGGGGCGGCGCGCAGGCGGGCTGCTGTTGCGGCTCTGCGCATCCAGCGCACGCGTAGCGGCAGCCAGAGGAACAGCACCAGTCCGAGCGGGACGATCAAGAGTCCGAGGGCGAGGGCCATGGCGAGGTCGTTGACCAGGGCCTGCTGGTCGCTTCCGGCCTCGGCCATGGACCGGGCGGCCGCGGCCGCGCGCTCGAAGGGGGAGGTGAGATCGTCGCCGACCATCGGCACCCGGCCGACCTTCCGGCCGACGTCACCGAGGCTGTCGGCCATGCCGCCGCCCGCGCCTTCCAGCTTCTGGCCGGGCACCCCGAGCTGCTGCACCAGATCGTGCACCCAGAGTGCGGCCGTGACCGAGGCGTATACCCAGGCCACCACCAGCAGATCCGTGACCAATTGACGGGCGGCGACGGGGGCCCGATCGGCGTAAATCCTCACCTGTACGGAATTCCCCGGTGCGCCAATCGAAAACGGCACTTCCTACGCGCAATAACGCGGGCAATACTGTTCAGAGAGTGCCTTGGCGCGCGGACCGCCACAGGTCGACTTCGCCGTCATCGTCGAGCAGCGCGTCGATGTCGGCGAGCTCGTCGGCGCTGAATTCGAGATTGTCGAGGGCGGCGACGTTTTGCTCGAGCTGGTCGGTGGTGGACGCGCCGATCACCAGCGACGTCACCCGATCGTCGCGCAGCGCCCAGGCCAGCGCAAGCTGGGCCAGCGTCTGCCCGCGGCGATCGGCGACCGCGCCGAGTTTGCGCAGCCGATCGATCATCGCCGGGGTGAGCAACTCGTTCTGGAACGACTTGCCTTGGGCGGCACGCGATTCCGGTGGAATGCCATCGAGGTACTTCGAGGTGAGCAGCCCCTGCGCGAGCGCGGTGAACCCGATGACGCCGAACCCCTCCGCGCCGGCCGCGTCGAGCAGCCCCTCGGTCTCGATCCACCGGTTGAGCATCGAGTAGGACGGCTGATGGATGAGCAGGGGAGTGCCGAGCTCACGCAGCAGTGTGGCGATGGTGACCGAATCCTGCGCGGTATACGAGGAAATTCCTACGTACAGCGCCTTTCCCTGACGGACCGCGGTATCGAGCGCCGCCGCGGTCTCTTCCAGCGGAGTCGTCGGGTCGAATCGGTGCGAATAGAAGATGTCGACATAGTCGAGTCCGAGCCTGCTCAGCGACTGGTCGAGCGAGGCGAGCAGATACTTGCGTGACCCGCCGCCCTGCCCGTACGGACCCGGCCACATGTCCCAGCCCGCTTTGCTGGAGATGACGAGTTCGTCGCGGTAGGGAGCGAGTTCCTCGCGCAGAATGCGTCCAGCGTTGATCTCCGCCGCGCCGTAGGGCGGGCCGTAATTGTTCGCCAGGTCGAAATGCGTGATACCGAGATCGAAGGCGCGCAAGGCGATTTCACGCTGGGTGAGATAGGGGCGGTCATCCCCGAAGTTGTGCCAGAAGCCGAGCGAGAGCAGCGGCAAATCCAGGCCCGAGCGTCCGGACCGGCGATAGCGCATCGCGCCGTCGTACCTGGCGGGGTCGGGAACATATGCCATGGAGACCTCCTCATCAGCTGCACGGACGGTCCCATACTGCCCGACCGGTGCGCGGCGGCAGCCCGAGCCCGGGCGATCGGCGCGTCCATTCCCCAGTTATTCCTCAGTCGAGTTGCCGGACCAAATGTGGTTCCTTGATGAGGAATTCGACAGACCGAAGTGCGGCCCGCGCCGTCCGGGTCGAAATCGCGAACCACTCGAGGAGCTTTGCCATGCCCTTGTTACGACGCATGTTCGCAATCATGCTCGGCGCGTTGATCATCGTTGCGATGTCGGTCGCCACGGGATCGGCCGCCCCCACCGAAGAACGAGAAGTGTTCTCCCCGGACGGCACCATCGGCCGCGTTTCCGTGCCGGTCCGCCCGGAAGCCCCGGCCCCGCGCTCGGCGGTGCAGGCCGACGTGGTGACGATCCAGCAGACCGGGCCGTCCAGTCAGCGCTTCGATCTGGTGTTCGTCGGCGACGGATACACCTCCGCTCAGCTGGAGACCTACAAGCAGCACGCGATCAACCGGTGGAACGAGATCGCCCAGGTCGAACCGTTCAAGTCCTACAAGAACTCGTTCAACGTCTGGGCGGTGAACGTGGTCTCCCAGCAGTCCGGTGTGGACAACGATCCGCGCGGCACCTACCGGAACACCGCCCTGGACATGACCTTCTGGTGCGGCGGCACCGAGCGGCTGCTGTGTGTGAACGAGACCAAAGCCCTGCAGTACGCCCGGTTGGCGCCCGAGGTGGACCAGGTGGTCGCGCTGGCCAACACCACCAAGTACGGCGGGGCGGGCGGCAAGGTGGCGACGTCGTCCGGCGGCAACGCGCAGTCGGGGCAGATCGTGGTGCACGAGCTCGGGCACTCGGTGGCCGGGCTGGCCGACGAGTACGACTACCCGAACGACCGCTACACCGGCCGGGAGCCGCGCGAGGTGAACGCCTCGACCTACACCAGCGCGCAGATGCAGCAGAACAAGGCCAAGTGGTACCAGTACCTCGGCAAGCCCTCGCCGGACGGTGGCGTGGTCGGCACCTATGAGGGCGCGGTCTACCACAAGCGCGGGGTGTACCGGCCGACGCAGAACTCGCTGATGCGCTCGCTCGGTCGCGAATTCAACCTGATCGGGCTGGACGCGATGAAGGCCGCGATCGAGCGGAAGGCCCCGCCGACCCAGCACTGATTCATCACCGGATGCCCGGCCGCCCGGCCGGGCATCCGAGGTAATTCCCCTGAGCCAGCAGGTATTTCGAGTCTCGCACGGGAGCACCTCGTGATGAGTTGTGAAGGAGAACGCAATGGCATCCAGACAGCATCAGCACAGACGTGACCGGGGTGGGCCGCGCACCCGCGTGGTCGCGGCCCTCGGGTGGACCGTGCTGACCCTGCGACGGCTACCGCGGCTGGCCCTGTTGGTCGTGGCCGCGGCACTGCTCCTGTCCGGCGCGCCCGCGCTGGCCGATCCGACTAACGGCCCGGACGTCACCGGTGGTGAGGCACAGCCGACGTTCAACCCGAAGGCGCCGGTCCGGCAGGACCTGTGGGTGCGTGCCCCCGTGGACAGCGACCGGGACGGCAAGGACGACGAGGTGCACGTCCAGGTCGTCCGTCCGGCCGGCGCGACGGGCAAGCTGCCGGTGGTGTACCAGGCGAGCCCGTACTTCTCCGGCGGTAACGACGTCGCCAACCACAATGTGGACGTCGAGCTCTACGTGCCCGACGGCGCGGACGCACGACGGATGGCCCCGGCGCCGGGCGAGCTGCGCGCGCGGGTGGCCGAGGACCTGCGGGCCGCGGGCATCACCGTCGCCAACGGCCAGATCACCTGGCAGTACGAGGAGTTCTTCCTGGCCCGCGGCTACGCCGTGATGTACGGCGAGTCGCTCGGCACCGGCACCTCCACCGGCTGCCCGACCTCGGGCGCGCGCAACGAGACCATCGGCGCGCGGGCCCCGATCGACTGGCTCAACGGCCGGGCGAAGGCGCGCGACGCGCAAGGTAAAGCCGTGGTGGCCAATTGGGCCAGCGGCAAGGTCGGCATGATGGGTGTTTCCTACAACGGGACACTGCCCAACGCCGTCGCCGCCACCGGCGTGCCAGGACTGGAAGCCATCGTGCCCATCGCCGCGATCAGCAACTGGTACGACTACTACCGCGCGGCGGGCGCGGTGGTCGCTCCCGGCACCTACCAGGGCGAGGACGCCGACGTGCTGGCCAAGTACGTCTACACCAGGGCCGACCGGAAGATCTGCGCACCGGTGATCGACCAGCTCGAAAAGGACCAGGATCGGGTTACCGGTGATTACCTCGGCTTCTGGAACGAGCGCAACTACCTCAACGATGTCGGCAAGGTGCGGGCCGCGGTGCTGGCCGTGCACGGTCTCAACGACTTCAACGTCAAGACCAAGCATGTCGCGCAGTGGTACGACGCGCTGAAGAAAGCCGGTGTGCCGCACAAGATCTGGCTGCACCAGTCCGGCCACACCGACCCGATCAGCCTGCGCAGGGACGAGTGGTTGCGCACCGTGAACCGCTGGTTCAGCAAGTACCTGCTGGGCCGGGACAACGGGATCGACCGCGAGCCCAAGGCCACCATCCAGCGCGAGGACAAGTCCTGGGTGAACGAGCCGGAGTGGCCCGCACCGGCCACCTCGGCCGCGACTGCGGTGTTCCAACCGGGCGGCCGCAATACTGGCGGACTCGCGACCTCCGGGCCGGGGCGGGTCACCGAGTCGCTCGACGATGACGCGACCAAGCTCGCCGCTACCTTGGTCGCGGCACCGAGTTCGCCGAACCGTTTGGCGTACTTCTCCAAGCCCACCACGGCTCCGCTGCGGATCAGCGGCACGGTCGACGTCGCCCTGCGGCTGTCCTTCCAGCGTCCGGCGGCCAATGTCACTGCGCTGCTGGTGGATCGGTCCCCGGACGGCAGTTCGCGGATCGTCACGAGGGGTTGGGTCGACCCGCAGAATCGGGACTCGATCGACAAGACCAGCCCGATCACCCCGGGTAAGGAGTATGCGATCAACCTGTCCATGCAACCGCACGACTACGTGCTGGCGCGCGGACACAAGCTGGGCGTGGTGGTGTTGTCCAGTGACAACGAGTACACCCTGCGGCCCAAGCCGGGGCCCGGCTTCGGAATGAACCTTGCCGAGACCAAGGTCTCGTTCCCGGTGGTCGGCGGGCAGGCCGCCCTCAAGGCGGCGATCGGCTGACCCACCGCGATCCGGTCACGCCCGAAAACTATTGGGCGTGACCGGATCTCCGGTGTCTACCGCTTTGCCGCCACGGCGATCAACTCGCTGACCGCGCCAGGCGCGGAGACGCTGACCGCATGCGAGGCCGAGATCTCGACGGTGTGCGCGGACGCCCGCTCGGCCATGAACCGCTGAGCCTGCACCGGGATGTTCTTGTCCTCGGTGGTGAGCAGGGCGAACGCGGGGATGTTTCGCCAAGCCGCCGCGGCCGTCGGCTCCTGGAGCGCGGCGAGCGCGACAGGCCGCTGGGTCGCCGCCATCAGTTCGGCGACGTTCGCGGGCACGTCGGCGGCGAACTGGGCGGGGAACTCGTCCTGGCGGATGTACAGCTCGGTGCCCGAATTGCCGTCCGCGAGCGGGTAGTTCGCCGGGCGGGTGGTCGGGCCGAGGGTGGAGCCGGGGAATTTGTCGGTCAACTCCAGCGCGCTTTCGCCCTCGGCGGGAATGAAGGCGGCGATGTAGACGAGGGCCGTCACATTCACCTTGCCCGCGGCGGCGACGGTGATCACGCTGCCGCCGTAGGAGTGACCGACCAGGACGCACGGGCCGGCGATGTCGTCGAGGACCGAGCCGATGTAGGCGGCGTCGCTGTCAAGGCCGCGCAGCGGGTTGGCCGCTGCCACGACGGAATGTCCTTGTGCACGCAGCGTTTCGATGACGCCGTTCCAGCTGGACGAGTCGGCGAAGGCGCCGTGGACCAGCACGATGGTGGGCGAGGAGGTTGCTTCGGTACTCACGAATGTTCCTTAGGTCCGGAGGTATTGGTCACGCGGTGTGCAGGGCGGACCGCAGTACGGAAACCGCCTGCGCGACAGCTGCTTTGGCGGCGTTGGTGTCGTGCATGGAATTGACCATGACGAAGTCGTGGATGATGCCGCCGTAACGTGCCTGAACGACCGGCACACCCGCGGTGCGCAGCTTGCCCGCGAAGGCCTCGCCCTCGTCACGCAGCACGTCGTTCTCGGCGGTGATGACCAGCGCAGGCGGCAGTCCCGACAGCTGCTCGGTGCTCGCGCGCAGCGGCGACGCGGTGATCTGGGCGCGGTCCTCGGCGCTGGTGGTGTACTGGTCCCAGAACCACTGCATGCCTTCGCGAGTCAGGAAGTAGCCCTCGGCGAAGCGCTGGTAGGAACCGGTGTCGAAGTTGGCGTCGGTCACCGGGTAGAACAGCACCTGCTGCACGAAGGAGACGTCGCCGCGCTCCTTGGCCATCAGCGTGAGCGCGATGGCCATGTTGCCGCCGACCGAATCACCGGCGACGGCAATGCGGGTCGGGTCCAACGCCTTTTCGGCGCCCTGGGTGCTGACCCACTGGGCGACGCGGTAGGACTGCTCGTTGGCCACCGGGTAGCGGACGTCGGGTGAGCGGTCGTACTCGGGGAACACGACGGCCGCGCGCGTACCGACGGCGAGGTCGCGGACCAGGCGGTCGTGGGTGTGCGCGTCACCGAATACCCAACCGGCGCCGTGGGTGTAGAGGATGACGGGCAGCGGTTCGGTGACACCCTGCGGCCGGACGATCCTGGCCCGCACGGAACCGGTCGGCCCGCCGTCGACGGTGATCCACTCTTCATCGATCTCGGGCTGGTAAATCGGCGAGTCCTGCACCGAATCCACCGCCTTGCGGCCCTCTTCCGGCGGCAACTGGTAGAGGAACGGGGGCTGGGAGGTCGCGTCGACAAACTCTTGCGCGGCGGGCTCCAGGGAGATTCCGTGTGGGTTTCCGGTCATCGTTGTTCCTTTCGATAGGGAGTTGGGGTCCAGTCGGTCTCGGGAAGTCAGGCCAGCTCGGCGAGCGCGCCGGTGATGACGGCGGCGACCTCGGCGGGGTGGGTCTGCATGACCAGGTGCGGTGCGTCGATCTCGACCACCGAGCGCAGCCCCGCGCGCTGGTAGCCGAACCGCTCGACCTCGGGATTGATGGTGCGGTCGGCGCTGGACACGATGCCCCAGCCCGGCTTGGTCTGCCAGGCCGCCGCGGTCGCGGGCTCGCTGAAGGCGATCGCCGACAGGGGCCGCTGCGAGACCGCGAGCACCTGCGCGCGTGCCTTGTCGAGGCCCGCCGCGAACACCTCGGGGAACGCGGCGATGTCGACCGACACGTCGGTGCCCGGCTTGCCGTCGCGGATCGGGTACGGCGCGTAGACGAGGTTGGCGGCCAGGTCGGAGTCCGGGAAGCCGCCCTGCAATTGCCCGAGGCTCTCGCCGACTTCGAGGACATAGCCAGAGACGAACACCAGGCCGACGACATTGTCGGCGACCCCGGCGACCGTGATCACCGCACCGCCGTAGGAATGGCCGGCCAGCAGCACCGGCCCGTCGATCTGCTCTACGAAAGATTTGATGTAGGCCGCGTCCTCGGACAGGCTGCGGTTGAACACCGGCGGCGCCAGCACCCGGTGCCCCTCGGCGAGCAGCAGCTCGGTGACCGGCGCCCAGCTGGCGGCATCGGCGAAGGCGCCGTGCACGAGAACAATGGTTGTCGCGGAAGACATGGAGTTCCTTTCTCGATCGCTCGGATCGATGGCGTTGTGCCGCACTCAGTTTCCGCTGAGCAACCCGTCCGGCGCCCCTCCGCACCGGCCGCAAAAGCCCCCGATCAGGACACGGCGGCCGTCATCGGCTCGAACGCGGCGGTCGCGCCGGTGGAGCGAAAACGCTGCTGGTACTTGCGCGGTGAGATGCCGAGCCTGGCCACGAACGCGCGACGCAACGCCTCGCTGCTGCCGTAGCCCGCGCTCATCGCGGCCTCGGTGACGCTGTGCCCGGCGTGCAGCAGGTCCCTGGCAACCCCGAAGCGGATGAAGGCGACGTATTCGGCGGGGGAGCGTTCGAGCTCGGCGCGGAAGAGGCGGGTCAGGTGCCGGACGCTGACCATGGCATGCGCGGCCATGGTCTGCACGGTGTGCGGAAACGCCGGGTCCGCACAGATCAGGTCGACTACCTTGCGCACCAGCGGACTTCGCGGCACGGGTCCGCTCAGCGAGGCCGAGAACTGCGATTGCCCGCCTGCTCGCTGCATGTACACCACGAGCAACTGCGCGACCCGGCGGGCGACGTCGGCGCCGTAGTCCTCCTCGACCAGCGCCAGCGCGAGATCCACGCCCGCCGCGACGCCTGCGGAACTGTAGAGATTCCCGTCGCGCACGAAGATGGCGTCGGGGTCGACCGTGATGGCGGGGTATTTGCGGGCCAGGTCCGCGGCGAACTTCCAGTGCGTGGTCGCCCGCCTGCCGTCGAAGCGACCCAGTTCGGCGACGACGAAGGCACCGCTGCAGATCGAGGCCAGCCTGCGCGTGTTCCAGGACAGGTGCCGTGCGGCGGCGATCAATTCGGGGGTGACGAACCTCGCGGGCGGCAGTTCGCTGCCCGGGATCACCACGGTGTCGAAGTGGCCCGCGTCGGCGGCCGCGGCGCTGACCTCGATCCGCGCGCCGATCGAGGTCTGGACGTTCCGGCCGTCGGCGGAGAGCAGGACCACTTCGTAGCCCGGCACGGTTTGGTTGGCCTCCACGAAGACCTCTGCCGGGCCGACGAAGTCGAGCATCTTGACGCCGTCGAAGACCAGAATGCCGACCCGTCGGCGGGGCGGCGCAGCGAGGTTGGGGGCCATGTCAACCATTGTTGTGGAGCCACGCCTCCAGAACAAGGGATGTGGGCGATATCGCACAGCGGTTGGTACGGTGAGGCCATGGGACGGCCACGACAGTTCGACGAATCGGGCCTGCTCGACGCCGCTACCGAGCTGTTCTGGTCACAGGGTTTCGACGAGACGTCCGTCGAAGACATCTCCCGCGCGACCGGCGTCGGCAACGGCAGTGTCTACGCCGCCTACGGCAACAAGCAGGGCTTGTTCCTCGCCGCGTTCGAACGCTACTGCGAGCGGCGCGCCCGGTTCGTGCGCGAGGTCGTCGGCTCGGCCCCCGGCTCCGCGCGGGCCGCGGTGCGTGCCCTGTTCCAGGCGATCATCGAAGACTGTGCCGCGCAGCCGAATCGGCGCGGGTGTCTGATGATCAACAGCATCGCCCAGCTGAGCGGCCGGATCCCCGAGGTCGCCGCCATCGGCGCCAAGACCACCGCCGCGATGGAGCAGGGCGTCGCCGAACGGCTCTCTCCCGCAATGCGCCTCGGTGACGGCGAGGTGGACGACGCCGCGCTGTCGGCGCACAGTGCGAACATCATCGTCGTGGCGCAGGGCCTGATTCAGTTGAGTCGCTTGGGGACTCCGCGGGCACGCCTGAGGGAAATCGCCGATGTCTCCAGCGACGCATTGCCATCGGCGTGGGCCGATCGGGAAGCCAGCTGATCTATCGCACCTAGGTCCCGCGTGCCCGGGGCTACAGCTCAGCGGCGGCGGCCAGCAGCAGCTCCCGCGACCGTTGCGGCGTTTCGGCTTGCACCGCGAGTTGATCCATCACCTCACGGTAGAGGTGCAGATCCTCCCGGCGATCCAGATAGAGCGCACTGGTCAGCTGCTCGAGGTAGACGATGTCGGGCAGCTCGCTCTCGGCGAAGCGCAGCATGGTGAACGAGCTGCCCGCCGCCGCATGGCCGCCGGCGTGGTACGGCAGCACCTGGACGGTCACCTTGCGGCTTTCCGACATCGCCACCAAGTGTTCGATCTGTTCGCGCAGCACTCGTTTGCCGCCGATCGGGCGGTGCAGCACGGCCTCGTCCAGCACCGCCCACAGCGCGGGCCCGTGCTCGCTGCGCAGAATCTCCTGGCGCTTCCTGCGTAACTCCACGCGCCGGGCGGCCTCGCCGTTCTGGTGGCTGCCCGCGATGACGGCGTGGGTGTAGTCCTCGGTCTGCAACAAACCCGGAACCAGCTGGCCCTCAAAGGTTCTGATCGTCTGCGCGGCGCCTTCCAGTCCGAGATAGGTCTCGAACCAGGACGGCAGCAGGTCGTTGTAGCGATGCCACCAGCCCGGCTCGTTGGCCTTGCGCGCCAGGTCGAGGAACATCTCGCGCTGGTCTTCCTCGGTGACGCCGTAGAGGGTCAGCAGATCGAGGATGTCGCGGTCCTTGTATCCGGTCCGGCCAAGCTCGAGTCGGCTGATCTTGGCATGCGAGCCACGGATGTGCTCGCCCGCGGCTTCGCGGGTGATGCCACACCCCTCGCGCAACTTGCGCAGCTGTCCACCGACCGCGATGCGGAGCGCCGTTGGGCCGCGCTCCGCGACCCGCGAGTCGATACCCTTGATCCGGACCGGTTCCGCGACCATGACCTCTACTCCGATTCTCGAATCCATCGGCGAAATCCACGCACGGCTTCGTGACGGACTGCACCGCGCCACCCCTGATGGTATCGCCCTGGAACGTACTTTCAACCGAACTTGCAGCTGCCTGTGCAGATGGGTTGCAGGTCGGGTGACCAGCCGCCGCGAATCGTCCCGGGGTGGCGGCTCAGGCGTCGATCGGCCGGGGGTACGCGCTGCGCATCGACAGCCACCTGATGTCGAGGTCTTGCTCGAGGTAGTCCATGCGGTGCTCCCAGAACTCCTTCATGTGCGGCAGCTCGAGATGGCGATCGAGATCCGCCTTGGACCGCCACACCTCGTAGAAGACGAAGCTGCCCGGGTCGTCGGTGTCCTCGTGGAAGTGATACTCGAGCGCGCCCGCTTCGGCGCGGGTCGGCGCGACGAACGACAGTAGCAGCTCGCGCAACTCCGCTGCGCGTTCGGGTTTGGGGCGGGCGAACCCGACGAGTGCGAAGGGGACAGCCGGGGTAGGTACGATCTCAGTCATACCTATGGACCATAGAGTGACGGGAGGTACGATGCAATTCGTACCTGACGCGAGAGGTGAGCGGTGCCCGACCACGACGACCAGCCCAGCCCGGCCGAGATGGACCTCGGCGCGATCTTCGCCGCCCTCGCCGACCGGCACCGCCGCGCCGTCGTCCTGGCCCTGCTCGCCGAGCCGGACGGGACCGAGCGCCACTGCAGCTCGTTCGAGCTGCCGGTGTCCAAAGCCACACTCACCCACCACTTCCGGACGCTGCGCCAAGCGGGGCTGATCCGGCAGGTCAATCGGGGTAACAGCAATATGGCCCAGTTGCGGCGGGTCGAACTCGAGCAGCGTTTCCCTGGGTTGATGGAGCTGCTGCGTGCCGAAGTAACGGCTGATCGCGCTGCTGGCACCGCCTAGGCTGTCCGGTTCTGCGGTAGGAGACAGCGGTTGGCCGCGAAGTGTTGGCCCGGAGTTGGTGCGGCGGATACGTCCCGTCGCGGACACTCGAATCGGTAAGCGAGTCAACAGGACTCGGTTCATGGTGCGCAGCGGCGCGGGTGCGCGCCGGGCAGGGTGAACTGCCCGAGGCTACTCGGAAGGATTCGTGTGATGTTCGGTAGAGCAGCGGTGGCGAGCGCGTGTGCGCTGGCCGCGATCTTGCTATCGGTGCCACCCGCCGCCAACGCCTGGGGCGTGCAGGGGCACAACACCACCGGGGCGATCGCCGACCTGCGGTTGACCGCGACGGCGCGGGCGGAGGTCACGCGCCTGCTCGCGGGCGAGCCCGAGCCCACCCTCGCGGGCGTGGCCAACTGGGCCGACGAGGTGCGCGCCAACGATCCCGAGCTCGGGAAGCTCTCGGCGCCGTGGCATTACGTCAACATCGGCGAGAACGGCTGCGTCTACGACCCGGCGGTGAACGGCAACAACGGCCAGAACGTCATCGAGGCATTGCGCAGGCAGACCGCCACCCTCGCCGACCGGAGCCGTCCCGTCGCCGACCGCGGCCAGGCGCTGAAGTTCATCGTCCATTTCGTCGGCGATATCCACCAGCCGATGCACGCGGGATACGCCCGCGACCGCGGCGGAAACGAGGTCAAGGTGCAGTATCTCGGCCACAGCACCAATCTGCACTCGGTGTGGGACAGCCGGATGCTCGACACCCGGCACGCGAGCGACGCCGAAGAGCTGCAGCGACTGCTGGCGCTGCCTGCTCCCGATCTGCCGCCGACGCAACCGGATACCGACCCGATCCGCTGGGCGGAGGACAGCTGCCGGGTCCTGGAAACCCCCGGCGTCTATCCGGCCTCGTCCACCATCGGCGACGAGTACACCCGCCAATTCCTGCCGATCGCCGAGACTCGCCTGCGCCGTGCGGGGGAGTTGCTGGGACGTCTGGTCAACGCGGTGCTCGACCCACTGGCGGGCACGGGCTCGGCGGCAGGCTAGCCGATGCACGACTGAGCCGGGCCCGTGTCTGCACGAGCCCGGCTCTTTCTTTGCGGTCGATTACTGCTTCTCGGTCACGACTGCGAAGAGATCGTCATAGACCTTCGGCTTGGCCGGGGGCGGCGTGGCCGAACGCGGTGCCCGCTTCGAGTTGGCGTCGAAGGTCGCGTCGGTCGGCTTGTACGCGGGCTTGCCCTTGTCGGTCAGCCAGGTCTTGAACAACGCGTTCGTGCTGCGGCCGGTGACGGCGTTCGCCAGGTCGATGAAGTCCGAGACCTTGGCATTGCTGTACTGGTACTTGGTCAGCCACTCGCGGACCAACCGGAAGAAGACCTCGTCGTTGTTGATCGCGCTGCGCAGGGCCTGAATGGCCAACGCACCACGGCTGTACAACTCCGCGGGCAGCACATTGGCCGGCCCCGGATCGGTCAGTACGACATTCCAATCGATCCTGGTCGACGTGGCGTAGGCGTAGTCGGCGATCTCCGCCGCGGTGCCGGTGCCGTTCTTCTCCGACCACAGGTACTCCATGTAGCTGGCCCAGCCTTCGTTCAGCCAGCCGTCCTTCCAGGTGGCGACGGAGATCGAGTCGCCGAACCACTGATGGGCCATCTCGTGCACGACAACCGAATCATTCTTGCCGCGCCGGAAGAATCCGTCGGTGTAGGTGGGCATCGTCTGGGTTTCCAGCGCGAAGCCACCCATCTTCGCGTCCACCAGGCCGCCGGTGGACTCGAACGGGTACGGCGTGAGCGCGCTGGCAAGCCAGTCGGTGATCTCCGGTGTCCGCTCGATGCTCGCCTTGGCGTTGGCGCGGATCGTCGGGTTCAGGTCGGTCGCGTACGCGGTGAGGTTCGGCCTGGCCGGGGTGCCGCTGTTCTGGCCGCCGCGCTCGTACTTGCCCACCGCGAGGAAGGTGGCGTAGGTCATCTGCGGGTGCTTGCTGAGCCAGTTGTGCCGCTTCCAGCCCGGAATGTTCTGGGTGACACTGGTTTCCACGCCGTTGGAGAACACGTCCATGTCGGCTGGTGCGAGCACCGACACCGCGTAGGTCGCCTTGTCGGTGGGGTGGTCGTTGCTCGGATACCACCACTCGGCCGAGAACGGCTCGTTGGAAATCAGTGCGCCGTTGGCATTCTCGACCCAGTTGCGGGCACCGGCCTGATTCTGTACGCGCGACGGGATGTCGTTGTACGCGACGACAGTGGTGAACTCGGTGCCGGTCGGCAGGTTCACCGGCACGGTCACGGCGAGTTTGTCCTTGCCGAGATTGTATTTGGCTGGCTTGTTCTCGACGAGCACCGACTGGGTCTGCAAGAGGAAATCGAAACCGATAGCGGTGCCGGCTTTCAAGTCCTGCTTGGCTTTCGCGGTGATCGTTGTCGTCCCGGACAATCGGCCCGAGGACGGCTCGAACTTCAGGTCGATACTGTAATTGGAGACATCGTATGCGGCACTGCCGATATTAGGGAAAACGGGGTCGCCGATTCCGGGCACTGTCGCCGCGGATGCGGTTCCCGCGCTGGCCGCGAGCGCGGCCACCACCAGCAGCGGAACCGCTCTGGCCGAGGCAGTATGCACCAAGGGATAACGTCTCATAAAGCGAACTCCAATGTGTCGGGCACGAGGATTGTTTCGAGCAAACGCCGATATCCCTCCGCGTCCTCGGCCGGGGCATTTCGCTACACAGCGAAGCACATCGGAGTGGCCATCACCACCCGCTGATCAACTGGGGAATTCGAGGAGAAGTGCGTCGAATCCGTAATGGCGCAGAAGATTCTGAGCATTATGACTAGTTGTCGAGGCGATACCTCTTTCCCATTGAGCAACGGAGTCGAGGCATGGCGCAGCATCAAGTGTCGACAATGGGTTACGGTCCCGGTGACCGGCGCGGAAACTGGTGCCGCGCCGGTCGTTCCGCGCTCAGGCGAAGCTGACCTGAGCGGTGACGGCGAGGGTCGACAGGCCGTTGGTGCGGCACCCCTGGTTCGGTTGCGCGCTGCGCGGAGCCACCGTGATCGCGTCACCGTTCAACTGGCCGGCGGTCACGTTGGCGCTGAACGCGAATCCGGTGAACGGGTCCGGGCTGATCCGCCAGTCGAGGGCGCTGTCGCCCCCCGAGACCCAGGCGATCGTGCCATTTCCCTTGGCGGTGACCAGCAACCCGCACGGATTGAAACCGCCTGCGGTGGCCGTCGCATCGCCTGCGGCGGTCAGCTTGCCGGACCGGAGCGCGGTGTACTTGCCGTTGCGGGACGTGCAGTTGGTGAGGTCGCCGGTGATCGACACTTTCGCGCTGCCGCCGGCCCGCAACGGCGGTTCGAGGGTGAGATTCAAAGTCGCCGAGCAACTCAGGTCGCCGTCGGCGGCCTGCGCGGGTGCCGCCGGCAGCATGGCGAGCGCCGCCGCGAGCGGCGCTGCCGCGGCCAGCATGGACATGGTTCGGATGCGTCGTCGTACCATTTTCGTACTCCTACTACTGTGCTGTTGGCACGCTGTTCTGGGGACGATCCAGCCGCCCCGATGCAATCCGCTGCACCGAGGGCAGATTCACGATACGATCCCCGCCGCCCCGGCACCCGAAACCGACTGCGCCCCAATGCCTGACGTGCGGCAACGCGCAACTGGGGAGATCAGACCGGTACACCGCCGTAGGTCCTGCGGTATTTGGCCTCCAGGAAGGACAGCACGCCGAACGCGATCAGGCCCAGCGAGATCAGGATGAGAAGCCATGGGCCGAAGGGCTTTCCGACGAAATCGCGCAGCACCGCGTCGATACCCTTGGCCGCGGCCGGATCGTAGTTCAGGGCGGCCACCACGGCGGCGAGGCCGATGCTGACGACGATCGCGCCGCGCGCGAGGTAGCCGATGCGGCCCAGCCAGATCGCCGCCTCGCGCGAACCCCGCGTCATCCAGCCCATGCGCAGGTCGTCCACGAACTCGAGGGTCAGGCCGCGGGCCGTCTGCCAGATGCCGAAGGCGATGACGGCGAGGCCGATCAGCAGCACGACCACCGTTCCGCCGTCCCAGCTCAGGATGCGCGCGGTCAGATCGCGGGCGATGGCGTCGCTCGGCTTGGGCGTGCGTCCGTGCACCACGTAGCGGAAGGTGCCCAAAAAGGCCAGGGCGTAGACGATTCCGGAGATCACGGCGTAGAAGCGGTGTCCGCCGGAGTAGGTCCGGCGGGCGCCGGCCACCTGAGTTATCCGCCAGATGACCAGGGCGGCGAAACCGAACACCAGGATCCACAGCAGCAGATAGCCGAAGGGTTTGGCCGCGATCGCGGCGAGCGCCCCGCCCCCGTCCGGCTCGTGCTCGGCCGTACCGATCGCCAGCATGAAGCCGATGAGACCGATGGTGATGTAGGCGATGCCGCGCGCGATGAACCCGAAGCGTGCCGCCGTTTCCAACCCGCCCGAACTCGTGGATCGGCTGCGCCGCCAGTTGCCGGAACGCCGGCCCCAGTTGGATCGGCCCCACCCGGACCGCCTGCCGCTGCGCACCGTGCCGACCCGATCGCGGCGCCGATATCTGTTCGCACTTCGGAAGAAGCTCATGGTTACCTCATTTCTTCACCGCCCGTAATGCCCACTTCGTCACGATTGACACGGTGCACGAGATTTCTTCGGGAGCCGAGATATGCTGCGGCCCGCCCGGAGTCGGCGTGCCTGGTCGAACGGGGTTGGTGCGCAATGAAGTCCGGGGGTCGACTGGCGGCGCGACAGCTCGACTGGGGAAGGTGGCGCGTCGTTCGAGCGGCCCTGGTCGGAACCGATTGTGACGCAGGACATAAGGCGTCGGACCGACCGGAGGGAAAATTGGTCGGACGAATCGCTTACCGTTTAGGGCGTTATGAACTTTTTCGCGACAGTCGTGCACCTGGTCGCCAGGTTGCATGTGGATCTGGGCCGGTTGGCCGCGCAGCTGTGTCGCTGACGCGTGCGCACACCTCTCCAGATCCCCTGATTTGTCTTGGATGGTTCTCTTGTCTTCACCTAGTTCGCGCAGCCGTACCCTCAACCCGGTGCGCTGGTCGTTCGGCGTCCAGATCCTGCTCGGCCTGCTGGTCGGTATCGCCGCGGGCTTCCTCGCCCGCGCGACCGGCTCCGCCTGGCTCACCAGCACGCTCACCCAGGTCGGCAGCGTCTTCGTGCAGCTGCTCAAGCTCGCGGTGCCGCCGCTGGTGTTCACCGCGGTGCTGGTGAGCGTGGCCGGATTGCGGCACGTCACCAATGCCGCCCGGCTCGCCGGTCGCACCCTGCTGTGGTTCCTCGGGACGGCGCTGATCGCGGTTGCGGTCGGCATCGTGCTCGGCCTGGTCACCAACCCCGGTCGCGGCGTCGACCTGTCGCTGGTCGGTGCGAAGGAGCCCACCTCGAGGGGCGGCTGGACCGACTTCCTCACCGGCATCATCCCGACGAACGTCGTCGGCGCGTTCACCAACGGCAATGTGCTGCAACTGGTCTTCCTCGGTGCGGTGCTCGGGTTCGCCGCGCTGAAACTCGGCGACGCCGCCAAACCCTTTCTGACACTGGCCGAGTCGGTGCTGGAGCTGGTGCAGAAGGCGCTGTGGTGGGTGATCCGGCTCGCGCCGATCGGCACCGCGGGGCTGATCGGTAAGGCCATCGCCAGCTACGGCTGGGACCTGCTGCGACCGCTGGCCACGTTCACGGTCGCGGTGTACGCGGGCTGCCTCATCGTGCTCGTCGTGGTCTACCCGATCCTGCTGCGTACCGTCGGCGGGGTCAGCCCGGTTCGGTTCTACGCCAAGGCTTGGCCCGCACTGGAATTGGCGTTCGTGTCCCGTTCGTCGATCGGCACCATGCCGCTGACCCAGCGGATGGTCACCGAACGGCTCGGTGTGCCCAACGAATACGCGTCGTTCGCGGTGCCGTTCGGCGCGACCACGAAGATGGACGGTTGCGCGGCGGTGTACCCGGCGCTGGCGGCGATCTTCGTCGCACAGCTCACCGGGACGCAGCTCGACCTGCGCGACTACCTGCTGATCGCCTTCGTCTCGGTGGTCGGTTCGGCGGCGACCGCCGGCCTCACCGGCGCCATCGTGATGCTCACCCTTACGCTGTCCACGCTCGGCCTGCCGCTGGCCGGCGCGGGCTTGCTGCTGGCGATCGACCCGATCCTGGACATGATCCGGACCGCGACGAACGTGGCCGGGCAGATGGTGGTGCCGGTGCTGGTGGCGAAGCGGGAGGGCATTCTCGATCACGAGGTCTTCGATCAGCCGTCGACATCGTTGACCGCTCCCGCGCCGAAACCGGAGCCCGTGCCCGCGGCGGCTTGATTGAACGTAGTCGCGGCGGGTAGTTCGCAGCGACGACGAAAGGGGTCTCTCATGACACGTGCGAAAGATACCGACGACGAGCGCGACGAGCCGAAGGGTGGCCGTCCGGGGCCGAGCGACGAGGGCGGCGAGGGTGGAATGGCGACCCGCGAGGTCGCTCCGGACCTGGCCACTCCGGACGACACTCAGGAACCACCCGACTGATCGGTGCGCTTTTACCGGACTGCCCCAACAATTGACGGCTGAGCCAGGAATGGCCGCTCGGATAACATTGGGGCAGTCCGGGACTCTTGTTCCGGTATTCGATCTAGTTCGGTCTCCGGGGGTGATCCATTCATGCGTAGGACGGTGTATCGAATCGGGGTCGGTGCGGTCGTCGTCGCGTCGTTGTTCGGTGGCGCGATGCCGGCCTCGGCCGACGCCGGTCCGGCCGCGGCGCAGGTCGGCGGTAATCCGACGACCTGGTCGGCGGAGTGCGCGGCGGGCCTGCTCGCCGGGCTCGTCGCGGCGCTGACCACCGGTTCTTCGGCGGCGGTCGGCTGCCCTAGCTGACCGTGCCACCAGCTCGGAGGCAAGCGCACTCGACCGGTCGGCACGACCGGTCGACGCTCGGGGGAGCGCGCTGCTCAGCACTGCATAAATAAAGAAAAACGGGGGGCGGCTGTCATGCGGACATTCGTCCGAAATCATTTTTCGAACCATTCGGAGGGTTCGCATGAAACAGCACGGTATCGACAGCTTCTTCGTGGTGGGCGAAGGAGTGCTCGAATTCGACTGGCAGGGACGCCCGGTCACCCGGCAGCCGTTGACCATCGAGGAATTGCGCAGGTTCCGCTTCTCTCGGCTCGGACCCGTCGGCGCGCCGACCGACGAGCCGACCAGGGCGGCGTTGGCCGCCGCGATCACCGCGCGGGTGCCCCAACCGGATTCGGCTGATCCGCCGATCCCCGCCGGGTTCACCTACCTCGGGCAGTTCGTCGACCACGACCTCACCATGGACCGGACCTCGGCCCAGCTCGGCGAGGACGTGACCGTCGACGAGTTGATGCAGGGGCGTTCGCCCGCACTGGATTTGGACTCCGTGTACGGCCGAGGACCCACGGACCCGAACGATCGGGTCTGCTACACCGGGGACGGCGTAACACTGAAGGTCGGCACCACCTCCCCGGCGGACTTCCCCGACGAGCGGGTGAAAGTCGAGCTGCCGGGCTTCGACCTGCCGCGCTTCGGCGGCGCGGGCGGGACGGCCGCGGACCGGCGGCGCCCGCTGATCCCGGACTCGCGCAACGACGAGAACCTCGCGGTCGCGCAGACGCACCTGGCGTTCATCCGCTTTCACAACCGGGTGGTCGAGGAGCTGGCGCTCAAGGGCCTGGCCAGGCGGCGGTTGTTCAGCGCGGCCCGTGAGCTGGTGGTCCGGCACTACCAGTGGATGCTGGTGCACGACTTCCTGCCGCGCATCGTCGACCCGGCGATCATCGCCGACGTGTTCCGGCAGGGCAGGCGGTTCTTCGAGGCACCGGCCGACGGTTACGCGGGACGCGGTCTGCGCCCGACCATGCCGATCGAGTTCTCCGTCGCGGCATATCGGATCGGCCACAGCATGATTCGCGACACCTACCAGTGGAATCGCGTGTTCAACAGCGCGGGTCCGGGTGAGATCGCCAGCCTGCTGCAGTTGTTCACGTTCAGCGGCGTCAGCGGTAATTTCCAAGCCGGCTCGCAGATTCCTGATCTGGACAACCCCAACTCGGGCACCGTGGATACCCTGCCGACCAACTGGATCGCGGATTTCCGCAGGCTTTTCGACTTCACCGAGGCGAACCGCCCCGACCTCGCGCCGCCCGCCGAGACCGGCGGCGGCAACGTGACGAAGCGGGTCGATACCCTGCTGGTGGACCCGCTGGTCAACCTGCCTGCGGGCACGTTCGGCGGGCGCGGCAGCACGGTCCCGAACATCCACCGCAACTTGGCATTTCGCAACCTCACCCGTGCGCACATGGTCCGTCTCGCCAGCGGGCAGCAGATGGCGGAGTTCTTCGGTGTCGAACCGCTCGGTGCCGAGCAGATCCTGCAGGGCAATCAGGGCGCCACACTCGACGGGCTCACCGACGAGCAGCGCGCCACCGTCCTCGCCGCTACGCCGCTGTGGTTCTACCTGTTGCGCGAGGCGGAGTTCCGTAACGGGCTGCTCGGGCCGGTCGGCGGCCGGATCGTGGCCGAGGTGTTCCACCGCGCCATCGAGGGCAGCCGAACCTCGATCGTGCGCGATCCGGCCTGGCGGCCCAAGTACGGGCCGGACTCGAATACCTTCCGGATGACCGACCTGCTGCTGTTCGCGTTCGAGGGAAAGGCCGACCTGCTCAACCCACTTGGCGACTAGCGGCGTCGGTGGGGTGGTACGAGCGCGCGATCAGCGCCGAGCGCAGATACCACAGCCCGGAGGGCTGCGACGGATCGAAGCCGGTGAGCTGACCGATGCGCTTGAGCCGGTAGTCGACGGTGTTGGTGTGCACGTGCAGGGCGCGGGCGGTGCGTTGACGATTGAGGTTGTTGGCGATGTGCAGCTGCAGCGTCTCCAGCAACTCGGTGTGCTCATCCAAGGGGGTCAGCACCGCGCCGAGGTATTCGCGGCCGGGCCCGGGTCGGGTGAGCTGGTATTCGAGCGCGAGCTCGTCGAATCGGTACAGCCCGGTGACGCAGTGCAGGCGATGCACCATGTCGAGCAGCTCGTGGGCTTGATCGACGGCGCCGGGAATCTGGTCGGGCACCGATTCGACCAGGGCGGCGGTGATGCCGACCTGCGCGGCCCTGGACAGCCCAGCGACGAGCTCGTCGAGTTCCTCGTCGCTGTGCTGCCCGGCGGGCAACAGGATGGTTCCGCCGTCGATGCTGAGCAGTGACAGGGCGCTGCCGCCGCAGCGGGCGGCCAGTTCGGCCTGGGTGCGGCGGAGCTTGCGGCGGGCGACGACCTGGGTGTCCAGCGCCGGGTTGTGCTCGTCGCGGTGGCGTGGAATCGACACGGCCAGTACCACATAGGACTCGGCGATGGCGACGCCGCACTCGCGCGCCATGGTCGAGGTCGGTCGCCCGCCGAGCAGCGCGGAGGTGAGCGTGTGCACCGCCGTGTGGTGCTCGCTGACGACGGCGCGCAGCTCCCGGAAGTAGGCGCGGGAGATGGCCGAGGTGAGCGTGTGCAGTATCTCGATGTTCGTTTTGGAGCTGTCGACGAAGGTGTCGAAGTCCTTGGCGGTCAGCTTCGAGACGACGAGGTCGACGCCCATCTTGAAGCCGGCATGAATGGCGTCGTGGATCGCGTCGATCGGGACACCCTCGCGCGCCCAACCGGCGGCGGCCTCCTCGAGCTTCTCCACCTTCTCCGGGATGTTCTGCCCGTCCAGCATGCTGGCGGCCAGTTCAAGGCACACGCGGGTGATGGTGGTGATGTCGCCGTAGATCGCCTCGCCGGGCAGCGTCCCGCAGGGCACGACGTTCTCCACGAAATGGCCGACCATCTGCCGGGACAGGGCTCTGACGTCGCGTAAGGGGGTGGACATCGGTTGCCCGGAGATCGTCAGATTCGGCCGTAGCGGACTGTCGATAGCCATGACAACTCCTTTGTCAGCAATAGCTATGTAGCTGGTTCACACTAACTACGCGGCTGTGGTCGGAGAAGGTTACCGGCGAACTTGTGAGAACACGCGGGCGCGACGTCGCGGGAGCTGTGATCGGTCACAGCAGGTGCGGGGTGGCATCCCCTCGACAGTGCCGCTAATATAAGTGAAAACTTATAGAAGGAGGACGCCATGCCCCTGCTCACCGACCCCGCCGGCATCGCCGGGCTGATGGTTCGTGAGGTCCGTAACGGCTCTCGGAACGGCACGCCGACCAAGATCGCTGTCGCGCGCCGCACCTACGCCACCGATCAAGACGACCTGTGGGACGCGCTGACCAGTGCCGAACGGTTGCCGCGCTGGTTCCTTCCGGTCAGTGGTGATCTGAAGGTCGGTGGCCATTACCAGCTGGAGGGCAATGCAGGGGGAGTGATCGAGGAGTGTGCGGCGCCGAGCCGGCTCGCCCTCACCTGGGAGATGGGCCCGCAGGTGTCCTGGGTGACGGTCGAACTCGCGCCTGGCGACGACGGCACCGTGCTGGAATTGGCGCATGAGGCACCGGTCGATCCCGAGTTCTGGGGCCAGTACGGTCCGGGCGCGGTTGGCGTCGGGTGGGATTTGGCGTTGATGGCACTCGGTCTGCATCTGTCGAGCGGGGCGCCGGTGGACCCGGCCGAGGGCCTGGCCTTTCCGACGACACCCGAGGGGATCACGTTCGTGCGGGCGGCAGGTTCGGACTGGGCGAACGCGGCCATCGAGGCAGGCGACGACCCGGCCGCCGCGCGCGAAGCCGCCGAGCGGACGATCACCTTCTACACCGTCGAGCCCGAGGACAACGCGCAGTCCTGATGACCGCTGCTCCCGAGAAAATCTTCGAGGCGCTCGGCGACCCGGTGCGCCGCTACATCCTCGAGCTCGTCGCCACCGGCGAACAGCCGGCGGGCACGGTTGTCGCTGCCGTGCAAGGGTTTACCCGGATCTCCCAGCCCGGCGTCTCGCAGCATCTCAAGGTGCTGCGCGATGCCGGGCTGGTGCGTGTCCGTTCGGAAGGCACGCGCCGGGTCTACGCGCTGGATGCCGCCGGGATCGAGGCGGCCCAGTTGTGGCTGTCCGCTCTCGCGGATCCGCTGGCGCAGTTCGCCCAGCCGCTCGACGCCCTCGCCACCGAGGTCGCCCGCGGCCGGCGTGCCCGTCGTGCGGCCGAACCCGGCCGAGACGTCACGGAACGGGATGCTCGCCAGGCCTGATCAGATGCTCGGCTCGAGCTGGTAGGCGGCGGCTTGCAGGCCGAACAGCTGAGCGTAGGTGCCGTCCTGTGCCATGAGTTCGGCGTGAGTGCCTGCTTCCACGATCCGGCCGTGGTCCAGCACGATGATGCGGTCGGCATGCCGAATGTTGGCCAGCCGGTGGGTGATCAGGATGGTGGTGCGGTTCGACGCGCTGCGGCTGTTGCCCCGGCTGAGGTGTTGCAGGGACTGGAAGACGGCATGCTCGGCGCGGGCGTCCATGGCGGCGGTCGGTTCGTCGGCCACCAGGATTGGCGCGTCGCGGTACAGGCCGCGGGCCACGCTGATCCGCTGCCACTGGCCGCCGGACAGATCGCGGCCCTTGCTGAATCGCCGGGACAGTACCGTGTGCTCGCCGTAGGGCAGCTCGTCGATGACGACGTCCGCGCCCGATTCCCTTGCCGCCGCGGCGAGTACGAGGCCGCCGGGGTCGTCGCGCTCGATCCGGCCGATGCGGATGTTGTCCCGCGCGGTCATCGGCCAGCGGGCCGGATCTTGCATGACCATCGAGACCTGCCGGTAGATCGACTCCTCGTCGACGGTGGCGAGATCGACCCCGTCCCAGCGGATTTGTCCTCGTGTCGGCAGGTACAGGCCGGTGATGAGCTTGGCCATCGTGGTCTTGCCCGAGCCGTTCTCGCCGACCAGCGCGATGATCTGACCGCGACGGATGGTCAGGTCGATCTCGTGTAGCGCGGGCTCGCTCTGGCCTGGATAGGTGAAAGACGCTGCACGTAACGTGATTTCGTCCGGATCAGCGGGTGCCGCGAGCTCAGCCGGTGGCCGGGTGCGCCGCTCGGTCTGGTCGAGCAGGTTGTCGTAGAACTCGAGGTAGAGGATGTTCTCGTATAGGCTGTTGACCCCGATCATGGTCTGCGACAACGCCGCTGTCGCCATCCGCATCGCGACGACGGCGGTGCCCGCCATGGCCAGCGGCAGCTCGCCGAGGTAGAGCAGCAGGCCGAGCGCGCCGAAGGCGATGCCGGTGCCGATCCCGGCGATGGCGCGCCCCACCAGACGCACCCGCGCCCTGGCCAACTCGACCCGGCTGGTCTCCTCGGTGATCTGCGTGCTGATCCGCCGATACTCGGTGAGCAGCGCCGGGCCCGCGGTACACGCGCGTAGTTCGGCAGCGGTGTCCCGGTCGGACAGCAGATCGCTGGCGATGGCCGTCCGCAGATGGCTGGTCATGATGCGGATATAGGACTGGTAGGACAGCTTCGCGGCTCGAGCCGACGCCCACATGTCGGGGATGACGGCCAACAGCACCAGCGGCGCGAGCAACGGATGCAGCACCGCCGCCGTGCCCACCGCGGCGCACACGTGAATGAGCGAACCGGCCACGCCGGTGATCGCGTCGACGCAGTGGGCGATGCTGCCCATGCCGCGGTGCAAGCCCTGACGGATCAGGTCGGCGTACTCGCTGTCTTCGAAGGCGACCAGCTCCACCTTGGCGATCGCGGTGTGCGCCTTGTCCCGTGCTCGCTGCTCGACCCGGGGCTTGAGCAGCGCTTCGGCGGTGGCGGAGGCGCTTTCGAGCAGGGCGCGCGCCGCGAGGGCGGCCACCACCGAGCCGACCGCGGGCAAGGCCGCGACCACGCGCTGCGCGGTCGGTCCCTGCGCGAGCAGCATGGTCAGCACGTCGGCGGTGGCCAGCAGGCCGGCCGCTGTCGCGAAGCCGCCTGCTATTGCCAGGAGCGCGGTGAGCAGCGTCAGGCGTCGGGAGGCCTGCCACGCCAGGCCGGTCACCACTCGCGCGCCCGCGGGTAGCGCCCGTAATGTCCGCCAGAGCCCGGCCTCGGCGACCCGATGGTCCACCGTCATCCAGGTGGGCGTGCTCATCTCGTCGATGCCGACGAGAGGTGGCGCTTCTGTGGCCATCGGTTCCCCTCCTGTGCCTGCTGGCGTACGCCCTACAGACTCGTGCGCACGGGATCAGTTGCGCCGGATCGCTGCCTCGCCGACATAGCCTCTGCCACAGATGTATTCGCGTGAGTACCAGTACGGTTGTGTCGTCGGCGGGTCGACTGCCGTCGAAAGCCGTTCTGTG
The DNA here is from genome assembly GCF_044547795.1 of Nocardia sp. NPDC052316. Lineage (NCBI taxonomy): Bacteria > Bacillati > Actinomycetota > Actinomycetes > Mycobacteriales > Nocardiaceae > Nocardia > Nocardia sp. NPDC052316. The sequence goes on from NZ_JBIUBB010000002.1 coordinate 707,345, forward strand.
CGAGACGGTGTGCTCAGTCTGATGTCCAGGTCGAATTCGTCGAGTGTCATCGTTGCTCCCGCTGCCCGGCGCACGGTCGCGCCACCGGTCAAGGTTCACGGCATGGCATGCCCGGCCGACAGAGACCGCGATCCCGAAACTTCGGGAAAACGTCCCGGTGCGATGCGGAAACTTCCTCTAGTACCCCGGACCGGCCGTGCCGCACGGTGGGAGTCGTATCCATGCGGCGACGAACGAGCCGATGGGGAAAGGAAGAAGATGACCATTCCGGTAGACGAATTCGATCTCGATATTCGTCTCGGCGCGGTGCGGGCGGAGGTCCCGATCGGCCCGATGGTGCTGCGAACCAACGAGTCCGTCTGCCCCACCGATGACTGTAGTAGCTACCCGATGTGCAAGACCACCGAACGGACTTGCTGAAAGAAGGATGAAATGTCCGCACCTGTTGATGATTTCGACCTCGACATCCGAATCGGCGCGGCGAGCAGGCCGCTCGATCCCGCCATGGCGGCGAGGACCTCGGATTTCGAGACGTGCAACGACTCGCACTGCGCGACCTGCGGGTCGGCGTGTAACACCGAGCATCCGCCGCGCTGCACCAAGTACTGCACGGTATAGGCGGCGACATGGTTGCTCCGGTAGTCGACCGAGGCCTGCGGCCGTGGCGCAGTGTGTTGCCCACCGAGTCGGCTTCGCCTGCGATCGCGGTGGCGGTGCGGGTGGGGGAACGGCTGCGCGACGCGGCATCGGCGCAGCGGCCGAACGACGCGGGGCGTGCCGTGTTGTTCGGGCAGTTGGATCGAGTGCTGCCGGAGGACGAGTGGGCGGCTTGCTCGCATGCTTGCCTGGCCGCCGCCGCCCGCACCGTCGAGCAGGCCGAGCACGGATACCTCGGCCTGTTCGGCGGGCTGTGCGAGGTGGCGTTCGCCGCTGAAGCCCTGTCCCGCAACGGGACCCGATATCAGCGTCTGCTCGACGGCCTGGACGAGGTCATCGCCGGGTCGGCGGCGGGGCTCGGTGCGGCCGTGGCGCGCACACCGGCCGGACTACCGTTCGCGGCGTTCGACGTCGTCGCCGGTTTGGCGGGTACCGGTGCCTACCTGCTGTGCCGCAGGCAGGAACCGCGAGCGCGCACCGCGTTGCATGCTGTGCTGACCGGGCTGGTCGCGGTGTGTGGTGAGCAGGACGGACTGCCCAACTGGCACACACGGTTCGAGGCGATGATTCCGAATACGCCGATGTCGCGCTCCTATCCGACGGGTGTGCTCAACTGCGGGCTCGCACATGGGATTCCCGGACCGCTGGCGGTGCTCGCCCTCGCCGAGTCGGCGGGCGTTTCGGTGGCCGGACAGCGGGAAGCGATCGCGCGGGTGGCGCGCTGGCTGGTCGCACACCGATGCGACGACGAGTGGGGACCGAATTGGCCCACCGGCGTAGCGCTGCCGGACGCGACCGGGTCTACGCCACCCCCGCACGGACCGACCCACAACGCCTGGTGCTACGGAAGCCCGGGAGTGGCGCGGGCACTGTGGCTGGCCGGGATCGCGCTGGGGGACAACGCATTGACCGAGACCGCGGTGGCGACCATGGCCGCCGTGTTCCGCCGCCCGGCCGCCGATCGGCGCATCGACGCCTCCGCCGGACTGTGCCACGGGGTGGCCGGATTGCTGCAGATCACCCTGCGATTCGCACACGACACCGGCGACGCCGTATTCACCACCGCCGCCGCCGCGCTGACCTCCCAGCTGTTGGCGATGTTCGAGCCGGAGCGCCGGTACGGCTACTCCGCGCTGGCCGAGAGTGGCTCGGCTACCGACGATCCCAGCCTGCTCGATGGTGCGGCGGGGGTGGCGCTCGCTCTGCTCGCCGCGGCGACAGATGTCGCGCCGTCGTGGGATCGCACGTTGCTGCTGGCCTGAGGAAAGGAGACGGCGGTGCATCGGTATCGCCCGTTGGAATGGCTGGTGGTGCGTGCGCCGCTGTTGGCCATCGAGGAGTATCTGGCGCTCGACGCGACGGCGGACTGGCCGACCGAGACCGCGCCGGGCACCCTCGTGCCCGCCGATCCCCGCGTCCAGCGGGCACTGGCGGTGGGTGGCGGGGACCTGATGCGCGCCTTGGAGCGGCCGGTCGCCGACGCTCGAGCCCGCAGCAGACTGGCGGGCAAACTGCAGCGATATCTGATCAGAATGTCGAGCAGGCCGACACCGTTCGGGTTGTTCGCGGGCGTCGGCCTGGCGCACTGGGGCGAGCGGACCGACCTCGCGATCGCCGACGCGCCCGCGGCCGTGCGCACCAGGCCGGACATGGGCTGGCTGCTCGACTTCGTGCACACGCTGGAACAGCGCGCGGAAATCCGTTCGCGGCTGCGGGTTTTCACCAATCCGGCCGCCTTCTTTCAGGCCGATCGAGTGTTCCTGAGTGAGCGCACACCGATCGGCGACGCCGCAGAACCCGGCCGGGCGATGTCGTTGCGGGCCACCGCGCCGGTGCGGCGCGCACTGGAGCGTGCGCGAATTCCGTTGCCCTACAGTGACTTGGCCGACGAGCTGACCGTCGCGCTCGGTGCGACGACCGAGCAGGTGACGCGACTGCTCGATCAGCTGTGCGAGCAGACCCTGTTGCTGACCGACCTGCGGCCACCGCTCACCGTCGCCGACCCGGCCCGATATGTGGTGCGCCGCCTGGCCGGCATCCCAGCGGCCGGCGCTGACGTCGCGGCCGTCGGCGACCTGCTCGACCAGCTCGCGGCATGGGACGAGCTGGACCACGATCAAGCAGCGGCCGAGTATCCGAAATTGGTGGCGCAGGCCCAGACGGTGCACGCGGTGCCGACGCCCAAAGGCCCGTTCCAGACCGACCTCGGCTTACCGCTGACCGGCGGGCTCGGCCGCGCCGTCGCCGCCGAAGCCGCGCATGCCGCGGAGTTGATGCTCCGGCTCACCTCGTGGCCGACCGGCCTGGCACATCTGGATCGCTACCGCGACTCGTTCATCGAACGCTACGGGTCCGAGCGCGAGGTGGGGCTGCTGGAGCTGCTCGACCCCGAGATCGGGCTCGGCCCGCCCGGTCAGTTCGACAACACCACGGCGGACGACAGCCGACGGCAGCTGCGTCAGCGCACGCTCACCGACTTGGCGCTCGATGCCATCCGGGACGGTACACAGGTGGTGGAGCTCGACGCGGCGACCATCGGCAAGCTGGAGCTGCAGTCGGCGGATATTGCGAAAGCGCCCACCTCGCTGGATATTTCGTTGTTCGTCGTGGCCGCGTCGCCCGCGGCCGTCGACGCGGGTGAGTTCCAGGTGGTGGTCGGGCCCAACATGGGGGCGGCTGCGGCAGGGCGAGTGCTCGGTCGCTTCGCCGACCTGCTCGGGCCGCAAGCCGATGCCGCACTACGATCCGCGGCAGCCGCGGAGGCGGACTGCCGACCGGGACGGTTACCGGTCGAGATCACCTATCTGCCGCGACCGAGTCGGTTGGCGAATGTGGCCATCCGGCCGCTGGCGCGCGAGTGGGAGTTGGCCTTCGACACCACGCCCGGAGCGCGGGCCGACCGGGTGGTTCCCCTGTCCGAACTGGTCGTCGGACTGCAAGGGAACCGATTCGTGGTGCGCTGGCCGCGGACCGGGCAGGAGATCGTCGCCTGTGCGGGGCACATGCTCAACGCGCAGCTGGCTCCCGCGGTCGTGCGCTTCCTGGACGAGATCAACCGCAACGGCCGCGCTATGCCGACGACCTTCGACTGGGGGACAGCGGCCGGATTTCCTTTTCTGCCAAGGGTTCAGGTAGGCCGGGTGGTGTTGGCGCCGGCCCGGTGGCGAGTGAACGCCGACGAACTGGCCACCGACTCCGCAGTTTTCGCCGTCACCTTCGCGGCCTGGCGGCGGCGTTGGCAGCCGCCACGGCACATCTTTCTGGCCATGGCGGACCACCGTCTGCTGCTCGATCTCGACTCGCCCGCACAGGTCGAGCAGATTCGGTTGGAAGCCCGCCGAATGCCCGGTGGCAGGCTGTCTTTGGACGAAGCGTTGCCCGCGCCGGATCAGGCGTGGCTGCCCGGGCCCGACGGGCATTACGTCAGCGAGATCGTGGTGCCCGTCGTGCTCGACGCCGTCGAGGCGGCTGCCGAGCCGGTTCTACGGCGCGCCAACACTATTCGGCCGACGGTTACCGATCGCCTGCACCCACCGGGCAGCGACTGGCTGTTCGCCAAGCTCTACCACGTGCCGACCTTCGAGGAGGACCTGCTCGCGGATCAGCTCCGCACGTTCTGCGCCGAGACGGTGGCGGAGGGGGCGGCCGACAGCTGGTTCTTCCTTCGCTACGCCGACCCGGACCCCCACCTGCGGATCCGCTGGCACGGCGACCCCGATCGGCTGGCCGACCGGCTGGCGCCCGCCCTCCTGCGGTGGGGAAATGGCCTGGTGGCCGATGGTTACTGCCGCCGGGTGTGCCTGGACACCTACGACCAGGAGGTGGAGCGTTACGGCGGCCCGGCCGGGCTGGCGGTCGCCGAGGCGGTGTTCGCCGCCGACAGTGTCGCCGTGCTGGACCTGCTGCACCTGATCGACCGGCGAACGGTCGAACTGGACCGCACGCTGCTCGGCATGTACACGGTGCACGATCTGGCCGCCGCGCTCGGCCTGGACGCGGCCGAGCAGGCGGATTTCTACCGGCTCGGTGTGCTCGATCGCCGCGCCACCTCAGCGGAGTATCGCGCTCAGCAGTCGGCCCTGCGGGCGCTGCTCGGTGATCCGCACTGGCTGTCGACCCAGCCGGGTGGGGACGCGATCGCCGAAATACTCGCTCGGCGTCGAATCCTGTTACGCGAGTGCGCGGCACGGTTCGACGTACTCGCCGAGCGCGGTGCACTATGTCGTTCACGCCAGGAGCTCATCCGCAGTTTCGTGCACATGCACTGCAACCGGTTGCTCGGTTGCGGGCACCCGCCCGAACAGCAAGTCCTCGGGCTCCTGTGGCGAACCAGCGAGAGCCTGCGCCACGCACCGCTGCACAAGAAGGCAGGTCAGCGCAGTCCCGCTGAATAATGTTGCGGCTCTGCGGCTTACAGGGGTACTCGCCGCCGTTCCGAGGTAGCGTGATGGCAGTCACAACTGCATAACAGAATCGGACGCTGCTATGAAGAAGTTGCTGTCGTGGCCGGCCATGCTCTGCTGGCTGACCGTGCTGCTGGAGGGGTATGACCTCGTCGTGCTCGGGGCCGTCATTCCCACCCTCATCGATCAACATCACCTCGGATTCACCGCTGCCAGCGCGACTTTCGCCGCGACGATGTCGCTGGTGGGCGTGGCCATCGGGGCTACCGGGTCAGGACCGGTGACCGATCGCTACGGGCGCCGGTGTATGCTGCTCGGCTCGATCGCGTTGTTCTCGCTGTTCACCGCGGTGATACCGCTGGCCGGATCGGTAGGTGTGTTCGCGACGTTCCGGTTGATCGCCGGGATCGGGCTCGGTGCGTGTATGCCGACCGCGCTGACCTTGATGGCCGAGCACATGCCCGCGGCCCGCCGGGCCTTCGCGAGCACCGTCACCATGACCGGATATCACGTGGGCGCGGTGTTCGCCGCGCTGCTCGCGCTCCAGCTCGTGCCGCGCTGGGAGCCGCTGTTCTACCTGGGCGGGGTGGCGGGGTTTGTGTTGCTGCCGGTGATCTGGGCGAAACTGCCGGAGTCCGAGGCCTTCCTCGCGGCCAAGGACGCGCCGACTCAGGTGCGGCCCGCGATGTTGCTGAAGCCGTTGTATCTGCGTGCGACGCTGGGGGTTTGGGTCGGATCGTTCATGGGCCTGCTGCTCGTCTACGGTTTGAACACCTGGCTGCCGAAGCTGATGCGTGATGCCGGATACAACATGTCCACCTCGTTGACGATGCTGTTGATGTTGAACATCGGTGCGGTGATCGGCCTGCTCACGGCTGGAACGCTCGCCGATCGGCGCGGCATCAAACCGACGGTGCTGATGTGGTTCGGTGCGGCGGCAATTTTCCTGGCCCTGCTGAGCATCAAGATTTCCAGCACCGTGCTGCTCAACGGGCTGGTGCTGATCACGGGCATCTTCGTCTTCTCAGCCCAGGTGCTCATCTACGCCTACGTGACCCAGGCTTATCCGGCCGAGATTCGGGCCACCGCGCTCGGGCTCGCTTCCGGTGTCGGACGCCTCGGCGCGATCTTCGGGCCGACCATCACCGGCTGGCTCATCGTCCTCGGCTCCGCGAACCCTTGGGGCTTCTACCTTTTCGCCGCGGTCGCCGGGATCGGGCTGCTCGCCATGGCCGCTGTCCCGCGTACCTCCGTCGATGGCCTCGGCCCCATCGAACCCATCGAACAGGCCCGTTTGGGAGAACGCATGGTGTGACAGCACGGTACATCGACGGTCTCGGCAATTGGCCCGAGGTGATGAGCTCGTGTTTGGCTGTCCGGTGTGAAGTCGAAGATGGTTCGGGTCGGTGTCCACCTGCTCGCCTGGAGTGCCACGCTGGCCGGGCTCGCCGGGATCGGACTGCACTTCAGCCGCTCGGGGTTCGAATTGCTGGTGTTGGCGGCTTCGGCCGCGCCCTACCTGATGGCGTGCGCGCTCCTCGGTGCCGTGGCGTTCGCCGCCACGCGGTATTGGATCGGTGCGGCGGTGGCTGCCCTGGTGGTAGCAGGCGCGCTGTGGACGCAGGCTCCGCTCTATGTCGGTGGCTCGGGTGACGCGGGCGAGCACAGCGTGTCGGCGATGCAGGCCAATCTGCTGTTCGACGGGGCGGATCCACGGGCGCTGGTGGACGAGGTGCGGGCACGGAACATCACGGTGCTCACGGTCAACGAACTCACCCCTGTGGCGGTCGATGACCTAGGCCGGGCCGGGCTGGATCAGTTGCTGCCGCACCGGTATCTGTCACCGGGACGGACCGCGACCGGGACCGGAATCTGGAGCAGCTACCCGCTGACGAACACCGTCGAGTACGACGGATTCGTGCTGAACCAGCTCTCGGCCACGGCCACCATTCCGGGCGTCGGCCCGGTCTCGGTCTTCGCCTTCCATCCGGTGCCGCCGGTCTACGGCACGCGGGTGTGGGCCGATGAGCTGTCCCGGCTGCGCGAGATTCTCGAGCGGGCGCCGGCGAACCGGCCCGCCATCGTCGGCGGGGACTTCAACGCGACCTTCGACCACGCGCAGTTCCGCTCGATGTTGTCCGGACGGTTCGGCGACGCCGCGGAGCAAGCAGGTGCAGGCCACTTGGCCACCTACCCGACCGACAAACGCTTCCCGCCGCTGGTCGGCATCGACCACATCCTGGTTGCCGGGGGTCAGGCGGCCACGGTGGCGACCGTCGGCCTGCCCGGCGCGGACCATCGCGCCCTGGTCGCGCGGCTTCACCTGCGCGCAGCGTCGTCGAGCACCTGACCCTCGGGACCGAACTCGGCGACCGGTGCGGCGGTGGCGCTCAGTTCGCCACGCCGGACGACCACCACCCCGACCAGAATCAGTGCGCCGCCGAGCAGTTGGATGAGCCGCGGTGCCTCACCGAGCAGCGCCCAGGCGAAGACCAACGCGGCGAGCACCTCGAAGAGGGCAACGAACGAGGCGAGGCGGGAGCCGAGCAGGCGGGTCGCGGCGATGCCGGAGACGTAGGCGAGCGCGGCGGTCACCGTGCCGAGCGCGAGGACCGGCGGCCACCAGGCGACGGTGAAGCTCTGGAACACCACAGGATTCGTGGTCGCGTGCAACGGGACGATGCCCAGCGCGCCCGCGGCCAGCAGGCCGAGTCCGCCGATGAGGAGTCCGCCCGCGGCGAGCACGGTGCCCGGCAGCGTGCCGTCGCCCTGCGCGGAGAGCACGAAGTAGCCCGCCGCGCCGACCATGGCGGCCAGTGCCCACGCGAGGCCGACCCAGCTGGTGGTCATGCCGGAGCGCAGGTCGATCACCAGGAACAACCCGGTGATCCCGAGTGCGGCCCCGGCCACCGTCGCGGCGCCGGGGCGTTGGCGGTGCCGCAGCCACAGCCAGCCGACCACGGCGATCGGGGCGGTGTATTCGATGAGCAGCGCCACCCCGACCTCCATCTGCGCGACGGCATTGAAGTACGCGAGCTGGGTACCCGCGACGGCTACCAGGCCGTATGCGGTGATCAGAAAGGCGTTGCGGCGCAACAGGTGCCATTCGCGGTGCAGCTGCGCCAGCGCGATCGGCACCAGGACCGCGGCGGCCACCAGCACCCGGATCGCCACCACCGAGGCGGCGCTCCAGCCCGCGTTCATCAAACCGCGAGCCAGCGGGCCGGAGAGTCCGAACGACGAGGCGGACAGCACCGCGAGGATCAGTCCGGATTTCAGCCGTTGAGCGGCCATGTCATGAGTCATCGTAGCCATGGGTAATGACGGTAAGAGAGTGCATGTAATATGTCAACATGACTTTTGCTCATGACACCGAGGCGGCGCTGATGGCCGCGGTGGAGCTGGTGAACTCGGCGGAGGAACCGGACACGCTGACCGAAATCGAGCAGCTCGCAGAGTTTTTCGTCAAACACACCTACACCGGCGTGCACGCGGGCGACGCGGCGGAGCTCGCGCAGGTGCGGGCACTGCGCGCGCCGCTGCGCCGGATGCTCACCAGCGATCGCGATACCGCGACCCGGCTGGTGAACGAAACGCTGGCCGAGCACCGAGCCGTGCCGCAGCTCGTCCGGCACGGCGATGTCGACTATCACATCCACGCGGTGCCTTCGGCGGCGCCGCTGCCGGTCCGGATCGCGGTCGAGACCGCGATGGCGATGATCGATCTCATCCGCTCCGACGAGCTCAGTCGACTCTCGGTCTGTGCGGACAGCACGTGCGAGGGGCTCGTGCTCGACCTGTCCCGCAACCGCTCGCGCCGCTACTGCAGCACCACCTGCGGAAACCGGAATGCCGTCGCGGCCTACCGTGCGCGCAAGAAATAACGCGCGAGAATCGACCGTCAGGATAGGCCGGTCGTCTCGAAATCGGTAGTGTGCCGATCTCACATTGCACGATTTGCTGGACCGTCTTAATGTCGGTTAGCACGCCAAGCTGGATGACCAGGGGGATCCCGGGCTGATGCTCGGGTCCGTAGTCGACCAAAGGCGGTATTCATTGACCGGCGATCGATCGATGTTTCGAACATGGTGGCGGGACCCGGTCGATTACCGTGCCCTGGTCGACACCTTCGAATCGCACGGCGCACTCGGTCGATTCAAGTTCATGCTCGGCGCGGGTGGGCTGGTCATGCTGTTGATCGCCGTGCTCGCATCGGTGGCGCAGGGCGATGTCGCCGGGTGGGTCGGGCAGGTACAGGGCGGCGTCGAGGCGACCGTCGCGGGGGCATGGACTTTGCGATGGTGGTTTCTGCCGTGGCCGCGTGAGCGCGAATCGCTCGCCTGGATCGTGCTTTTCGATATCGACACCACTGCCAACGATTTGCTGGTGCACGATCGCGTCGTCGGGGTATTGGGCGTCGTATTGCTGACGGCGATGGGCGCGTACGTGACCGTATTCCATGGCCCGCGCATTCTCGCGCTGCATATCGGTTGGACGCTGTTGACGAGTGTGGTGCTTGCGGCACTGATGGTGAACGGGACGCTGGCCGCCGCCGGGCATGCGGACGGCGGACACCGGAAAGAAGATCTCGCCCTCGGCCTCGCGGTCATCCTCGTGATGCTCGTTGTGGTCGGCGTGATGCTGCCGTTCGTGCAGTTCTGCCACTGGCTGCTGCGGGCCGACGCGCTGTCCGACCCGCTGACCGGACTGCTGAACCGGCGCGGGCTCGACGCACACCTCTCGGCGCACCTGGTGCACTGCCGCCGCGGGTCCGCCTACGTCGCGACGCTGGACATGGACCGGTTCAAAGCCGTCAACGACACCTTCGGTCACCCGTTCGGCGACGAGGTACTGACGCGGACCGCGCAACGACTGCGTCAGGTGGTGGCGGCCGATGCGCTGCTCGCCCGTACCGGCGGCGAGGAGTTCGTCGTCGTCGGTTGCTTGCGCGAGGATGCGGCCGCGCTCGGCGAGCGGCTGCGCCGGGCGATCGAGACGATGCCCGACCTGCCGGTGCGGATCACCGCGAGTGTCGGTGTCGCGATCCTCGGCGATGCGCAGCGGGGCGATCCCTACACCGCCAGCACCTTTCGCCGGCTGCTGCGGAGCTCCGATTCGGCGATGTATCGGGCGAAGCGGCGGGGTGGCAACGCGGTGGCGATCGCCGGCCGGGACGAGTCGCCGAGCAGACCGCGGCGCAAGGCCGCCGGGGTGCCCGAGATCCTCCCGGTGACGTCGTGTGACGACGTCGGCGTGTCCAGCGAAACGATGAGACCGCCTGTCTAGGAAGGCGTTCCGGTCAGTCGATGAGTGCCACGAGCGCGATCAGGGACTCGGTCACATACTCGCGGTCGACCTCGGTGGGCGCGACGATCGCGTGCTGCGCGAACCCGGTCATCAGCGCATGCACCGCGGGCGCGAGTCGGGCGACGTGTGCGGCGGTCGTTCTCGGGCCGTCTATTCGGTCGATCGGATGATCGATGAGCAGGTCCGTCACCAGGTCGAGATTGGTGGGTACCTGCTCGTCCACGTCTGACATCAACTGCGGGTCGCGCAGGGTGGCGGCCAAGGCTTCCAGTTCGAACGCGAAGTACTCGCGGGCGCGGTTCTCCGCCGCCGCGTCGAGGACCGTGGCCGCGTAGCCGCGCAGCACATCGGCGAGGGGCAGGTCGGGCTCGGTCAGTGGACGGAAGGTGTCGTGATACTCCGCGACTATCCGATGGATCGCGGCGAAGAGCAACGCTTGTTTGCTGCCGAAGATCGAGTAGATCGCACCCGTGGTCAAGCCTGCGCGGTCGGCGATATCGCCGAGCCGGGCGGACTGGTAGCCGTGGGCGGCGATCTCGGTGATCGCCGCCGTGATCAGGGCCGCTCGGTTGTTCTCCCGGATCTCTGCACGTCGCATGGGCTGATGATAATCTCATTATTGAAATAATCAGATTATCGAAAGAGTTGCAATGATAGAACTGGCGCGACGAAAGATGTTCGCCCTGGTAGCAGGGCTGGGCGCGGCGGTAGCGGCGGCCGGTTGTGGACGTGGCGCGGAGGATCAGGTGCGGGTTGTCGACGAGGTGGCGCGGATCGTCGGGCCGGTCGAACGGATCGCGGCGTTTCCGACGGTGGACGAGCTCTACGGGTTCGTAGACGAGCTGGCCGCCGCACACCCGGGCATGGTCGCCGTCGAGGAGATCGGGCGTTCGCGCGGCGGCGATCCGATCCGCGAGGTTCGGGTCGGCTCGGGGGAGCGGCACCTGATCGTGTTCGGCAACCCGCACCCGAACGAGCCGATCGGCATGGCGACAATCCGGCATCTGCTCGGCAGGCTGGCCCGTGGCGAAGCGGATACACTCGGTGCCACCTGGCATTTCGTGCCATGCGTTGATCCGGACGGGACGCGGCTCAATGAAGAATGGTTCGCCGGACCGTTCACCCGGACCGCTGTGGCGCGTGGGTACTACCGCCCCGCGGGCTCCGAGCAGCCGGAGTGGTGTTTCCCGATCACGTGGCGCGGGAGGGATGTCGGCGTGCCGATGCCGGAGACGCGGGCGCTGATGACGCTGATCGATCGAACGCGCCCCGCGCTGATCGCGTCGCTGCACAATGCCGACTTCGGTGGCGGCTTCTTCTACTGCTCGGGCGGGGACGCCGACTACTGGTCGGTGCTGGCAGGGTTGCTGGACGATGCGCAGGTGCCGCGGCATCAGGGAGAGCCGGACGCGCCTGGTGGCGCACGGTGGGCCGAGGGCGTTTTCGAACTGCCGACGTTCGCGAAGATGGCCGAGGCCTTACTGGCGGTCGGCGTCGATCCGGTGGCGGCGGTCGGCGGCGGAGGTAGTCGGGACTATGCGGCGCCCTACGGGACAGCGGTGCTGGTGAGTGAATTGCCGCTCTGGGTGGATCCGCGGATCGCCGACCGGCGGCCGAGTGAACGGTCATGGGGCAGCGTAATGCGCGCCACCGCAACGGCTTACCGTGATCTGGCCGCGCTGGTGACCGGAGTGCTCGATCGGTTGGGTGATCGATCGATCGGGCGCAGTCCGTTCGAACGTGCGCTGCGAAATGTGGCCGGAGCACTCCAGGAGATGGCCGCGGACAAGGACGCGGCCGCCGAGCAGGACCGCCTCGCGACCCTGGGCGAGATCTTCATCGAGGAGTACGTGTGGGTCGCGGCGCAGCGTCTGCGCACCACGGGGATGCTGCTCCGATTGCTCGACGAGGAGACTCGGCGCGACCCGTCGCTGGCCGCCGAAAAAGCCCGTGTCAGTGCGGTATTCGACAGTTGGAGCGCCGACATCGAGCGTAATGCCCCGGGGGAGGCGGTACCGCTGGAACGGTTGGTCGCGATTCAAGCGGGTGCCATCGTCACCGCCGCCACCAGGTTGCGCGACGGACTCTCGGTCTGACTCGAACGGTAGGGCCGGGTGAGTGAGCAGCGTCATGGTGCCGGGTGTGGGCGGGCGGCGTAAGTTCGTTAATTAGCGAAATACCGAAGGGTGGTGAGTGTGCTCGACGAGTGCAAGGCGCTGGCCAACGAGACGCGGTTGCGCGTGCTGGAGTGGCTCAAGGAGCCGGACGTGCATTTTCCGCAGCGCGCGGACGAGACGGCTGAGCTGGGCGTCTGTGTCGGGCTTATTCAGCAGAAGGCGGGGACGTCGGCCTCGACCATGTCGGCGCACCTGGCGATCCTGCAGCGCGCCGGGTTCCTGAGCGCGACGCGACGCGGGCAGTGGATCTACTACCGCCGCGACGACGCCCGCATCCGCGCCTTCACCGAACAACTGCACCGCGTTCTCTGACCTACGAAAGGCAACCTCCTATGTCGACTGCTCTGTCCATCCTCGACCTGGCGTCGATCGCGCCCGGCCAGTCCGCGCGCGACAGTTTCGACAACAGCGTCGCCTTGGCGCGGGCGGCCGAACGGAGCGGCTATCGGCGCGTCTGGTACGCCGAACACCACAACATGGGCTCGATCGCGTCCAGTGCCACGAGCGTGCTCATCGGATACATCGCCGCGCACACCGACACCATCCGGCTCGGCTCCGGCGGCATCATGCTGCCCAACCACTCGCCGCTGGTGATCGCGGAACAGTTCGGCACGCTGGAGACGCTGTTCCCCGGACGCATCGACCTCGGGCTCGGCCGCGCACCAGGCAGTGATCAGAAGACCATGTACGCGCTGCGGCGCAACCCGTCCTCGGCGGACTCGTTCCCGCAGGATGTGCTCGAACTACAGGGTTACCTGACGGGCCGGTCGCGGGTGCCCGGCGTGCAGGCGGTGCCGCGGGCCGAAGGGGTTGTGCCGCTCTACATCCTGGGCTCCTCGCTGTTCGGTGCGCAGCTCGCCGCGCAGCTCGGCCTGCCGTACGCCTTCGCTTCGCACTTCGCGCCGGACGCGTTGCATCAGGCGGTCGCCGTCTACCGGGACAGCTTCCGGCCGTCGGAGCAGCTGGCCGATCCGTACGTGATGGCCGGCGTCAATGTGTTCGCCGCGGACGACACCGACGACGCGGTGGCGCAGAAGATGATCGCCTACCGCGCCAGGGCCCGGATGATGATCAAGCGAGGCGCCGCGGACGTGCGCTACACCGACGAGGAGATCGACGCGTTCCTCGCCTCGCCCAACGGCCGCCAGCTCGCCTCGATGACCCAGTACACCGCCGTGGGCACACCCGACGAAGTCCGCTCGTACCTCGATGATTTCGCCGCCTCGATCGCGGCCGACGAGCTGATCCTCACCCACCAGGCCACCCGGATCGAGGACCGGGTTCGCTCGGTCGAGTTGACCGGTGCCGCAATGCTCGCGGCGACGCCTGAGCGGATCGTCGGCTGATCCTGCGTGCAACATCCACGTCCGCGAACGAAGGGACGTGCGGGTACTCCCTGTCCTGCACGCTGTCCGGCAATAAGACCCGGTAGCCGACTGAATGGGTTGGGTCCCGTTGTGGCCCAACCCATTCGACCCTACTGGCGCTGTCGCTTGCGGGCGGCTTCGGCGGAGCCCTGGATGGCGACGAGCACGAGCACGACGAGGAACACCACGATCTCGAGGGTGTTCCAGCCGAACATGTCCGACGTCGGGGCGGCCTCGGCGATCGCGGCAGGTGGTGTTGCCGCGACGGGCGATCGTTGTGCTGCGGTCGCCGCATCGGGGGTCGCCACGGGGGCGGCGACGGGCAGCACAAAGGGGGGATTCGGGATCGAGATCGGGGGAGGGATGAGTAGCGGCAGGGAAGGTGTGGGCGGGGGCGTGACGGTGGACAGCGTGAGCAGGCAGGTCAACACCGCGCTGCCCGCCATCGCACTGCCGACGACCGCGCTGCCGAGTGCGGATCCGCTCGAGCCGGAGGCTGGCGGGAGCAGTGCGGACCCGGCCGAACCGACCGCCCACCAGGGTGGGGCCAGGATTCCCGGCCCGATCAGGCCGGAGCCCGCGGCGGATCCGAGGAACAACAAGGCGGCGCCCGCCGCGCTACCGACGCAGGCGGTGAGCATGCTGCCGGTATCGACGCCGAGGGCGGCGTTTCCGGCTGCGGCAGGTGTGGTCGCATCCGCGTCGTCCGTGGGGTCGGCGGCGCCGCTGATGCGAAGAAGGCCGGCGGCGGGGGGAGGCGGTGGAGGTTCGAGTGCGAGTGGACCCCCGTCGGCGGCGGTCCCGATCGAGACGCCTTGCAGGGCAGCGCTTCCGGTTGAGGTATCTGCCGGGGCGGAGCTCCCGTTGGAAGCATCTGCGGGGGCCGCGGGTCCGGCTGTGTTGTCTGCCGGAGTCGAGGGTCCGGCAGCGTTGCCTGCCGGAGCTGAGCTTCCGTCGGAGTTGCCTGCCGGGGCTGAGCTTCCGGTGGGGATGTCTGGTTGGATTGTGCCGCCCGCCTGGGTGTCTGCCGCCGGCGGGCTTGCGTTCGGGGCGTCTGCTGGTGCGGCACCACCGACGGGTATGCCAGGCTGAGCGCCGCTGCCTTGCTGCGCCGACCATTCCGCGGTCACGTCGGACGCGGGCGGTGGGGCCGGGATGTCGTCGGCGGCGGACCGGCCACCGAACAGCAATGCCGCGGGCACGAAAGCGCTCACCACAACGAAACCTCGCGCGCCTCTTGTTATTCGAGGCGCAACGCCCGCTGTCCGCAACTGTGGACCGCTCATTCGGCGGTGGTGATCGGGCTGTCGCTGCTGGGCTCGTACTGCGACTGGGCGTAGCGGAACGCGTCCGTCGGTACGCCGAGCACGCCGGAGAACGGTCGCTCCAGGTCGTGGATGGCCAGCAGTGCCGAGCCGATGATGACGCCGAGCAGCGCGGTCATCGCCACGCTGCGCCGGGTGACGAGCATGCCGGTCAGTACCGGGTTCAGCAGCACCAGCACCGCGCCGAAACACAGTGCGATGTAGAGGAATTGGGGGAGGTTGCGGACCACGTCGATGGCGCGATCGTGGCGGGCCTGGGTGACGCGGTCGATGCCGGTCAGTGCCCGGGTGCGCGCCTCGACGACGGTCGGATCCTCCGACTGTACGGCGATGACGGCGGCGCGCAGCGAGTTGAGCGTCTTTTCGGTGTCGGGGCTGAGCCTGCGCTCACGCTCCATGAGCGGCCACTCCTCGGTGAGCACCTGATCGGTGTAGGCGATGACCTTGTCGTGGATCCGGTCCCGGTCTGGGGCGGGCAGCGCGTGGATGGCGAGGTGGGTATCGACCAGGCCCTTCGACTCGGTGATCGTGTGGTTGTAGGCGTTCTGGTTCTGGTTCCAGCAGGCCACGAAGACGAAGGCGAGCACCGCGGTGAAGATGGTCTTCGCCAGATCCAGCGCGAGGTGACTGGACGACTCGTCGCTGTTCTGTCGCCATGATTTCGGACGTATCCGATCCCCGACAACCAATACCGCCACCGCGATCATCGCGGCACAGAGAGCGACGAGCAATTCCTGAGCCATCCCACTCCACTTTCCCGGGCAAGTTCGGTACAACAGATTTCCGAGTGCATGGTTGAGCGGCCGAGGCGACCCCGGCATGGGCATAGTAGAACAGCAACCGTCGAAGATTAGCCCTGGTAGACCGCCACGAGTTGGCGAAGTTACCGAAGTGTGATCATCGGGCTATTGTATGAGCGAATTAACAGCAAATAGATGTACGTCGGCGCGACATTTCGAGGAATAGGCCACTTTCCAGGCATCTACAGGCAGAATGAGCCGGCCGTTACTCGGTGTCGCCGATGGCTCGTTCGAGGAAGGGGCCGCATTCGGCGACGAGGGCGGTGGTGTTGTCGGTGCCACCGGCGCGAAGGGCGTTGTCTACCAATGTTTCCGCGGCGTGGGCAGCGGACTCCTGTTCGGCGAGTATCGCTTTGATCGCGGCCATGTCGAGGCGCTTGTGCACACCATCGGTACTCAGCAGCAGCCTGCCGGTACTGGAGCCGGTGCTCGCGTGTCCGATGTCCGCGGGCCGGACGGTGCGAACCGACGTGAGGACCACGTGATCCAGTCGCGGCGCGGGACCGTAACCGCGGGCGCGCCAGAATTCGCCGACGGTGTGATCGGTGGTGATCTGATGCAGCACCCGTCCGTTCCAGCGATAGGCGCGGCAGTCACCGACCCAGGCGACCTCGCACGGGCCGTCCGGTTGCCCCGCGGACGGCAGCACGGCGATGACAAGGACGCTGTCGGCTTCCGATTGGGGGAACTGGCGCAGTAGTTCGTGTTGGGCGGCGAGGATTCCGGCGAACGCGCCGGTGCGTGCGCCGACGTGCGCGGCGACCTCCGCCGCGGTGCGCGCCGCCCGGGCGGCCCGCAGATGATCACCGACACCGTCGGCGACGACGAACGCCGTCTTCCCGGTGGCCGGATCGATCACGGCGGCCGCGGCGTCGGCGTTGAGCGTGCGGGAACCGCGCCTGCTCAACGACTCCCACGTGGTGCCGGTGAGTCGGACAGCTTCGGGGTCGGGGCCGTCCGTGAGAGGTGCCGAGCACATGCCTGACCTCCTCGCACTGCACCCTTGCCGCGTGCCGCTCGGCACTCTTCCAGTAAAGCGCGCGAACCCGTGCGGTCGGCAACAGTTTGCCGTGCAGTTCCTGTGAAGCCCATTACAGTTCGGTCTCTTGCCGCGACGCCGACAACGGCACGGCGAGTTGGGCTTTGACCCTCTCGTAGGTCGGCAACGTCTCGTAGCGGTGCACGGATTTGTCCCCGACGAACAGCTCATTCGAGATCCGCCGGTAGGCGGCGAGATCCTCGGTGACCATGACGACGACGTAATCCCACTGGCCCACAACGGAATAGCACTGCTGCACGGCCGGTTCGGCGAGCATGCGCTCGCAGAACGCGAGGTAGTGGTCGGCGTCGTCTTCGGCCAGTTCGACGAGCACGACGGTGGTCAAACCCATACCCACCGCGCGTGGATCGATCACGGCGACCTGTGCGGTGATCACCCCGCCGGTGCGCAGCCGGGTGAGCCTGCGCTGGACCGCGCTGGGGGAGAGGCCGACTCGTTCACCGAGCTCGTGCAGCGGTCGCGTCGCATCCACCTGCACCAGCTCGAGCAGTCGATGATCGATATCGTCCAGCGGCAGCACACTCACGCAATAAATTTGCGTGGGAGCGCGAAAATTGTCAATCGCGTCCGGCGGCGTTCCTTCTAGGGTTCAGCGCATGGAAGAGATTGTCGATATCGATGTGCTGCGGCAGCGGGCGGGAATCAAATGGACGCGCGCCGGGGCGGATGTGCTGCCCGCGTGGATCGCCGACATGGACTTCGCGGTGCCGGATCCGGTGCGTGCGGCGCTGCGGCAGGCGGCGGACGGCGACCTCGGTTACCCCGCGTGGGACGAACGCCCCGATCGAAATCCGTTGCAGGAAGCCTTCGCTGACCGTATGCGTGAGCGCCACGACTTCCGGATCGACCCGGACGAGGTGTACGTCTTCACCGAGCTCATCCAGGTGCTGCAGATCGTGCTGCAACTCATGACGCGGCCCGGCGATGCGATCGCCGTGCACACCCCCGCGTACCCGCCGTTCCTGCAAACCATCGAGCTCATGGGACGACGTCTGGTGCCCATCCCGATGGTCGAGCGGGCGGACGGCTGGACCTTCGATCTCGACCGGATGTCCGAGGATATCCGTAGCAACGATTGCCGTGCCTTGATCCTGGTGAACCCGAACAACCCGACGGGTCACGTCTTCGATCGCGGCGAGCTCACGGCCATCGCGGAGATGGCCGACCGCAACGATCTTCTGGTGATCGCCGACGAGATCCACTCCGAGCTCGTGCACGAGCAGCACCGGCACACTCCGTTCGCCTCGCTCGGACCGGAAATCGCCGCGCGCACAGTCACACTCAACTCCGCGAGCAAAGCCTTCAACCTGGCCGGACTGCGCTGCTGCGTCGCCCACGTCGGCGACGGCCGGGTCCGCGCCGCCTTGGACGCGCAGCCACCGCAGCTGTATGGGCAGGTGAGCGCGCTCAGCGTGCTGGCGACCTGCGTCGCGTGGCGCGACGGTGCCGCATGGCTGGACGCGACGCGACAGCTGCTCACCGCCAACCGCGACCTCGTCGCCGACACGCTGCGACCGGAGATCCGTTTCCATCGCCCCGACGCAGGCTACCTGGCTTGGCTCGACTGCCGCGCGCTCGAACTCGACCGAGACCCCGCGGACTTCTTCCTCGAACACGCGAAAGTCAAACTCCTGTCCGGCCCGGACTTCGGACCAGGCGGTGCGGGATTCGCGCGCCTGAACTTCGCGACTTATCGCCCCGTTCTCGTGGACATGCTCGGCCGCATGAACGACGCGGTGCACAAGCACGTCAATCGTTGACGGAAGGCGAACGGGCACAAGGTGATCGCGCAACTCGACAGATGGGATAGCTGAGTGAGTGTAGGGACCGCGCTGGTGTCGTTCGCGGTCGTCGCGGGGTTCCTGACACTGGTGCCCGGCCTGGACACCGCCCTCGTGCTGCGCGCCGCGATCGTCCGCGGCACGCGCACCGCGTTCGCTACCGCACTGGGGGTCGGTAGCGGACTACTGGTGTGGGGCATCGCGACGACGTGCGGGCTGTCGGTGTTGCTGACCACCTCGCAATGGGCGTACACGGTGCTGCGCATCGCCGGTGCGCTTTATCTGATCTGGCTCGGCGTCACCAGCCTGGTCGCGCTGCTGCGCTCCGGCGACATCGGTGCCGGCCAACTCGACGACCGCGCGGTCGCGAACGGCAGCGTGCCGCGGGCCTGGGCACGCGGCGCGACATCCAACCTGCTCAACCCGAAGGTGGGCGTGTTCTACATCGCGATGCTGCCGCAGTTCATCCCGCCGCACGCGCCGCACCTGCTGATGGGCACCGCGCTCACCCTGATCCACTTCGTCGAGGGGGTGCTGTGGTCCACGGTGCTGATCTGCGGCGTCCGGTTCACCAAGACGTGGCTCGATCGGCCCTCGGTCAAGCGCGGGATGGAAGGCCTCACCGGCTCGGTACTGGTCGCCCTCGGGCTGAAGCTGGCGCTCGACACCCCCTGATCCGTTACCCCGGTGCGAGTTACGGCGTTGTGATCACCGTGATGCTGACCCCTGCGGCCGGGCCGATCGGCACCGTACGCTGTGTCGCCCGGCCCCGCCTGGGTACGCCGCGGTGGGAGGGATGGGAAACAGCAGCCCGGACAGGTGGTAGGAAAGGGTACGTGTCCACAACTGTCGAAGGATCGGTCCCCAACAGCGACTCTCGCGCGGTCGATGAGGTGGTAGACCTGGTCAGCGCGCTGATCCGGTTCGATACCTCGAACACCGGTGACCTGGCCACCACTAAGGGCGAGCGCGAATGCGCGCAATGGGTGGCTGAGCAACTGCACCAGGCCGGATATACGACCGAGTATGTGGAGTCGGGCGCGCCGGGGCGCGGGAACGTGTTCGCGCGGCTGCCCGGCGCGGACTCCAGTCGGGGTGCGCTGATGATGCACGGGCACCTGGATGTGGTGCCCGCCGAGGCGGCCGACTGGAGCGTGCACCCGTTCTCCGGCGCGGTGCGCGACGGCTACGTGTGGGGCCGCGGGGCCATCGACATGAAGGACATGGTCGGGATGATGCTGGCGATCGCCCGCCAGTTCAAGCTCGAGGGCACGGTGCCGCCGCGCGATATCGTGTTCGCCTTCCTGGCCGATGAGGAGAACGGCGGCAAGTGGGGCTCGCAGTGGCTGGTGGACAACCGGCCCGACCTGTTCGAGGGGGTCACCGAGGCCGTCGGAGAGGTCGGCGGGTTCTCGCTGACCGTGCCGCGCCCGGACGGCACCGAACGCAGGCTGTATCTGGTGGAGACGGCCGAGAAGGGCCTCGGCTGGATGCGGTTGCGCGCCAAGGCCCGTGCGGGGCACGGCTCGTTCCTGCACGAGGACAATGCGGTCACCATTCTGGCCGCCGCGGTCGCGCGGCTGGGCAAACACACGTTCCCCGTGGTGATGTCGGATTCGGTGAGCGAGTTCCTGGCCGCCGTCGCCGAGGAGACCGGCCTGCAGTTCGATCCGGAAAGCCCGGACATCGAGGGCCAGCTGGCGAAGCTGGGCACCATCTCCCGCATTATCGGTGCGACGCTGCGTGATACGGCGAACCCCACCATGCTGCAGGCCGGGTACAAGGCCAATGTGATCCCGCAGACCGCCGAGGCCGTCGTCGACTGCCGGGTGGTGCCGGGCAGGCAGGCGGCCTTCGAGCGGGAGGTGGACGAGCTGATCGGCCCGGACGTCGAACGGGAGTGGATCACCAAACTCGACTCCTACGAAACAACATTCGACGGCCACCTGGTGGACGCGATGAACGACGCGATCCTCGCCAACGACCCGCAGGGCCGTACCGTGCCCTACATGCTCTCGGGTGGCACCGACGCGAAGGCGTTCGCCCGCTTGGGCATTCGCTGCTTCGGCTTCGCGCCGCTGCAGCTGCCGCCGGAACTGGACTTCACCGCGCTGTTCCACGGCGTCGACGAACGAGTTCCGGTGGAGGCGCTCGAATTCGGTACCCGGGTGCTGGAACACTTTTTGCTGAACAGCTGACGAAAGGAACAACCCCGTGCCCGATTATTCCTACAATCCCTACGCCGCGCTCCCGCAGCTGCCGTCGTTCACGCTGACCTCCGACGACGTCACCGACGGTCAGCCGCTCGGCAACGATCAGGTCAGCGGCGTCTTCGGCGCGGGCGGCAAGGACCTCTCGCCGCAGCTGTCCTGGTCCGGATTCCCCGAGGAGACAAAGAGTTTCGCGGTCACCGTGTACGACCCGGACGCGCCGACCGCCGCGGGGTTCTGGCACTGGGCGGTGGCCGACATTCCGGTCGGCGTCACCTCGCTGCCGACCGGCGCGGGCAGCGGCGAGGAGGGCGGCGCGCTGCCGACCGGGGCGATCACGCTGCGCAACGACGGCGGGTTCGCCGGATTCGTCGGCGCGGGACCGCCGCCCGGACACGGGTACCACCGCTACTTCATCGTCGTGCACGCGGTGGACGTGGAGAGCCTCGGCCTCGACGAGTCCGCCACGCCCGCCTACCTCGGCTTCAACCTGTTCTCGCACGCCATCGCGCGCGCGACGATCGTGGGCACCTACGAGCAGAAGTAGTCGCCGGACGACTGTGGCCCTGAGCGAAATGCTCAGGGCCACAGCCGTTATCAGGGCTTCCTCGGCTACTTGACGTTGATGACCCTGTCCGAGGGCTCCTTCGCGTAGAGCGCCTCGATCTCGGCGGCGTACTTGGCGGCGATCGGCGAGCGCTTGAGCGACATCTTCGGGGTCAGCTCGTCACCACCCGGCTCCCAGATCGCGCCGATAATGGTGAACCGCTTGATCTGCTCGACCCGGGAGAGCTTCACGTTGCCCGCCTGCACCGCGGCCAGCACCTCGTCGACGATCTCCTTGCGGGTCGCCAGCGTCGCCACGTCGGCGTCGGTGGCGTCGAACTCCTTGGCGCGCAAGGCCGCGACGTCCGGATCGAGCACGATCAGCGCGGCGATGTACGGCTTGGCGTCACCGACCGCGACAACCTGGCCGACCAGCGAGGAGACAGCCTTCACCGCGTTCTCGACATTGCTCGGCGCGATGTTCTTGCCCGCCTCGTTGATGATCAGTTCCTTCTTGCGATCCACGATGCGCAGATAGCCGTCGGGGTCGAGGGTGCCGACGTCGCCGGTGTGCAGCCAGCCGTCGTCGTCGATCGCCGCCGCCGTCTGCTCCGGCATGTTGCGGTAGCCGCGGGTCACGATGGGTCCGCGCACCAGGACCTCACCGTCGGTGTCCAGTCGCAGCTCCAGACCGTCGACCGGGCGGCCGACCGAGCCGGGGCGCGGCTTGTCCTTCTCGGTGAAGGTGCCGACGCCCGTGGTCTCGGACATGCCCCACACCTCGCTCATCGGGAAGCCGAGGCCGATGAAGTATTCGAGCGTCTCCGGTGGGATCGGCGCGGCGCCGGAGGCGGGCACGTTCAGCGCGTCCAGGCCCATGGCGTGGCGCAGCTTCGACAGCACCACCGCCTCGGCGACCTTGTGCTGCACCGCCAGGACGGGGCCGCGACCGCGACCCGCGAGATCGGCTCGGGCCGCGGCCTTTCCGGTCTCGATGGCCCAGTTGGCGAGCGCCTTCTTCACCCCGCTCGGTTCGGCGGCGAGCTTGCCCTCGATCCCCACCTTGATCTTCTGCCACACCCGAGGCACGCCGAAGAAGGTGGTCGGGCGGGCGTCGGGCAGGGCGGCGGCGACCTCGCGTGGATCGGGCACGGTGGTCACCTGGACGCCGGTGATCAGGTTGATGGCGTGGCAGGAGATGCGGTCGGCGACGTGCGCGGCGGGCAGATACGACACCGAGCGGTCGTCCAGGCCGACCGGCAGCGGGCCGTTGACCAAGGCGATGATCTGCGCGATCACGTTGCGGTGGGAGACCTCGACGCCCTTGGACGGGCCGGTGGTGCCCGAGGTGTAGATCAGGGTGGCCAGATCATCCGGTTTCACCGCCCGCCAGGCCGCGTCGAAATCGAAGTCGGCGGCGGGGTTCGCCTCCACCTCGGTGAGGGTGATCGTGCCTGCCGCCGGGCCGTCGACCAGGATGATGTGCGCGAGCTCGACGCCGGCACCCGTCACCTTGTCCAGGAAAACCTGCTCCGTCACGACCACTTTGTTCGCCGCATTGGTGAACAGGTGGGTGATCTGCTCGGACGAGCTGGTGTTGTAGATCGAGAACGGGGTGGCGCCCAGGTGCAGCGCCGCGGTGTCGACCAGGTTGAATTCGGGCCGGTTGGTCAGCATGATCCCGACGGTGTCGCCGGGCCCGACACCGAGCCCGGCCAGGCCTGCCGCGATGGAGCGCACCCGTTCGCCGTACTCACGCCAGGTGATCTGCTGTGTTCCGCCGACCGTCCGCAACGCCACCTGCTCGGGTCGCAACGTCCGGGTCTCCTGGAACGCCTCCGGAACCGTGTAGACCGTTTTGCCCGATTTGTGCGCATAGCCGATGTCTGTCTTCATATCCCTGTTCCCGATATTCATGCCGTGAATCGCGCCTCGCGGCGTCCACACGCGGGCGATTCGAGACCCGATCCTGACATAATGAAATGACGCTTCTGTCAGTTTCTCACGGGTCGGCGCACCAGGAGTGGCGCGGCTCACTCATCGTAGCCAGATCGCCAGCGTAGTAGCTGGTAAATCCGCTAGATACCGGACATGCGCTCAGGCCACCCGCGGCGGCACCTGGCCGGCGAAGCCCTGCGCTCTGTCGGTGGCGGACCACCATCGCTTGATCCCCTGCCAGAGCCGTGCGCGGACGCCGCGCGTGCGCGGGGCGGCCGGACGATCGTCGTCCTCCCACACGGTCACCGTGTCGAAGTCCGTCTCGCGCAACGTGATCAGCGCCGCCCGTGCCGGCTCTGGGCGGGTGCGCCGACGAGGGTCCCAGCGGGTCGGCAGCTTCGGTGTGCGCCACCGCGGCGCCCGGAAGGCGTAGCCGACGAGCGGCATGCTTTGTGACTCCGGGTTCGGCGCTGCGGTCTCGGGCGCGGTCAGTTCTTCGGGGATCAGGTGGCCACGCTTGATCCGCTTGGCCTCCAGGTACTGCCGCACGTCGTCGTTGGGCGGTGAAATGAGCAGTGGCCGCACCTCCACTCGGATACCGACGTACCGCAGCGGCCGGATCTTCTCCGGGTTGTTGGTGAGCAAGCGCACCGACTCGAGGTCCAGGCGCAGCAGTGCCACGATGGCGAGCAGGTAATCCCGGCTGTCGGGCTTCAGGTCGAGCGCCTGATAGGCGGAGAAGGTGTCGACGCCGGTGTGTTCCTGGACATTTTTGCCGCGGGCTTTGGCGACCAGTCCGGCGCCGCGCCCTTCTTGCTCGAGATAGATCAGGACGCCGCTGCCCTCGGCCTGGATCAGGTCCAGCGATCGGTCGAGCTGTGCGGCGCAGTCGCAGTCCTCGGACCCCAGCACGTCGCCGTAGACGCAGCGGGAATGGATCCGGACCAGGCAGCCATCTGCGATGTCACCGGCGACCAGGACGAAGCCGTATTCGGCCCCGCCGGGTAGGTCATCGACGCGAACCTTCAGCTGGTGGCCCTTGCGGGTCAGGCGATGGACGGTGTCGGTGCGAAACTGCGATCCCGTGGTCAAGGTGTCTCCAAGTGTCTGTCGGGCGACTTCTCGGATGTCGTGGCGCGGAGGGGATTGTGCGACTGCGGCATGGGCACATCAACGGTGCCGGAGGTACGTTCCAGATCGATTCTTACTCCGATTCGATCGAGTCCGCCGCACATTTCAACGGTCCGAACCGCGACGTTCCAAGCGACCGGGTGGCGTCCGTTATGTGCGCTTCGGCGCGACATCGGTTGGCCCGTAGGACTTCTGATGAACGCGGCGAAGTTACCGAGTGGCAAGCCCATCGACGCCTGATGTGTTCTAGATCACATCTGGATTACCAGGTATGCGCGTCTGATCGCCCGAGCTGCGGGACCGCAAGGGGCGGTTGAGGATTGAATCAGCGCTTGTCCAGCAATTCGGTACGGTGCTGCCCTTCGGTGATTCGGAGGATGCGATCGATCTCGTCCACAAGCTCGTCGTCGCGGTGCAGCAGGAACCCGGATCGAGCCGCCACCATGGCCGCTGTCGCCCAGACGAAGTCCGCCTCGGTGGCTGGCAGGTTCGAGGTGGCGAGGCGGTAAGCCAGGGCGGCGGAGAACACGGCGCGCACGGCGGGACTGTCCTCCAGTTCCACCTGGAATCGCGGGACGTGCACCTCCACCGTGTCGGAGTGCACGGTGGCCTGGAAATTCTCGATCACGCACACCGAGCGGGAGCCGAGCAGTCGAAGTTGCGTGATCGCCTCGTCGACGCTGAGCCGGTTGGTCTGCTGCGCGATGCGTTCGAGTTCGGCCGGGGAACCCACGAGATAGTCGATGACGCTGAGGAACTGGTGTAAGCGCGCCGGAGCCTCCTCCGGCGGTGCCGGGTGCAGCACGACCACCGGGCGATCGGGCAGCGTCCGAACGATCTCCAGCAGCAGCTCGACGATGCTGCCGGGTTGCTCGAAGGTCAGCAGTACCACGCGGGTGGCGGCCAGCGTCGCGCGCGCCGCGGCGGCGTTCAGGTCGTCCTCGCCGAGCCGGATCGCGTCGGTCTTACTCACCAAGCTGGTGACACCGTCGTTTGTCACGAGGACACAGACGACCGGCGTCGGCGTGTTCGGCACGATCCGTACCAGTTCGGTATCGACGTGCTCCGACCGCAGATACTCGAGGATGCGGCGGCCCTCCACGTCGTCGCCGACCGCCGCGATCAACCGGACGTCCAGGCCGAGACGCGCGGCAGCCACCGCGCGATACAGTCCTTTGCCACCCGGTCGGAACTCGTGCCTCGCGCGCGTCGAGGTGTGTGCGGTGGGGGACAACGGTATGTGGTCGGCTCGAAACACCAGATCCATGACCGCGTCGCCGATCACCGTGATCACGGGACCTGCTGTGTGACGGTCGATTCGAGCTCCGTGGCACGCCGTCGGTTCGGGTGTGCGGACCACCCCGGCCGCGAGTGCCTTGGCGAGCTCGGTGAAGGCGTGTCGCTCCGGGGTGGTGCGCAGCGAGCGTTCGGTCGGGGGCGGCGGCACGTTGTCCGCCCCGACTGCCGCGTGCAGGGCCTGCCACTGCTCGACGAGGTAGCTGCGGCGTTTGCCGAGCTCGTTGTCGTAGAGCTGCTCGACATCCAGTTCGTGCGCGGACGCAGTGTCGAGGAGGCGAAGAGTCAACTCCGCGTCGACGATGATCCGGTCGGTGGCGGGCAACTGCTGCGCCAGTTCTCGGACAACCGAGATCAAGGCCTCCGGCACGTCGCCGCCGAGTTGGCGGTGGCGGCGCTGCACCGCAGGCAGGGCGAAGAGCGTGCCTGCGTCGATCACGGTGGTTCGCAACCGTTTCGGAGTCAGTCCCTGGTGTTTGGACAGTTGCTGGAGTGCGCTGCGCACGGCGACGATATCCGACTCATGGACGGCCATCGTGGGCCTCCTCCGTCTCGGTCCTCAGCTCCCGGCCGCAGGCGAACCGCTGGTAACCAACGGTACGTACGGCTGCAATTACCGTCAATTGCCGATCAACGCGAGCACTTGCCGAGTTCTCCGGACAAGTGCGGCTTGCTGCGCAAGCTGGTTGCGCCAAGTGTTGGGCCGCAGCATGTTTGGTCCGAAGAATGCGCACTTCGAAACTGTTGGACGACCACTGGCATGTCAATCGCCCCTTACGTAATGTCAATTGACGTCCGATATCGGCAACTGCCACACTGAATGTGGTGATCAGTCGCCGCACCAGCTGACTGGGAGGTCCCTGGTGATGAAAGTGATTCTGTTGATTCGGCACACTCGCCGACGTAGCCGGTGCCAGCCCGGGAGCGGCGCGACGGAGCTGGAGCCGAATTCTCCGCTCCGCTAGGCGGGCCGCCTCGTCGGCCTGAATCCGGCGACCGGTCGCTTGCCCGAATCCATCAGGGCGGCCGGATTCGGTGCGGTCATTGTCTCGCGGCGACCGCGACGAGCAATGCGCACAAGCAGACTCGATGACCAGCAGTGTCACCCCGAATGGACGCTGCGTACGGCGGGCGCGGAGTCCGCATGACAACCGAGCAGGCCCGGCAGCGCTGGGCCGAAGAACTCGGAGGCAGGCATGATCATTCAGACGGCGAATTGGATCGGCAGCACCGTGACCCCGGAGTCGGCGTACCGCGCTGTGGCGGAGCAGGACTCATGGCGCCTGAGCTGGCTGCCGGATCGTGCGCTCACGCCGGCCCAAGCGCGGGCGGGCATGGAGCTCGACGAACTTCTCAGCGATCCGGCTGCGGTGCACGATCGGCGGGTACAGGCCAGGGTCGCCGCGTGCGCCGATCATCTCGGCATCCTCCGCGAGCACGCGGTGATCTTGCTGGCCAAGCGCATGGCGGCCCGGATCCGTCGTGATCAAGCTGCGCCGCACGACCATTCGGGCGTGTTGTGGCATCGGTGAGATCACCGACCGGTCCCGGCGGGTGGTGGGCGCAATAAGCCGCGACGGCAACCATTCTGGAATGCGGTGGAGGCATCTTCGAGACCCACTCTCCATAGCCTTGAAGCCGGTCGTCATCCCCTGCCGTTCATGATAGGAGGTTTAGCGAGCCGACGGACCGTCAACTATCGATGGACATAGGCGATTGACCATTGAGAACGGCAAGTGCCACACTGAAATTGGCGATTCATCGCCCCGCCAGGTACGCGGGAGGGCCTGGTGGCGAGCGGGATTCTTCGAACACAGCACCTTCGGCCGAGATTCGACGCACCCCGAAAGCGGTCGTCAGGTCCCGGCGCGGTCTCCTCCACCTCCAGGAGCGAGGCCGTTCGGCACCACGCGGATCGTCGCGCGCCGACCAACGGGGGACCACCGTGCAGCACCCCAGTCTCCGACTGCACACCGGATGCACGACAGGAGGACGTCGTGACCATTGACGTGACGGCCTGGTCGATGACCAGCGACAGCACACCCGAATCCGCCCATCGGACAGCGGATTCGAGCACGGAGGTGTGGCGGCTCAGCTGGCTGCCGGACCGGCAATTGACCCGCGCGCAGGCACGGGCGGGCATGGAACTCGACGAACTGCTCGGCGACCCGAAGGCGGTGGACGATCCGGCGGCGATGGTCCGGCTGAACAACTACGCCAGCGCGCTCGGCGTCACGTTGACCGAGGCGGTGGTGCTGCTGGCTCGGCGAATGGCGGCGCGATTGGCACCGCTGGCGGAGCTGGCGCCGGCCGAGCGACCGCACCAGCACGGGCATGCCATCGATCCGCCGTTCGTTCGCGGCTAGCGGATCCGGGTAGCGGCTCGCGCATCCCGGGCAGAGCATCGACGCGCTGTCTCGCCGACAGTGCGTCGACCGAATGCTGCCGCGCCGACGTGGTGCCGCGCCGACGTGGTGCCGCGCCGACCGGTCGTCACTGCGGTCCCGCGTCGGCGGGCACCGAGCTCAGGCGTTGGCCGCGTACTCCGCGCCGATCGCCTCGGCGATGTTCTGATACCCGTTGTCGCGCAACCGTTGTGCGAGTCCACGGTGAATTTTGCGTGTCCAGAACGGGCCACCGTAGATGAACCCGGTGTAGCCCTGCAGCAGCGTGGCGCCCGCGCGAATGCGTTCCCACGCTTGGTCGGCGGTTTCGATCCCGCCGACGGAGATGAGCACGAGCCGGTCGCCCACGCGGCGGTAGAGGCGGCGCAGCACGTCGAGCGAGCGGTCGGCGACGGGCGCGCCGGAGAGTCCGCCCGCGCCCATGGCGGCGACCTCGTCGGCGGGGGTGCGCAGGCCGTCGCGGCGGATGGTGGTGTTGGTGGCGACAATGCCGGCCAGGCCGAGTTCCACGGCCAGGTCGGCGACGGCGTCGATGTCCTCGTCGGACAGGTCGGGGGCGATCTTCACCAGGACCGGTACCTGGACGCTGTCGAGCACGGCCTGCAGCAGCGGACGCAGCGACTCCACTGCCTGCAGGTCGCGCAGTCCAGGAGTATTGGGGGAACTGACATTGACGACGACGAAGTCGGCGAGCGGGCCGAGCAGCGCCGCGCTGATCGCGTAATCGTCTGCGGCGTCGGCGGGTTCGACGATTTTGGTCTTGCCGATGTTCGCGCCGATGGGCACGGCACCGCGGCGGCGGCGCAGGTGCTCGGCGGCGGCCGCGGCACCGAAGTTGTTGAAGCCCATGCGGTTGATCAACGCGTGGTCGGCGGGCAGCCGGAACAGTCGGGGCGCGGGATTGCCAGGCTGTGCCTGCGCGGTGACGGTGCCGATCTCGGCGAAGCCGAAACCCAATGGCGCCCAAGCGTCTACACCGTCGGCGTTCTTGTCGAAACCGGCGGCAAGGCCGACCGGCGCCGCGAAATCGATACCGAACGCGGTGTTGCGCAGGATCGGATCGTCGGTGGCGAAGACCGTCGTCATCAGCCAGCGGGTCGGCGCGAAGCGCGCGGCCAGGCGCATGACGCCGAAGACCAAGTGGTGGATGCGTTCCGGCGGAACCAGGAACATCAGGCGTAATAACAGGGCGTACATCAGCTCACATTCCCGGTTCCGGCTGGGGTAGTGCGGTTTTTCGGCGGCGCAGCAGCACCCGGCGGCTACCGTCGGTATAGGCCCGCACGCGGGACAGTTCCCAGCCGCCGAACTCGGCCTGGATGGCCAGCCGCATGGACGCGGTCACCCTGGTTACCTCGGGTGGCAGCCGCAGCGGCACGTATTCGTAGTCGTCGCTGGTGGTTTCCCAGCCTGCGGGCAGCGCGCTGCGGCGCGCTCGCTGCTCGCGTGGTGAAGCGGGTTCGTCGTCCGCGCGCGTTGCCCGAGTCATCATTGGCCTCTCTTCCGATCGTCCGCGCGGATCCGCTGCAGACCGCCGTCGGCCGCGGACCCTACGAACATGTCACCGGTGCGCTGATCGATGGTCACCGAGTTCGGTTGCCGCACCGTGGGGTAACGGCCGACCTCTGTCGGAATACCTGTCGACAGATCGAATCCGACGACTTCGTTGCTCTGCGTGCACGTCACCCACACGGTGTCGGACCGCTGATCGTAGGCAAGCGCGTAAGGCGAAGAGTTTACCGGGAACCGCTGGCGCAGGAGCAGAGGTCCGGCGCTGAAGACCAATAGTTCGCCGCCGTCGGTGTCGGTGACGATGATCCGGCCGAACCGGTCGACGATCATGTTGGTCGCGCCGTCGCCCGCGCGCAGGGCCAAGCCGAGGTTCTTCTTGCCCAGTTCGATCTCGGTGACCGAGGTTTGGCGGCGGTCGAGCACGGCCACGTGATCCGCGGTGAGGGCGAGCGCGTCGGCGGAGGCGAGGCCGTCGACGGTCCGGACGAGCTTGCCTTCGGGGTCGAGGGTGCCGACCTTGCCGTCCGCGGTGCCGACGAGCAGGGTGCCGTCGTCGCGGCGCTGCACCGACCTGGCGTCGCCGTCCACCGGGAGTTCGGTGAGGGTGGCGGCGGCGACGTCGACGCGGATGATCCGATCGGGCGCGGGGATCAGCAGTTCGCCTGGTTTGCCCTGGGCGAGAGCTGCCCCGTGCGCGGGCAGTGACAGGGTGCGCGGTGTGCTGGTGAGCGTCGCCGGGTCGAAGAGGGCGAGGGTGCTGCTCGTTTCGCCGGACTCCAGCGCGGCGAGCTGACCGGTTCCTGCTTCTACGAGCAGCGCACCGACGGGCTCGGCGAGTCCGACGACGTCACCTGCCGGACGCGCTGTTGCGGCGGGTGACACCGCGGCGACGGCGGGATCCCTGGTGGGCAGGTTGTCACTGTTCGAGCCGGCGGAGCATCCGGCCAGCAGTGCGAGTGTCGTCACACCGACGAGTGCGGTGGCGACGCGAGCGACGCCCGGGCGTGTCGCGGATCGAACGCCGCGGTTCCGGTCCCGGAGGGTAATCACAGAGGTGTCCGCGAACGCCGCCAATCCACACCAGCCGCGAGGGCGCATTCACCGAACTCCTTCTACCGACGATTCATCGCAACTCCTCCATCTGACCATGATGGCGCACCATCGCGGCGTACCGGGGTGGCGGCGGGGGGAGAATGTTGGTGACGCGGGTTACGGTTGAGCTGAAACAGTGTCCAAATCAGGGAGATCCGGTTGATAGCCGACCATACGTCTGGATTTGCCATCGATGACGTAACCGTTGGTCCGTTCGCGCATGGGTTCGGGACCACCGGCGACGGCCGGCCGTACGCGTTCCGCACGGTCCGGTCCACGTTGACGCTGGAGATCTACCGGTCCGACCTCGTCAGCGCGGTGCCTGGTCCGGAGGATGTCGTCGCGGTCGCCGAGGCCAGGGTCACCGATATCGACCTCGACGACGAACGCAGCGTCGTCGCGCTGGTCCGCGACATGATCCCCGACGCGGTGCCCGTGGACGCGGTTCCGGACCGCGACGTGACCACCGTGCGCGCGTTGCTGGGACGCATCAGTTCCGTAATTGATGGTATGTAGATGGTGATGCCATACACATATCTCGCCCGCACCGCGCTGACCGCGACCGGCCTCCTGCTGGTGGCCGCCGTTGCGGCATGCAGCACCGGACCGGACGAGGCGGCCGTCGACGCCGCGCGTTCGTCGGCCAACGCGTCGTTGTCCGCGTCCATCACCACCTCCTCCATCGCCGCGCACCCGCCGCTGCCGACGGCCGCCCAGCTGGACGCGCAGATCAAGCGCGCGCTGGACCCCGGGCTGCCGGACAGCGAGCGCACCGACCTCATCGAGGACGGCGACGCGTTCAAGACCGCGATCCCCGACATGTACAAGGCGCTGCAGGACAACCCGCGCGCCGTCTACGGCGTCACCGATCCGGTGTTCGACAACCACGACGGCACGCTCACCGCGACGATGCGCCTGGACAAGGACGGCAGCGGCACCGCGGTGCGCACCACCGTGGTGCATTTCGTGCTGCTCGACGGCAAGTGGAAGATCTCGCGGACCGACCTGTGCGGGATTCTGCGTTCCGCGGACTATCGCACGCCGGCCTGCGGCTGACCGTGTCGGATTTGCGGACTTCGCGCACTCGCGGCTCGCAGGACGATTCGAAGCTGCACTCCGGGCTGCTCGGCTGGGGCAGGTTCGTCTACCGCCACCGGTTTCTCGTGCTCGGCGTGTTCGCGCTGGCGGTGCTGGCCTCCGGCTGGTTCGGGCGCGATCTCACCGACCGATTGACGCAGGAGGGCTGGTTCGACGAGTCGAGCGAGTCGGTGGCGGCCTCCAAGATCGCCGACGCGACGTTCGGGCGCGACACCGACAGTGACCTCATCCTGCTCTACACCGCGCCGGCGGGGACCACCGTCGACGATCCGGCCGTGCGGTCCGCGGTGACGGGTGCGCTGAGTGGGTTGCTGGCGAGGTTCCCCGACAACATCCTGAAGATCGACAGCTATTGGGACAGTCCGTTCGCGGCGAACGCCACCGATGCCACGCGCACGCACGCGTTCGCCAGCGTCGGGCTGCGGGGCGAGGGCACGGCCACCGTCGAGAACTACACCGCGATCAAGGACCACCTCGGTGCCGGGCAGGCGGGCGGCGGGCCCGGCGGCACCACGGTGCAGCTGGCCGGTTTGCAGCCGGTGCTGGCGGGCCTGAACACCGGTATGCAGAACGACATTCACCGGGCGGAGATCATCGCGCTGCCGTTGGTGGCGATCCTGCTGTACTTCGTGTTCGGCGGGGTGATCGGCGCTTTGCTGCCGGTATTGATCGGCGGGATGACGATCATGGGCACGGCGGGCATCATGCGGACGCTCACCGGGGTCATCGATGTGAACGTATTCGCCAGCACCGTCATGACTTTGGTGAGTCTCGGGTTGGCGATCGACTATGGGTTGTTCACTGTCACGCGGTTCCGGGAGGAGCTGGCCGCGGGGCGCAGTGTGGAAGACGCCACGGCGCGCACGGTCGCGACGGCGGGGCGCACGGTGCTGTTCTCAGCGGCCATCATCGCGGTGAGTCTCGGCGCGCTGTTCATCTTTCCGAACGGGGTGCTGCGTTCGGTGCCCTACGGCGGTATCAGTTCGGTGCTGCTTGCCGCGCTGCTCTCGGTGACCGCGCTGCCCGCGGCGCTGAGCATCGCCGGGCGGCGGATCGATCTGCTCGGCTGGAAGCGGTTCTCCCGCAGCAAGACCGAGGCGCAGATCGACGCGGGGTTCTTCTCGCGGCTCGCGCAGTGGTCGATGCGGCGGCCGTTGGCGGTGGCGGTGCCGATCGTGCTCGCGCTGCTCGCGCTGAGTATTCCCTTCCGCAACATCGAGTTCGGTGGGATCAGTGAGAAATATCTCGGGGCCGAGAATCCGGCCAGGGTGGCGCAGGAGCGGTTCGACGAGCTGTTCCCGAGTTTCCGCACCGAACCACTGAAACTTGTTGTGCTGGGGGCGAACCCGCAGCAGCTCAGCGATATCCGCTTCGAGGCGAGTCAGATCCCCGGGCTTACTGGGCGATTCGAGCCGTCGGTGGCGACCAAGGACGGCATCAATGTGCTGCAGGCGGGGCTGGCGGACAAGCAGGATTCCGACCGGGTGATCTCCGCGCTGCGGGCGATTCCGGAGCCGCCCGGCGTGGACGTCATGGTGGCCGGGGTGCCCGCGTTGGAACGCGACAGCATCAACGGGCTGCTGGAAGGGTTGCCGCTGCTGGTGGCGATTCTCGCGATAGCGGCGCTGACGTTGATGTATGTGGCGTTTCGGTCGATCGTGTTGGCGGTCAAGGCAGTCGCGATGAGCGCGTTGAGTCTGGTGTCGACGTTGGGGGTGCTCACCTGGGTGTTCGTCGAGGGACACGGAGCGGAGTTCTTCCACTTCACGCCGGGGCCGTTGATGTTCGCGGTGCTCGCGTTGATCGTGACCGTCGTGTTCGGATTGTCCACCGACTATGAGGTTTTCCTGCTGTCCCGGGTGGCGGAGGCGCGGGCCGGTGGTGCCGAACCGGCCGAGGCGATTCGCTATGGCATTGCTCACACCGGCGGGGTGATCACCTCCGCCGCAGCCATTCTCATCGTCGTCACCGGTGCGTTCGGGTTCTCCGATCTGGTGCTGATGAAGTACATCGCCTATGGGATGATCGCCGCCCTGATCCTGGATGCCACGGTCATCCGGATGCTGCTGACACCCGCGGTGCTGAAACTGATCTGGCGCTGAGGGAGTCGAGTGATGTCCGGGCTCAAGGGCGCCAACCTGGTCGCCATGTTCCTGCTGGAGCTGGGAGTTGTTGCCGCAGCGGCGGTCTGGGGCTTTACCATGCCCGGCAGCGTGCTGGTCCGCGTGGTCACCGGCCTCATGGCTCCCACCCTGTTCATCCTCATGTGGGCGATGTTCGGCGCAGGCCAGAATCGCCGCTTTCCCCTCACCGGGCGGTGGCGCCTCGCCCTCGAAGTGATCTGGTTCGGGGGTGGTGCACTGGCCTGGGCGAGTGCGACAAACCTGCTCGTCGGGGTTATCTTCTTCGTTCTCTGGGCAGTGAACGCTGTGCTGCGAGTCCGTCTGCAGGGCAATCTGATACCCGGCGGCTAACTGTTCCCTGCTGCCCATCTTGTTGTGGGGGATAGGCGCGGCAAACGTCAACGGGCCGCCCCGCCGTCGCGTTGCGCTCGGTGCTGGGTCGCTATCACCACCGAGACTCCCATGGACGTCTTCATGCCGCGTCGGCCGACTGTTGGTGTGGCGCCGGGTGGCGATGGCGACTGCCCAAGCGAGTGCGGCAGTGGCTGGGCAGAGATGGGATGTCGTCGCCTCGCAGGGAGGATCGCTCGCCGGACAGGTAGGGCTGGGTGGCTCGCTGGACGGCCCGGGCGGCTCACTCGCCGAGTGGTTGAGTACTGGCGTGGCTTGCCGGACGGTGACGCCGGGGAGTCAGCGGCGGACGGGGAGGACCAGTTGGGCGCCGGTGACGGGGTGGTTCAGGACCTCTACGGGGTGTTGGTAGACGCGGGTCAGGAGGTCGGTGGTGAGGACTTGGCGGGGTGGTCCGTCGGCGGCGATGCGGCCGGATTCGAGGACTGCGACGCGGTCGGCGTAGGCGGCGGCGATGCCGAGGTCGTGCAGGACGACCACGACGGCGGTGCCTGTTTGAGCCCGGCTGGTGGCCAGGTGGAGCACGGCTTCCTGGTGGCCGAGGTCGAGGGCTGCGGTCGGTTCGTCGAGGAGCAGGGTTCCGGTGTCCTGGGCGAGAACGCGGGCCAGCGCGACACGGGCGCGCTCACCGCCGGAGAGGGTCGGAAAGGACCGGGCGGCAAGGTGTTCCACGTCGGCGGCGGCCATGGCGGCGGCGATCCGCTCGTCGTCGAGCTCGCGGCGCTCGGTGCGCAGCCACGGTGCGCGGCCCATCGCGACGACCTCGCGGGCGGTGAACGGGAAACCGACGGTATGCGTTTGGGGGAGCACCGCACGGCGACGCGCCATGTCCAGCGGCGACCAGTGCGTCAGCGCGTGCCCCGCTAGCTCGACCGTTCCCTCGCTCGGCGTCAACTCCCCGGCCAGTGCGGCGAGCAACGTCGATTTGCCCGCCCCGTTGGGCCCCACCAGCGCGACGACCTCACCCGCGACGACCTCGAAGTCCACCGCTTCGAGCACCCGCCGCTGCGCACTCTTGTCCCCCCGCCGGTCCACACTGACGCCCCGCGCCCGCAACGTGACCTCCCCCTTCTCCGGTGCAGGAGGCAATTCGTGTGTCCGCGCGAACACTTGGCGAACGCCACTCATGCGCCACCTCCGAACTGCCGGGGCGCCACAGCGCGCATCATGCCCACCCACCGGCGCGGGCCCGGGTACGACGCAGCAACCAGAAGAAGAACGGCCCCCCGATGAGAGACGTGAGCATCCCGAGCGGCAGGTCGGCGTTGCGGACCAGGGAGCGTGCTGCGACATCGGCGGCGAGCAGCACGACGGCACCGAGGATGGCGCTCAACGGAATCAGCACCCGGTGGGCGGGTCCGACGAGCATCCGAACCAGGTGCGGGACGATGAGGCCGACGAACAGCACGATGCCGGTGAACGCGACGCCCGCGGTGGCGAGGATGGCCACGACCAGAATGACGTTGCGGCGCAAGCGTTCCACGTCGACGCCGAGGTGGCGGGCGGCGGGTTCACCGAGCGCGAGCAGGTCCAGCCGTGGCGCGATGAGAACGGCGGCGGCGACGCCGGTCGCGGTGAGGGTGGCGACCACGGTGACCGAATCCCAGGTCGCGCCGTTGAGGGAACCCAACTGCCAGAACACGATCTGGTCGCGTGCCGCGGGGGTGGCGACGAACAGCAGGAACGCGATCAACCCGCCCGCGAAGGCGTTGATCGCGACACCCGTGAGCACGAGGGTGACCACCTCGGTGCGCCCGTTGGACCGGGCCAGCAGATACACCAGCAGCGTGGTGCCCAGCCCCGCGACGAACGCGGCCGCGGCCACCGACCAGGCCGCGACGAACGCGCCGCCGACCACGATCATGGTGCCCGCGCCGACGGCGGCACCGGCCGACACCCCGATAACACCGGGCTCGGCAAGCGGATTGGCGAACACACCCTGCAACAACCCACCCGCGGTGGCCAGCGCCGCGCCGACCAGCATGGCCATCAGCACCCTGGGGAACCGCACCTCCCAGAGCGTCACCTCACCGGCGGGATGCGCGGGCATCGGCCCCCAGTCCAACCCGATCCGGTGCAGCACACTGCCCGCGACCTCGGCGGGCGTGGTCGGAACCTGCCCGATCGCGGCCGAGGCCAGCGCGAGCACGATCAGTCCGAGGATCGCGACCGCGAAGACCAGCGCGGTGCGCGAACGTCCGCGCGACTTCGGTGCGGGCGGCGGGTCGGGGGTCACCTGCGGTGCGGTCCCGGTGGCGGCCGTATCGGTCATGCGGGCCGAGCGCCGTAGACGGCCTCGCTGAGGGCGGCGATCACCCGGCCGGTGTTGGGGCCGAAACTCAGCACGACCGAGTCGGACATGTCCACCACACGCTTGTTGCGCCCGGCGGGGGTCTGCGCGATGCCGGGCACCTTCTGCAAACCGTCAACGCCGCCAACGGATTTCAAGCCGTCCGACATCACCAGCAGCAGGTCGGGCGCCGCGGCGATCATCGCCTCGCTGGTGATGGTGACGAACGGCTCGGTCAGTGCGCCGCCCGCGTCCTTGGCGCCGAGCGCGGCGATGAGCGAGTCCGCGCCGGAACCGGGTCCGGCGAGCATGGTGATGGCGGCGCTGCGCAGGTAGAGGAACGCGATGGACAGTGGCGGATCCTGCTTGGGCACGGCGGCGGTGGCCGCGGCGATCTCGTCGCGGGTGCGCTGGCCGAGCGCCTTGCCGCGGTCGGGCACGCCGAGCGCGGCGGCGACGGCCTCGATCTGCGGGACCACACCATCCATGGTGCGCTCGGGATCGAAGAAGACGACCGTGACCCCGGCCGCGCGCAACTGCTCGCGCAGCGCGGGCGTGACCGAGACGGTGTCGGTCAGGAAGATCGAAGGACGTTGCGCCAGCAGGCCTTCCACGTTGAGCGAACCGTTGCCGCCCGCCACGTTGGGGACGTCATGGATGGCGGGAAAGGCGACGGTGCTGCGACCGATCAGCTTGGATCCCATACCGAGCGCGTAGACGATCTGCGAGAGGGTGCCGTAGCGATCGACGGCGACGATGCGACTGCTGTCGGTGACGGTGACCTCGGTCCCGTCGAACGAGCGCACGGTGACCGGCAGCGTCGGTGTCGGTACCGGCCCGATGGGCACCGGGTCGAGGCTGTTCAGCGTCGCGGTGGCCGGACCGCGCTGTCCGGTACTCGGCGCGGCGCTGTCGTTGCTGCACGCGGCCGAGGCCGCGACCATGGTCAGCGCGAGCACGGCGAGCACGCAGCGCGACCAGCCGGTTCGGACACCGGCGGTCCACCGCGTTCGGACGGACGGATTTCCGGACGTCACACTCATGTAGGTCAGCCTAAGACGTGCCGCGCGGCAGTACGCATCGGGTCGGCGCGGATCATCCCGTCGGGGCAGGTGCCTGCCGGGATCAGCGTGCTGTCGGCAACCGCGGTGCCGCACCTTTCACTCCGTACGCGCACTGACATCGTCCAGCGCGGCCGCGATGGCCCGCGGCAGCTCGAGGGTCTCGGCGGCGAGCACACCGGTGAGCTGCCCGATATCGCGGGCGCCGACGATCATGCTGGCGACGCCGGGCCGGTCCCGGATCCAGGCCAGCGCGACGGCCAAGGGTGAGGTACCCAAACCATCTGCGGCGGTGACCAAGGCGTCGACCACCCGGGTCGCGCGCTCGTCCAGACTGCTGCGGATATCGGCCGCGGTCGCCTCGTCCGCGCCGCGCGAATCCGCCGGAACCCCGTCGCGATATTTACCGGTGAGAATGCCGCCCGCGAGCGGCGCCGAGGCCACCACACCGACGCCGTGGTGCAGCGCGGCGGGCACGAAATCGGGCTCCGCGGCGCGGGCCAGCAGCGAGTACGGGGTCTGCGCGACGCTGATCGGGGCGATGGCGGCCAGGCTCGCCAGCTGCCAGGCGTTGAATCCGCGCACGCCCGCATAGCGCACCTTTCCGGACCGCACCGCGTGGTCGAGGGTGGCCGCGACCTCGTCGAGCGGGGTGCGCGGGTCCCACACCGCGACGTTCCAGATGTCGAGATGGTCGGTGCCGAACTCGAGCAGCGTCCGGTCGAGCTGGCGCAGCAGCGCGCGCCGGGAGGTGTCGATGGTGGTGCGGATGGTCGCGTCCGGCACGGCCGGTCCCGCGGGGGCGGGCGTGACGCGCGGCGCGATACCCGCGCAGCCACTGAGCACGAGATCGTCGCGAGAGACGAGATCGCCGAGCAACTCGGCCAGGATCCGTTGCGCGCCGCCACCGGCGTACGCGGGGGAGGTGTCGACGAGCGTGCCGCCCGCCTCGACGAACGCCACCAACTGCACCGATGCCTCGTCGGCATCCGTATGCGAACCCCAGGTATGGGTCGCAAGTCCTATCCGGGACACCCGTAGGCCGCTGCGGCCGACCGTCCGCTGTTCCATCACCGTGTCCGCGCAATCGTCACGGCGCCAAGCCTAGAGCGTGCGTGCGCGTCCGGACGCCTACCCGCACAGTGGCTCGCGCGTCGCGGGACGGGCGAACCCGCGGCGGCGATGCCTGGGCGGCAGGTCAGAGATGCCTGTGCACCCGCTCCGCGAGGGCGGTGCGGGCATGCCGCCGCGTCCGCGACACTGTACTGTCGCTGCGGGATTGCGGCGGTGCTCACTCGCGCGCGACCCATCTGATGACCAATTGCCCAGGCGGAACAGTTCTTTCGGGCAAGAACACATGGAGGCGGCATGAGACACCAGGAGAGTGCGTGACGGGCGAATCGATGACCTGGGTGCAGGCGCTCGTGCTCGGCCTGGTGCAGGGATTGACGGAGTTCTTGCCGATCTCGTCGTCGGCGCATCTGCGGATCGTGTCGGGGGTGTTCTTCGGCGACGACGCGGGCGCCTCGTTCACCGCCGTCACCCAGCTCGGCACCGAAGCCGCCGTGCTGGTGTATTTCGCCAAGGACATCTGGCGGATCCTGCAGGCCTGGTTCACCACCGTGCTGCGCAGGCTCACGGTGCGGGAAACGGTTCCGATCACCGATCAGGTCACCACGCGGCTGCCGGTGGTGACGGCGGGGCAGGCCGACCGCTACTTCGACGACGAGCGGCAGCGCGAGCTGGACTACCGGATCGGCTGGTATGTGATCATCGCCACCATCCCGATCGGTGTGCTCGGGTTCCTGTTCAAGGACGTGATCCGCACCGCGGCGCGCAACCTGTGGCTGATCTCGTTCATGCTCATCGCGTTCGCACTGGTGATCGCGGCGGCCGAGTATTACGGGCGCAAGGCGCGTCCGCTGGAGAAGCTCACCACTCGCGACGGGTTGGTGATGGGTTTCGCGCAGTGCCTGGCGTTGATCCCTGGTGTGTCGCGCTCGGGCGCCACGTCGTCGGCCGGTCTGTTCCTCGGGCTGACTCGTGAAGCGTCCGTGCGGTTCTCGTTCCTGCTGGCGATTCCCGCGGTGACCGCCTCGGGGCTGTTCAGCATTCCGGATGCCTTCAAACCCGCGGGCGAGGGGCTCAATGCGAGCGGAGCGCAGCTGATCGTGGCGACGTTGCTCGCGTTCGTGGTCGGGTACGCGTCGGTGGCGTGGTTGCTGAAGTTCGTCGCCAAGCATTCGCTGGACTGGTTCGTGGGCTATCGAATCGTGCTGGGTCTGACGGTGATGGGTCTGCTGGCCACGGGTGTCGTGTCGGCCACGTGATCAGGTCTGCAGGGGCTGCCGGTGTGCCGTGCGGTGGCGGCGACGGGTCTGGAGCTGACCCTTATGGGACTGCCGGTGCCCGGTGGCTCGTCGGCGACATGACTAGGCTGACCGTATGACGGTGATTCTGCTCCGCCACGGAGTCTCCACGTCGAACACCGCCCGCACGCTGGCCGGTCGCAGCACCGGTGTCGAGCTCACCGAGCACGGCGAGGAGCAAGCCAGGGCCGTCGCCGACCGGCTCGCCGGGCTGCCGATCGAACGCATCGTGCACTCTCCGCTGTTGCGCTGTCAGCGAACGGTGGCGCCGCTCGCGGAGAAATTCGGGCTGGAACCGGTGTTCGACGATCGGCTCATCGAGGTCGATTACGGCGAATGGACGGGGCGCCCGATCGCCGAACTGCTCGCCGAACCGCTGTGGAAAGTGGTGCAGCGGCACGCGTCCGGGGCGGTGTTTCCGGGTGGTGAGGGGCTGGCGCAGGTGCAGAGCCGTGCGGTCGCCGCGCTGCGTGAGCACGATCGGGCGCTGGCCGAGCAGCACGGGCACGACACGCTCTGGGTGGCCTGCACCCACGGTGACGTCATCAAATCGGTACTTGCCGACGCATTGGGTATTCACCTGGACGGGTTCCAGCGCATCGTGGTGGAACCCGCGTCGATCAGTGTTGTCCGCTATACCGCCACCGCGCCCTACGTGTGGCGGCTCAACGACACCGGCACCGACTTGTCCGCGCTGGCGAATCAGCAACGCCCCGTTCCCGATTCCCGCTCCGGCAAGCCCGACGCCGAGGTCGATACCTCCGGTCCCGTTCCCGGCGGCGAGCTAGGCGGTACCGGGAGTGCGGATAATGGGAATGCGGAGCGCTGAGATTCCTTGTACACGGATAGTTGGCGTTGTACCGCAGCGCCGTGGGTAGTCGATCAGGGTCACGTATCAGGAGGTGCATGTGTCACGCGCAATCCATGTATTTCGCACCCCCGATCGTTTCGTCGCCGGGACCGTCGGTGAGCCGGGCGATCGCGCGTTCTATCTGCAGGCCGTTCAGGAGCCGCGGGTCGTCAGCGTGCTGCTGGAGAAGCAGCAGGTGAAGGTGCTCGCCGACCGAATGGGTCTGCTGTTGGACGAGGTGGCCCGTCGCTTCGGCGCCGAGGTGCCGCCGCAGGCCGAGGACATCGGCGATACCGCGCCGCTGGTGACGCCGGTGGACGCGGAGTTCCGGGTGGGCACCATGGGGCTCGGCTGGGACGCCGACGCGAACGCGGTGGTGGTGGAGTTACTGGCCATCACCGAGACCGAGGTCGACGAGTCGGTGGTGCTCGACGACACCGAGGAGGGGCCGGACGCGGTGCGCGTGTTCCTCACCCCGATTCAGGCGCGGGAGTTCGCGCTGCGGTCCACCAGGGTGATCGCGGCGGGCCGCCCGCCGTGTCCGCTGTGCGGGGAGCCGCTGTCGTCGCGTGGGCACATGTGCGTGCGCACCAACGGGTACAAGCGCGGCGACATCTTCGGCGCCGCCGAGCTAGAGGAGTGATCGGTGACGCGGGCCGGGGATCGGTTCCACAGCGGCGAGCTGACGGTGATCGGACGGATCAGCACCGCCAGTAACGTGACCGTGGTCTGCGACATCCTCGACGACGGTGCGCCGCCGATCCGGGTGGTCTACAAGCCGGTGCGTGGTGAGCGACCGCTGTGGGACTTTCCCGACGGCACCCTCGCGGGCCGGGAGGTGGCGTCGTATCGGATCTCCGCCGCGCTCGGCTGGGGTGTGATTCCGGAGACGATCCTGCGCGACGGCCCGTACGGGATCGGCATGGTGCAGCGGTGGGTCGACGGGGTCGACAACCACACCGAGCAGGGCGACCGGCTCGACCTGGTCGACCTCTGCCCGCCCGGCGCGGTGCCCGCGGGCTTCCGTGAGGTGTTGCGGGCGCAGGACCCCGCGGGCAACGAGGTGTCGCTGATCCACGCCGATGACCCCCGGCTGCAGCGGATGGCGGTGCTGGATGTGCTGCTGAACAACGCGGACCGCAAAGGCGGACACGCGTTGGAGGGCACGGACGGGCAGGTGTACGGGGTCGACCACGGGATCTGCTTGCACAGTGAGCACAAACTGCGCACGGTGCTGTGGGGGTGGGCGGGACAACCGCTGAGTGACGCGCTCGTCGAAGACATCACCGCGTTCGCCAAGGAGCTACCCGGTTCGATCGCCGATGAGCTCGCCGGGCACATCACCGACGCCGAGATCGAGGCGCTGATCGATCGCACTCAGGAGCTCGTGGATGATCCGGTGATGCCGACACCCCGGACGTCCCGGCCGATTCCGTGGCCGGCGTTCTGAAACTGGTTGGTGCTGAGACGGTTCGGGAATGGCGTTGGGTGCGATGCGGCACTGTGTGCCGAAATGGGCGGGTTTCGCTCGGGTGGCCCGAGCGCGATTCGTGGTCGCCTACCCCCGGCTGCCAACGCTGGGCGGTGTTTCGTTCCGAACTCGGGCCTGGCCCCCTCGGGTGTTCGGCGTGGTCGCGGGATTCACTATGGCTCGCTGCCAATCGCGGGAGCTCGCCACCAGGCAGGCGGGCGGCGCCGCTCGGCGCAGCTTGCCACTGCCCCTGGCACCGCGGGGCAAGACTGCACCACGTGCCGAGTGCGGGTCGATCGGCGCGGAATTCCTCATTGCCCTCGTGCGGCCGGGC
Source organism: Nocardia sp. NPDC052316 (assembly GCF_044547795.1). Taxonomy (NCBI): domain Bacteria; kingdom Bacillati; phylum Actinomycetota; class Actinomycetes; order Mycobacteriales; family Nocardiaceae; genus Nocardia; species Nocardia sp. NPDC052316. The sequence continues at coordinate 750,359 of NZ_JBIUBB010000002.1, forward strand.
CGCTACTGTCGGCGGTCGACTCGATGGCGCCTCGATGGCGCGGGGTGCCGCGCCGAGGCCGGGAACGACTCGGCCGACAGCACCGGGAGCGGCTCGCCGGCAACACCGAGGGCGGCTCGGCCGACAGCAGATTCTGCGAGAGCGAAACCCTTGACATCCCATGATTTGCTGGAAAATGCAGGTCGCGAGCGCCTGGTCAGCGGCTCGCAAGGGCCGCTGGACCGGGGCGGGGAGCGATGCTCTCGACCACACCTTTACCCTCGAATCATGCAGTCCTGGTCCGATACAGCCCTACCCACCATCCCCGGAGCAGGGCCACCGTTGCGGTTGTACGACACCGCCGACCGTCAGGTGCGGCCGGTGACACCCGGTGCCACCGCCACTATGTACGTCTGCGGGATCACCCCTTACGACGCCACCCATCTCGGTCACGCCGCCACCTACCTGACCTTCGATCTGGTCAACCGACTGTGGCGTGACGCGGGCCACGAGGTGCACTACGTGCAGAACGTGACCGACGTCGACGACCCACTGTTCGAACGCGCCGCGCGCGACGGCATCGACTGGCGCGATCTGGGCACCCGCGAGATCGAACTGTTCCGCGAGGACATGTCGGCGCTGCGCATCGTGCCGCCGCGTGAGTACGTCGGCGCCATCGAATCCGTCGACGAGGTCGTCGAATTCGTGCAGAAGCTGCTGGCCTCCGGCGCGGCGTACGTCGTCGACGACGCCGAGTTCCCCGACATCTATTTCCGCGCCGACGCCACCGAGCAGTTCGGCTACGAATCCGGCTACGACCGCGCCACCATGGAGCGCCTGTTCGCCGAGCGCGGTGGCGACCCCGACCGTCCCGGCAAGCGTGACACCATCGATGCGCTGCTGTGGCGGGCCGAGCGGCCCGGTGAGCCGTCCTGGCCTGCCCCGTTCGGGGCAGGCCGCCCCGGCTGGCACATCGAGTGTTCGGCCATCGCGCTCAACCGCATCGGCGCCGAGTTCGACATCCAGGGTGGTGGCAGCGACCTCATCTACCCGCACCACGAGTACTCCGCCGCCCACGCCGAGTCGCTCATCGCGGGTCGCCGCTTCGCCCGCCACTATGTGCACGCCGGTCTGATCGGGCTGGACGGCGAGAAGATGTCGAAGTCGAAGGGCAATCTCGTCCTGGTCTCCACGCTGCGCCGCAGCGGGGTGGATCCGGCCGCGATCCGCCTCGGGCTGCTGGCGGGGCACTACCGGCAGGATCGGATGTGGACCGACGCAGTCCTCGAGCAGGCGAAGGCTCGCCTGGATCAGTGGCGTCGCGCGACCGCCCTCGCCTCGGGACCCGCGGCCGCCGACACCATCGCTCGCGTCCGGCAGCATCTGGCCGATGATCTCGATACGCCGAAAGCGCTGGATGCGCTGGACAATTGGGCTCGTCAAGCGCTGGATTACGGTGGGTCGGACGCCGACGCGCCGGCGTCGATCAAATCGGCTGTCGACGGGCTGCTCGGCGTCAGCTTGTAGATTCGGCGTATCAGGTCACCTCGCGTATATCGCGTAAAGCGCAGCGAGATGCGCGAGGTGGTCGGCGGTGTGGCATCGTCTTGGTTCGGTTTCAGCGCCTACGGATCGGTGTGACCGCAGGCAGTAGCTGTGACGCCACACGAACTGGGATCGGAAAAGGGGGCGGCAGGATGGGCAATCCGTTCGACAGTGCGGCGATCGCTGAGCGTTATGTGCGCGGGCGGCTCTACTACCATCCGCAGGCGCTGCGGATTGCCTTGCGGCAGTTGGCGATCGATCGCGTAGGTGTCGCGGTGGACGTCGCCTGCGGTACGGGGCTGTCCACCCGCGCCGTGCTCGACCTGGCAACAACGGTCGTCGCCTGCGATGCGTCGGTGGCGATGGTGCGCGCCGCCGCACCGCATCCGCGGGCGCAATTCGTCACGGCGACAGCAGAACAGCTTCCGCTGAAAGACGGCGTCGCCGAGTTGGCCACTGTCGCTGCGGCATTCCACTGGTTCGACCCGCCGCAGGTGCTCGCCGAGTTGGCGCGCGTGCTGCGACGCGGCGGTGGGCTCGCCGTCTACAGCGACTACTTCCACGGCCGCCTGGTGGACCGACCCGCGTTCGCGGAGTGGATGCGGGACGAGTACATGTCCCGCTATCCCTCGGTCCGCCGCCGACCGCACTTCGATCCCGACGCCGCCACCGCAGCAGGCTTCGGCCCCACCGTCAGCTCGGACCACGAATGGCGGGCTCCGATGACCTGCGAGGCGGCAGCGGCTTATCTCGTGAGTCAAAGCAATACGGCCGCCGCGACCTCCGAGGCGAAACTTCCAGAGCTGCAGCACGCGCTCACCGAAGAGATCCGTCCGTTCTTCCCTCGGACCGGCCCCGCCGAAGCCGTGTTCGCCCTTCGGGTCTGTACCACGACGTTGCAGGGCTGAATTGGCCAGCCGACCGGTTCGCTGAAATGCTTGCCGGGGGAGGCGTTCCGTGATGTGGTACTGCGGTGTGCAACATTCCTGGGCGGGGCTTGATCGGTCGGCGGGCGATGCTGGGTGGCGTGTTCGGAGCGGGGGCGCTGCTCGCGGCCGGGCGGTTGTCCGCCGCCGCTGAACCCGCGGCCCCGCAGACTGTGGCTGCCAGGCAGCGATTCTTCGGGACCGACACCGTGGACCCGGCAACGGGCGCGGTGCGCGCCGATCGGGTGGTGCTGGCGTGGGTGGGTTGCACCACGTATGCGATGGCCATCGGTGGGTCGGTCTTCCTCCTGGACGCGTGGGTGCCCCGGCTCACCAGCACCGGGTACGTGCCCGCCACACCACAGGATTTGGCCGATCTCGCGCCCGAGGCGATCTTCATCGGGCACGGGCATTTCGATCACGCCGGTGACGCGGGGCGGATCGCGCAGGCATCCGGCGCGGTGGTCTACGGGACCGCCGACCACGGCGCGAGTATTCGTGCGCAGGTGAGCGATCCGGCGTTCCGGACCGTCGCACTCGGCGACGCGAACTCGGCGCCGGGGGAGCGGCACGACTTCACCGTCGGCGCCGTCGAGGTGACCGCGATCCGGCACGTGCACTCCGCGCCCACCGCACCGGAACGACCCGGCGGCTCGTCCCCGTTCTTCCCGATGCCGGAACTCTGCGCCCTCGTGCAGCACCCACCGACCCTGGCCGGTGTCTTGCAGAACGTGCCCCGGCTGAACGACCCCGAGGGCGGGTCCGTGCTCTACCAGTTCCGCGTCCCCGGTTTCTCGTTGGTCTGGCACGACTCCACCGGTCCACTCACCGAGAAAGCACCCAACGTTTTCGACGTCTTCGCCGCCCTGCCGCCCACCGACGTCCAAATCGGTGCCGTCCAAGGCTTCAATCAGATCACCAACGGCCTGCGCGACCCCCGCCGCTACATCGAAGCGATCGCCCCCACCCTGTTCGTCCCGACCCACCACGACAACTGGCTCCCCGGCATCACCGCAGGCGCCGCCACCTACGACCCACCCTTGCGCGACGAACTCACCCGAATCCCCACCCCTCATCGCCCCGAACTCCGCTCCCTCTACGACCCCGCCGACTACATCCGCCCAGAACGCCTGACCTTCCCGCTATAACGGGAAACGGTTGCGGGAAAGTGCGAAGAGCGGCTAGGCGGGGGATTCGGCTGGGGCGGTGGGTTCGTGGACTCCGGGGAGTAGGGCCGGGGTATACAGGCGGTCGATGTCGGGAGCGTATTTGGCGGCGATCGGTTTGCGGCGGAGTTTCATGGTGAGGGTGATCTCGTCGCCGCCGGGTTCCCAGAACGTGGGGAGGACGGTGAAGCGTTTGATCTGTTCTACCCGAGACAGTTTGGTGTTGCCCGCTGCTACCCCGCGGGCGATCTCGGCGATGACACCTGGGTCGCTGGCGAGTGCGGCGGCGGAGGCGTCGGGTAGATCGTGTTGGGCGGCATAGGGTTCGGCCGTTTCGGCGTCGATCACGATGAGTGCGGTGTTGAACGGCCGCTGGTCGCCGACGGTGGCGATGGAGCCGATGAGCGGGGTCGCCGCTTTGATGGCGTTCTCGATGTTGGCCGGGGACATGTTCTTTCCGGCGGAGTTGATGATGAGTTCTTTCTTGCGGTCGACCACGCGTAGGTAGCCATCGGAATCCTGGGTCAGGATGTCGCCGGTGTGCAGCCAGCCGTCGGCGTCGAGGGTTTCGGCGGTTTTGACGGGTTCTTCGCGGTAAGCGCGCATGATCGACGGGCCGCGGACCAGGAATTCGCCGTCCTCGGCGATGGTGGACTCCAGTCCGGGCAGCAGCTTGCCGACCGTGCCGAGCCGGGCTTCGCCGGGCGGGCTGACGCTGCCGATGCAGGTCACCTCGGACATGCCCCACACTTCGGAGATCGGGATGCCGAGGCCGTAGAAGAAGCCCAGCGTCTCCGGCGGGATGGGTGCGGCGCCCGACATCGCCCACTTCACTTGGTCGAGACCGAGTTTCGCGCGCAGCTTGGACAGGACGGCGGCGTCGGCCTTCGCCCACTCGGCGGCCAGCGCGTCGTCGACCGGTTCACCGGTGAGCCCCGCACGCGCCTTGCGTCCGGCGACGCCGAGCGCCCACTGCAGGCCCGCGCGGGTGGCATCATTGGGTTCGTTCGCCACCGCGAATTCCAGTGCGGCCTTGAACTTTTCCCACACTCGGGGCACGGCTCCCCAGATGGTCGGCCTTGCATCGAGCAGTGCGGCGAGCAGTTGGCTGCGGTCGGGCACGACGGTGATCTGGATGCCGAACACCTCCTGCAGATACAGCGCGGTGAAGCGGTCGGCCATGTGCGCGGTGGGTAGGTAAGAGGTTTGGCGGTCGCCGAATTCGACGGGCAGGACCGCGGCGAAAGCGTGTGCGTCGAACAGCAGATTGGCGTGGGTGAGTTCGACGCCTTTCGGATTTCCGGTGGTTCCGGAGGTGTAGCACAGTGTCACGATGTCGTCCGGTTGGACCGCCCGCCAACTGGCCGCGAAATCGAAGTCGCTGCGCCCCGATGACTTCAATTCATCGATGCTGATGGTGCCGGCCGGCGTGCCGTCCAGGCAGACGATGGTCTCGATCGGCACCCCGCACGCCCGAATCCGGTCCACGTACTGCGCCTCGCAGATCACCACCCGATTACCCGCATTGCCGAATACATAATTCAACTGCTCGGGCACCAGTGTGTTGTAGACGGAGAACGAGGTGGCGCCGGCGTGCTGCGCGCCGACCTCGAGCGGGTAGAACTCGACCCGATTGGCCATCATCAAGGCGACCGTGTCACCACGGCCGATTCCGAGAGCATTCAATCCTGCCGCGACTTCCCGCACCTGCGCGGCGTACTCGCGCCAGGTCAGACTTTGCGCGCCGCCGATCGATCGGACCGCGACCGCGTCGGGATCGATGGCCGCGACCCGCTGAAAAGCGGCACAGGACGTGTTCGGTTCGGTCATGGTGCAACCCCGTTCGATCCAGCTGTCTATCTCTCTGAGACGGTAAATGGCGAGAACCGGCATGGGGACGTTTCGTGCGATTTCGGTGTGGCCCGGTGACGGCGGTGAGTGGTATCGCTGAGGGAGTGCCGGACGTCAGGAAGCTCCATCAGCGCTCCCGCAGCAGGTGCAAGACTCGGCGTTTCACGTTAGACACCTACCCGGTAGGGGTATATGGTCGGATGGGTGTACCGCACGCCTCGACTCGACCTCGAGCCGAGCTCTGTGAACGAGGAGTGAGCTACGTGAACCACGACACGCACCGCCGCACCGCAGTCCTCGACGTGCGCGGCGTCCGCTGGGCCAGCCAGGCCAACGTCGTCACCGCCGTACTCCGCCGCAGACCAGGCGTGCTCGACGTCGCCGCCAACCCCACCGCCCAAACCGCCACCATCTCCTACGACCCCACCCGCACCTCGGTCGCCGAACTGGCCGGCTGGATCCGCGACTGCGGCTACCACTGCGCAGGCCGCTCGGTGCCCACCCACATCTGCGATCCGATGATCGAACCGGACACGCGCGGTTCCGGCGCGGCTACGCCGCACGACGCCGCGCAGCAGGCGGGCGATCGTGGTGAGCGTGGCGAAGGTGGCGAGCGTGCCGAGCACGGCGACCGTGCCGAGCACGGCGACCATGTTGAGCGTGGTGGTCGTGCTGAACGCGGCGACCGCGCCGAGCGCGGCGACCATGCCGAGCACGGCGGCCATGCGGGCCATGCCGGAATGTCGATGGCGGACATGGCCGCCGATATGCGAAACAGGTTCGTTGTCGCGGCCGTGTTCTCGGTGCTGGTGATGTTGTGGTCGCCGATGGCCACCGACATGTTCGGGTTGCATCTGCCGGTGCCGTTCGGGGTGCGGCAGGATATCTGGGCGCTGGTGTTGAGTTTGCCGGTGATCTTCTATTCGTCGGCGATCTTCTTCACCGGCGCGGTGGCGGCGCTGCGTGCGCGCACGTTGGACATGATGGTGTTGGTCGCGGTGGGGATCGGGGCAGGCTGGCTGTATTCGCTGGCGATCACGCTCACCGGCGGCGGTGAGGTGTTCTATGAGGCCTCGACGATGCTGGCGACCTTTGTGCTGCTGGGTCATTGGTTCGAGATGCGGGCGCGCGGCGGGGCCAACGAGGCCATCCGCGCCCTGCTTGATCTGGCACCGCCCAAGGCGGAGGTGATCCGCGAGGGCGGGCCGGTCGAGGTCCCGACCACCGAGGTGGTGGTCGGTGACCTGCTGCTGGTGCGACCCGGCGCGAAGATCGCCGTCGACGGGGTGGTCGAGGAGGGCGACAGCGAGGTCGACGAGTCGATGGTGACCGGCGAAAGTATGCCGGTACACAAGGAATCGGGCTCGTCGGTGATCGGCGCGTCGCTGAACACCAACGGCACGTTGCGCGTCCGCGCGACCAAGGTCGGAGCGGATACCGCGCTGGCGCAGATCGTGGAACTGGTTCAGCAGGCCCAGAATTCGAAGGCACCGGGGCAGAAACTCGCCGACCGCGCGGCGTTCTGGCTGGTGCTGGTCGCCTTGTTCGGCGGCGCGTTGACGTTCACGGTGTGGCTGCTGGTCGGTGCCTCTTTCGCCAAGGCGATGCTGTTCGCGATCACCGTCGTGGTGATCACCTGCCCCGACGCCCTCGGCCTCGCCACGCCGACCGCGATCATGGTCGGCACCGGTCTCGGCGCGAAACGTGGTGTGCTGTTCAAGAACGCGTTGGCGCTGGAATCCGCGGCGCGCATCCGAACGGTGGTGCTGGACAAGACCGGCACGCTGACCAAGGGGGAGCCCGAGGTCACCGATATCGTTACGGCCGAAGGATATTCAGCCGACGAGGTGCTGCGCCTGGTCGCCGCCGTCGAGCGTGAATCCGAGCATCCGCTCGCCGCAGCGATCGTCCGGCACGCCGAAACCCGCGGCGTCGCACCGGAGAACGCGAGCAAGTTCGAGAACATTCCGGGTCACGGCGCCGTCGCCGAGGTCGGCGGCCATCGGGTAGTGGTCGGCAATCGCCGCCTGTTCGACCGCGAAGGTATCGACATCGGATCGCTCGCCTCGCAGCGTGACCGGCTGACCGACTCGGGGCACACCGCGGTCCTCGCCGCGATCGACGGCACAGCGAGTGCTGTTATCGCCCTCGCGGACGCGCCACGGGACACCTCCGCCGCCGCGGTCGCCGAGCTGCACGATTTGGGTGTCGAGGTGGTGATGCTGACCGGTGACAATCGCGCCACCGCCGAACGCATCGCCGCCGACCTCGGCATCGACACCGTCATCGCAGAGGTGCTGCCGAAGGACAAGGCCGCGAAAATCGCTGAGCTGCAACGGGATGGACGCAAAGTCGCGATGGTCGGCGACGGAGTCAACGATGCTCCCGCGTTGGCCGGTGCCGATCTCGGTATCGCCATCGGCGCCGGAACCGATGTCGCCATCGAAACCGCCGACCTGGTCCTGATGCGCTCCGACCCGCTCGACGTGCCGACCGCCTTGCGGATCGGGCGGGGCACGCTGCGCAAGATGCACCAAAACCTGGCCTGGGCGGTCGGTTACAACGCCATCGCCCTGCCGATCGCCGCCGGGGTTTTCGTTCCCGCATTCGGCTTCACGCTGCGACCCGAGATCGCCGCCATGTCGATGTCGGGTTCCAGCATTATCGTCGCCCTGAATGCGCTGTCGCTCAAGCGTCTTCGGCTTCCGAGCCGTACCCCGAGTGAGCCCGCGCGCGCAACCACTGAGCTGCACCCCACTCACCGCTGAGGGGCTGGCATTCGACCGCGGCAGCGGCGCGGGCTGACCAGCCGCACCGGAGCACCGCGATCGGTCCCGGCCCTGCGCACCCGATAGCTGAACGTGTCAGCTGCTGTGCACGGACCACTGGCAACGTGTGGTCGTTGCTCGATTGGTCGGTCGCCACGTCTGCGCAGACACCCTGTACATGTCTGAGACACTGACCTACATTCGATGCCCATGGACACGATTGAGCTCACCGCACCGGATGGACGGCTCGAGGCGATACTGGCGCGGCCGTCCGGCGAGGGACCGTGGCCCGGGGTCGTGGTGATCCACGACGGCGTCGGGTTCGGTGCGGATCTGCGGCGGACCGTGCGCATGCTGGCCGACTACGGCTACCTGACCATCGCGCCGAATCTGTTCGCACGCGGTCGAGTGCGCTGCATCCGCGCGATCTATCGCGCTTTGGTGTTCAGCGGCGACGGACCGCCGGTGCGTGATGTCCTGGCCGCGCGCGACCGGTTGGTCGCCGAACCCGACTGCACCGGTCGCACCGCCGTCGTCGGGTTCTGCATGGGTGGTGGTTTCGCATTGCTGGTCGCGCCGAAGGGTTTCGACGCCGCCGCGCCGTTCTACCCGAGCCTCTACGGCGACTACCGCGCCATGCTCGAGGGCTCGTGCCCGGTCGTCGCCAGTTACGCGCAGCGCGACCCGATCCTGATCGGCGCGCCCCGCAAACTGGACGAAGCGCTGACCGAGCTCGGCGTGGAGCACGACATCAAGGTCTATCCGAAGGTCACCCACGCCTTCGCCAACCTGACGCCGGCCGACCCGGTCCTGCGCGTCACCGGCCTCGGCTACAACGAGGATGCGGCGCGCGACGCCTGGCAGCGCATCTTCAGCTTTTTCGACACCCATCTCAAAGGGGCAGAGCAGGCCTGATGTCCAGCGGGTCGCCGACTACTCGCCGCGCCACTGCGGTGCGCGTTTCTCGGCGAACGCGCGTGGACCTTCGAGCGCGTCCTTGCTGACGAACACCGGACGCGCTTCGGCCATGCTCATCTCCCAGATCGGGGTGTCCCAGTCGGAGCCGAAGTCGTTGACGCGGTGCATGATTCGCTTGGAGGCGCGCAGCGACAGCGGGGCATTCGCGGCGATGGTCTCGGCGAGCCGCAGCGCGGTGGGCAGCACCTGATCGGCGGGCACCACGCGGTTGACCAACCCCCAGTGCGCCGCGCTCGCGGCATCGATCGGCGCGCCCGTCAACGCCATCTCCAGCGCGATCTTCGGCGGCACCGCCCGCGGCAGCCGCAGCAGGCCGCCCGCCGCCGCGATCAATCCGCGCGCCACCTCCGGCAATCCGAGTGAGGCGTCCTCGCTCATCACCGCGAGATCGCTGGCCAGCACGATCTCGGTGCCGCCACCGAGGGCGAATCCGTTGACCGCCGCGATGAGCGGTTTGTCCACGAAATGCTGGACCAGCCCGGCGAATCCGTACTCCGGATGCTCCGGATCGTGAATCGCGTTGCCACGCGCCAACTCTTTGAGGTCGGCTCCGGCGCAGAAGGCCCGCCCCGCCCCGGTGATCACGCCGACCCGCAGCTGCGGATCGGCGGCGAGCTCGTCCAGCGCGGCACCCACCGCACTCGACAGTGCGGCATTCACCGCGTTCATCGCCTCGGGGCGGTTGAGGGTGATAACGGCGATGTGCCCGTTGCGTTCCAGCGTGGCTGCGGCGGTCAAAGTGTCCTCCTTCTGAAGATCACTCGAACGTACCCGGACAGTGTTGCGGGGCGGGTCGAGATCCCCGGTCAGCGGGCGTCGGCAGTGGACGCACGCCTAGGAGCTGCTCGAGGCGGCGTCCTGGTGAGTTGGCGGCGAACTGCTCACAGAACAGCCGCAACCGAACATCCGGCCGAACGCTGCGGCTCTGGCGAATGATCGGTGCACCCTCGATCGATGCTGCCCCGCTGACACATCCACCGGGGCGCTCACCTGGCCTGCCGAACGCCCCGCCGTGCTCCAAGGCACCGCGGCGCGCGGTAGGTAATGATCTGCTCGCGCCGCACCCTCGTGCAAGACTTGGCCCGTGAGTGGGCCGAGCGAAGACATTCAGCACAAGACCAGCAAGCGTCGCGACCAGACCGACAAGACCAGCGGTAGCCACGCCGTACCTGATCGCGGCGACGTGATCGGGTCCGGCATCATGTGGCTCGCGAAATGGGCGTTGTGCATTGTCGCGATCGCCGCGGGCGCGTGGGTGCTGATGTACATTTTCGCGAAGCTGTGGGTGGTCTTGCTGCCGGTGGCGCTCGCGATCGTCGTCGCGACCGTGCTGTGGCCGCCCACCCGGTGGCTCACCGGAAAAGGGTTACGGCCGGCCTTGGCGGCGACCATCACGATGGTCGCGTTCGTCGGCGTGCTGGCCGGGGTGGTCGCGCTGATCGTGCCGTCGGTGGTGGACCAGGCGCCGGATCTCGCGGACAAGTCCACCGAGGGCGTGAACACGGTGCGCGATTGGATGCAGGGACCACCGCTGCGCATTCGCGATGAGCAACTCGACTCCGCGGTCGATGCGATCGTGTCCCGGTTGCAGTCGAGTGCCGCACAGATCGCGGGCGGTGTGTTCAGCGGCGTGTCCACGGCGACCTCGGTGCTCATCACCCTGTTCCTCGTGCTCGTGCTGAGCTTCTTCTTCGTCAAAGACGGCCCGCGGCTGCTGCCCTGGCTGCATGCCGTCCTCGGCAGCCGGAGCGGCCGTCACGTCGAAGAGGTGCTGAATCGGGTGTGGGGCACGCTCGGCGGATTCATCCGGACCCAGGCGCTGGTCAGTTTGATCGACGCGGTGTTCATCGGTGCCGGGCTGGTGATCCTCGGGGTCCCGCTGGCGATGGTGCTCGCGGTGATCACCTTCATCGGCGGATTCGTGCCGATGGTGGGTGCGTTCGTGGCCGGTGCGCTCGCCGTGCTGGTCGCGCTCGTCGGCAATGGGTTCACGACCGCGTTGATCGTGCTCGGCATCATCATCGCGGTGCAGCAGCTGGAAGGTAATGTGCTGCAACCGGTTCTGCAGAGCCGCAGCATGAAGCTGCATGCGGTGCTCGTGCTGCTCGCGGTCACCGCCGGTGGGTCGCTCTACGGCATCGTCGGCGCGTTCCTCGCCGTTCCGGTGGTGGCGGTGATCGCGGTGGTGGTCCGCTACATCGGCGAGCAGATCGATGTGGTCACCGCCGCGCCACCGGAGTCGGACGACGAAATTCAGCCCGCGACGGAGTAGCTCACTCCGCCTGGCGGGCAGCCAGCAGTGCGGTGACCGCGCCGTCGAACATGGTGTTCTTGATCGCGCCGAGCGTGCCGGGATCTTTGCCGCCGAGCGGGGCGAGCAGCGCCAGCGCGGTGTCGGTGATGGCGCCCTCGGGCGCGGTGGCGTCGACGATATCGACTGCCAGAGCGTCGGTTCCGCCGAAGCGGCGGCCGGTGGTCATCGAGGCGACAGCGGTTTTCGGGGTGAGCTTGGCTTGGATGAGCGCGGCCATGCCCTCGGTGAACGGGATGCGGATGTCGACCTCGGGGAAGCAGAAGTAACCGCGGTCGGCGCGCATCACGCGGTAGTCGTGGGCGATCGCCAGCATGGAGCCCGCGCCGAAGGCGTGACCGGGGAGCGCGGCGACGGTGGGCACCGGCAGGGTGAGCACCCGCGCGAACAGTGCCTGGACTTCGCCGACATACCACTGGGTGCGGTCGCCATTGGCGCCGAGCCAGTCCAGGTCGAGGCCGTTGGAGTAGAACTTGCCGCTGGCCGTGGTGATCAGGCCCTGTGCGCCGTCGGCGAGGACGGTGTCGAGGTGGGCGTTGACGGCTTCGAGAAACGTTGGTGAGAAACGGTTTTCGTCACCACCGAGGTCCAGGACGGCGATCTTGTCGTGGTAGCTGAGAGTCGGCATGGGGGTTCCTTGTGTTGTGCGGTTCGAAACTCGGTGACGGATGGTTGCGGTCATGGTGGCGGGCCTACATCCAAGACCGCGCGCACCGCCGCGCGCAGTTGCTCGCGGGCCAGTGGATTGGTGATCCTGTTGCGGCGCAACAGGATCACAGTGGGAAGATCGACCATGCACACGGTGAGGACATCGACCGCGCGGCCGTCGCCGCGGCCCCACAGATGTCGGGACAGTCTGATCAGTAACTCCACCAATACTTTGTCGGTGGCTGCGAGTTCGGTGGCGATCGCATCCGGGACGTCGCCGAGTAGTTCGTCGCGCTCGACGGTGAGCAGGAGCCGGGACGAGGTCGGAAACTTTTCGGCGAACACCACCGGCGCCTCGGCTGCGGCGATCACCGCGTCGATGCCGTCTTGCTGATCCGGTCCGTCCAGCGCGGCGTCGACCAGTTCGGACTGCAATGCCAAGAAGCGGTGTGCGGCGCGTAACCAGGTGCGGCCGAGCAGCTCCGCGCGCGAACCGAAGGTGTGATAGATCGCGCCGTTCGATACACCGGTCGCCGCCGCGACGGCGCGAGTGGTGACCGCGGCCGGGCCTGATCGCACGGCCAGCGACTCCGCGGCATCGAGCACGATGTCGGGGTCGTGGGTGCGGGGGCGAGGCATGCTGACCACTATAACAGAGCGATTGCTCTGTTATTTACGAGTGCTCGGATGAGGGGTCAGCAGGCTGGACTCGCATGGTCGGGCGTACCCGGGGGATGCCCGCAGGTGTTCTCGGCGGGCTGTCGATTCCGCACGCGCACTAGCTATTTCGCCAGGTAACAGGTACCTGGGGTCGCTCGAACGGCACGGCAGTGGCTTGGTTATCCTCGTACGAGCCGGCGAGACAATGAGGTACTGTTCGGTCCTCCCACTCCTGCCCGAACGAACAGAACGGCACCCGGCATGTCACGTGTGGTCACCAAGGAGCAGTACTTCGACACCGCTCTGGAGGTGCTCGCCGAATTCGGTTTCAAGGGTCTCAATATCGGTGTGCTGTGCCGACGTCTCGGCGTCACGAGCGGCTCGTTCTATCACCACTTCGGCAGCTGGCAGGGTTTCGTCGACGCGCTGCTCGAGCATTGGGAGAACCGGCAGGTGCTGATCCTGCGCACCCTGAAGTTCAACCAGGGCAACCCCGACGACGACATTCGCGCCATGTCCGACCTCGCCTCCGGCCTGCATCACGCCGCGGAGGCCGCGATCCGCGCCTGGGCCGCCAACGACGAATCGGTGAACCTCGCGCTCAAGCGCGTCGACGAATCACGCAGGCGCACAGTGCATAAGGCGATCAAGGGCGTGGTCGGCGACGACGACACCTCGGCGGTGGTGACTTCGCTGGGTATGGCGATGCTGATCGGCTACCAGCAGATCGCCGCCGGTGGCGAAGACCTGTCGCTGGACAAGTTGCTCAACGAATACGCGCGCCTGATCTACTCACACGCCCGCCGCTGAGCGTGCGCCGCCGTTGAGCCTGCGCGCTGTGCAACGCCTCGCGCTACGACTTCGTCAGCCCAACAGCTCGTCCACGTAACACCATCGCCACGCCTCGCCGGGCTCGACGCTGCGCATCACCGGGTGCCCGCTACTGCCGTAATGCTTGGTCGCGTGATTCCCGACGGATGAATCACAGCAGGCAATGTGCCCGCAGGACAGGCACATTCGCAGATGAACCCAACTCATCCCCTCCGCGACGCATTCGGCGCAGACATCCGGATTCGCCGAATCCAACACCAGCGGAGCAGCCCGAAGATGCGCGCAGCTGTCTCCGGCCGTAGGCGCGGCCAGCGGTTCGGGACGCTCCTCCTCCGTCTCGTCGTACCGATCGATCATCGACTCCTCGAGATCGAGCCGCGCCAGCACGTACTGCAGGATCTCGTAGTCCGCGGAGCCCGAATCCCGCACGCGCAGGACGGTTTCGCGCTCGGCCCGCAGCATCGCCAGCCGCAGTCGCCGGTATTCCGCTGTCGGAGTGGCCAGCTCGGATTCGGATCGGCCGAGCCGTTCCCACGCCGCATTGCTCTTCCAAGTGACCCGGTCGCGCAATGAATCGACGACCGACGTAGGCGTGTCCGGGGTGACCCACTTGTCGAGCTCGGCCAGTCCCGCCGTAGTCGCCTGCTGGAGCAGGTTCGCCTTCTGTAGCGCGAGCTCGGCCCGGCTCGGCCCGCGCAGATGGAGCAATCGCACCAGCCACGGCAGTGAAGTGCCCTGCAGCAGTAGCGTTCCCGCGACAACGACCAGCGCGAGCAGCTTCAACACCGGCAACTCCGGAGTGTCCTCCGGCAACAGCAGCACCGCGGCCAGGGTGACCACCCCGCGCATCCCCGCCCACGACGCCACCGCCGAATGCGTCAACGGAACGGCCCCCGTTGGCCCGATTCGGCGAATCAGTAAGGACCAGGGGAAGATCCACAACGGTCGCGCCAGCATGGTCACCAGCAACACGCCGACGGCGGCGACCACCACGGTGCGGTGATCGAGCCCGCTGCTCCACGCCCCCTCGAGGATCGCGCGCACCTGTAGGCCGATGATGACGAATACCGAGCTCTCCAAGATGAATTGGATGGTGCGCCAATTGGTGCGCTCCGCGATCCGCGACGCCGCGCTCTGCCACACCGGAGCGCCGTGCCCGAGGATCATGCCGCAGGTGACCACCGCGATCACGCCGGACGCGTGGATCCCTTCGGCGGGCAGGTACGCCGCGAACGGCGCGAGGAACGACAGCGTCGTGTCCAGCACCGGGTCGGTGATCCGGCGACGCAGCAGCGCGAGCAGGTACGCCACGAGGACACCCACCGCGGCACCGCCGCCCGCGGCGAGCAGGAAGTCGCCGCCGGCCTGCCACACCGTCACGGTTCCGGCCGACGCGGCGATCGCCGTGCGTAAGGCCACCAGCGCGGTCGCGTCGTTGAACAGCGACTCGTCCTCGAGGATGGTGACGATCTGGCGCGGCATCCCGATCCGCCTGGCCACCGCCGTCGCGGCCACCGCGTCGGGCGGCGCGACCACCGCGCCGAGCGCGACCGCGACCGCGAACGGCACCGGCAACAACCACCACACCACCGCCGCGACCGCGAAGGTGGTGAACAGGACCAACCCCACCGACAGCGATGCGATGGTGCGCATATTCGCCCGGAAGTCGACCAGGGAAGTCCGGATCGCCGCCGTATAGAGCAGCGGCGGCAGCAATCCGAGCAGGATGATCTCGGGATCGGGGTGGATCTCCGGCACGAACGGCAGATACGACGCCGCCACCCCGGCCAAGGTCAACACGAGCGGTTCGGATACCCCGAACCGGCGGGCCAGCGCCGCCAGCGCCGCCGCCGAGGCAACGAGAACCACCAGGCCGATCGCGACATGCACCGTCGCATTCTCGCAGAGCGCATCTCCGGCAACTCCGCCCGCGGTACATGACACGTCCGCCGTCGACGGATTTCCTGTGCTGGAGGGGTTCAGGGGCCATGCTTGTCGGCGACAAGGAGGTAGGCATGGAGGAGTTTGCGTCCTGGCGGGCGAACGGCAGGCGGTTCACCCACCGCGGCCATCAGATCTTCTATCGCGACGACGGCGGTGGCGCCGACGGCACACTGCTCTGCATCCACGGATTCCCGACCGCGTCCTGGGACTGGCACCTCGTCTGGCCTGGTCTGTGCGAGCGGTTTGCTCGGGTGCTCGCGCCGGACATGATCGGCTTCGGCTGGTCGGCGAAGCCGCGCAATTATCAGTATTCGATCGCCGATCAGGCCGACATTCACGAGAATCTGCTACGAGAGCAGGGGATCGACCGGGTCCACATCCTGGCTCACGATTACGGCGATACCGTCGCTCAGGAGTTGCTCGCCCGCGACGCCGAGCGCCGCGCCGCGGGGGACCAGTCGCTGGTGCTCGAGTCGGTGTGCCTGCTCAACGGCGGCCTGTTCCCTGAGACGCACCGGGCTCGGTTGGTGCAGCGCCTGCTGGCGAGTCCGCTGGGACCGGTGTTCAGCTTCCTGGCCAGTGAGCGGGCCTACACCGCGAGCCTGTCCGCGGTCTTCGGCCCCGATACCAAGCCGACGCGCGAAGAGCTGGAACAGTTCTGGACGCTGTGGTGCGGTAAGCGCGGTAAACGCAACGGCCACAAGCTGATTCGGTATATGGGGGAACGGCGCAAGAATCGCGAGCGCTGGGTCGGTGCCCTCCGCGACACCGTGGTGCCGCTGCGTCTCATCGACGGACTGCTCGACCCGGTCTCCGGGGCGCACATGGCTCGCCGCTTTCGCGAACTCATCCCGAATCCCGACGTGATCGAGCTGCCGAAGGTCGGCCACTATCCGCAGGTGGAGGCCCCCGCCGACACCCTGTCCGCCTTTCTGGACTTCCATGCCACCCGGGTGGGCCACCGGACGACGTAGTTGTCGTGATCGACGGGCGCGATGGCGGCATTTCACGAGTAGGGGCCGCCGCGATGTCCCGTCGATCATGAATACCGCCCATGCCGTGTCACCTTTATGGCACATCCCATAACATGGCGGTATGGCAGGGACACGCCGAGCGCGTAGTGACGGATCCGTACGCCCGCGCCCGGGTGATGCGCGGCGGCGCATGATCGAGGGTGCGGTGGAGTCCCTGCGGGTGCACGGTGCCAGCGCGACGAGCGTGGATCGGGTGCTCAGCAGTACCGGGGCGCCGCGTGGATCGGTGTATCACCACTTTCCCGGCGGGCGCACCGAGCTGGTCAATGAAGCGGTCGTGGTAGCGGGAAACTTCATGTCCGAGTTCATCGAGCGGTTGACCCGGGAGAACGACTCGCTGACGGCGCTCGACCAGTTCGGTGCGATGTGGCGGCGCACCCTGGTCGACAGCGAGTTCCGATCCGGCTGCCCGGTTTTCGCGGTCGCGGTCGAAACCAACGACGACGCACCGGAATTCGCCCGCGCCGCCGCCGACACCTTCGCGCGCTGGCAAGCCTCGCTGGCCGATGTGCTTGTCCGCGAAGGGGTTTCCGAAGCGCGCGCCCGCAGACTCGCCACTCTCACTGTCGCCGCCTTCGAGGGAGCTATCGCGCTGTGTCGAGCCCAGCGTGACATCACACCGCTCGACAACGTCATCGCCGAATTGCGCGAGCTGCTTCCTGCCGTTACCCGCACGGCGGAGTCCGGGGCGCAGCACTAGCGTCTGGCGATCTGGCTGATCGCCGATCGCGGATCCGTGTCAGCCGATTCGACGCCGCTTTCAGCCGCCCGACCGCGAAATCGCCTATCCGCGAGGGCAAGGCCGAGCGGACAGCGATCGCTCCCGAGGCGCTGACTACTCGTTGGGCCGCTGCGTGGTACCCCTTGACACACCTATTATGGTGGACACCATAATCAGAACGGGTTCGGGTGAACCGGGTGTGCGTTGCCGCATTCTCGTGGTCCGGCCGTTGCCATGCGCATCGAAGGAGCCGCCGATGTCCGCCGCCGATCTCCAGCTGGAGACCATCGAACTGGTCCGAGACGGGCGGGTGCTGACGGCGCGGGTCGTCGCGCCACCGCTCAACTTCGCCACTCCCGAGTTCGTGCGTGATCTGGACGTGCTGACCGCGGCGGTGGACGCCGACGACACGGTAGGCGCGGTCGTGCTCACCGGCGGGCTGCCCGGCCGGTTCCTCACCCACGCCGACCCCCGTGCGTTGACCGGCATGATCGAACTGCCGCACCCGTTCATCCCCGCCCGAGTCGCCGCGCCGTTCCTGCGGTTCGGCGATGTGGCGATGCGGTTGCCGGGAGCGGCCCGGCTGGCGCAGCGTTTCGGTGGCGGGCTCGGCGCGGGTCTGGTGTGGGGGCATCGGTGGAAGAAGACCACGCTGCGGATGAATCGGTCCGGCGCGGTCTACCTGGCCGCGATCAACGGCCCAGCGCTCGGCGGCGGGCACGAGATCGCACTGGCGTGTGACCTGCGATATGCGGCCGACGCCGAGCACGTGAAACTCGGTCAGATCGAGACCTTGGCCAACCTTATCCCGGGCGGTGGCGGAACCCAGCGGCTGTCCCGACTGCTCGGTGCGGCCAAGGCGATCGAGGTAACCCTCGAAGGTGCACCGCTGTCGGTGCGGGAAGGCTACCGGCTCGGTCTGGTGCACCGCCTGGTCCCGGAAGATCAGCTGCTGGCCGAAACCCAAGCGACAGCAGCGAGATTGGCAACACGCAATCCCGTCGCCGTCGCGGAAGCCAAGCGCGCCATCTACTTCGGCACCGACAAATCGCTGTCTCGCGGCCTCGACCGAGAGCAGGCCGGATTCATCTCCGCGGGCACCACCGCCGCGGCCGGCCGCACCACAACGGCCTTCCTCGAGGACCTCGAACGCCTCGGCGACACACCGTTCCTGGCCGATCTCGAGCCATGGCTCGACGGCACCCGCGTGGATCAGGTCAGCAAATGACCGCGGCAACCGGACGGACCGCGGCGCACGACAATGGCGACCGGTCACCCGACGTCGACACGACAGCATCTCGGGGTAGCGCCGCGAACACGGAGTGGCACAAGACCGCATGCATCCTCTGCGAGAACAATTGCGGCCTGCTGATCCAGCTCGACGACCGCCGCTTCGCCAAGATTCGCGGCGACAAGGAACATGTCGCCTCCGCCGGCTACACCTGCAACAAAGCGCTGCGCCTGGACCACTACCAGAACGGCGGCGCCCGCCTCACCGCGCCGCTGCGCCGCGAACCCGACGGTAGTTTCACCGAAATCGACTGGGACACCGCCATATCCGAGATCGCCGCGCGTCTGATCGAGGTCAAGAACCGCTACGGCGGCGACAAGATCTTCTACTACGGCGGCGGGGGACAGGGCAACCATCTCGGCGGTGCGTACAGCGGTGCGCTGCGACGCGCGATCGGCGCCCGCTACCGATCGAGCGCATTGGCTCAGGAGAAGACCGGGGAAGGCTGGGTCGACGGGCACCTCACCGGCGGCCATACCACCGGCGATTTCGAACACGCCGAAGTGTCGGTGTTCCTCGGTAAGAATCCCTGGCAGTCGCACGGCGTCCCGCGGGCCCGAACGGTGTTGCAGCAGATCGCCAAAGACCCGGCCCGCAGCATGATCGTGCTGGACCCGGTGCGCACCGAAACCGCCGACCTGGCCGACATCCACCTGCAACTCCGCCCGGGCACCGACGCCTGGTGCTTGTCCGCGATCCTCGCCGTCCTGGTGCAGGACGACCTGGTCGACCATGCTTTCCTCGCCGAACACACCACCGATTCCGAGGCGGTGCTGCGGGAGTTCGCCGGCATCGATGTCGCCGACCACGCCGAGATCTGCGGCGTACCAGAGCAACTCGTTCGCGCGGCCGCGCACCGCATCGGTACTGCCGCCAGCGTCGCAACGTATGAAGACCTCGGCGTGCAGCAGAGCCCCAACAGCACCCTCATCTCATATCTGAACAAACTGCTCTGGCTGCTCACCGGCAACTTCGCCAAACCCGGTGCCATGCAGCCACACTCGTGGATGGCACCGCTCGCCGGGTACAGCCGTGACATCAAACGCACGCCGGTCACGGGCGCACCGATCCTCGGCGGCATGGTGCCGTGCAACTCCATCGCCGAAGAAATCCTCACCGACCATCCGGACCGCTTCCGCGCGATGATCGTCGAGTCCGCCAATCCCGCGCACTCCCTTGCCGATTCGGCCAAGTTCCGGCAGGCGCTCGACGCGCTCGACCTCGTCGTCGTCCTCGACGTGGCCCTCACCGAGACCGCGCGGCACGCCGACTACGTGCTGCCCGCGGCCAGTCAGTTCGAGAAATGGGAAGCCACCTTCTTCAATCTCGAGTTCCCGCACAACACCTTTCACCTGCGCGCGCCGGTCCTCGACCCGCTGCCGGGCACTCTGGCCGAGCCGGAGATCTACGCCCGGCTGCTGCGTCGACTCGGCACCGTCGGTGCCGGGAAACTCGCTGTGCTCCGGACGGTCGCGAAACTCGGTCGCGGCCCGTACAAGTGGGCGTTCGCCGCAATGCTTGCGGTCGACAAGTCCCTCGCGGGGGTGGCGCCGTATGTGCTGTACGAGACGCTCGGCCCCACCCTGCCCGACGATGCGCGCGCCGCCGCCGTGCTGTGGGGGTTGGCCCAGCGCGTCGCGAAGGTGTACCCCGCCGCCATGCGTCGCGCCGGGCATCGCGACGCCGACGCGCTCTTCGACGCTGTCCTCGCAGGCCGCTCCGGGGTCACCTTCACCGTCGACGACTACGCCGACGCCTGGGACTACGTACCGCACCCCGACAAGCGAATCCCGTTGGCAATACCGGAATTACTGCACGCGGTGCGCGAGCTCGCCAATACTACGGCTGTCCACACCAGCGCCGAGTTCCCCTTCGTCCTCGCCGCGGGGGAGCGGCGCTCGTTCACGGCCAACACGATCTTCCGCGACGACACGTGGCGCCACCGCGACCCGAACGGCTCTCTGCGGCTCAACCCCGACGACGCGGCCCAGCTCGGCCTCGTCACCGGCGATCGGGCCCGCATCACCACTCGCCGCGGTACGGCCATCTCGACCGTGGAGGTCAACGACCGCATGCAACGCGGCCACGCCTCGCTGCCCAACGGCCTCGGTTTGGACCTGCCCGATGGCGAGGGTACGCAGCGCACCGGCGTCGCCGCCAACGAGCTCACCGACGTCACCTGGCGTGACGCCATCGCGGGAACGCCGTGGCACAAGCACGTGCCGGCTCGCATCGAGGCGCTTCAAGAGGTCTGAGACCAGCGTGTTTCGCCGGGCGTCGCTGCGTGTCGGAGACGCGGTACCGAACTCGGCATTCGGCCCACCATGCGGATGCGCGAACGCCCCGGCCGCGTATGTATCACCGTTGATACATACGCGGCCGGGGCGTTCGTCCTTCACGAGCCCCTCATCGACCCGCGAAGAGCGGCGGACTACGGCGTGTTGCGCAGGATGTCGATGCCGCGGCCGGCCAGCCAGGGGAGCGGATCGATCGGCTGTCCGCCGGGCAGGTGGACTTCGTAGTGCAGGTGCGGGCCGGTGGAGAAGCCGCGGTTGCCGACGGTGGCGATGATGTCGCCCGCGCGGACCTGCTGGCCGACGGTGGCGAGGATGTCGTTGACGTGGCCGTAGACGCCGATGGTGCCGTCGTCCTGCTGCACCCGCACCCACATGCCGAAGCCGCTGGCCGGTCCGGCCTCGAGCACGACGCCGTCGGTGACCGCGGCGATCGGCGTGCCGATGGCGTCGGCCAGGTCGAGGCCCGCGTGCAGCGAACCCCAGCGTTCGCCGAAGGTCGAGGTCAGGATGCCCGCGATCGGGCGGACGGTTTTGGGCCGGGCCGCTTCGACGGCGAGGCGGTTCTGTTCCCACACGACGTTGTCCGGCACGATCTGCGGCATCTGCGCCTCACGCGGGGTGAAGGCAGTGAATGCGACCTGCTGTGCCGTGTCGGCGTCGGCGGAGGCGAGTGTTCCGGCGGTCAGGCGGCCGGAGGGGGTGGTCGAGTGCTGATCGGCGGCGGCTAGGACGCCGAGCGAGGCGCTGACGACCGCGGACACGGCCACCGCGCGGGTGGCGGCACGGTGGCGTCGAGTCCGGGTCGCGCCCCGACGAGAAGATAACGGAACGGTCACGGGCATGGAACGAACGTACGGGAGGCTAATACTAGTTCCGCAATCTTGTGGTTACCGTCACAGCGGCCGAAAACCCCAGTTCGGGTATTACAAGTGTGTAACGCGCTCGCGCGCCTCCGATGTTCACCTGGGGGAATTCCGTAAGGCGTCGAGTTGACCAAATGGTCGCTCGGTGGTCACACTATTTCAGTGGCGACTAATGGAGTTCGCGCCCTCGTGGCGCTGTCCGACCCGACCCGCCGCGCCATTTTCGAGGCGCTGCCGCAGGCGCCGCGCGCGGTCGGCGAACTGGCCGAGCTCACCGGGGTGACCAGCTCGGCGGTCTCGCAGCACCTGCGTGTGCTCCGCGAAGCCCGCCTGGTGATGATGCGTCCGGAAGGTAACCGCCGGCTGTACTCGCTGGACCCGCGCGGGCTCGGCGACGCCCGCGACTATCTCGATCAGTTCTGGCCGAGCGCGCTGGCCGCCTACTCGGCCGCGTTGCAGACGGCGCGGACCGACGGCAGGGTCTGAGGATCTGCGTGGGCGGCGATATGCGGTTGTGGTGCGGGTCTGGCTGCGGCGGGTGGGGCCGTCAACCGACGCGACGATAGGGGGCGCGGCGCGACTGGGTAGCGGACGCGTTGTTGAGCTGCTTGTCGACCGCGTTGATGACCTCGGTGACGCCGATGCGCAGCAGTCCGGGGTCGGGGGTGTCGGCGTACGGGTCGCCGAGCTGACCTGCCCAGAGCACGGCGTGCCTGTTCAGCAGGTGCGGGGGTGGCCCGCCCCAGCGCGGCGGCGTCGGGCCGAACAGCAGCACGGTGCGGGTGCCGAACGCCGTGGCCAGGTGGGCGACCCCGGTATCGCCGCTGATCACCAGGCCTGCCTCGGCGATGGTGGCGGCCAGTTCGATGAGGTTCTGGTCGCCGGCGAGGACCCGGCTGATCGGCAGGCCCGCTCGCGCGGCGATATTCAGCGCGACCTCCCGCTCGTACTCATCGCCGGTCAGCACCACCTCGCGACCGAGCACGAGCAGATGCCGGACCACGGCGGCGAACCGATCGGCCGGCCAGCGGCGCGCGGGCGCACCAGCCCCGACGTGCACGACGACGCAGTCGCGGTGGCTCGTGGTCGCCACCGGCGGCACCAGGCCGAGATTGCGCCGGTCCGCGACGATCCCGTCGGATTCGAGCAGGTGGCACCAGCGGTCCACGTGGTGCATGTCCGTCTGCCACTCAGGGCCGGACAGTTCGGGGAACGCCGGGTTGTGGTAGCTGAGGATCCGGCCCGGGGCCGTCTTCTCCAGTTGCACAATGCTTTCGGTGCTCGGCCCGTGCAGGTTGACGGCGAGCTGCGGGCCGGGCGCGTCCCAGCGAAGGTCGCCGAGTTCGGCGGTGGGCACCATCGTGTCCACCGAGGCGATCAGGTCGACGATCGGCTTCAGCCGGTGCGGGGCGGCGAGTGTGATGTGGTCGTGTGGTCTTGCCCGGCGCAGCGCACGGAGCGCCGGGACCGCAGTGAGTAGATCACCAAGGCCCCGTGCCTGCAGCACGAGTACAACCGCCACCCTCTTCTCCTAGCCACCCGAGACTCACGATTCCCGACCCACCCGCTGCACCACATGGGCGTACACGACCAGAGTCACTTAGGGATTACTACCCGAGCCCGACAAGCCATAAACCCCGGCGAGTCCGGCGTCACTCATCGCCGCTTGTCCGCAGGCGCACTAACCTCGTGTCATGACCTCCCGGCTCAACCCGTACCTCACTTTCGGCGACACGGCCCGCGCAGCTCTGGAGTTCTACCGCGACGTGTTCGGCGGCACCCTGACCATCAGCACCTTCAGCGAATTCAGCGACCAGGAGGCGCCCGGTGCGGACCTGGTCATGCACGGCGTCCTGGAGACTCCGAGCGGCTTCACGTTGATGGCTGCGGACACCCCGCCCGGCATGGAATACGCACCAGGAAGCAGTATTTCGATCAGTCTCAGTGGTGCAGACGCTGCCGAACTGCATGGCTACTGGGACCGTCTGTCGGAGGCGGGCACGGTGTCGGTGCCGCTGGAGAAGCAGATGTGGGGGGACGAGTTCGGTTTGTGCCGAGATCGTTTCGGTGTCGCCTGGATGGTGAACATCGCCGCGCCCGCGACGGCGGACTCAGGGGTGTCGAGCGCCGACGGGGTGAGCGGCTAACGGTCGGATAGGCCGGTGAACAGGCTGGTCGACCGGCAAGCCCACGGAACCGCCGCATTCAGTGAGCAAATATCCAGGAAACCTCCGGATGGGGCATAGCATCGGACTATGACGACAAACAGCGTGCTCGAGGGTCCTTTGCAGTCTCTTGCCCGCAGTGCGTGGCAAACCGTTCTGGTCACTGGCTTACTCTCGGTGATCCTCGGTGTGATCATTCTCGCCTGGCCCGGTGTGACCCTGCTGGCGGCGGGCATCCTTTTCGGAATCTATCTGGTGGTCAGCGGCTTTCTGCAGCTGATGGCCGCGTTCGGCGCGCCGAGCAGTACCGGTATCCGCGTGCTCGCCTTCATCAGCGGCGTGCTCTCCATCGCGATCGGCGTCTTCTGCTTCCGTGACGAGCTGACTTCGATTCTGCTGCTTGCCATCTGGATCGGCATCGGGTGGCTGTTCCGCGGTGTGTCCGCCGTGGTGATCGCGGTATCCGAGCCGGACGTGCCGGGTCGCTGGCTGGCCGTCTTCTTCGGTGTGCTCACCGTGATCGCAGGCATCGTCTTGATCGCCTGGCCGCTGACCTCGGTGGCCACCTTGGCAGTCGTGGTCGGTGTGTGGTTGATCGTGCTCGGCATCATGGAGGTCATCGTGGCGTTCGGGGTTCGCAAGGACGCCAAGAGGTTCCAGGGAACCGGCCTCTGACAGATCCGGTCTCGGCCTGCGGCCGTCGCGTCGACTCGGCGTGGCGGCCGTTGTGCGTCTGCGGGATCGAGGACACTTCCCGCATGTGTCGCCGTGTGGCTGCCGCGTGAGGCGATCTTCCACCCCGGTGCAGTCGCCGTGTCACGTGACGGCACTGACTACGTCTTGGCGGGTCGGCACGGCCTTCGTGCCGACCACGACCCCGGACCCTGGATGCGAGCAAGCACCGCAAACTTGCGTTGCCTGCACCCGTGCCGTGCCGTGCCGTGCCGTGCCCGTGCGGTGCCGTGCCGTGCCGTTTCATGCGGTGCCGTGCCAGTGCGGCGCAGTGCGGTTTCTGTCCCCGGTGCGGGGCCTGGTCTATTTCTGACGTGGCCTGATGACTCGCCGATGTCGCGGCGATCGCGACGTCGGCGAGCAGGTCGCCGCGGCCCGCAGCCCGATTGTCGGAGGCGTCGTGGGCCAGAGCCCAACTCGGCGCGACCACCCTTGGCATCCACCTGCAGACTGGTTGGGGCGAGGTCAGGATTCGAATAGCGACTGCCCGAGGTAACTGCCCGGTGCCGGCACTCCCGGTGGGATGACGAACACCGCCGAACCCACCGGTGTGGTCCACACGTTCAAGGCGTCGAACTCTGCGAGTCGTTGTTGGACCGGCAGGAACTGGGCGTCTACGTCGCGTTGGTAGGCGGCGAAGAGGAGTCCGGAGTTCGAGATCGTACCCGGTGCGGGGGCGTCGTCGTAGTTGTAGCCGCGGCGTAGGAACCGTTCACCGTCGTGGGTGTGGTGGGCGCGGGCGATGTGCGAGGACGGCGGGATGATCGGGATGCCGTTGGCGTCGACGGCGGCGAAGTCCGGTTCGTCGAATTCGTCGGTGCCGGTCAGCGGTGCACCATTGGCGATGGTGCGGCCGACCGTGAGTTCCCTTCCCTCCTGGTCGATTTCGTCCCAGGTGTCCAATGTCATCGCGATGCGGCGCAGCACGCACGAGGTGCCGCCGGCGAGCCACGGTTGCGCGGTGCCGTCGTCCCACACCAGTCGATCGAAGTCGGGTCCGGGCGCGATGTTCACGGTGCCGTCGACTTGGCCCATCAGGTTGCACGGGGTGCGACCCGGTGCGGCGTTGCGGAACCCGCGCTGCACCCAGCGCACACTGACCAGTGAGGAGACGCTCCGGCACAGCACCCGCACCGCATGCGACACGGTGGTCGACTCGTCCGCACAGACCTGCAGCAGGAGATCGCCGTCGCTCCAGGCGGATTCGAGCCGGTCGATCTCGAACGGCGGTAGTGGTCGAAGCCACGACGGGCGGCGATGCTCCAGCCCTGCGATGGTGAACACCGCGGGGCCGAGGCCGACGGTGACGGTGAGACGGGCGGGTCGCTGTGCCAGTTCGGGTTCGGTGTCGGCGAGGGCGGGGGAGCCCTGGGTGAGTCGGGCGGCGTCGGCGGTCCAGATCTTCAGGATGCCGATGATGTCGTCCCTCGTGCCGCCCGGCTTCAGATCGAACGCGACGAATGCCGCCTGCGCCTGCGGATCGGTGGCGATGCCGGACTGGTGTGGTCCGTAGAACGGTTCGGTCGCCGAAACCCGGGGTGCCTCGGCACGGCCGGCGAGCGCGACCGTGCCCCACCCGAGACCCGTCGCGCCCGCAACGGCGGCACCGCCACCGAGCAGGCGTCGACGGTTGAGGCGTCCGGGGCGCGAGTCAGCCACCGTGGGCCGGCATCTGCGCGCCGTTCGCGTGATCGGGCGCGTAGTTCTCCTGGTTGCCGGAGAAATCGCGGACCTGTGCGGTGAACGTGGTCGTCGACCCGTCATCGAAGGTGAGCGTGACGGGAGTTTCAGTACCGGTGCGCAGCGGACCGTTGAGCCCCATGAACATGATGTGGTCACCACCCGGGCGCAGCTCGGTCTTGCCGTGCGCCGGAATCACGAAACCGCCCGCCTTGGGTCGCATGGTTTTCACGCCGGTCGAGTCCGCGACCACCTCGTGCAGCTCGACCTTATTCGAGGCCGGGCTCGTCGCCGACACGATCGTGCGCGGCTTGTCGCCGGCATTACTGAGCTCGCCGAAAGCAGCTGACATTCCGCCGTCCGCCGCCTTCACCCACTGGTCTTTGATCGTGACCGAGTCGGCGGCCTTGGCTTCCGGCTTGTCGTTGGACGAACAGGCGACCAGCACCAGTGGAACTGCCAAAGCTGCTGCTGCCGTGCGCAGTGCGCGTGCCGTGGGGCGGAGTCGGGTCATCGAGTTTGTTGTGGGGATACGCATGAAAGTCTCCAATTCTGAGGGATGTTTGTCGCTGGCGTGGCAGACAGTGGTGCATTGACACTCCTCGTGTCGGCGACCGAGCTGTCCGAACCCACTTCCGCTGCGCCGTTGCGGCCTTGCCTACGGAGCTGTCGGCGGCCGGGAGCCGCCGTACGGACTGCACGTGTTGCCGTATGGACTGCACGTGAGCCGACGCACTGACCGCGCGGAGCGCGCACGGAACATGTGAACTGCTGCAACCCGACTGCGCGGGCTGTCACACTGACCGCCTCGCTGTCGCACGGACCGCTCGGCTGTCGCACGGACCGCTCGGCTGTCGCACGGACCGCTTGGCTGTCGCACGGACCGCTTGGCTGTCGCACGGACCGCTTGGCTGTCGCACCGACCGCTTGGCTGTCGCACCGACCGCTTGGCTGTCGCACCGACCGCTCGGCTGCCACATCGACCGCGCGGCTTACGGCCCGGGCCGACTGCGGCTGCCACATCGACTGCGCGGCCTACCGCATGCGCGGCCTTCCGCACGGATTGGCCCAGGCTGCGACCTCGACTGCGTGAGTTTTCGTACTCGACAGCGTAGGGAGCGCGCGGTTTTCATCCAGCGTCGGCACCACCCCGCACGATATGGCCACCAGCGGTGTGAGCTGTTGCCGTGCCGGGCAGCCGAGGCCAGGCAGCCGAGTTGTGCTCAGTGCTGACACGCCTGTAGGTAGCGCGGTTTCGTGCGATCGCGTTGCCCAGCGAACTTTGCGGCCGAGTCAGGCTTGCCTGAATCAACCGCGCCGGTCAACGATCGCGACCCACGCGACAGACCATCGTCCGTGCTGCCGTGCTGCCGTGCTGCCGTGCTGCCGTGCTGCCGTGCTGCCGTGCTGCCGTGCTGCCGTGCTGCCGTGCTGCCGTGCTGCCGTGCTGCCGTGCT